>NZ_JBFRDZ010000001.1:0-718761 GCF_052114025.1 Allobosea sp. RAF48
GGTCGTTCGGCTGTTTCATTGGTCATTCGGGTTCGCGAACAGGCCGCGCTCCCTGTGAGAACAGCCCGCGCAGATACCCGCGCGAGACGGAACGATCGGCGTCGGCGAGCAGAACGTTGAAATCGTGCAGAACTGCCCGTAGCGCGGCCCGCTCGCTGCCGTGCTCAGCAACCAGATCGTTGATTTCGCACTCGATTTCGTTCGCGAAGTCGGTTTCTGGTGCGGGTTCGGGCGACATGGCTTGCGTCCTCGGGTATGAGAACATTATGAGAACAAACCGCGCCTAGGAGTCAAGCCATGAACGTCGACACCTTCTTCCTTCAGCCCTTCAAGACGCATCGGAAGAAGCTCGTCCCGGCTCAGCGCGTCCCGGCGAAAACCAAGCATCACGCGCTGAACGAAGGGGAGCGGTTGGGCCGGACGGCAGAGGGCGTCGCCGTCGTCCATGTGGTCGCGGATGATGAGACCGGCGAAGTCGCGTCGATCGACGTTCTCGCCCGTCACGGGGTCATCCCGGAGGAGTTCGAAGAGCAGATCAGGGCGCTATGAGACACCAAGTCTCACGCTTCGCCGGACCTACATCGGCCATCCACGCCCTGAGGATGACGACAAGTTCTGGACCGTCGTTCACCAACGGGCCCCGGTCGGTGTCGTCGTTCAAGAGCGCGGTCGGTCAGACGAACCGCCGCATTGGGGTTGGGTTATCCACATTCACGCGGGCAAGCACGCCAACGGCATCAGAGCCCACATGGCAGTCGAGGGAGAAGCCGCAACCCGTCAGGCGTGCCTTCCGGCCTTTCGCAAAGCCTTTGAGCGCTACATGATCTTCATCGGCGAAGAAGGGTGGGCCGCCCATGTCGAGCACATGAGGCGGATCGGTACTACCGGAGAGACCAAGGCATACTGACCTTCGGCGGCTCGACCTTCTTCTGGGACTTGATAGTCTTGCCGGCGAGCTTCGCCTTCACCAGTTCGGCGACCGCAGCCTCGTAGCGGTCATCGAAGGTTGAGGGGTCGAACGTTCCCCGTTTGGTGTCGATGATGTGCTTGGCGAGATCCAGCATCTCCTTCTGAATCTTCAGCTTGGGGATGCCGTCGAAGGCGTCCGATGCCGAGCGCACCTCATAGTCGAAGTTGAGAGTATGGGCGACGAGGCCGAGCCCCTGGACCCGGATCAGCAGTGCGCGATAGCGGCGGAACAGCACAGCGTGCGCGAGTGCGCCGACCTTGCTGGCCCGAAGCGCTTCCCTGATCACGGCGAAGGCATCATCGGCAATCTTGCCGTCCGGCGCCAGGTAATAGGGCTTGTCGAAATAGATCGTGTCGATGTCGACACAGGGGATGAACGCGGCGACGGCAAGGGTTTTGTTGCTCTCTGGAACCGCCTTGGCGATTTCCTCGGGCTCAATCTCGACGTAGCGGTCTTTGTCGATCTCGAAGCCCTTGATCTGGTGTTCGCGGTCGACCGGCTCATCCGTGACCGGATCGACGAATTCGCGCCGCACCCGATGGCCGGTATCGCGATTGATCATGTGGAACGAAATGCGCTCCGACGTGCTGGCCCCGGTATAGAGCGCGACCGGGCAGCTGATCTCGCCAAACTTCAGATAGCCTTTCCAGTTCGCCCGCGCCGCGACCATGACACTCACCCATACGCAACAACACGATTCAATGCCGGGCCGCCGCGCATGTTCCCGCCTCGCGGAACGGATTCGTTCGCCCGGCATTGAGTCCGTAGCTTCGTTGCCGGAGTTGCGTTGTCATGGCCGAACGAACCTATTGGAAGGGCTATCTCAAACTGTCGCTGGTGACCTGCCCGGTCGCGATGTCGCCGGCGACATCCGAAAGCGAGAAAGTCCGGTTCCACACACTGAACCGCGAAACCGGCAACCGGATCGTCAGCCGCTACGTTGACTCCGAGAGCGGCAAACCCGTCGAACCCGATCACCAGGCCAAGGGCTATGAAGCCGAAGCCGGCCGTTTCGTCGTCATCGAAGATGAGGAGCTTGAAGCGGTGCGGCTCGACACCGTCCGCACGATCGACATCGACAAGTTCGTGCCGCGCGACTCGATTCCGTGGCTCTATCTCGATAGTCCCCGCTACCTCGTTCAGGACTGCGATGTCGGCGAAGAAGCCTTCTCGGTGATCCGCGACGCTATGACCGCGTCCAAGATGGTCGGCATCTCACGCGTGGTTTTGTATCGCCGGGAGCGCGCGGTCATGCTCGAAGCCCGCGACCGCGGTATTGTGCTCTGGACGCTGCGCTACGGTGACGAGGTCCGCGATGAGAAGGCGTATTTCTCCAGTATTGAGCAGGAGAAGCCTGAGCCCGAACTGCTCGATCTGGCGCAGAAATTCATCAAGTCGAAGACCGCGGACTGGTCGCCGGAGATGGTCAAGGATCCGGTGCAGGAACACCTGCTTAAGCTGATCGCGTCGAAGAAGCGCCGGAAGGGCGCGCGGGTTTCTGCTACTCGCGAGGACGGACGGCCGGCCAATGTCGTCAACCTCTTCGACGCTCTGAAGAAGAGCCTCCAGGCTGACAAGTCGCTTCGGAGCTGAATTCGGACGGAACAGAATCGGCGCTCACCTCGTTCGAAGAGCATTCCGTGGGTCATTCCACGAATTTCGAGGTGTCCAGACATGAAGAAGATCTTGCTCGCGTCGCTGATCGCGGCGACGACCTCCTTTGGTGCGCTCGCTCAGACCGCTACCACTTCGCCAGTACCGTCACCGAAGGGTGATGCGGACAAGAATGCTCCGCTACCTGGCGCGAATAGCTTCACAGAAGGCCAGGCCAAGAGCCGTCTCGAGGCCAACGGCTATTCGCAGGTCGGCCCGCTCACCAAGGACGCCAATGGCGTCTGGAAAGGTAGCGCCACCCACGCCGGATCCAAGGTGAATGTGACCGTCGACTACCGCGGCAACATCACCCGCCAGTAATTTCGGAGAACCTACATGACCCAGACTCTCACGCGTTCCTACGACAGCTACGAGACCGCCCGTACGGTGGTGGAGGCCCTCGAAGCCGGCGGAGTGAGCTCAGCCGACATCAGCGTGGTCGGCCGGCACGCCAAGGCCGACGACAGCAATGCCGGTGAAGGCGCCGGGATCGGCGCGGCGCTCGGCGGGGCGGCTGGCCTGCTCGCGGGCATCGGATTGCTTGCCATTCCCGGGATCGGCCCGGTGGTGGCGGCGGGCTGGCTCGCCTCCACGGCCGCGGGTGCCGCGGCTGGTGGCGTGGCCGGCGGCATCGTCGGGGCCCTGACCAGCGCGGGACACAGCGAAGAAGATGCGCACTACTACGCCGAAACGGTTCGGCGCGGAGGCACAGTGGTTTCGGTACGGGTTGCTGACGAGCACGTTCCTGTGGTCGAGGCTATCCTCGACGGGGCCACGCCGATCGACCGGGATGCCCGCCTTGCCGAATACCGCGCGGCCGGCTGGAATCGGTTCGATGAAACGGCGGCTCCCCACCGTTCCACGGTGATCTGAACAAGGCTGGCCGACCCTCCTGGGAGGGACGGCCAGTCCGCATGAGCGACCAAGCGCTGGGGGATTTTCATACCAGATGGAGAGCGGCATGGGTTGGTTTTCCAAGGATATCGCCACGCTAGACGACCTCTTCGTTCATACCTTGCGGGACGTCTATTACGCCGAGAACCAGATCAAAAAGGCGCTGCCGGATATGGTCGAGAAGGCGACAAGCCCTGAGCTCAAGCGCGGCTTCGAAACGCATCTGCGCGAGACCGAGGGCCAAATCACGCGCCTGAAGGAAGTCTTCCGCCTGCACGGCGTCGAGGAGAAGGGCGTCACCTGTCCCGCGATCGACGGCATCCTCGAAGAGGCCAACGATATCGCGGGTGAGGTCGAGGACAAGCAGGTCCTTGATGCCGCGCTGATTGCAGCAGCCCAGGCGGTCGAACACTACGAGATTACGCGCTATGGCACACTTGTGGCCTGGGCGAAGCAGCTCGGTCGAAACGACTGCGCGTCGCTCCTGAAACAGAACCTCGACGAGGAAGACACCACCGATAAGAAGCTCTCGAAGCTCGCGAACGAGAATATCAACCGCAGGGCTGCTTGACTGTCCGCGCCCTCGCCTTTGTGGCGAGGGCGCCTCTCATCGCCGCAGGCCTGTCGCACATGCTTGGCAATCGTCAGGCGTCGCATTCAAAGCCTTCTTGAGGCATCAGTTCCTCGCGGCCATTACACCGAAAACCAGGCCGGCTAAGGCGGCCCACCCCAACGCTCGAAGGGGGCGTTGCCTTATTTCGTCCTCAAGCAATTGTTGGAGTTCGCTGCCGCGATCCCGCAAAGCTTCAACCATTTCATCGGTATGGATACCGACATTCTGAAGCTCCGATTGAGCTGCTGATGTCGCCAGGCCGGCGACCTCATCGGGTTGCGGCGGTGCTGCTGTCTGCTCCTTGGCCATTGATTTTTCTCCCGAGCTGCAGGCGCTTCTGCTCCGGGTGAGCGGTCCTCAAGCGCAAACGGGCATCGGAATGGATGGTGCACTCCCGCTCGGCGCGGCGTTGGCTGCTCAGGTAGCCAGCGCGAGTGGGTTTCGCATGGGCCTTACGCTCGCGACGATCTGGCTTAGCGGCGGCGCGGAACCGCTTCATCCATCGGCCGTTCATCTCCGGAAGGCCACTTTGGCCAGCACCGTGACGAACCCAAGGGGAGCAACCATGAACCGGCGAGGTTTCCTGAGTGCCCTGATAGGCGGAACCCTTACGAGCGCGGTGGCGGGGACTGCGTATGCGCAGTATTACGTGCCCTCCGAGCCTCCACCCCGTGAGTGGGACGACCGCAGGGACCGCTACGACCGCTACCGTAGGGATCGCTACGAACGTGAGCGGGAATGGGAGAGGGAGCGGAGGCGCCGCTATTATAATCGTCGCTGGCAGGACGACGAAGATGATGATGGCTGATCGGGGCGCCAATAGGTCACTTGCGAGAACCTGCGGAGTTTGCTGTGTTGTGCGGCGTGGAGCAATAAAGGCCCCGCCAGCCTGAGCTGACGGGGCCGATATCATGCGGCGGCAGATTGCCGGTATCGCTCGATGGCCCGCCGTGTCAGGTCATCTTCGTCTTCGTCGACATGCACCAAGGCCGCCAAGATGTAAGCCAGCCGAATACGCTCTTGCTCCTCACACGCGTGGGGAATGATCGATCTGACTTCGTCCCAAGCGGAATCCAAGGCCCCCTGCGCCCGGGCGAGATCAACGGGGTCACTAAGCGATGAGAACGGCATAGATCCCACCTCCGTAAGGATATACCGGACGGGGAAAATTAGCGCGCTGGTACGACATGGCAATGTCAAATCTTAAGCCCAGCCCCCTTTCGGAGGCCAGGCCGGGAACGTCGGCTCCCGACCCGTTGCGGACGCTCGCTGTCTTGTTGATTTGACACGCATCCTGGCAGTGAAATAGCCGTCGGACCTTGATCGTTCGACAGGCTTGGCGTTCATGACGAAATTACTCGCGGCAGCCTTTGCCATGTGTCTGTGGGCTGGTTGCCCCGTTATTGCCGATGTCGTCAATCTCGATGATTTTATTGGCGGAATCGAAAAGGCCGATAGCGAGACTGTGTGCAGAACATCCGCGCCCATGTCCGCCCTTTGGAAAGATGTACGCAATCGGTATGTTCCCGATCCGGGTGCGTCTCCCTCCGCGAGAGTGCAACTTCCCGCGCCCTTCGTGAGAGCATTCGGGAAGGCCGAAGTAGAAAATCGTGACGTTGCCGGCTATCGACGGATCCGTATCCCGCTACGAGGAATCTATCGCGGTCTTCGGACCGAACAACTGACCTTCGACATGGGTATCGAGAACGGGATAAGCGTCGTCTCAATTTTATTTGCTGCTTCAAGGCGAGAGGTTGAAAATGTCCTCGGAACAGATCTTGCTCGTGCAACCCCAACGTCGTTTGGAGAAGTAACGATTGTTAACCGCGGCGAGGCTGCTGAATTGGTTTGCGACCTCTCAACTTAGATCGATTTCGATCAGGAATCGCTCGCATAGGGGCCTTCCTTGGGACTTCTGCCGCACATTCAAGTAGCTCAGTCGGCTCGGTTCCCGATGTTACCTGTCGACCCGTTGCCGACGTTTCGAGCGTCCACTTATGGGGCCGACGCTGGCGATTCCAAATCCCCTCGACATCTCGAAAGCCGATCAACCAGTGGAGGAATATCTACGGAGCCCCTCGTCAGTTCGTCGGCCGCCGGCCAGTGCGCCTCCCGCCCCCGGGCCCGCTAACTCAGGTTGTTGCCCCAGATCATGACCGACAGGGAGAAGGTGATGAGGCCGATGACCGCCAGGATGAACGCGTGACGTCGGATTCCCGCGTCGCTGTGGTTCAAGCCGGTTAGCAGCGTTGCAACCGACCAGAGGCCCGTGAATGCCAGCAGCATCAGGGTGTAGACTGGGCCGGAGAGGTCATAACCGCCCCCTCCGATCGACGGATGTTCCGAAGAGCCGGGGCTGAGGCTCCAAACCAGCACGCCCACGACCACCGCGAAGCCGGCAATCCACGCATAGAATGCCCTGTCTTTCAATTGGTCCTCCTCAGCCATCCGACGGCCCGAAAGTAGATCGAGCCTTTTCGCTTGGCCCGATCTCAACCCAATTCGGAAGTTGGCGCGAACGCAAGCCGCCACCCCGAAGGATGACGGCGCCCACCGGGACCATGCCGGCGCCGACCTCGCGCCGCGCCGTCGCCAGACCATAGGCCAGCGTCTTGTCTCGACCGTCGCCGGTCCTCGTGAAGCCGTCGAGGATGCCCTCGATGCCCTTGACCTGACCGGAGGACAGCGACGTGCCGAACATCGGCGCCTTGCCCGATCGCAGGAAGGCGAAGAACTTTGAACGGTCGATGTCTACGGCCGGCATCGATTGCGGCTTGACCGCGATAGCCGCCATCAGCGCGGCCTCGGTCCTTGGCCCGACGATGCCGTCGACATGCAGGCCGTGCGAAATCTGGAAGGCCTTAACGACGGCCTTCGTCTTCGGGCCGGCGACGCCATCAACAACAAGCGAATAGCCGAGCGCGACCAGCGCCCGCTGCACTGCGGTCGTGTCCATGAAATGCTCCAGGCAAAGAAAAGCCGCCCGGAGGCGGCGTTGGTCGATTGGGTGGGAATGTGCTAAGCGGCCGGGATGCAGGGCCGCCTAGAGAATGTCCAAGCGCTGCGAGGCTTCGCAGCACTAGCCGTCGTCGTGGCCCATCTCGGCGGGCTCTATGCCGTCGACCCCTCTATCCCGAAGATTGAGGTGAGGGCCGGGGTTGCGGGCGTCGATATCTTCTTCGTGCTCAGCGGATTCATCATCGCCTGGATCACGCGCGACGAGGGTTGGTCGGCCAACCCGAGCTTTATCGCTAACCGCTTCTGGCGCGTGTTCCCGCTCTATTGGCTCCTGACGCTGCCCGAGCTGCCGTGGGCTTCCATCATCGCCTATGCGCGCGACGGCTATCTGTTCCCGAACTGGGACTACTATCTGAAATCGGCGCTGCTTATCCCTGCCTTCTCGCCCGGCAGCACGCTCCTTTATCCCGCTCTGAACCCGGGCTGGACGCTATTCTACGAGCTCGCGTTCTATCTGATCTGGTTTGGGCTCATGGTAGGCTCGCGCCGGCAATTGCTCGTTCGGCTGACCGCCGCCCTGCTGGCCCTCTATGCTTCCGGTTGGGTTGCGGCCGAGGAGTCTCCGTGGCGCGCTTTCGCAACGAATTCAGTCCTGTTTGAATTCGCCTTTGGCGTGGCAATCGCCGAGATCACCCTTCGACGAACCCGAGCCTTGATGTCGGCCCCCGTGGCCGTGGCGGCGATCGCTGTGTCGATCCTGGCGATTATCGCGCTCGATCATTTCCTCGATACGAATTACCGCCTTTTGACATTCGGCGTCCCCGCGGCCGCCATCCTCCTGGCTACGCTCGATCTGCAGCGGGCCGGAAAGATCGCCCCTCGCCTCCTATGCTTCATCGGCGATGCCAGCTATGCGATCTATCTCGCTCAGGCCGGCATGATCGCGGCCATCACTAAGCTTCTGGCGCCAACTTCACTGGTGTGGCCCTTGAAGCTGATGCTGATCGCCGGCTCGGCCGTCGCCGTCGGGGTCATCCTGCACTGGGCTTTCGAAAGACCGATCATGGATTGGCGGAAGCGCGTCAGGCGGGGAAGTAGAGTTCCTTCAGAGCCTGACGCGTCCCCGCAAAAGTCGCCCGCTTGATCGCCTTCAAGGACTTCCCGTATTGGGAAAGGCATTCTGTCGCGCTCAGAGCCGTGCTAGTGCCTCTCGGATGAGCGCACGGATTCCCGCGATTGATGGCCTGAGAGGCATCGCAATTCTACTGGTCATCTACCAGCACTTGTTCGCCAGTGCGGCTATGGATGGCGTGCGATCGCGCCTCGGCGACGAAGGCCGGCGGCGAGTGGGTCGACCTGACGCCGGTGCTTATCGACAAGTTTGGCCTGCTTGAGAACGAGAAGACCTATGACGGCATCCACCTGAACGCGGCGGGGTATCGCGCTTGGGTCGAGGTTATCAGGCCGCTTGTCGTGAAGAGCGGCCCCGCTGCTGGCCAGTGACTCTACCCGACGAGCGGCTTCAACGCGCTGACGATGTTCGGCACATGGTACTGCAAAAGCGCCGACAGTGTCGGGTGCACGCCATCCGGCATGTCAGTATAGTTGGCGGCAGGCCACCCCGAGCGGTTGTTGATCAGCCCAACACCCTCTAGGCTCGCCGCCGTCGCGTATTGAGCATAGTAAGAGGCGAGGTTCGGTCGGTCATCAAGCACGGGATTGGTGGTCACCAGAAAGACCGCCATCGGCGGGGCAGCCGTTTTGACCGCCTGCACGATCGCCCGAGTGTTGGCGAGGCTGGTTTCCAGAGACATCGCGTTTCCAGCGAAGCCGTCGTTGATCGCAAATTCGATCAGGGCCGCCTTGGCTCGGGTATTGATGACTCGCTGCACATTAGCCAAGCCCCAAGCCGAGTCGTGCTGGATTCGCCCAGGCTGTACATCCGAACCAACTTGCTGGCACCTGCCTGTAAGCGGTTCTGCACCTGAGGCTGCCACTCTCTAGAAACCTCGCTTGTGGTCAGGCTTGTCCCGAAGCATGCGACGTCGAAGACGCTAAGCGACATCAGTTATACTCGTCCCGGAGATCCTTCCAGCCGTGCGTGTACAAGTTGAGGAAAGCGTTCGTGCCACCATCGCCCGTGTAGATCTGCCGTGAGGCATTGGTGGTGACGTCGATCGTAAATCCGAATTGCGCTTGCCCCCCGACAGGGCGGTGGGACACGACAAAGGGGAACGTCAGGGTGGGGACGCCGCAGTCCGGGTCCCACGCGACGATCGCGCCAACTGAATCACCGGCGGTCATGAAAGCCAGACGGGCCTGGACCTTGATGCCTGCGGGAACGGACAAAGTCCGCAGGCCGATGGCCCCATGAGCTGCCGAGGCGATGTCATTCACAGGCGTCGTTAGTTGGAAGTGGTTGCCGAATTGCCGGAACCCCCTCGACTTGTCGTCGCGAGTAAAATGCGCCGCCTCCGGACATTGGCGCCTGCCCGCATGCAGTCGCAATCGGGCAGGCGATGGGGCCGAAACGTTCGACGAGAACGGCCTGAAGCGACGAGAGACCTATTGACCGCCAGGCCCCGCCCCCGCCCCGAGGGCACGCGCCGTGGCTGAGATGCTCGCCGACGCCCGGAGCCGATCTGGCGGAAAAGGCCAAATGACATGGCCTCGCCGCTTTATCCACGGCGTCGCACCATCCGACCTCCACGGATGGAGCATCGACCACCAATCCCGGTGCGACGGGCGGTCCTCGCGGGGCCGCCCGCTTTCGCCGGATTGACGCAGCGCGACGTCACGCTCCATGAATACGCGCACCGGGTGGCGCTGGAGGGTGAAGTGAGGCTTCTTCTCGCATTGGCGGTCGTGCTTGCGGCATGCGGTCCGGCTGCGGCTGAGAAAGTCCAGGCCGGCAAGCGCGGCGGGTTCTGGTGCGCCGATATTAATGACTTCGAGAAGACGCTGAAGGGCGAATACAAGAATGCCCTCGCGGCGGTCGGCCCTTCTTGCAAGATCATCGATGCGAACGCGACAGTCGAGGCGGATTCGACGGACAAGGGTGGTCGTCTCTTGTACGGCCTTGGCCGGTTTGATGGGAAAACCGCCGTGCCATTCGTGCTCTACCAGGACGATGTCGCTGCCCCGGCGCCGGCACCAGCAACGCCGGCCCGGGCACCTGCCTCGCCTCCCGAAGGGGCCGAGAAACGCACCTATAAGCGTGTCAGCCCGAGAGACGTGCGCAATGCGCCGGACAAATGGCAGGGGCGCGATATCGAATTTGCGAATGTTCAGGTCTATTGGACTGACGATGATGACGTTCGGATCACCGCCAACACCAATGTCATGCTGCTCGCGCGGAGCGTCAGCTCAACCGATGCCCGTTTCCTGCGCAGCGAGTGCAAGACCGAGTTGGAGGCCAGCATGCGCAAATGCCGGGTCACGGCGCGCTTCCGGTTAGATCGCTACAGCGAGGACAAACCAGTCGGGATTTTGAAGCGGACCGTCCTGGTCGCGCGTGACGTCGAGCTGATCCGGGCCGGGAAAAAGCGCTAACCCTCGGAGCGAGTGCTGGCTTGTCGCCATGCTGAAACATGCGACACTTCCAACGAATGTCGGCTTTGTCCTCATTCCAAACTCCAAAGCTGTGTTTCGTTACTCGCTCTGGACACAGAGTCTGCAAGAACTCCGAAATCACGCGCAAGTGAGCTGGTTCGACAATGAACCTCTTCCTCCGCCCGATATGCGCGAAAACCCCTTTCTCGGGCATCTGAACGAGCAGATCGACCACACCGTTCGAGAGGGGTACGATCTGCGTCAGATCGCTCTGTCTGAAATCGCAGAGCGAAAAAGCTGGCAGGCGGAGCTAGCTGTCGATTAGACTGCTCGGAATACTCCTGCGCCGGCCGAATGTCCTTCTGATCACCGCGTCTTCGGGAATAGCCCGAGCTCGGCCGTGCTCCAGGTAAGTGCTACTCGAAATAGTCGATACCAGCCCGCCCGGTACTCTGGCTCCGGCCGTCGACGACCGCCAGCAAGCGGCAACAAGCCCGCCTTTGACTCCGAGGACGCCAGCAGTGGATTGTCACACCTTCGGAACGGGAGAAAACCCATGGCTGAAAGCAATGAGCTTCCCGCAGTTCGGGTAGCCGGATTCCAAGTCTTCCGAGGGCCGGACGCCATCGCAGTTCGCTTCGAATTGATGACAGCGCCGGGCACCAAGGAGTCGGTCACCATCGCACTGACACCGACTGGGGCGCAGGAGTTGGCCAAGCAGCTCGCGCAGGAATCTACTGCCGGAACCACGGGAACAACGCCCGACACCTCGCGCCAGTAGCCACAGCTCCAGTCGAAGTCGTCGATCCCCTTGCGGCCGGCGCCCTGGCGCGGCTTGCTGAGAAGGGCCACCGCTCAAAGGAAGGCCGGCCTTATCGTCTGGCAACCATCCGGGCGCAGGGGAGTAAGGCTCCCGTAAGGACGAGCCCCCATAAACTCCCTCAGCAAGTCCGTTAAACGCAATGCTTTGCGAGGGAGCCTGATCATGAGCGATGACGGCGACAAATCTGTTCCGCTGAACGATGCCGAACTCGACGCCGTTGCGGGAGCCGGCAGCAGGGCCCGGACCACCATCAGCACCTTTAGCATGGTGGGCGGAGCTTTTGTGAAGTTGGCAGGATCGGTGCTTGGAAACGAAGGCATGACCCAACATGGTCGGGAAATGATTGCAGAGGCATCAGCCCGCTTGACCGCGCCCGCCAAAAAAACCTGACGTAGTGAGACTCGTCGGCGTCTGCCGGCTAGCACGGTTTCGCTAGAGGGGACGGCCGCTAGATCGGGCCGCGGCAGCCTCAAAAGCCTCTCTCGCATCAGAGACCGGCAGCTGATCTTTCATCGCAGCCATGCAGGTGGCGACAGCGAGGCGCCAGGCTGTTCGCCGCCTTGCTCGTTCCAACTGAGCAGGAATTCTGCGGCACGCTCGACGTTGGCGACGGCATACCTCACCCCCGCATTCTCGGCCGCGATGTAAACCGGAGGCGTGAACCAGTCGAGCGGCATGCCGCGACTACGCGCTTCGCGGCGAGGATTCCGACAGATCAAGGAGGCCTGCGCCGGCCGCTCAACCTCCGGGTCTCCGCCGTCCATTTTCACACCGCTGGCGACGATGTTCAGCGAGCCATCCGGCAAAGGTCGCTGCGGCGCCCACGCCTGTTCCCACGGCGCCGTCATCCAGGTTTCGCACTCCTCCGGCGTCGTGAGGATGACCGACATCGCCTTGGGATGGATGGCCTTCACCTCGGCATTCGGATCGGTGGTGAGGAAGGCATAGAGATCGGCCGTTACATCGCCCTCCTTCACCTTCCGCACGCTCCTCCACTGCGCGTGCCGGCGAAAACCAAGCACCACGTGCTCAATGAGGGCGAGCGGCTTGGACGGACGACCGAAGGCTTGGCGGTCGTGCATGTGGTCGCGGATGATGAGACAGGCGAAGTCGCGTCGATCGATGTCCTCGCCCGACACGGCGACATTCCGGAGGAGTTCGAAGAGCAGATCAGAGCACGATGAGACCGAACCTCACGCTGCGCCGAACCTACAATGGCCACCCCAGTCCAGCCGACGACGACAGGTTCTGGGGGGTGGATTGCGACGGCAATTACGTCGGCTCCCTCGTCCAGCACTGAGGCCGCTCAGACGAGCCTTCAGAGTGGCAATGGGCCATCCACATGCATGCCGGCCGCTTCGGCAATGGCGCTCGGCGGGTCACTGCGGTTAGCGGACGAGCCCAAAGCCGAGAAGCGGCCCTGCCAGACATCCGCCAAGCCATGGAACGCTATCTTGAGTCCGCGGACTGCTGCTCCCCTCGGCGCAAGCGAGCCTTCTGATGTTCCATGTAGTCGCGCGTTAATGGCACAGCGTCCTGCCGCCTGGCGATCTGCAGTTGGAAAACCACAACATCCTGATGCTCGAAAGCGGCCTGGCTCATCGCCAGGTAGAATTCCCACATGCGGCAGAAGCGCTCGTCATACAGAGCCGCAGCCTCCGCCCTGCGACTCATGAAGCGCTCGCGCCAAGCCTGCAGTGTCTTGGCATAGTGAAGTCGCAGCACCTCAACATCGGTGACGATCAATCCGGCTTTCTCCACCACGGGCACGATTTCCGACAGGGCGGGCAGATACCCGCCTGGGAAGATGTAGCGATTGAGCCAGGGATTGGGATGGTTCGGCCCGTCCGAACAGCCGATGGTGTGAAGCAGCATCACGCCGTCTTCCCGTAGCAGCCGGTGGCAGTTTTCGAAAAACGTTGCGAAGAAGCGCGGGCCGATATGCTCGAACATGCCGACGGAGACAATGCGGTCGAATTCGCCATTCACGTCGCGGTAGTCTTGCAAGGCGAAGCGTGCCCGCTCGCCAGCTCCAGCCTCTTGCGCCCTGCGATTTGCGACTTCGAGCTGCTCGCGCGAAAGCGTTACCCCGAGAGCTTCGCGGGCTTGCGCGACCTCGGTGAGGTAGAGGCAAAGCCCACCCCAGCCGCAGCCGATATCGAGCACGCGATGCTGCGGTTCGATCAGGAGCTTGGCGGCAACATGGCGCTTTTTGGCTAGCTGCGCGGCGTCCGGCGTCTCGAAATAGGCACAGGAATACTGCCAGTCCTGATCGAGGAAGAGCGCATAGAGCCTGTCGTCGAGATCGTAGTGATGGGCGACATTCTCGCGCGACCGGCTTCGGGTGTTGCGTGTCGTCAGATGCCGCAGCAGGAAGCGGCCCCGATCGAGCGCGCCTTCCCACCACCCCGGCGGCTGCTCGCGCGCGCCGGCCAATATCAAGGCGAGGAAGCCGTGAACCGAACCTTCTTCCACGCAAAGGCGCCCATCCATGAACAGCTCTCCAAGCTTCATTTCTGGGTCGGCCAGGAAAGCCACGATCGCGCGGGCATCCATGAAACGGATCGCAACCGGATCGCCGCTGCCGTCCCCGCATCTGAAGCTCCTGCCGTCTGGTCCGGTCACCTTCAATGTGCCGCGCGAGACCAGTTGGGAGAGGACGGAGCGAAGTATAGAATACATTATTGGATCCTGAGCGTCCGCATCAGCGCAAGGAGCATGCACGGCGCCGAACGATGCTATGGCAACTCCCTAACCTGCGCGATAGCGTCGCGGACGGCCAGACCATTTCGGACAGCACGCGAGTCTGCACGGCCGGCGCACGCCCTTCCCGCCTGTTCTCCATCCTCTCCGGCCGCGAGGTGTCCACGTGGCCCGAGCAATGGAAGCACGAGTGTGAAATCCGCTACTTCGCTGGCATGAAGTTCGGCGACTGCAACGAAGCTCTGCACGGCGTGAAGGATGGCCTGCGCGGCATCACGAGCACCGCTCGGCTCGTTGTCGATGACCAGCTACAATATCGGCCCGGAACTCAACCTGCCGTTCAGCGCGGAGGGCGTCGCCGACCTTCCTCAGGATGTGCCAGCGGACCAAACGAACGACTGATCGGTTGAGGAACGCAATATGGGCAAGGAAGCAGGCTCCAATGCCAGGATCAGCTCGAAAATTGAGTCGAGTCCCCGGATTTCATCAACTTGTCCCAGGTCGTTAGGGAGAAGTTCGAGGCCCTGCCGACGGAGGTGAACTTCTTCCGGATGCTGGGGGTCAAAGCGCAGGCACTCTCATGCCTGTCATCGATCTGACCAACGCGATCTTCAAGAATCTGAGGCTGTCCGACTACCACAAGGAGATGTTCGTCCTGCTCGTGGCCGGCGAGATCGAGCCGGAAACGGCACGCGGATTGTTCGAGTCACGGGCTGAAAAGCACGATCTTCTCGCGCCCGATGTCGCTGCGTTCATCGGCTGCCGAAGGGAAGGTTCACGCGGCCGTGCCTGATAAGGTGCCCGGCGCCGCCTAGCGGCCCGGGCCATTCGTCAAGCCCGGAAACGACTTCGCACCGGGCGGCTGTGGACTGGGCGTTTGCCGTTGGACTTGTGCTTGGCTTCTGGGCAGCCAGATAGCGTTGTCCGCCTCGAAGCGCCTGCTGATACCGATCTGAAGCGGCTGAGCATTGATATAATTTTCTCCGAATAAAATCCTCGACAAGGATAATTTAAACCGTTACCCTTGAAAGAAAAATTCGATCATTTGATAATTATCTTGCATTGATCGGCGATCTGGGGTAGGAATTTTTCTATCGAGATTGCTTGGACGGCCGTTGTTATTTTCGCGCTTTGGCGCGGCTCTGATAAACTCCCCCCTTTCGAAATCGTTCTGAACTCGTCGAACATTCTGTCGGCGAGCGACAGGTCTTGCCAAAAGGAGGGTTTCTCATGACCACCGGCACAGTGAAATGGTTTAATTCCACCAAGGGGTTCGGCTTCATTCAGCCTGATGACGGCGGCCAGGATGTGTTCGTGCACATCTCCGCTGTCGAACGCGCTGGAATGCGGGACCTGCAGGAAGGCCAGAAACTTGGATTTGAGGTCGCACGCGACAACAAGTCAGGCAAGATGGCCGCGGAACAGCTCCAGACTGCGTGATTTGGCAATGGTCGCCGCTGACCACGGATGTACTGGCACCAGCGACTACAGCCACTCTAAAGGCCGGGCATTCGCTCGGCCTTTTTGCATTCCATCTGGATCCGAACGGAAACCATGTGATCGAACTCTCGAAGCAGCGCTTGGCCGCTGACAACCAATTCTTGAAGATCCAAACCCGATCGATTTCTCACGCCAGAATCGTCTCCGAAACGGAGAGGCTGATCCAGCAGCGGGCAGACAACATGCTCAGGCAGCGTGGCCTGCGATTGGCCAAGGAGGCTTCCGACAGGCAGGCAGCACTCGCGGCGCAGGTCAGCATGAAAGCGCGGCGGAGGCCCGGCTTCAAGTAGCACCCGACTACGCTCGCCGATCTGAAAATTAAGAGCCCGCCGACGGCCTGAATCGCGATGGCAAAGTGTTTCGCGATCGTCCGTCTTGGCTGTGGGTGGCGAACCACTTCGCTTCAGTCACTGGCCGGCGAAGCTCATATGGCGCCCTCTTGTCGTCCTCGGAAGCATAGTCGAGCACGACGTATTGGGGCCCCGGTGCGCCATCCCGCTGAGCTATGCTCTCGCGGTTCACGAAGTGATCAGCCCGTACGACCTCTCCGGCATCGGTTTGTCGCATATATTCCGGAAAAGAACGCCCGGCAGCACTTCGACATAATTGCCTCGCAAGCCGGCGCGGCGCTGCCCCGCCCACGACCGCTTTGCGGCTGCCATTTTGCCTCAAGCTTTGACGCGGACTGACATCGTCGGATTGGAATCATTTTCTCCGGCTCACCACCAGCGTGCTACTGAACACTTCACACCCTGACGTCGTATAAGGTTCGAATCCTCTCTCCGGCCATAAAACCCCTGATTTTCAGCAGCTTGCAGGACGCCCCCATTCTGTGCGGCGACCGCAGCTGCGCGTTGACGGAGCCGGCTTTGTTCGCTTCTCGCCGAATCCCGCGCTCCGCCGGACCCGAATGGGCCCCTCCTCGGAATCCAGCGTTCCGGCCATAACGAAAAACCCCGCGACCAAGGCCGCGGGGTTTTTCGTGTTTGGAAGCGAAGACCGAACTCAGCTGCCGAGCGGGTTGAACTTGGTAACGCCGCGGAAGAGGTTCYGCAGGAAGCTCTGCTCCTCGCCGCCGGTCGCGGTCGTGCGGCTGATGAAGTCGAAGATCACGCCGTCCTGCAGGCCATAGCGAGCGATGCGCTCCACCTTGAAGCCCTTGTTGAAGTAGATCACCAGCACCTGCTGGTCGATGACCTGCGGATCCTGGAACTGGAAGCGACGCCGCATCGTTTGGCTGATGTAGTAGAAGGTGCGGTTGCCGACGGTCGAGGTCGTCGAAGGCGTGCCGAGGATTTGCAGCACCGACTGGACGTCCATGCCCGGCTTGATCTGCGCGACCAGCCCGTCATCCATCACGAAGCCGCGGGTGAAGGTATCGTTCATGCCGGTCGAGGTGGGCAGCACGAAGCCGCCCGCATCGGGCCCGCAGCCGGCAAGCAAAAGGGAAGAGGTCGCGAGGGCTCCGAGCAGAGCCGTGCGGCGGGTGATGTGGGTCATGCGGGCACGATCCAAGGCAGCACGGCTCGGGAAAACCCCAAGCCGCTTGTCAAAAGGGTGAGGGTTGGCGTAACGCCCGAGGATGGCTTTGGCAAGGCGAGGACGCCCGCATGAATGGCGGGCGGAGGCAAACAGGTGATTTTCGGGTTGTTTGGCAAGCGCGCCCAGCGGCGTGCACCTGTGGATGCGTTGTTCGGGCGCGTCGCCGAAGCGTCGCGCCAGCCTGGCCTGTATCTGGCAGGCGGCATTCCCGACAGCTTCGAGGGCCGTTTCGAATCGCTCGCCCTGCATGTCCTGCTGGTGCTGCGGCGCCTGCGCGAGCTGCCGCCCCCGGCCTCCGAGCTGGCGCAGGAGCTGGTCGACGCCTGCTTCTCCTATCTCGAACTGGGCTTCCGCAATGGCGGCGTCAGCGACATCGCGGTGCCGAAGCGGATGAAAAAGATCGGGCAGATGTTCTATGGCCGCGTCCAGGCCTATGAGGCGGCCCTGGCTGCTCCTGGGGTCGATGCCCTCGCCGAAGTCTTGCGGCGCAATGCCTGCTCGCCGGAGGACGCCCCGTACCTCGCCGCCTATGTCCGCGAGGCGCAGGCAGCCCTCGCGCGCTTCGATCTAACCGCGATTCTCGAGCGCGATACCTTGTTCCCGGCCTTTCCCCATGAGGAGGCTCGCCATGACGCCTGAGCACGCGCCAGCTTCGCCACTGCGCCATCCCATCCGCGTCGAGACGATCCGCCAGCGCGGTACCGAGGTCATGGTCCGAGCCGAGCCGGAGCAGGTCGCCCCGATCGCGCGGCTGCTCGGTCTTGCCTCGCTCGAATCCCTGGAAGCACGCTACCTGCTCTCGCGCAACGGCGACCGGGTGAAGCTCGAAGGCCGGATTGCAGCACGGCTGCATCAGGCCTGCGTCGTCACTCTCGATCCCTTCCCGGTCCAGCTCGACGTCCCGGTGAAGCTCGACTTCGTGCCCGAGGCAGAGGCTGCTGAGCACCGCGCAGAACGGGACGATGCCGAAATCGACATCGAGGTGCTGCTCAACGAGGACGATCCGCCCGAGCCGTTCGTCGACGGCATCATCGACCTGGGCAGCGTCACGCTCGAATTCCTGGCACTGGCGCTCGATTCCTATCCGCGCAAGCCGGGCGTGAGCTTCGAGGCGCCCGCCGGCGAGGCCGGTGCGGAATCGCCTTTTGCTGCCCTCGCGAAACTGAAACGCGGTGACTGAAACGCTCACTGGCCCTTGCGCTTCTTGCGGCATCCGTCCAAGTCGCTATTGTCCGGCCGGCTGTGAGCCGCCCCGGATCGAAGGTCGGCCATTTCCGGGATACGCCAGAACTCCATGACAAGACCGGTTACAATCGCGCTCGATGCGATGGGCGGGGACCACGGCCCCTCCGTCGTCATTCCCGGCGCTGCACTGATGCTGGAGCGCCGCCCGGACGCCCGCTTCGTGATCTTCGGCGATGAGAAGCAGGTGCTGCCGCTGATCGAGCAGCATCCGAAGCTCAAGGCGGTGACGACGTTCCATCACACCGAGGTCTCGGTGAAGATGGATGACAAGCCGAGCCAGGCGCTGCGCTACGGCCGCTACAAATCCTCGATGTGGCGGGCGATCGATGCGACCAAGACCGGCGAGGCCGATGTCACTGTCTCGGCCGGCAATACCGGCGCGCTGATGGCGATGTCGAAGTTCTGCCTGAAGTCGATGCCACAGGTCGATCGGCCGGCGATCGCGGCACTGTGGCCGACCCTGCGCGGGGAGAGCATCGTGCTCGATGTCGGGGCCACCATCGGCGCCGATGCACGCCATCTCGTCGATCTCGCGGTGATGGGTGCGGCGATGGCCCGCGTCGTCTTCGATCTCGACCGGCCAACCGTCGGCCTGCTCAATGTCGGCGTCGAGGAGATCAAGGGCGTCGAGGCGGTGAAGGAGGCCGGCCGCATTCTGCGCGAGAGCAACCTGCCGCACCTCTCCTATCACGGCTTCGTCGAGGGCGACGATCTCGGCAAGGGCACGGTCGACGTCGTGGTCACGGAAGGCTTCACCGGCAATATCGCGCTGAAGACCGCCGAGGGCACCGCCCGGCAGATCGCCTCATACCTGCGCGCGGCGATGAACCGCTCGCTCATGGCCAAGATCGGGTATATCTTTGCGCGCGGCGCCTTTGCAGCCTTGCGCGAAAAGCTCGATCCGCGCAAATCGAACGGCGGCGTCTTTCTGGGGCTCGAAGGCATCGTCATCAAGAGCCATGGCGGCACTGACGCCATCGGCTTCGCCAGCGCCGCCGAACTCGGCTATGAGATGGCGCGAGAAGATCTGATGGCGAAGGTCCGCGAGATGGTCGCCGCAAGCACGCGCCCCGAGCTGCCCGCCGCGCAGCCGGCCGACGCCGAATAGGGAACGGTTTCCTTGTCCATTCTGCGCTCACAAGTCGTCGGCTGCGGCTCCTATTTGCCCGCCCGCGTCGTCACCAATGCCGAGCTCGCCGAACAAGTCGACACCAGCGACGAGTGGATCGTCCAGCGTACCGGCATCCGCCAGCGCCACATCGCCGCCGATGACGAGCCGACATCGGTCATCGGTCTCAAGGCCGCGCAGGCAGCGATCACTGACGCCGGCATCGACCCGTCCGAGATCGACCTGATCATCGTGGCGACGGCCACGCCGGACCACACCTTTCCGGCGACCGCCACCCAGATCCAGGCGGCGCTCGGTATCCATGGCGGCGCGGCTTTCGACGTGCAGGCCGTCTGCTCGGGCTTCGTCTTCGCGCTGGCGACGGCCGACAAGTTCCTGACGACGGGCGGAGCCAGGGCCGCGCTCGTGATCGGCGCCGAGACCTTCTCGCGCATTCTCGACTGGGAAGACCGCGCCACCTGCGTGCTGTTCGGCGACGGTGCCGGCGCCGTGGTGCTCAAGGCGGTGCCCGGCGAAGGCACCCTCGCCGACCGCGGCATCCTGACGACCCATATCCGCTCGGACGGGCGCTACAAGGACAAGCTCTATGTCGATGGCGGCGCGGGCTCGACCAAGACGGTCGGATTCCTGCGCATGGAAGGCAAGGAAGTCTTCCGACACGCGGTGACCAATCTCGCCGAGACCGTGCGCCATACCTTCGCGCAGACGGGCCTTTCCGGCGCCGACATCGACTGGTTCGTGCCGCATCAGGCCAACCGGCGCATCATCGACGCCACGGCCGACAAGCTCGGCATCAGCCACGACCATGTCGTCGTCACCGTCGACCGCCACGGCAATACCTCCGCGGCCTCGATCCCGCTGGCGCTGGCGGAGGCGCATGCCGACGGCCGGATCAAGCCGGGCCAGCTCGTCCTCATCGAGGCGATGGGCGGCGGCTTCACCTGGGGCTCGGCCTTGATCCGCTGGTGACGCTGCGGCAGCAAATTCGCGGAAATTGTCAGATTTCATCGCCAATTTGGGTTGATTCAGGCCAAATCCGGCCCGGCAAGGCTGCTGGAGGATTGACCCGCGCGGCGCGGACGCCTAGCGTCCGCCATCCGTAATGGCGACAGGCCGGCGGTTGCCGCCGATGCCTGCAATACGCCTTGGAGGATATGAATGGCGGGGCAAACGGTCACTCGCGCGGATTTGTGCGAGGCTGTCTACCAAAAGATCGGCCTGTCGCGGACGGAGTCGTCGAAACTCGTCGAAGCCGTGCTCGACGAGATCTGCGATGCCGTCGCGCGCGGCGAAAATGTGAAATTGTCCTCGTTCGGCTCCTTCGTCGTGCGAGACAAAGGCGAGCGAATCGGGCGTAATCCGAAAACGGGCGTTGAAGTGCCGATCGAGCCGCGTCGGGTCATGGTTTTCAAGCCCTCGAACGTGATGAAGGCCCGCATCAACGGGCAGAGTGGCGAGGGTGAGACTGAGTGAATCTGGAGTTCCACGCCGGCGAAACCGAGGCCGAATTGGACACCAAGAGCCCAGATGCCTTCCGAACCATCAGCGAGGTCGCCGAAGACCTCGACATTCCCCAACATGTGCTCCGTTTCTGGGAAACCCGCTTCAGCCAGATCAAGCCGCTGAAGCGCGGCGGCGGACGCCGCTACTACCGGCCTGACGACGTCGCCCTGCTCAAGGGCATCCGGCGCCTGCTCTACGGCGAAGGCTATACGATCAAGGGCCTCCAGCGCATCCTGAAGGAACAGGGGCCGCGCCATGTCCAGGCGATCGGCCGCGGCGCGCCCATCGGCGCCGCCAGCGGAGCGCTTGCTGCGGCCGCGACCGAGCCCCCGTCCGCCATGCCGCCTGACGAGGCGGCCGGCTGGGTGCCGCCGCGTGCGCAGGTCGTGCCGGAAGGGCTCGACGACATCACCGTGCTCACCGCGGTCATGAAGGAGCTCGGCGAGTGCCGACGCATCCTCGAGCGCGCCCTGGAGCCGGCCGCCGACGCTTCCTGAGCAGCACTTGCGATCCAGCCTGAGGCGTTTGCATTCGCGCAGGTGGAGCCGTCCTTGATCACAGCGCCACGAGCCATAGCTTCAAGGCCCGAGGACGACCTCGGACAACTCCCCTATCGGGCACGGACGACCGCGCCCCATCGTCAAGGAGCGCCGGAATGGCTTGGCTCTATCTCTTTGTCGCGGGCCTGTTCGAGGTCGGCTGGGCGATCGGCCTGAAATATACGCAAGGCTTCACCCGGCTGGTGCCGACACTGTTCACGGCGATCAGCATGATCGTCAGCCTCGGGCTTCTCGGCCTGGCATTGAAATCCCTGCCGGTCGGCACTGCCTATGCGGTCTGGACCGGCATCGGAACGATCGGAACGGCGATTCTCGGCATCGTCCTGCTCGGCGAGCCCGCGGCCGTCCTGCGGCTCCTCTGCATCGGCTTGATCGTGGCTGGAATCGTCGGGCTCAAGCTGGTTTCGCCGTGAGGGTCCAACTCAGCGTCGCCAGGCCTCCGGCCAGTAGCCGCCGCGGTCCAGCGCGACGATCAGGATGACGACCGCGAGCGCCACCACGATCGTCATCAGCTTCGCATTCCACGGCACGCCCCGGCCAATCAACCAGATCAGGCTCAAGCCGATGATGAGAGGGATCAGGATCTCCATGTCGGGATCGTAGCCCGCCCAGCGGTCGCGCGGCAATCGCCCACCGCTTTGAAGTGCCCTGCCCCTCCGATCAGGCGCCTGCCTCTGCAATCGGCTCCTTCGGCGGCGGATTGCGCCCGATCGGGAGTTCGCCCTCAATCAGCGGCCGCAGCTTCGCGACCTCGACCGCAAGAAAATCGAGGAACAGCCGGACCCTCGGCGTGTGTCGGAGATCCGGATGGGTGAGCAGCCACAGATCGGCCGAGAGGTCAGGATCGGGCGGCGCCAGCCGCGTCAAGCCCGGGCGGGTGTCGCCGATGAAACAGGGCAGGAAGCTGACACCGATGCCCGCCTCGACCGCTTCCGCGAGCCCCAGCACCGTGTTGAGCTTGTAGACCACGCGCTCGGGCGCAACGTGGCGGGCGAGATAGCGGACTGCGCTGAGCATGGTGAACTGCTCGCCGAGCGAGATCCAGCTGCGCTCCCACAGGCTCTCCACGCCCGGCAGCGCGGCATCGGAAAAATCCGCGGCACGGCCATAGAGCGCCCAGGCGATCCGGGCAGGCTTGCGGCCGATCAGTGTTTCCGGCGGGTTGTCGGTCGCGCGGATCGCGACATCGGCGTCGCGCTTGGACAGATTGGCCGCCTGATTGCCGATCAGCACGTCGAGGCGGATATCCGGGCATTGCCGGAGAAACTGCGCGAAGAGCGGCGTCAGCAGGTCGACCAACAGGGAATCGTTGGTGGCAACGCGCAACTCGCCGGCGGGCTTGATCTCCTGCCCGGCGAGCTTGCGGGCAAAGGCAGTGATGTCGTCGTCGACGCGCCCCGCAAGCTGGACCATCTCCTCGCCGGTCGGCGTCGCGACATAGCCGCTGCGGTGGCGCTCGAACAGCCTGACGCCAAGAGCCTCCTCGATCTGGCCGAGGCGGCGGAAGACGGTGGAGTGATTGACGCCGAGCGCTGCGGCGGCCGCCGGCAGCGCTCGTTTCTCGGCGATAGCCTTGATCAGGCGAAAATCATCCCAGGCCAAGGGTGTCGCGGATTGATTCATCCGCGCACTCTTGGCCAAGCTTTCGGTCCCAGCAAGTGCCGCTTGCTCAGGCAATGGCGGGCTTGGCCTGCCAATCGCTGCGGCCGGACTTCAGCGCCAGCGCGCCATCGCCGATCAGGGCATGAGCGAAGGCGGTGAGCGCCAGGAAAGCAGGGTATTCCCAACCACCATTCGGGGCATTGAAGACCCAGCCGTTCGGGGCGTGGACCGAGAGTGCGCCGAGCAGGATCGGGATCAGCGCCAGCGAGACATAACGGCCGTAGAAGCCGACGAGGATCGCGATGCCACCGAGAAGCTCCGCCAGCATGATCGGCCAGGCGAGGAAGGCGGGCAGGCCGACCTGGCCGAGGAAGCCGGTGAAGCCGGCGGGGGTGAAGATCACGAGCTTGAGATAGGCATGGGCGATGAACATCAGGCCGAGCGCGACGCGCAGGCCAAGAGCGCCATAGGGAGCAAGACGAGAGTCGATCATTGGTGCCTCCTGAAAACGGGACCGGTTGGTCTCGAGGCAGGATTTTGGACAAGCGTGTACGCAAATCAAATTGTAATTTGACGCATCGTACATTGCATCATTGCAATGACATCCCTCTGGCGCTTTTCCGCTTCCGGGCCAATCTTTCGGCCAACAGGGCAACGGCCCACAGTTCACGGAGGATCCAAGCCATGCAGATCAACGGCATTCACCACGTCACCGCCATCGCCGGTCCGGCCCGCCGCAATCTCGATTTCTACAATCGCGTGCTCGGCCTGCGCCTCGTCAAGAAGACGGTGAACTTCGACGATCCCGGCACCTATCATCTCTATTTCGGCGATGCCGATGCGGCGCCGGGCTCGATCCTGACCTTCTTCCCGTGGGAGCATGCCGCTCCCGGCCGGCTCGGCGTAGGCGAGACCCAGGAAACGGTCTTCCGGGTTCCCGAAGGCTCGATCGGCTTCTGGACGCACCGCTTCGTCGAGCTTGGCGTGCCGCATGAGGCTCCGGCCAAGCGCTTCGGCGAAAGCGTACTGAGCTTCCGCGATCCGGACGGGATGAGGCTCGCCCTCGTCGGTCTGCCCGGCGTCGAGAAGGAGCCCGCCTGGTCCGAAGGCGGCATCGCGCCGGAGAACGCCATCCGCGGCTTCCACAGCGTCAGCCTGCTGCTGGCCGATGCGGCCCCGACGGGAGCGATCCTGAGCGATGTCTTCGGCTTCACCGAAGCGGCCCGCGAAGGCACGCTGATCCGCTACAAGGCCAAGGGCACCGCGATCGGCGGCGTGGTCGACCTGCGCGTTGCGGGCGGCTTCCTGCCGGCCCGCCAGGGCGCCGGCTCGGTCCACCACATCGCCTTCCGTGCCGGCGACGATGCCGCGCAGGAGGAGATGGTGCGCCGTCTCGCCGAGAACCACGGCATCCAGACCACGGAGCAGCGCGACCGGAACTACTTCCGCTCCGTCTACTTCCGTGAGCCCGGCCATGTGTTGTTCGAGATCGCGACGGATGTCCCCGGCTTCGCGGTCGACGAGCCGCCCGCCGAGCTCGGCCGGGCACTGAAGCTGCCGGCGGGTCTCGAGGCCCATCGCAAGCAGATCGAGGCGGTGCTGCCGGAGCTTGCCTGACCACACTCTGTCGCCCGGCCATCACCGGCGGGCGGCAGCGGACCACGCGGGCCGGATGGACCGGCCGCACGCCGACCGTTCTGCCCGCCGCTTCGGGGGCAGAACGGCTCCGCTTTACGAAGGGAGAAATGACCATGAGCGACCTGAAGACCGATACGGACTTCATCCACGTCTTCGAGCAAGGCAGCGACCCGGCCCGCAAGCCGCTGCTGCTCTTGCACGGCACCGGCGGCGATGAGCGCGATCTGCTCTCGCTCGGCCGCACGGTTGCGCCGGGGGCGAGCCTGCTCTCGCCACGCGGCAAGGTGCTGGAGGGCGCTGCGCCGCGCTTCTTCCGCCGGCTGGCCGAAGGCGTCTTCGACGAGGCCGACCTGCGCCGCCGCACGGACGAGCTCGCCGATTTCGTCCTTGAGGCGCGGGAGCGCTACGGGCTCCCCGCCCCGATCGCGATCGGCTTCTCGAACGGCGCCAACATCGCGGCGGCGATGCTGCTGCAACGCCCGGAGGTGCTCGCCGGCGCCGCGCTGCTGCGGGCCATGATGCCGTTCACGGACGCGCCGCGCAGCGCCCTCGACGGCAAGCCTGTACTGGTGCTGTCGGGCGCGCTCGATCCGATCGTGCCAGCAGCGAATGCCGAGGGGCTCGCTTGCCAGCTCGAGGACAGCGGCGCGCAGGTCGAGCATCGCGTCCTGCCGGCCGGGCATGGCGTCGGCCAGGCCGATCTCGGCCTGCTGCATGACTGGCTGGCGCAAGTCTGACAAAGGCGGCGGGTTCTCCCGCCGCCGCTTCGACGGATATCGTCAGCCCGTGAGCGGAACGATGATTGCCAAGGCCACGGCAACGACGACGAGGGCGCGCAGCAGCATGGCGCGGTGGCTCGAAAGCGGAATATCCGATGTACGCGACAGAGCGTGCATGACCGACTCCCATCAACGCGACAATGGCTGATGGTGACCTAGCGTTAGGTCGGTTGGCAAGCAGTACCGCCCGGGCAAAGGTGGATAACCGTGTTTTCAGGCTGTTGGCGTCGCCAGAATGACCGCCTGCGGCTGCGTCAGCCTCTGTCCTTGCGGACCACGGCATAGGCGTAGGTCGTGACGAAATTCCAGCCGGTCCGGGCCGCAAGCGCGTTGAAGGCGTGATCGAGCTGCTTCAGGCCGGGCATCCGATCGAAATAGCCATGCCCCCAGAAGCGCTGAATGTGGACGTCGGTGAACCCGGCCCGGTTGAGCATCGGCGTCAACAGCGCCGGATTGCCGCGGCACCAATCATAGAGCGCCGGAAATTTCGGGTCGCCTCCGCCGTCGCGCCGTGTCGGAAAGAGCGCATGAACAATGGCCCGTGACGCCGTCTCAGGCAGGATATGGTTCAGCGCGAAGACCGGCGCCCATAGCGTCGGGAAGAACGCAAGCGCGACACCGCCGGGCGCCAGCAGCGCGTGGATGTTGCGCCAGGCCTGCTCGACGCCGTCGATGTGCTCGAAGACCATGCGCGAGACCATCATGTCGTAGCTTCCGCGCGCGACATCCGGCTCCGAAAGATCGCCGGCAATATCGAAGCATGCCGTCTCCAGGCCCGGGGGCGTCAAGGCAAGCTCACCGGCATCGATATCGTTGACGATGAACTCGATGCCGGCGGCCACCGCCTGTTCCTTGGTGAACAGTGGATCCCGCCCGCCGCCGATCTCGCAGACGCGGCGCAGGCCGAGCTGGCGCGCCAAAGCGAGGATCGTCGGCTCGTAATTGTCCCATGCCCATTGCGAGTGCCAGTCCGGCACAACGCGGTCAAAGTACTCGGCCATGGAGCCCGTTGCGGGCCCGAAAACCTGTGAGGCCGGCTGCAAGCGAGCCGGCGCCATGCTTGCCAGGGACATGCTTGCTTTCGCCTCCGAGTGCCCACGCTTCGGCATCTAAAATGGCCCCGACCTCAGATTCCCGCAATCGTAGCCTTAATCCAGGGTTAACCGAAGGGGCGCCGGTCACCTGCGGGAAGGCCTCTCCGCATGAGGTGTCCCACCCAACGAACGGCACAAGCCGGGTTCAGCGCGGCGTGTCCGCGCGCCGTTCGGGCAATGTCATCGCCACCACTCCGAGCACGACGAGGCCCAGGCCGATCCAGGCCGTGGAACTCAGCCTCTCGCCGAGGACGACGATGCCGATGGCCACGCCGATCGGCACGCGCAGATAGGACACGGCCGTCGTTCCGACCGAACCGAGCGTGCGGATCAGGCGGAAATAGATCGCGAAGGCGAGAGCGGTCGAGAAGACCGAGAGCGCAAGCAGCGCCAGGATCGAATCCTGCGATGGCGCAAGCGTCCAGGGCCGATCGACGACCAGCGCCGCCGGGATCAGCAGGGCTGTGCCGGCCAGCATCGAGCCTGCGGCCGGAAGCAGCGGGTCCATGCCGGCGAAATTTCGTCCGAACAGGGCGGCGCAGGCATAGGCGATGGTCGCCGCGACGATGGCGAGTTGCGGCAAGACCGCATGGCCGAGACCGGAGAATGCATCGACGCCGACGATCAGACTGACGCCTGCGATGCCGGCCACGACTCCGAGTCCCTTGCGCCAATCCGGGCGCTGGCCCGGCTTCAGCACCAGCGAGATCAGGAAGACGAAGACCGGCGTGGTGCCGTTGAGGATCGAGGCGAGGCCAGCATCGACGCTGCGCTCGGCCCAGGCGATCAGGGTAAAGGGTACGACGCTGTTGAGCAGGGCCTGCGTCAGAAAGCGCCGCCAGGCGGTCGCGTCACGCGGCATACGCAAGCCACGAAAGCGAATGACGGCGAGCAGGATCAGGCCTGCGATCAAGGTGCGCGCCGCGATCAGGCTCAGCGGTGGAATCGTCTCCACGCCGATCTTGATGAAGGTGTAGGAACCGCCCCAGAGCGTGGCGAGCAGGAGCAGCAGGGCGAGTTCGGTGCTGCGTTTCGGCATGGCGGCCGGGCTGTCGAGCGCTTGCGTGGACATGGTCTCTCCTCGGGTTGGCGAGACCATGCCAGCAACGCCGCGCGACAGCATGCGGCAACACTACGGTTTCGGCCGTAGGTTCAGAGCGTGATTCAAGCGCCTGTGGAATTGATTCAATCCCACCTGATAAGCCCTTGTCACAAAAGAGGAACCCGCGGCTTTCGCCGCGGGTTCCGTCATTTCACGACGACGCTTCCGATCAGGAATGCGCCAGGATCGCCAGCAGCAGCAGGGCGATGATGTTGGTGATCTTGATCGCCGGGTTCACGGCGGGGCCCGCCGTGTCCTTGTAGGGGTCGCCGACGGTGTCGCCGGTCACCGAGGCCTTATGCGCCTCCGAGCCCTTCATATGGCGCACGCCGTCCTTGTCGACGAAGCCGTCCTCGAAGCTCTTCTTGGCGTTGTCCCAGGCGCCGCCGCCCGACGTCATCGAGATCGCGACGAAGATGCCGGTAACGATGACACCCAGCAGCATGGCACCGACGGCAGCGAAGGCCTGGTTCTTGCCGGCGATGGCGTTGATGACGAAGAAGGTCACGATCGGCGCCAGAACCGGCAGCAGCGAGGGGATGATCATCTCCCTGATCGCTGCCCGCGTCAGCATGTCGACGGCGCGGCCGTAATCCGGCCGGTCCTTGCCCTCCATGATGCCGGGCTTCTCGCGGAACTGCCTGCGCACCTCTTCCACCACCGAACCGGCGGCGCGGCCGACGGCGGTCATGCCCATGCCGCCGAAAAGGAAGGGGATGAGGCCGCCGAGCAGCAGGCCGACGACGACGAAGGGATTCGACAGCGAGAAATCGACGGTGACGCCCTTGAAGTACTGGAAGGTGGTCGCCCCCGCCTTGTTGGCCTCGGCCACGAAGAAATTCAGGTCCGAGGTATAGGCGGCGAACAGCACCAGTGCGCCGAGGCCGGCGGAGCCGATCGCGTAGCCCTTGGTGACGGCCTTGGTGGTGTTGCCGACCGCGTCGAGCGCGTCGGTGGAGTGGCGGACTTCCTTGGGCAGGCCGGCCATCTCGGCAATGCCGCCGGCATTGTCGGTGACCGGGCCGAAGGCATCGAGCGCCACGACCACGCCGGCCAGCGCCAGCATGGCGGTGGTGGCGATGGCGATGCCGAACAGGCCGGCCAGGCCGTAGGCGACGATGATGCCGGCGACGATGACGATAACCGGCGCCGCAGTCGATTCCAGCGAAACCGCGAGGCCCTGGATGACGTTGGTGCCATGGCCGGTGACCGAGGCCTGGGCGATCGAGACGACCGGGCGCTTGCCGGTGCCGGTATAGTATTCGGTGATGACGACGATGCAGAGCGTCACGACAAGGCCGACCAGCGCGCAGCCGAAGAGCTTGCCCGAGGTGAAGCTGACGCCCTGCACGGTGGTGAAGGAGGTCGAGAAGCCGCCGAACATCAGCCAGTTCACGGCCGCAATCGCCCCGATCGAAAGCACGCCGGCGGCAATGAAGCCCTTGTAGAGCGCGCCCATGATCGACTGGTTGGCGCCGAGCTTCACAAAGAAGGTGCCGATGATCGAGGTGACGATGCAGGCCGCGCCGATCGCCATCGGATAGAGCATCATCGTGCCCAGCACCGGCTGGCCGGCGAAGAAGATCGCCGCGAGCACCATGGTCGCGACCAGGGTCACCGCATAGGTCTCGAACAGGTCGGCCGCCATGCCGGCGCAGTCGCCGACATTGTCGCCGACATTGTCCGCGATGGTCGCGGGGTTGCGCGGGTCGTCCTCCGGGATGCCGGCCTCGACCTTGCCGACGAGGTCGGCGCCGACGTCAGCGCCCTTGGTGAAGATGCCGCCGCCGAGACGGGCGAAGATCGAGATCAGCGAGGCGCCGAAGCCCAGCGCCACCAGCGAGTCGATCACCGTGCGGCTGGAAGCCTCGAAGCCGAGATAGGAGGTCAGAACACCGTAGTAGCCGGCGACGCCGAGGAGCGCGAGGCCAGCGACCAGCATGCCCGTGACTGCGCCGGCCTTGAAGGCGACGTCGAGCCCCTCGCCCAGCGACTTCATCGCCGCCTGGGCCGTGCGGACGTTCGCACGCACCGAGACGTTCATGCCGATGAAGCCGGCCGAGCCCGAAAGCACCGCGCCGATCAGGAAGCCGATCGCCACCCATTTGCCCAGAAGCCAGGCGAGCGCGACAAAAAGCACGACGCCGACCATGGAAATCGTGAGATATTGGCGCTTGAGATAGGCTTTCGCGCCTTCGGCCACCGCGCCGGAAATTTCCTGCATGCGCTGGTTGCCGGCATCGCGCTTCATCACGTCGCCATAGGCCCAAATGCCGTAAGCGATGGATAGTGCACTCAATATGATGATGATAAGCAGAGCTGACATTCGATTTCCTGACCTTGAGCTTCCGAGCCGTCGGGAGCGCTGTCGCTCCTCTTGCAGCGTTGGACGTCAGGCAGCGAAAAAACGGGCCCTGAAGACTAAAAGGCCCGCTCCGCGTCGCCAGTGTCAGGCGAATTTGTGGCAAGTTTCGTCGAAGAGCGCAAACGGCGCGCCTAACAAATTTTGTCGGATGTTAGGCGAGCCCTGTCGCAGCTCAGAGCGCGATGTCGCGGTTGACGTTCTTGTAGAGCAGATAGCAGGCGTCGTCGTGGCCGGTCGGATAGAATTGCTGGGGGCAATAACCGCCCATCCAGATGAAATCCTGCGCCCAGATCTCGTGCCATTCTTCGCCGAGCAAGTAGAGCCCCTGCCCTTCCAGCATGTAGAGGCCATGCTCCATCACATGCGTCTCGACTGCCGGGAAGCAGACTCCCGGCTTGAACCACATCAGGTTCATCTCGAAGTCGAACCGCATGTCACCATAGGGCAGCAGGAACTGGAAGCCGCGCCCTTCCTTGCCGGTATGATTCGTCATCGGCACGGCATCCTGGTGCGACAGGATCGGCTCGGGCACGGCGAGGCCTAAGGCCGGCTCGTAGCGCTTGCGGAGCGCAAGGACGCGGGCGGGCTCGCCGCTCTCGTTGCGCAGGGTGAACCGTGTGGCCGGCGGCAGGTAGGCGAAGCCGCCCGCGGCCATTCGCTTCGGCGCCGCTTCCGCGATTCCGAGAGCGACGTCGCCCGACAGGACATAGAAGAAATGCTGGACGCCGTCCTCGCTGAACGCGGCCGGCATGCCGCCGCCCGGCGCGATCTCGAGAACATATTGGGCGAAGGCGGCACCGAGGACAGGTGCGGCGAGAACGCGGACGATGGTGTCCATATATTGCGGCAGGCGGCTGATCAGCACGCCCTCCGGCGGCATGAACGCATAGTTCTGCCGCACGACGCCGCGGTTATGGCCAATCGCTCCCGGCGGTACGCGGCCGGTCGCAGGTGGAAATGCACGATTGGTCATCGAAAACTCCCGGAAGAAAGCGCCTGGCCCCTCAGGCGACGGCCGGACGCTGGAAACGCGCCCAGGCTACCATCGCCAGCGCGATAGCAACCGGCGGGAAGACGAGCCAGTTCACGCTGTCCCAACCGCCATGGCTGAGCAGACCGCCCGCCGAGAACGAGGCGATGGCGACCGAGCCGAAGACGAGGAAGTCGTTCGCCGCCTGCACCTTCACCCGCTCCTCCGGCCGGTAGCAGTCCGTCACCAGTGCGGTCGCACCGATGAAGCCCAAATTCCAGCCGAGACCGAGCAAGATCAGGGCCAGCCAGAAATGTCCGACGCTGAGGCCGGTGAGGCCGACGACGGCGGCAAGTGCCGTCAGCACGAGCCCGACCGAGGTGATCGTGCCCTTGCCGAAGCGGGCGATCAGCCGGCCGGTGAAGAAGCTCGGCCCGAACATCGAGAGCACATGCCACTGGATTCCGAGCGCGGCATCGCCGACCGAATGGCCGCAGGCAACCATGGCCATCGGCGCAGCCGTCATGACGAAGCTCATCAGCCCGTAGGCGACCAGCGAAGCCGTGACCGAGGCGATGAACTTCGGCTGGCGCATGATCTCGCCGAGCGGGCGGCCCCCGCCGGAACGGACGGCCCCAACCCGCGGGGCACGCAGGCGGGAGACGATCAGGATGGCGATCAGCGCCAGAACACCCTGCGCGAGGAAGCTCGCGGCGAAGGGCGCGGAGGGTGTGAGATCGCGCGTCCAGTAGACCGATTGCGGCCCGATAATGCCCGCTGCAAGACCGCCGAACATCACCCAGGAAATGGCGCGGGGCCGAAATTCCTCGCTTGCCGTATCGGCGGCGGCAAAGCGATAGCTCTGGACGAAGGAGCCGTAGAGCCCGCACACGAATGTGCCGAGGCAGAACAGCCAGAACAGGCGCAGCGTCGCACCGCCGGCGGCGAGGCTCGCTCCCGTTGCGCCGACGAGCGCGCCGATCAGATAGCCGCTGCGCCGCCCGATACTGCGCATCACCATCGCTGCCGGGATCACACCGACGGCGATGCCGAGCTGAAGCAGGCTGACCGGCACCGTGGCGAAGGCCTTGTCGGCCACCAGCTGCGCACCGACGATGCCGCCGAGCGAAACGACGATCGCGGGGTTGGCGCCACCCAGCGCCTGCGCCCCGGCTAGGACCAGCGCATTACGTTTTGCGAGCCTGTCGCCATCGAGGACCGGAACATGCTGGTTCATCACAACGCGCCTCGCGGTCGCCGTGACGCGCCGCTGTCAGAAGTGAGAGAAGGAGCCTTGCGCGAAACTGCGCAACCCACCCTTCTCGCGATAGGTCACCACGCCGGCCTCTGCGGTGATCCGCCCGATCGGCGTCAGCGGAAGCATTACCTCCTTCGCCGCCGCAATCAGAGCAGGATATTCCCCTTCCGAGGCCGTACAGAGAATTTCGTAGTCGTCTCCGCCGGTCCAGGCCAGTTCCGCCAGTGCGGGATCGGCCATGACCGCGGCGCGGACCGCCGACGAGAGCGGGACGGCATCGAGAGCGATCTCGGCACCGACACCCGAGGCCTTCAGCAGCTTGGCGAGATCGCCGACAAGACCGTCCGAGACGTCCATCGCGGCCGAAGCGTGGCGCTGCAACGCTTCCGCAAGCGCATGGCGGGACTGCGGATGCAGATAGCGATCGATGAGGAAGGCGCGGTCCTCGGCGCCGAGCGCAGCGACCCAGCCCGGTTGGTCCGGGCCGTGTACCTTCAGGCCAAGCGCGCCGTCTCCAACAGTGCCGGAGACGAGCACCACATGCCCCGGCTTCGCGCCGGAGCGCCTGACCATCCGCCCTGCCGGAACGGTGCCGAAGGCGGTGATCGACAGGGTGAGCGGCCCGGTCGTCGAGACGGTATCGCCGCCAATCAGCGGGCAGCCGGCGGCTTCGGCGATGCGGGCCAGCCCTGCCACGAAGCCGGCAAGCCAGGCTTCAGTCCAGCCGCGCGGCAAGGCGAGCGTCAGGACGAAGCCCTCGGGCTTCGCGCCCTTGGCGGCGAGATCGGAGAGATTGACGGCCAGCGCCTTCCAGCCGATCGTCTCGGGCGGATCGTCGGGGAAGAAGTGCACGCCAGCGACGAGTGCATCGGCCGTCACGACGACCTCATAGCCGCGGCCGGGACGCAACAGCCCGGCATCGTCGAGGAGGCTCAGGCCACCCGGCCCGGCGATCGGCGCGAAATAGCGGGCGATCAGCTCGAACTCGCCAGGGCGCTGATTCTCGGCCATCGTTCAGCCAATCTCCGCATCTGCTCCATGGTCATCCCGGAGCGGCGCAGCAGCGCCGATCCGGGATCCATGCTAAACCTTATCCGGAAGCGCTCCGGCATGGATTCCGGGTCTCGCTTCGGTCGCCCGGGATGACGGTTGGGGTTCGCGTCTACGCCGCCGGAGCGTCGAACTCGTCGGCGCGGAAGTCTCGGGCCATGCGGTCGAGCACGGCATTGACCATGCCGATTTCCTCTCCCGAGTAGAAGGCGCGCGCGACCGCGACGTATTCGGAGATCACGGCCCGAGCCGGCACGTCCTTGCGGAAGGCGAGTTCATAGGCGCCTGCGCGCAGGATGGCACGCACCACGGCCTCGACCCGCTTCAGCGGCCAGTCCTTGGCGAGAAGGTCGTCGACGGTCCGGTCGACCAGGCGCTGCTCGCGGACGACGCCGCCGAGAATGTCGCGGAAGAAGGCGATTTCCGCCTCCGGCAACTCGATCTCCTCGACCTCCTTGCCGATCCAGAAGGCCTCGAACTCGGCCATGGCTTCGACGACACCGCGGCCGCCGATTTCCATCTCGTAGAGCGCCTGCACGACCGAGAGCCGCGCTCCGCGCCGCTTCTCGGCGCGGCTCATTGCGACGGCTCCGCCAGGGAGCGCTTGTAGCGCAGCACGGCGAGCGCCGCTTCCGCAGCGCCGCCACCCTTGTTCATGTCCGAACGGTTGGCGCGGGCCCGAGCCTGCGCCTCGTTCTCGACGGTCAGGATGCCGTTGCCGAGCGGCAGGGCGAAGGCGACCGAGAGATCCATCAGCGCACGCGAGCTTTCGCCGGCGACGATATCGTAATGGCCGGTCTCGCCGCGGATGACGGTGCCGAGCGCGACGACGGCCTCGTAGGGATCGACAGCTTCGTCGGCGGCGCGCAGGCCGATGACGATGGCGGAGGGGATCTCCAGCGCGCCGGGGACGGTGACGACATCGACGCGGCAGCCAGCCTCTTCCAGCACCGCCACGGCGCCGGCCAGCAGCTCATCGGCGAGCTTGTCGTAGAAGCGCGCCTCGACGACGAGGACGCGGGCGCCGTCGATCTCGACGGCCGGAGTTGCGGCCTTGTCGGCCGAGGTCTGCCGGGGTCCGGCCATTTCTTCTATCCTTCTTGCACACGGTCCGGTCGACGCGACCGGGCCGCACAGCCCTCATCACGAGGAGCCATTTCGACAGAAATGGCGTCTCGAAGGATGGTCCAGAGCGGGCTGGATCATCCTTCGAGACGCCGCTTCGCGGTTCCTCAGGATGAGGGCTCGAATTCTTGAGTTGGTGCAGGCTCTTACCCCTGCGGGCGCGCCTCCGCAAGCCGTGCGGCATACCGCGCCATCAGATCGACCTCGACATGAACGGCGTCGCCCTCCTTGCGCTGCCCCCAGGTCGTGACAGCGAAGGAGTGCGGAATCAGCAACACGGTGAAGACGTCATCCTCGACAGTGTTGATGGTGAGCGAGGTGCCGTCGAGGCAGATCGAGCCTTTCGTCGCGATGAAGCGCTCCAGCCCTTGCGGGGCGCGGATGTGAAAGCGGGCGGTCGCTCCCCAGGGCTCGTCGGGGTCGGGCTCGATCGCGTCGATCTTCAGGATGCGGCCGGGGCCGTCGACATGGCCGACGACGAGGTGGCCACCGAGTTCGTCGCCCACCTTGAGCGAGCGCTCGAGATTGACCAGCGTGCCGGGCTCCCACTCGCCGACCAGCGTTTTCGCCAGCGTCTCGGCCGCGGCCTCCACCTGGAAAATGCAGCCGGGCTCGCCATCCGCGCGGGGGCGAAGCGCGGTGACGGTGAGGCAGACGCCGGCGCAGGCGATCGAGGCGCCGATGGCGATGCCTTCCGCCTCATAGGGGCAGGATATGGCGAGACGCTTGAGACTCGGCCCCTTGCGCTCGGCCTCCACGACCTCGCCGATGGCGGTGACGATGCCGGTGAACATCAGCCTCTCCTCACGAAATGCTCGAAACGGTCCTGACCGATCAGCCCGGTCTCGGCAAGGGCGTATAGATCGGGGTCGGCCAGCAGGCCGGCAAGCCCCGGCCGCACGGCAACGATGCCGGGCTGGCCCAGCGTTTTTGGCGAGGTCGAAACGATCACCTCGTCGGCGAGGCCGGCCAAGGCCAGCTTCTCGCCGATACGCGGGCCGCCCTCCGAGAAGACGCGGGTGATGCCGCGCGTGCCGAGCAGCGTCAGCGCCTCGCGCAGATCGAGATGGCCGTCGGCTCCGGCCGAGACCCGCATGACCTCCACGCCGGCCGCGACCAGCGCCTCTTCGGGCTTAACCGGTGCGGTTTCGGCAGCGATCACCCAGACCGCCACCTCGCGCGCCGTGCGGACCAGCTTCGAGGCCAGCGGCAGGCGCAGATGCGTGTCGAGGATGACACGGATCGGCGAGCGCCCGGCCAAACCGGGCAGGCGAACGGTCAGCTGCGGATCATCCGAGAGCACCGAGCTGACGCCGAGCATGATCGCATCGTGATGGGCGCGCTGCAGATGCACCCAGCCGCCCGCGACCGGGCTGGATACGGCGATGGGGGTGCCCCCCTCCCCGCCAGCATAGCCGTCCGCGGTGCGGGCGATCTTGAAGGTCACCATCGGCCGCCCCTGCGTGATGCGCAGGACATGACCGCGATGCGCCCGCTGGGCTTCAGCTTCAAGAACGCCCGTCGTTACCTCGATGCCGGCAGTCCGCAGCAGCGCATGCCCCAAACCCGCGATGAAAGGGTTGGGATCGGACATGGCCGAAACCACGCGCTTCACACCCGACAGGATGGTGTGCTCCACGCAAGGGATGCCGCCCCGCACCGAACGATGCGAGCAGGGTTCGAGCGTCACATAGAGCGTTCCGCCCATCGACGCTGCCCCGGCCCGGGAGAAAGCGTGCGCCTCGCCATGCGGCCGCCCGCCAGGCTGGGTCAGCCCACGCGCGACGACGATAGGCCCATCGGGGGTGTCGCGGGTAACGATGGCGCCGACAGAGGGATTCGGCCAGGTCGCCCCGAGATTGCGGGCGCCATAGGCGAGCGCCTGGCGCATGAAGGCGCGGTCGACCGCGCTGCGGTCAGTCATCGCTGCGTGACTGCGGGGCGGAGACACCCTCCTCCTCGACGGTACCGAGCTGGCCGAGCAGGTCCTCGAAATCCTTGGCCTCGCGGAAGTTCTTGTAGACCGAGGCGAAGCGGACATAGGCGACGTCGTCGAGGCCTTTCAGCCCCTCCATCACCAGTTCGCCGATGGTCGAGCTCGGAATCTCCGCCTCTCCCGAGCTTTCGAGCTGGCGGACGATGCCGTTGACCATGCGCTCGATGCGCTCCGGCGCCACGGGGCGCTTGCGCAGCGCGTGCGCGATCGAGGTTTCGAGCTTGTCGCGGTCGAACGGTGCACGCCGGCCCGAGCGCTTCACCACCGTCAATTCGCGCAGTTGCACCCGCTCGAAGGTGGTGAAGCGGCCGCCGCAATCGGGACAGACCCGGCGGCGGCGGATCGAAGCGTGATCGTCGGTGGGACGTGAGTCCTTCACCTGCGTGTCGAGGGAGCCGCAATAGGGACAGCGCATTCCGGTTCGCCAGCCTTTCTCAGAGCCCCTTCGAAACCATCCTCAGTAGATCGGGAAGCGCGCGGTCAGCGCCTTGACCTTGGCCGACACCGCCTGCTCGACGGCGGCGTTGCCTTCCTCGCCATGGGCGGCAAGGCCGTCCAGCACCTCGGCGATCAGCTCGCCGACCTGCTTGAACTCGGCGATGCCGAAGCCGCGCGACGTCGCAGCAGGGGTGCCAAGGCGGATGCCGGAGGTGGTCATCGGCTTCTCGGGGTCGAAGGGGATGCCGTTCTTGTTGCAGGTGATGTGGGCGCGGCCGAGCGCGGCTTCCGCCGCCTTGCCGGTCAGCTTCTTCGAGCGCAGGTCGACCAGCATCAGGTGGTTGTCGGTGCCGCCGGTGACGAGGTCGAAGCCCTTCGACTTCAGCGTCTCGGCCAGCGCCTTGGCGTTGGCGACGACGGCGTGCGCGTAGGTCTTGAATTCCGGCTGCAGCGCCTCCTGGAACGAAACTGCCTTGGCCGCGATGACATGCATCAGCGGGCCGCCCTGAATGCCGGGGAAGATCGCCGAGTTGATCTTCTTCGCCAGCGCCTCGTCATTGGTCAGGATCATGCCACCACGCGGGCCGCGCAGGGTCTTGTGCGTCGTGGTGGTGACGACATGGGCGTGCGGGAATGGCGAGGGATGCGCGCCGCCGGCGACGAGCCCGGCGAAATGGGCGATGTCGACCATGAAATAGGCGCCGACCTTGTCGCAGATCTCGCGGAAGCGGGCGAAGTCCCAATGGCGGGCATAGGCCGAGCCACCGGCGACGATGACCTTCGGCTTGTGCTCGATGGCGAGGCGCTCCATCGCATCGTAATCGATCATCTGGTCGACGACGCAGACGCCGTAGGAAACCACGTTGAACCACTTGCCGGACTGGTTGACCGGCGCGCCATGGGTCAGGTGCCCGCCGGCGGCGAGGTCGAGGCCCATGAAGGTGTCGCCCGGCTGCATCAGCGCCATGAACACGCCCTGATTGGCCTGCGAGCCGGAATTCGGCTGGACATTGGCGAACTTGCAGTCGAACAGCCGGCAGGCGCGCTCGATAGCGAGCTTCTCGGCGATATCGACGAACTGGCAGCCGCCATAGTAGCGCCGGCCCGGATAGCCCTCGGCGTACTTGTTGGTCATGACAGAGCCCTGCGCCTCGAGCACGGCGCGGGAGACGATGTTCTCCGAGGCGATCAGCTCGATCTCGTCGCGCTGACGACCGAGCTCCAGCTCGATGGCGCGGGCGATCTCCGGATCGGCGTCGGCCAGCGAGGCGCCGAAGAAGGAGTTCGAGAGGTGCTTGTCGGCGGCGGCGTCATGGCTCATGGCGGGGCTCCATCGGCGCTGTATCGTCGCCCACCAACGGCGTGCGACCCTGCGCGGCATGCGGTGCGAAGGCTTTGCGGAATCCGCGCGCGCGATCCCGCTGTCGGGGGTCCCGTAGCACTCGGGGCGCGCCTTTCCAAGCGTGAAGCGGGTGACATGAGCGCGGGCAGCTCAAAAAATCCAAGGCGCCTCCCCCGCCGACCAAGGAGCACGGTCCGGGTCGCGGGGAAGGCCGGCCCGGAACCATATCGGTGAAGACGAACGCCCTGCGACTTTATAGCGTTGCCCTGCTTGGCCGCTGCGGTTCCATCATGAGTCTGCTCGTCGGCGCGCCGGCTTTCGCCGACAAGCCCGAATCGGACAAGACCACCGGGCCGCCCGCTACCAGGTCGCGCGCAATCCCGCCGTTACGGCATGGGCGGTGTCGTCCGCGTTGAGACGGACGTCGTAATCGGCGATGAGCGTCACATTGCGACCGGCCCGCGTCGACAGGCCGATGCCCAGGATCGCGCTATCGCGCGCCACCCGCGCGCCCTGCACGGCGAAGCTTGCCGCCGACGCCCCGATGAAGGCGGTGTCGAGGACGACCGCATCGTCGAGGAATTCGTGCTGCCAGCGGCCGCGCGCCTCGATGGCAATGCGGTTCGCACCAAGGTCGAACTGCCGCGTGAGACGCGCGCCGAGGCTGCCGAGCAGGCTCGATGCCGTTTGCCAGCCGCTGGTCAGGCCGATGCTGCCGGCGCCGGTCTCGGCAAAGCCATCCTGCCGTAGGTAGGTGTAGCGCAGCCCGGCCAGCGGCTCGATCGTCGACCAGCCGAGTTCGACGGCATAGGCCGCCTCGAGCGCGCCGGTGAAGCGGTCGGCGCCGTAATCGGCGTCGGCTCGACGCGAGATGCTGCCGAAGCTGATGCTACGCTGGCTCTCGAGGTCGAGGCGGCCATAGCCGAGGATGCCATCGAGGCGCAGCGGCCCGCTCGCATAGCTGCCGTAGAACGCGCCCTCATAGGCCTTGATACTGCCCTTGCCGGCGAACTGCCGGAAATCGACATCGGTGGTGGACAGACCGAGGCTGAAGCCGAGCAGCAGCGAGGGCATGACCTGCCGATCGAAGCCGCCGGCCACTCCGCCGCCGCTGTAATCGGCTCCGCCGGCGTTGGCATCGCCGCCGAACCTGCCGACGACGCCATAACCACGCAGCCAGGCATTTTGGGAGACCCCAGCCTCGCCCCAGGGTGCAGCCTGGCCGGAGGGCAGCCGCGCCAGCAGCGCCGCAGCCGGGCTGCTAGCCCCGCCCGGCGCATAGGCCATCGCGGTATGCCCCGCCGTCGGCTCGACCTGGCCGGAGCGCAGATCGGTCAGGCGTTGCGCGATCATGCCGCCGAAGGGCGCGAAGCCGCCGAGTGCGATCGTACTGAGGCTGGCATGCGCCGCGCCCGAGAGGCCGGACAGCGCCGCGCGAGCGCCATCGCGCGTGCCGGCGGCCTGGAGCAGAGTGGCCACCCCGCGCAGATCGGCATCGGCGCCGGCAAGGCCGCGCTCCAGAGCGGAGCCGGCAGCGCATTGATTGGCCGAGGCGCAGACGCCGGGTGCGTCGAAGGGCAGCGTGCGGATGTCGAGATGCGCCGTGTTCGGCTCGTAGCGCAGGCTGGCCTGGACAAAGGGTGCCGAGCCGTCGCCGACGGGCCCCTCGACGCCTTCGAAGCGACCGATGAGGCCCTGCCCCGCGGTGATCACCGGCATGGTCAGGAAACGTGGCAATAGTTGCGGGCCGCCGGCCAGCGCCACCTGACCGGCGAGGCTTGCCGTTCCCGTCACGGCGAGACGATTCTGCCCGCCTGTCGTGTCGAACTGCTGGATCAGGAATCCGCCGGCCTGCTGCACATAGCTGCCGTTGACGGTCAGCGTACCGACGCCGCGGTGGTTGCCGGCCCAGACCGCGCCGGCATTGCCGACATCGCCGTTGATGACGCCGGTGCCGGCGAGCGTGCCCGCCGGCGCGACGCTGGTGGCCGAGGCGATGCTGCCCATGACGGTGAGAAAACCGCCCTCGACCCGCGTCGCGCCGGCATAGGCGCTGTGGCCGGTCAGGACGAGCTCGCCGTCGCCGCGTTTGACGAGGCCGCCGGCGCCGACGATGTCGTTCTCGAAGAAGGCGACGCCGCCGGGCTGCTCGACAACGAAATCGCCCCAGTCGAAGCGGCCGGGGCCGAGTACCGCCTTGCCGACATCGAGCAGGCCGTAGCCGAAGATCTCGTCGACGCCCGGCGGCCCGATATCCTTGGCTGTGCCGAGCAGGGTCTGGCGCACCTGGTCGGCGCTGAAGAACGGAAACATCTGCCAGACCAGCGCCGCTGCGCCCGAGACATGTGGCGCGGCGAAGGAAGTGCCGTTGACCTTGGAATAGCCGCCGCTCTTGTTGGCCACGACAATGGGATCGTCGGGATAAGGGTCAGGATACCACCAGTCGCCGCCGCCGGGTGCCGCGAGGCACCAGTTCTTCGCCACACCGCAGCGGTTGGTATAGAACGTCTCATAATCGGGTCCGAGGGCCATAACCGCCAGCCAACCGCGCTCCAACTCCGGGAAGAGATTGGGCAGTCCGGCCTCGGCGCTCGGTTGATTCCGGCCCTCATTCGCTGTGCCCCAGATGCTGAGAATTCCTGCGGCAACAGCGCGCCGATAGGCGGGGATGCCTGACGGATGCTCCGCCTCGTAGCTGCCGCTCGTGAATGCCGTGATCGGGCGTTCATCGCCGTAGCTGTTATTGATGATACGGACGCCGCGCGCCTGCAGATCGGCATAGGCTCTCATCGCGAAAACCGTTTCCGTATATCCCAACTCGACTTCCGCTCCGGCGACGACGAGCGAGGCGCCGGGGGCGACCCCGTGCACGCCCTTGCCGTCACGGTTGGCGGCGATGACCGATGAAACGCTCGTGCCGTGCCCGCCGCGATCGATCGGCTGCGCCGTTTCGGTGGGATAGTCGTAACCTCCGGCATATCGGCCGATGAATTCAGGATGTGCGGCAAAGATCCCGGAATCGATGACTCCGATCAGCACGCCGGCGCCATCGACGCCGCGCGCATAGGCCTTCGCAGAGTTGATATAGTCGAGGCCCCACTGGGCGAGGTATTCCGGTGTGCGCCAGCTCTCGGGATCGGTGAGCGGGCCGCGCGACTGGGCCGCGGCGAGATTCGTCAGAGCCGTCGACAGCAGAAAGGCTGCAACGGTAGGCTTAGCCAGGAAATTCACGCAGCCCCCGAGACATCGGCGCGAGGCTCCACCCTGACGCGCCGGCTAAGAACCTGCCCACAGGCGGCCGGAGGGTCAACGCGAACCAGAAGCCGGCGGCTAGGCCGACAACGCATGGCTTCGGTTAGGGCTGCGGGAACGCCTGGTCCTTTCCGTCATCAGGGTCGCGGTATCCCGCATTGGCTCCGGCCAGCAAAAAGCCCGCCGTTTCCGGCGGGCTTCGTCGTTATCGAGAGCCTAGCTCGGCCGTTCAGATGTCCTGATCGCCCTGCAGGGCCGCGACCGGCGCCGGGCCGAGTCCGTCCTTGTTGTAGATGTCGTCGCGGAACTGCACGCCGCCATCGGCCGTCGCCCAGGCCGTGACATAGACCCAATAGCAGGACACGGGGTCGGAAATGCGGGCGTTGACGCGCTGGCCGGACTGGATCACCTCGTCGATCTTGGCGCGATCCCAGCCGGGGGTATTCTTCAGCAGCCAGGCGACATAGTCGCGCACGTTCTGGACGCGCATGCAGCCCGAGGAGACGAAGCGGTAATCGTCGCCGAAGATGCCCTTAGACGGCGTGTCATGCATGTAGACGCCGTGCGGGCTCGGGATGTTGATGCGTACGAAGCCGAGCGAATTGAAGTCACCGCCCGGATCCTGCCGGAAAGTGTAGCGCGTCGCCTCGTCCGAGTTCCAGTTCACGCTGGCGGGCGAAATCTCGCCGCCGCTCGGCGAGATGATGCGGATCTTGTTCTCGGCGAGGTAATTCGGCTCCTTGCGCATCTTCGGGATCAGGTCCTTGCGGATGATCGAAGCGGGAACCGTCCAGGTCGGGTTGAAATTGACTTCCGGGATCTTGGTCTGCAGCAGCGGCGACTGGCGGTCGATCTTGCCGACGCCGGCAGCGTGACGCGTCGCGACATGGCCGTTCTCGACAGTCTCGACCATCGCAGCCGGGATATTGGCGACGACATAGCGGCCGCCGAGATTGCCGGACCAGCTGCGCAGCCGGACGACGTTGGTCTCGAGCTGGCGGATGCGGCGGTCGATCGGCACGTTGAGGGCAGCGACGGTGGCGCGATTGATCGAACCCGTGGTCGACAGGCCGACGCGCGACTGGAAGCGGCGCACACCCGCCTCGACATAGGAGTCATAGACAGCGCTGTCGCCCGCGGCAGCATCGAGATCGCCGGTGACGATCAGGCGCTGGCGCAGAGCCACCACGCCCGGCCCCTTGGCACCGACGCCCATGCGCTCAGGCAGCTGCACCTGCGGCCAGCCACCCCGGCCGGCGAGGTCGCGGTAAGCGGCGATCGCCGCTTCGGTGGCCTGCAGCGATTCCGGCGAGAGCATCGGCGTCGACGAGCGGAGGACGGCGTTGCGCGGACCCGCATCGTAGCTCTGGCGCCACTCGGCCTGCTGGGCGAGCGCCGGGGCTGCTGCAGCCGTGGCGGCGCCCGACAGCAGGGCCAACACGGTTTCGCGGCGGGTCAGGCTCAGTTGCGACATCTCTTCCCTCATCAAGACTTCACGCATGCAGACTGGCCGCACAAAAACGTCGCCAAAAAGGCGACGTTCGCGCCGGACTGCCGCAATAACCTCATGGCCGATGACGGTGTCCTAGCACGGTTAACGAGGCGTGATGACAGAGGCGAATTTAGGGCATGGCATGGTTTTGCCCGATGCATGGCAACAAAGTCACAGTCGATACTGAAGCCCGCGGCGAGTCGCGCCGGCGCGGCCGGGACTGGCCCCAGCCGCGCAACAGGCAGGCAGATCGGCGAAACGGCCGGTAAGCGACGGATTTCTCAGAGCTTGTAGCGGATCTGGTCGGTCCAGAAGCGCTCCAGGCGCAGCAGCGCATTGTTCATGCGCTCGAAATCATCAGCCGCGATGCCGCCGATCTGCTCGACCGTGCGGACATGCTTGTCGTAGACGCCCTTCACGATATCGTGCACCTCGGTGCCCTTGTCGGTCAGGCTGATCCGGACCGAGCGGCGGTCGATGCGCGAACGGGCATGGTGGAGATAGCCGAGCTCGACCAGCTTCTTCACGTTGTAGGACACGTTCGAGCCGAGATAGTAGCCGCGGGTGCGCAGCTCGCTGGCGGACAGCTCGGCATCGCCGATGTTGTAGAGCAGCAGGGCCTGCACGCTGTTGACGTCATCCCGGCCGCGGCGCTCGAACTCATCCTTGATGACATCGAGAAGCCGGCGATGCAGCCGCTCAACCAGGGTGAGCGACTCAAGATAAAGAGGCTTCACGTTGAGTTCGGCCTCTTTAGTCTTGGCAACATCCAAAGTCTTGACGCTCGCTTTCATGGTATATCTCGCCTGTTGTGTGTCGGCCAGGATTTGTCTCCTGGTCCGCTTCTGAAAAACACCATAAGCGGCGGCGGATGAAAACGAGTTTAAATATCAGGATGAATCAGGGATTTACCCCTTTGGGTGAATCGTAAGTGAAGCCAGAAACGCTTAAGCTAAAGCGATTCTTACCATGACTCGACGCAATCGAAGCGCCGCGCGTCACGCATGGCACACTCCGAGAGCATCGTCCGGGGCGAGATCGCAGCGGCGATCGATCGCTACTCCGCCTCGTTCTCCGCCGCCCACGTCGCGAGGAAATAGACCGCCATCAGCCCGATATAGAGCGCGACCAGCCATGCCGTCATCGGCACGAAGCGCGGGAAGAAGAAGCTCAGCAGCATCTGGCTGATCGCCGCCAGAAGCCAGAGCACGCCTCCCCAGGTCGAGGTGAGCCAAAGACCGACCGCGGCGACGAGGTCGATCACGGCGAAATAGACGATGATGGCCTGATAGCTCAGCAACCGATTTTCGAAGGGCGGCTGAGGATTGCCGGGCAGGCCGAAGATGACCGCCCAGGCGGTCAGCCCCTTGGCGAGCCAGAAGGCCGAGAGCAGCCGCAGGAACCAGACGAGCAGGAGACGCCAGCGCCCCTGCCGCTTTTCTCCGTCCTCGCCGGTCCTCGCACCACGCAGAGCCTCGCCATCGCCACCCAGCCCCAAGCTCAACCCTCCAGCTCGAGTTCGTCAGCGCCGAGCGGCGCGAAATAGGCGTCGATATCGGCCTGCCTGATGGCGTCGAGCGTCGCTGGCTGCCAGTGCGGCGCCTGATCCTTGTCGATCACGACGGCACGCACGCCCTCATAAAAGTCATGGCCGCGCGCGATGCGCGAGACGATGCGGTATTCCGTGCGCATCGCCTCGGCGAAATCGAGACCGGCGCCGCGCCGCATCTGCTCGAAGGCGATGGCGACGCTGGTCGGCGATTTGGTAGCGATGGTCTGCAGCAGCTTGCCGGCGAAGCGGCCGCCGCGGGCAGCGGCCTTGTCCAGGCGCGCGATCACCTCCGGCAGGGTCTCCCCGCCGAAGACATCCGCTATCACCGCGCGCTCGGCCTGCAGGGGCCCCGGCCCCCGCTGGAGACTGAAGGCGGCGAGGATCTCGTCGAGCGCACTACGGCCCGTCAGCGCATCGGCCAGTTCCGCGAACCGCTCGCTCGGCACGCCGTGGGTCGCAAGCCCGACCGTAAGCGCGTCGGCCGCGCCGATCCGCTCGCCCGTCAACGCCAGGAAGCGGCCGAAGCCGTCGGTGAGACGCGGCAGCGCATAAGTCGCGCCGACATCGGGGAAGAAGCCGATGCCGACCTCCGGCATGGCGAAGAGATAGCGGTCACCGGCAATGCGGTGGCTGCCATGCAGCGAGATGCCGACGCCGCCGCCCATCACGATGCCGTCAATCAGCGCGACATAAGGCTTGGGATAGGTCTTGATCCGGTGGTTGAGAATGTACTCCTCGCCCCAGAAGGCGAGCATGTCCTCATATCGCCCGGCCTTGCCGCAATCATGCAGCCAGCGGATATCGCCGCCGGCCGAGAACGCCTTCTCGCTGGTGCTGATGACGACGATGCGGGTGACCTGCGGATCGTTCTCCCAGGCGTCGAGCGCGCGGGCGAGCTCGCGGACCATGCCGAGGCTCAGAGCGTTCAGCGCCTTCGGCCGATTGAGCACCACGACGCCAGCGGCGCCGCGGATCTCGCAGATGATCTCCTGGTCCTGCGTCATGGTCCGATCCTGCTTCCGTGGGCAGCGGTTCTGGAAGGCGGGGACAGGCTTGTCAACGCGACGGAACGGCAGGTGCGGCTTGGCCCCGCTGCACTGCCATATCCCCGCTCGGCCTGCATGACGCTGGCAGCAGCCTTGCGACCAAGCGCCCTGTTTTGGAATGGTTCCGATGTGATATGTAAACGGCCTGCCGACATCGCCCGTTCGACGAATGCCGGGCCGTTTTTGTTCACCGCTTGAGGCACAGTTCATGGAATCCCGGGTCGTGCGGCCTTTCCCCGCTCCTCAGTCGCATCCGGACGAGGCGCACGGCGCTTCGTGGCTCGGGCTCACCCGCCGGATGCGCCGCAACCGCAAGGCCGAATGGTCCCGCCGGCTGATGCGCGAGTCGGCGCTGACGACCGACGACCTGATCTGGCCGATCTTCCTGATGGACTCGCCCGAGGCCCGCTCGCCGGTCGAATGGATGCCCGGCGTCGACCGGCTGAACATCGAGGAGGCCGTGCGGCAGGCTGCCGAGGCCGCGGCGCTCGGCATTCCAGCGATCGCGCCCTTCCCCTATGTCGAAAAGGCGCTGCGCGACCCGACCGGCTCGGAAGCGCTCAACACGAGCAACCTGATGTGCCGCGCTGTGCGCGCCATCAAGGCGGAGGTGCCGCAGATCGGCATCATCTGCGACGCCGCACTCGACCCCTACACCTCCCACGGCCATGACGGCGTCATGGACGGCGAGCGCATCCTCAACGACGCCAGCGTCGCCATCCTCGTCCAGCAGGCCCAGGCGCTCGCCGATGCCGGCGCCGACGTCATTGCCCCCTCCGATATGATGGACGGACGCGTCGCAGCGATCCGCGCTGCCCTCGACGGCGATGGCCATGAGGAGGTGCAGATCATGGCCTATGCGGCGAAGTACGCGTCCGCATTCTACGGCCCCTTCCGCGACGCCATCGGCACCAACGCCACGCTGGTCGGCGACAAGCGCACCTACCAGATGGATCCGGCGAATACCGACGAGGCGATCGCCGAGGTGATGCTCGACCTCGAAGAAGGCGCCGACATGGTGATGATTAAGCCCGGCCTGCCCTATCTCGACGTGGTGGCGCGGGTGAAGGACCATTTCCGCGTGCCTACCTTCGCCTATCAGGTCTCCGGCGAGTACGCGATGATCATGGCGGCAGCGAACAATGGCTGGCTCGACGGCGAAAAGGCGATGCTGGAGAGCCTGCTCGCCTTCAAGCGTGCGGGCGCCGACGGCGTCCTGACCTATTTCGCGCCGCGCGTCGCGAAGAAGCTCAAGGCTGCTGGCTGAGGCCGGACGCTTCGGGAGAATGCTCAGGCTCGACCCGAGCATTCTCAAAACAACGACGGTGCGGTTTCCTTGCCCCGGCAGCGGCGCTACCGTCGCACGGCATGCGCCCGCTCATCCTGCCGATTCTGGCTGTTGTCCTGCTCGCCCTCGCGGGGTGCGGCGCGGATTTCGACACCGAACAGATGCGGCTCTGCCGGCAGGCGATCCCGCCGCTCAATCCGCCGAATGCCCGGATCGAGATCGAGCGCGCCACGAAGGGGCCGGTGCCGCGGGCGCTGAGGCTGTTGTACCGCGTGCAGCTCGGCGACGATATCTCGCGCCATCGCAGCATCGACTGCCTCTTCGCCGGGGAAGGCGGCGGACCCGGCCGCGGCGCCCTGATCGGCATCGCCTCCGACGGGCGCCCGATGGCCGATGCCAGCTTCTACCTGCTGCGACGCTTCTATCTCGAGGACCGGGCCGAGCCACCGCCTGACCCAGCCGCCCCCACCGCCGAGAACCTGCCGGCGATCCCGCGTTCGGTTGCCTACGGTTTCCAGCAGGGGCTGAGCGCCCTGCCCTCGGCGGCGATCTACAGCCTGCTCGCCGCAGCCTATGCCCTCGTCTACGGGCTGACCGGGCGGATCATCCTGAGCTTCGGCGAGTTCGCGGCGCTCGGCGCGCTCGCCTCCGTAGTCGGCGTGGCGCTGCTGCTCTCGCTCGCGATCTCGACGCCGCTTTCGGGGCTCGTGGTCGCCTTCATCGTGGCGATCCTCGTTTGCGCCCTGCACGGCTTCGCCATGGGCCGCTTCGTGCTGCGTCACCTCGAGCGCGCCAGCGGCCAGCAGACACTCATCGCCACGATCGGGCTCGCGATCGCGATGTCCGAATATCTCAGGCTGGTGCAAGGCCCGGAATTGCGCTGGCTGCCACCGGTGTTCAACAGCCCGATTCCCCTGGCCCATTCCGGGACCTTCATCGTGACCTTGAACCCGCTGGCGCTGGCGCTTGCCATCCTCGGGCTCGGCGTCACGCTCGGCCTCGTCGCGCTGATCCGGCGCACGGCCTATGGCCGGGCCTGGCGGGCCGTCTCGGACGATGCGCGAACTGCGGCGCTGTTCGGTGTCGATGCACGCGCCGTCCATGACGTCGCCGTCGTCATCGCCTGCGCCGTCTGCGGTATGGCCGGGGTCATCGTGACCGCGATCTATGGCGGCATGGGCTTCGCCGGCGGCTTCTCCCTGGGCCTCAAGGCGCTCGTTGCCGCCATTCTCGGCGGTATCGGCTCGGTCAGCGGCGCGGCGCTGGGCGGTCTCTGCATCGCCATATTCGAAGCCGCGTGGTCGGCGACATTGCCGATCGAACAGCGTGATCTCGCCGTCTACTCCCTGCTGGCCGTTGTACTGATCTTGCGCCCCGGCGGCTTCTTCGGCGATGCCGACCTGACACCGCGGCAGGTTTGACGACATGACACCGGGATGGAGCGCATCATGAGCGAAGCCTTCGCCATCACCCCCGAGGATATCGACGCGGCTGCAAGCCGCATCGAAGGACATGTGCTGCGCACGCCGCTGGTGCCCGCGCCGCGCCTGTCCGAGCTGACCGGCGCGACCGTGCTGGTGAAGTACGAGAACATGCAGGCGACCGCGTCGTTCAAGGAGCGGGGAGCGGTCAACAAGCTGCTGACGCTCAGCGAGAGCGAGCGGGCACGCGGCGTCATCGCCATGTCGGCCGGCAACCACGCCCAGGCGGTGGCGTACCATGCCAAGCGCTTCGGCATTCCGGCGACGATCGTGATGCCCGAGACGACACCGCTGGTGAAGGTCGAGAACACCCGCGCCCATGGCGCCCGTGTCGTGCTCCACGGCGAGACGCTCTTCGAATCCAGCCAGAAGGCGCACGAGCTTGCAGGCGCCGAGCAACTCGTCTTCGTCCACCCCTATGACGATGCTGCGGTCATGGCGGGCCAGGGCACGGTGGCGCGCGAGATGCTGGCCGACGAACCCGATCTCGACGTGCTGGTCATTCCGATCGGCGGCGGCGGCCTCATGGCCGGCAACGCCGTTGCCGCCAAGGCGATCAAGCCCGGGATCGAACTCATCGGCGTGGAGGCCGATCTCTATCCCTCCTTCTTCAACGCCGTGTACGCCCAGAACCGGCCGATCGGCGGGCCGACGCTGGCCGAGGGCATCGCAGTCAAGACGGTCGGCCAGCTCACCCTGCCGGTAATCTCCAGCCTGGTCGGCGACATCGTCCTCGTCGGCGAAGACCTGATCGAGCGAGCGGTCAACGCCTATGCCAGCCTGCAGCACAGCCTCGCGGAAGGCGCCGGCGCCGCCGGCCTCGCCGCCATGCTGAAGGACCCGCAGCGCTATGCCGGGCGCAAGGTCGGGCTCGTGCTCTGCGGCGGTAATATCGACACCCGCCTGCTGGCTGCGATCATGGTGCGCGAACTCGAACGCGAGGACCGCATCGTCGCCTTCCGACTCACCAGCAACGACAGGCCCGGCCTGCTCGGCAAGATTGCGAGCCTGCTCGGCAACGAAGGCGCCAATATCCTCGAAGTCAGCCATGGACGCTTGTTTCTCGACGTGCCGGCCAAAGGGGTTTCGCTCGACGTCACCGTGGAGACGCGGGGCGAAGCGCATTCGCGCGCGATCGAGGACATGCTTGCGAAAAACGGCTTCGCGCCACGGCGAATCCTGCCACGCGGCCTTGCGGAACCGACGCGCTGATCAAACATATCCGTCCGGGCGACGCATCCCGCGCGCCGATAGAGGATTGAAGTCTCGATGAGCGATACCCGCTACAGCCAGCCGCCGATCACGGCTCTGGAGCAGCGCCCGTACCAGAACGTCAGCGGCGTTCTCGGGTCTCGCCTGTTCGCCTGGCTCGTCGATATCTTCGTGCTGTTCTTCCTCGGCTGGCTGGTCGTCTTCCTGCTGGCCGTGCTCGGCATCGTGACCTTCGGCGCGACATGGCTGCTCATCCCGATCGCGACGGTTGCAACCGCACTCGGCTATGCGGCGCTGACGATCGGCGGCCGGCGCGGGTCTACCTGGGGCATGCGCATCGCGGGCTTGAGGGTCGAGACCATCGGTGGCGGCCGGCCGGATGGCCTGACGGCGGCCGTGCACGCGCTGCTTTTCTACGTTGCCGCCGGCACCTTCCTGCTCTGGCTCGTCGACGTCGCCTGCGGCTTCGCCCGTGCCGACCGGCGCATGGGCCATGACCTCCTGACCGGGCTGGTCGTCGTCCGGGCCTGATCAGAAGCGAAAGCGCAGCAGGCGTGCCATCTGCGACAGCGCGGGAATCCATCCGAACATCTGGATGGTCGCCCGCGCCGTGAGCGACATCCGCGCGACCTGTCGTAGATCATACCCGTTCGCGCCGTAGCCCGTGAGCTCCTGAACGAGTTCGAGCCGGGGCAGTCGCTGCATCAACTCCCGGGGATCATCAAGTGACCAGTGCAGTGTCGCGCCGGTCGAGCGGATGGCAGGCTGCCAGGCGATCAGCGTGAGGCCCAGGCGGCTATAGGCATCGAAGACAAATTCGCCGCCGGGGACGTGCCCCATCAGCCGCGCCAGCAGAAGCACCACCTCTTCCTCGGGCAGGTAGGGCAACAGGCCCTCGGCAATGATGAGAGCCGGCCGATCCCGCGGCACTGCCTCAATCCAGCCCGGCTCGATCACCGACGATCCCAGCAGCGTGCAATTCTCGCGGGCCGGGTAGAGGCGCTTCCGCAACGCGATCACATCGGGATAGTCGACGTCGAACCAGCGAATACTGGCGGGAAGCTCGAGCCGGAAGACGCGCGCATCGAGCCCGCAGCCGAGATGCAGCACCGTCGCCTTGGGGTGCCGGGCGATGAAATCCCGTGCCCAGCCATCGATGACATGCGCCCGCAAGGCGACGCCGACCATCAAATCGCGATCGATCCCGAGCCGCGCGAAGTCGTAGTCGATCCGCTCCATCGCCTCCGCGGCGAAGCGATCCTTCAGGAGCGAGTCGGGCAAACGGCTCTCGCCTGCCTTCGCGCAGAGCGTGATCAGGAGCGTTTCCTTCACTCCTCTTAGCGCCACCTTCTCACCGGGCATCTCACGCTCCCGAGGCCGATCCGTCCTCTGTGCAGTCGACGCCGGGAAGTTGTCGGCAGCAAGATCGCGCCACATGCCGCCTCGCGCTTGTTGCCGCCGCCACCGATGCTACATTGAAGGGCGCAGCTTTTCCGGAGCCCGCCCACGTGACGCGCCCATTGCGGGACGCCCCGCAATTCTATCTCACTTCCCCGACCGCGTGTCCCTATCTGCCGGGACGCGAGGAGCGGAAGGTATTTACGCACCTGGTCGGGTCCCGGGCGCGCGAGCTCAACGATGTGCTGTCGCAGGGCGGCTTCCGCCGTTCGCAGAGCATCGCCTACCGCCCTGCCTGCGAGACGTGCCGGGCTTGCATCTCCGTCCGGATCTGCGTCGACGACTTCCGCTATTCGCGCGGCTTCCGCCGGGTTCTGGCGCGCAACAGCGACCTGATCGGCGAAGTGCGGCCGCCGCAGCCGCGCTCCGAGCACTATTCGCTCTTCCGCGCCTATCTCGACGAACGCCATCCGGATGGCGGCATGGCGACGATGTCGGCACTCGACTTCGCGATGATGGTCGAGGATACCCATGTCGAGACGCATCTCGTCGAATACCGCCGGCGCGGTCCCGATTCGGGCTTCACCGGCCGCGGCGACGGCGACCTCTTCGCCATGGCGCTGACCGACAAGCTGAGCGACGGGCTCTCCATGGTCTACTCGGTCTATGATCCGAGCCTGGAACTGCGCTCGCTCGGCACCTTCATGGTGCTGGACCATATCGCTCGCGCCCGGCGCCTCGGCCTGCCCTTTGTCTATCTCGGCTATTGGGTCGAAGGCTCGCCGAAGATGGCCTACAAGGCCCGCTTCCTGCCGCAGGAGCGCCTGATGCCGCAGGGCTGGGAGCGCGTCGACCGGAACGATTCAACCGATTGAAACGCATCAGCGACGCGCGGAAAACGCGCTTGCCGCACCTTGCTCCGCCCGACACTCTAGCGACAACGGCCATGGCAGAAGAGCCACGCGAGAGGGGCCGATCCGGAGGAATGATGAGCCAGGAACTGACCGACAGGCTGGAGCGCTGCTATACCGGCATCATCCACGACACGATGCGGGCGATGGGCCTGAAGGATTTCGTGCTGCCCCCGGAACTGCGCCCGCTCCTGCCCGGCCAGAAGCTTGCGGGACCCGCCTTCACCGTCGAGGGCAAGACCGGCGAGTTCGACGCGCATGAGACGCTGCTCGGCTGGACCGGCCTGCTCTCCGCTGCCAAGCCCGGCCATGTCTGGGTCTGCCAGCCGAACACCGACGAGATCGCGCTGATGGGCGAGCTCTCGGCCGAGACGCTGAAGAACAAGGGCGTGCGTGGCTGCGTCATCGACGGGCTTTCGCGCGACACCGAGTTCATGGTCGAGATGGGCTTCCAGGCCTATTTCAAGGCCTATACGCCGCGCGACATCGTCGGCGTCTGGCTGCCCAAGGCGGTCGACGAACCCATCAAGATCGGCGATGTCTGGGTCCGGCCCGGCGACTACATCCTGGCCGACCGCGACGGCGTCGTCCGCATCCCCGTCGAGATCATCGAGGAGGTTCTGGAGAAGTCGGAAACGGCAATCTCGGCCGAAAACAAGGTCCGCAACGCGATCCTCGCCGGAACCGACCCGCAGCAGGCCTATCTGCAGTACGGCAAATTCTGAGACGCTCCACCCGCGCCGTCATCCCGGGCGGGGCGAAGCGGAGACCCGGGATACATTCCGGGAGCGCTTGCGAATGATGTTCAGGCATGGATCCCGGATCGGCGTCGCCAAGGCGGCTCGTCCGGGATGACAGCCGGAGGGAAGGAAACAGGGCCATGACCCACGACCCGCGCCTCATCCTGCTCGATCCGCGCGACAACGTCCTGGTCGCGCGGGTGCGGCTGAAAGCCGGCGACAGCGTCGAAACCGGCTCCGGTCCAGCAGCGCTCGACCGCGACATCGCGCTCGCCCACAAGATCGCCCGCCGCGCCATCGCCGCCGGCGAGAAGATCCTGAAATACGGCGCGCCGATCGGTGTCGCGACCGAGGCGATCGCCGCCGGCGCGCATGTCCATGTCCACAACATGCGCAGCGACTACACGCCGACCTACCATCTCGAAGACGAGCGCAATGCGGGGGCCTCGGCATGAGCGAAATGCGCGGCTATATCCGCTCCGACGGGCGCAAGGGCATCCGCAACACCGTCGCGGTCGCCTATCTCGTCGAATGCGCCCACCATGTCGCTGTTGAGATCGCGCTGCCCTGGCGCGAGCAAGGCGTCCACGCCATCGGCTTTCCCGGATGCTATCCGAACCCCTATGCCGAGCGGATGATGGAGCAGCTCTGCACGCATCCGAATGTCGGAGCGGTGCTGCTGGTCTCGCTGGGATGCGAGAGCTTCAATAAATACGCGCTGGAGCGGGCGATCCGCGCCACCGGCCGGCCGGTGAAAACGATCATCATCCAGAGCACGGGCGGCACCCGCTCCTCGATCCGCGAGGGCCGCGCCTGGGTCGAGGAGCAGCGCATCGCGCTCGACGCGCAGGAAACCGTGCCGATGGCGGTTTCCGAGCTCGTGATCGGGACGGTCTGCGGCGGCTCGGACGGCACCTCCGGGATCACCGGCAATCCGGCGGCGGGACGCGCCTTCGACCAGCTCATCTCGGAGGGCGCCGCCTGCATCTTCGAGGAAACCGGCGAGCTGATCGGCTGCGAGCACATCATGGCGGCGCGCGCAGTGACGCCGGAGCTCGGCGCCGAACTGGAGAAATCCGTCGCCAAAGCGGCGCGCTACTATGCGACGCTGGGCTATGGCTCCTTCGCCGCCGGCAATGCCGAGGGTGGCCTCTCGACCATCGAGGAGAAGTCGATGGGCGCCTATGCCAAATCGGGGGCTTCGCCGATCTCCGGCCTGATCAAGCCCGGCGACGTGCCGCCGCATGGCGGGCTCTATCTGCTCGATGTCGTGCCGGACGGCGAGGTGCGTTTCGGCTTCCCCAACATCAACGACAACGCCGAGATCGCCGAACTGATCGCCTGCGGCGCGCATTGCGTGCTGTTCGTGACGGGCAGAGGCTCGGTCGTCGGCTCGGCGATATCGCCGGTCGTGAAGATCTGCGCCAATCCCGAGACCTATCGCCGGATGTCCGAGGATATGGACGTCGATGCCGGACGCATCCTCGAGGGCCACGCCAGCCTCGACGAAGTCGGCCAGGAGATCCGCAACCTCGTCGTCTCGCTCGGCCAGGGCGGCAAGACGAAGTCCGAGGAACTCGGCCATCAGGAATTCATCCTGACCTACAAGAGCTTCGAACCGCTGGGCCCGGCCTGCCTGCCGGCAGCCTGAAGCTTAGGCGCGTCACGGTGCACGCTTCCGCCGCCGAGGCGGATCGGCTAAGCCCCTTCGCATGAAGGGGATGGCGGGACGAGTGAACTGGCACAGGAGCGCGCTCGCGCTGCTGGCGGTCTATGTCCTCGTCCTGCAGACGACGCTCGCGGCGCTAGCCGCCGGGCTTTCGGCCCAGCCTTCGCCCACGCTTCTCCACCCGCTTTGCGCGCCCGGGCGGACTGCTCCCGCCGAGCCCGGATCGGATGGCGGCGGCGCCAAGCTACCCGACTGCTGCGCGAGCCTGTGCCTCTCGGCTGCGATCGCCCTGCCGCCGCCGACGGCGCTCTTTGCGATTGCCCAGCGAGAGCCGGCGTCGCACATCGCCGCCGCGCGGCCGGCAGCTCCCGCCACGCTTCCCGCAGCGCATGGCTACCCGCTCGGCGCCCGCGCTCCCCCTTCCCCGGTCTGAAGCCCTTTCCCTTCAGCTCAGACCAGGATTTTCCATGACAACCGTCTCCACGGCTGCCGCCGCGCCCGAGCGCGCGGACCGGCGCGCCGCCTCGCTCTACCGCGCCGTCTGGCGCTGGCACTTCTATGCCGGCCTGATCACCCTGCCCTTCCTCATCCTGCTGGCCGTGACGGGCGGCCTCTACCTTTTCCGGGCCGAGATCGACGGCCTGATCCATCGCGACGTCAAACAGGTCGAGGCCCGCACGACGGGCGAGCGGCCGCCCAGCGAGATCGTCGCGCAGGCCGTGAGAGCCTTTGCCGGCCAGCCCGTGAAATATGTGCCGCCGGAGACCGCGACCGCTTCGGCAGAAGTCACCATCCGCGGTGCGGGCGGGGCGCGGATGGTCGTCTATGTCGACCCCTATGAGGGGCGCGTGCTGGGCCAGATCCCGGATCGCGGCACGGTGATGTGGGTGATCCGCCAGTTGCACAGCCTTGCCTATTTCGGGCCGGTCGCGAACGGCGTCATCGAGATCGTCGGCGGCTGGGCGATCCTGCTCGTGCTGACCGGCCTCTATCTGTGGTGGCCGCGCAAGCAGAACGGCGGTGTCGTCACCGTGCGCGGCAAGCCGCGACAGCGCGTGTTCTGGCGGGACCTGCACGCGGTCACCGGGCTCATTGCCGGCGGCTTTATCCTGTTCCTCGCCATCACCGGCATGCCCTGGTCGGTGCTTTGGGGAGCCAAGGTCAATCAATGGGCCAATGGGCACAATTTCGGCTATCCGGCCGGCGTCCGTGTCGCCGTACCGATGTCGGACGAGCACCTCGCCCATGCCGGCACGACCTCGTGGTCGCTGGAACAGGCCAGGGTCCCGGAATCGGCGGCAGCCGACGGCAAGCCGATCGACCTCGACGCGGCGGTCGCAGCCTTCGACCGCCTCGGCCTGAAGCGGGGCTATGCCATCAACTTCCCGAGCGGGCCGAGCGGCGTCTATACCGGCTCGGTCTATCCGAAGGACATGGCCTTCCAGCGGGTGGTCCATCTCGACCAATATAGCGGCAAGCCGCTGATCGACATGAGCTATGCCGATTACGGCCCGCTCGGCAAAGCGCTGGAATGGGGCATCAACGTTCATATGGGCCAGGAATTCGGTCTGGCGAACCAGTTGTTGATGCTCGCGGTCTGCCTTGCGATCATCCTGCTTGCGGTCTCGGCTCTGGTGATGTGGTGGAAGCGGCGGCCACGGGGCTCGCTCGGCGTCCCGCCATTGCCGGCGGAGAAGGCGACGCTGCGGATCGTCCTCGGCCTGCTCGCGATCGGGGGACTCATCTTCCCGCTGGTGGGGTTGTCTCTGATCGCGATGGCCCTGGCCGATCATCTCCTGACCAGGAATTCGCAATTGATACGCGCATAATCCGACAAACTCGCCGATCGATAAGGGCGCATGTCACCTGCAAGATGGCGGGGCGCTCCGCCCCGCTGTCCAGAAAAAGAACCTGTTGCCTTAAGAGTAAATCAAGCTGGTTCGGGCATGGTCTGGCCGCTACTTTGCCGTGGGGGCCTTCATGTTGCGTAACCTGACCCGGATGCCGGCCGACATGTCGTCGGATTCGCGCCGGCAGTTGCTTCATGCGGTCACGGATCTGTTCCTCCTCGATCAGGAACCGAGCGAGACCGTCAAGGAACACTACGGGGAGATCGCGACGACATCGCTCAGCCACCTCGGCGACGATGAGCGCAAGGGCTATGCCGACCGCGTGGCGAGCATGCCGACCCTGCCGAACAATGTCGCTGTTACCCTCGGCAGCGACAGCAACGCCGAGGTCGCCCGGCTCGTGCTGGTCCTCTCGCCGGTCTTGACCGACACCGATCTTGCGGCCATCGCCGTCACCCAGTCGCAGCAGCACCTTGTCGCCATCGCGGAGCGTGCGCGGCTTTCCGAAGGCGTCACCGACATCCTGGTCGAGCGTGGCGACCAGAAGGTGCTGCACACGGTCAGCGCCAACGAAGGCGCGGCCTTCTCCGACCGTGGCTTCGATCGGCTGCTCGAGCGCGGCCAGGGCGACGCCGATATCACCGGCGCACTGGCCCGCCGCTCGGACCTTGCGCCGAACCGTGCCCAGCGCGTCCTGCGGATCGTCGAGCAGTTCGCGGAAGGGGCGGCACCCGGTGCGAGCGCAACGCAGGAGGCCGCCTCCCTCGCCCGCCAGGCGCGCCAGCAACGCCTCGAGGTCAAGCTCCTGATCTCGGACCTCGCCGCAAAGGTCCGCGAGGTCGACGACGTGCTGACCATGCTGGCCGACGAAGATCGTGCCTATCATCTCGCCCAGGTCCTGGCGCAGATCGCCGATATCACGATCGAGCAGGCGCTGCGCGTGCTGATGCAGCGCGATGCCAGCGGCATCGCCGTCACCTGCCGCTCGCTCGGGATCGGCACCACGGCTTTCCGCGCCATCCTGCAATTGCGCGCGCGGCGGCTCTACTTCTCCTCCCGTGACATCGACGACGATGTCGACGCCTATGCCAAGCTGGACCTTGCGACCGCCGAGCGGACGCTGCGCTTCCTCAAGCTTCGGACGAAGATCGCCTGAGCGACCCGTGGCCACGCCACAAAACCGCGACATTCACCCCGCCTCATGCTAGCTTCCCGCAGGGCGCTTCTGCGCGAGGATGGCTTCGACGTGAGATTTCCGCTTCTTTCGGCTGCGGCGCTTTCGGTTCTTTTCGCGGGTGCGGCGCAGGCACAGACCTTTCTGCCCCTCACTGGTTTCGCCGCCCTGCCGTCCTTCGCCTGGGACGAGCCGATGATCTCGCCGCGATGGGAGGGCTCCTACGCCCGCATCTCCTCGGGCTTCCAGGTCACGAGCTCGAAGCATATGCGCACCAGCGCCGGGCCGACATTCGGTCTTGAGGCCGGGACGATGCGGCGCGAGGGCAACTTCGTCTACGGCATCGTCGGCGCGATCGACTATGCCCCGGCAATCGGCGGTTACGGCTATCCGGGCTTCGGCAATACGGCCTACACGCGCGACTTCGCGGGCGCCTTCCAGGTCAAGACCGGCGTGCTGGTGACGCCCGACGTGCTGCTCTACACCAAGGTCGGCATGTCGGCCGCCAACGAAAGCTGGCGCTACGGGGCGACGCCATTCTCGGCGCCCTTCAGCCAGAGCGAGATCGCCGTGCGGCCCGAGGCCCGCGCCGGCGTGGAATGGGCCGTGACCGACAAGATCACGCTCAGCCTCGAAGCCGGCATTCTCGGTCGTCCCATCCGCTGAGAGCTTGATTCAAGCCGCTGCGCATTTGATTCCGCATCCGGGCATAAGCCATTGAGTCTTGCGTCATCCTCGGGCGTAGCGGAGCGCCGACCCGAGAATTTCCTACAGGATGGGCGCCAGAGCGCCCGACGCCCGAGATGCTCGGGACAAGCCCGAGCATGACGCCTCGTCCTATCCCGAGGCTACCCCCCGAAAGTATTGCTCTTCGGGAAGCCCTTGGGCGGAAGGCGCCCGGCCTCGGCGCGGTGGCCCAGCCACTCCATGAGATCGGCCTGCGGCACGGTCCAGGTGCGGCCGGAGGTATCGAGCCAGGTCAGGCCGTCGGCGAGGTTGAAGGTCTTCGCGTCGGATAGGCCGCCATCCTTGTAGCGCTGCAGGCGCACGCCCTTGCCGCGGCCCATCTCCGCCACTTCCGAGATCGGGAAGCAGAGCAGCTTGCGGTTCTGGCCGATGATCGCGACATGATCGCCATCGGCCGGCACCGCCAGCATGGCCACCGTCGCGCCGTCGACATTCAGAACCTGCCGCCCCTTGCGGGTATTGGCGACGACATCGTCGGCGGGGGCGACGAAGCCACGGCCCTCGTTCGTCACCATCAGCAGCTTCGAGGCCGGCTTGTAGGCGAAAGCGGAGACGATTTCGGCTGTCTCCTCCAATTCGATCATCAGCCGGATCGGATCGCCGAAACCACGCCCGCCCGGCAGTTTCGAGGCGTCGAGCGTGAAGACCTTGCCGTTCGAGGCGAGCACCAGAACCTTCGCAGTTGTCTCGGTGAAGAACGCCATCTGGAGCGCATCGTCGCCCTTGAAGGAGAAGCTGGAGCGATCCTGCACATGGCCCTTCAGAGCGCGGATCCAGCCCTTCTTCGAGATCACGACCGTGATCGGCTCACGCTCGACCATGGCCTGGGTCAGGTCGATATCGGCGGTATCCGGCATGTCCGCGAACTCGGTGCGGCGCTTGCCGATCGCCGTCTCCGGGCCGAAAGCCTTCTTCACCTGTCGGATGTCCCAGGCGATCGTCTTCCACTGGGTCGCCTCCGAAGCGAGCAACTCCTCGATCTGCCCCTTTTCCTTGGTGAGTTCGTCGAGCTCGGTCTTGAGCTGCATTTCCTCGAGCTTGCGCAGGGCGCGCAGGCGCGTGTCGAGGATGGCGTTGGCCTGGACCTCGGTGAGGTCGAAGACCTTCATCAGCTCGATCTTCGGCTCGTCCTCCTCGCGGATGATTTTGATCACCCGGTCGAGGTCGAGATAGACGATCAGCAGGCCGCGCAGGATTTCGAGGCGCTTCTCGATCTGGCCGAGTCGGAAGCGCGAACGCCGCTGCAAAACTTCGCGGCGATGGTCGAGCCAGGCGCGCAGCGCCTCGGCGAGGCCGAGCACGCGCGGCACGAGACCGCCGGTCAGCACGTTCATGTTCATCGGAATGCGCGATTCCAGCTCGGAGAGCTTGAACAGCGATTCCATCATCAGGTTGGCGTCGACGTTGCGGGCGCGCGGCTCGATGACGACGCGGATGTCTTCCGCGGATTCGTCGCGCAGATCCGCGACCAAAGGCAGCTTCTTGTCGTTGAGCAGCTCGGCGATCTTCTCGATCAGCCGGCCCTTCGAGACCATGTAGGGGATCTCGGTGACCACCGCGAGCCAGGTGCCGCGGCCCTGATCCTCGACATGCCAGCGTGCGCGGGTGCGGAAGGCGCCGCGGCCGGTGCGGTAGGTCTCCGCCATCGAGGCGCGGGTCTCGACGATGATGCCGCCGGTCGGGAAATCCGGGCCGGGCACGAAGGTCATCAACTGCTCGGAGGAGGTCTCCGGGTGCTGGATCAAATAGAGCGCGGCGTCGCAGAGCTCGGCGGCATTGTGCGGCGGGATCGAGGTCGCCATGCCCACGGCGATGCCCTGCGAGCCGTTGGCGAGCAGGTTCGGGAAGGCCGCCGGGAGCACGACCGGCTCCTCGTCCTCGCCATTATAGGTCTCGCGGAAATCGACCGCGTCCTCGTCGATGCCGTCGAGGAGGAGGCGCGCGACCTCGGTCATGCGCGCTTCGGTGTAACGATAGGCGGCGGCGTTATCGCCGTCGATATTGCCGAAATTGCCCTGCCCGTCGACCAGCGGATAGCGCTGCGCGAAATCCTGCGCGAGGCGCACCAGCGCGTCATAGACCGACTGGTCGCCATGCGGGTGGAACTTACCGATGACGTCGCCGACGATACGGGCGCATTTCTTGTGGACCTGGCCCGGATCGAGCCGGAGCAGCCGCATGGCATGCAGGATGCGGCGGTGGACGGGCTTCAGCCCGTCGCGCGCATCCGGCAGGGCGCGATGCATGATGGTGGAGAGCGCATAGGCGAGGTAGCGCTCCTCGAGCGCCGATTTCAGATCGATGCGCTCGGCTTCATCCTCCGGCGGCGGATCGACCGGTTTGCCCATACGTCTTCAGCCCTCGTCTTGTCGCAAACTCGCGTAGTCCCGATCCCGTCGCATTCGGGCGGTACGACCGATGCGAAAAACGTGATCGATTCTCAAAGCTCGGAGCATCGCTCCACGCGAAAAACCGGTACCCACTTTTTCGCGCAATGCTCTATGGCACAGTGCGAATCGCCCCGCCAGAACAATGCAGGTACGCAGCCATGCGTGCAAACGCCCGGGCCGGTATTTTGCGCTCAATCGGTGGATGAATCCGGGGTGGGTGAATTCGCCGCAATGCGCGTGGCCAGCTCCACCAGCCGCGCCCGCTCCGGCGGCTCGCGCAGGCCGCGCGGCTCGTAGAGGTGACGGCGCAGGAAATACCCCGTCAAGGCGAAACCGGCCAGAAGCTCGGCCGAGGATGGCTCGCGCCCGCCCTGCCCCTCGACGAGGAAGGCCGGCAATGCCAGCAACCGGTCGAGATAGGGCTGCGCTGCCCGCCGGCTGACGGCCTTGCCCGATTTCGGCGAAACATGGCTGAGATCGTCGGGGGAGCCGGTCACGACGCAGCGCGCCAGATCAAGTCCGAAGCCCAGTTCCGACAGCATGGCGAGTTCAAAGCGCACGACCAGCGGCGGCGTAAGGCGCAGTTCGTCGAGATGGGCGATGAGGACGGCGAGGCCTTCGTAGAGGCCGGGATGCGGGTCCCGCTCCGGCAGAAGCCGCAGCAGCCCGGCGATCGTGCCCAGCCCGTAGAGCGCGACCGGTGCCGCCATCAGCCGCGCCGCATGCGAGGTCAAAAGCTCGACCTTGTACTCGCCAAGATGCTCGTCGAGCCGGGCGCGCCAGGTCAGAGAGATGTGATTGCCGGGTTGCAGCTGCGGCTGGGCCTTCTGCGAACGCCCGCCCCTGACGAGGCCGAGATGGCGGCCATGGTCACGCGTCATCACCTCGAGGATCACGGCGCTTTCGCCGTGGGCCTTGAGGCCGATGATCGTGCCCTCGTCCGTCCATTCCATGGAGACAGGATTTAGGCCAGCCCGGCGCGGGAAGAAACCACGTCATGGTCGGGCTTGACCCGACCATCTCGGAAGCCAGCGAGCGGGTCACGAGATTCTCGGGTCGCCGGAGTGCGGCGCCCGAGAATGACGGCAGGCCTCACGCCACGTACTGGGCGATCCCGCCGCCAAAGGACCAGTCCTCGCGCTTGACCTCGACGAGGTTGATGAAGATGTCGTCGGGCTTCAGACCGGGTTCGCGGGCCAGGTTCGCCGCGATGGCGGCATAGAGCTTCTTCTTCTGCGTGACACCACGGGTGTTGGCGACGGTGATCTGGATGATGACCAGACCCACGCTGCGATTGAAGCCGAAATAGTTGGCATCGAAGACGAACTCGTCGGCGTCATGTTGATGCACGACGGCGAAGAGGTCCTTCTCCGGCACCTCGAAGGTTTCGCGCAACGCCCTGTAGACGCCGTCGACGATCGCGGCGGGTTCGGAGGCTGGACGGCCGCGCCGCATCGAAATCCGGATCAGAGGCATGGTTCTCTCCATCAGCGGCGGCGTTCAGCCGCGGGTCGATGACAGGAATCTAGCGTTGATCCACAAAACAATAAACCGTATCATTATTGATATCATAAATATGGATTTTCAATCTATGAGCCACCCTGCCCTCGATGTGGAAGCGGTTGCGGCCTTCCTCCAGGCGGCCGAGCTATCAAGCTTCACCCGTGCGGCACAGGCGCTCGGCTCGACGCAATCTCTGGTCAGCACGCGGATCAAGCGGCTGGAGACAACACTCGGGAAACTCCTGCTGCAGCGGCATCCGCGGCTGGTAAGGCTCACTTCCGAGGGTGAGCGTTTCCTGCCGGCCGCCCGCGCATTTCTTGTTGCCCACAACCGAGCGCTCGCGACGTTCAGCGAGGCAATGGAACGCATCGCCATTGGCATCAGTGAGCAGGCCGCAGGCGCCGATGTTCCAGCGCTACTCGCGCGACTGGCTGCGCACGACCCCGGTCTTGTCGTCAATCTGCGCATCGAGCCGTCGAGCCAACTGGAAACGGCCTATGAGGCGGGCGATCTCGATGCGGTCCTCACCCGCAGGATCGGCGCCGGCAAGACCGGCGAGGTTCTGCGCGAGGATAGCCTTGGCTGGTTCGCCTCCCCCGCTTTGACGCGTCAGCACGACGCGCCGTTGCCGCTCATCAATCTCGTCGCCGAATGCCGCTTGCGGCAGCACGCAATCAACGCGCTCGACCGGCACGCTATCGACTGGCGCGAAGCCTTCATCGGAGGCGGGATGGCTGCCGTACAGGCTGCGCTTGCGGGCGGCCTCGGGGTCGCGGCCCTGGCATCCCGGATCGCCCCGCCGGGCGCCGTCGATATCGGTACGGATTGGGGGCTACCTTCGCTCGGGCGCTCGCCGATCGTGCTGCGCAGCAATGCCGCGACCGTACGCGGCCGCGCCTTCGTGCGGGAGCTGGCGGCCGCATTCCGCGGCTAGAGCCCGCTGATCTCGCACGGAAACACGCCGCCATTCCGGGCCAGGGCCCGGAGTGACGGTGGATCTCCGCTAAAGACCGCGCGCCCCTAGCCGACCACGCGCTCGACGCGGCTGATCACGCGCTTCTCACGCAGCTCGCTGATGATCGCCGAGAGGTGCTTCAGGTCCCAAACGGTGAGGTCGATCGTGACATCGGTGAAGTCCGGGTTAGGACGATTCATCGAGACCGAGTCGATATTGCCGTCATGCTCGGCAATCGTCGTGGTGATCTGGGCGAGCGAGCCGGGCTCGTTCAGCGACTTCAGCGCAATGCGGGCGGGGAAACGCTGCGGCACCTTGTCGTCGAGATCCCAGCGCACATCGAGCCAGCGCTCGGGCTCGTTGTCGAAGGCGGCGAGCGCCGGCGACTGGATCGGGTAGATCGTCACGCCCTCGCCCGGCGTCAGGATGCCGACGATGCGATCGCCCGGCACCGCACCGCCCTGCGGAGCGAAGCGCACCGGCAGGTCGCGGCCGAGGCCACGGATCGGGATGGCGCTGTCGGAAGGCCCCTCGCCCGGAAGCTTGAACTTGAGATTCTCGCCCTGGCGCAGTTCGAACCAACCCTTGCCGCTGGCCGTAGCGCCAGGCTTGGTCTCGGTCGAAGCGCGCTTCTCCGGCTCGAGATCGGGATAGACCGCCTTCACGACATCGCCGGAATACATCTCGCCGCGACCGACGGCGGCGAGCACGTCATCGACCGTGTTGCGGGCGAGGCGCCTGAGCGCAGCCTTGAGCTTGTCGTCGGAGAAAGCGCGCTCGGCGCGGGAGAAGGCGCGCTCGAGGATCTGGCGACCCAGACCGGCATATTGCCGGCGCACGGCGGCGCGCGTGGCGCGCCGGATGGCGGCGCGCGCCTTGCCGGTGACGACGAGCGATTCCCAGGCGGCCGGCGGCGCCTGCCCCTCGGCGCGGGTGATCTCGACCTCGTCGCCGTTCTGCAACTCGGTCAGGAGCGGCGCGATGCGGCCGTTGATCTTGGCGCCGACGGCGCTGTTGCCGACATCGGTATGGACGGCATAGGCGAAGTCGATCGGCGTCGCGCCGCGCGGCAGGGCGATGAGCCGGCCCTTCGGCGTGAAGCAGAAGACCTGATCGTGGAAGAGCTCGAGCTTGGTGTGCTCGAGAAACTCCTCGGGGCTGTCGCCCTCGTTCAGCAGATCGACGGTGCGGCGCAGCCACTGATAAGCGCGGCTCTCGTCGCCGAGCTGGGTCGGCTCGCCGGGCCGGCCATCCTTGTAGTGCGCATGCGCGGCGATGCCGTATTCGGCGATGCGGTCCATGGTGTCGGTGCGGATCTGCAATTCGACGCGGCTATGACCCGGGCCGACCACGGTGGTGTGGATCGAGCGGTAGTCGTTCTGCTTCGGCGTCGAGATGTAGTCCTTGTAGCGGCCCGGCACCATCGGCCAGGTCATGTGGACGATGCCGAGCACGCGGTAACAGTCCTCCGGCTTCTCGACGATGACGCGGAAGCCGAAGATATCCGAGAGCTGCTCGAAGGAGACCGACTTCCGCTCCATCTTCTTCCAGATCGAATAGGGGCGCTTGCGCCGACCGGAGACCTGGGCCTGGATGCCGCTGGCGGCGAGCTTCTCCTTCAGATCGCGCTCGATCTCGCCGATCACCTTGCCCTCACGCTCGGTGACCTCCTCCAGCCGCTTGGTCACGGTGGCGTGAGCTTCCGGCTTGATGTGGCGGAAGGAGAGCTCCTCCAGCTCCTCGCGCAACTCCTGCATGCCCATGCGGCCGGCGAGCGGCGCGTAGATCTCGATCGTCTCCTCGGCGATGCGCAGCCGCTTCTCCGGGGGGACGAAATGCAGCGTGCGCATGTTGTGCAGGCGGTCGGCGAGCTTGACCAGCAGCACGCGGACATCGTCGGCGATGGCGAGCAGGAGTTTGCGGAAATTCTCGCCCTGCGCCGCCTTCTTGGAGACGAGGTCGAGCTTCTTGATCTTGGTGAGGCCGTCGACGAGCCGGCGGATATCCGGCCCGAACATGCTCTCGATCTCTTCCAGCGTCGCGGCCGTGTCCTCGACCGTATCGTGCAGCACCGCGGCGACGATGGTGGCATCGTCGAGCTTGAGATCCGTCAGGATCGCCGCGACTTCGAGCGGGTGAGCGAAGAAAGGGTCGCCGGAGGCGCGCTTCTGCGTACCGTGCGCGCGCATGGCATAGACATAGGCCCGGTTGAGCAGGTCCTCGTCGGTATTCGGATTGTAGCTCCTGACCCGGTCAACGAGCTCGTACTGCCGCATTATGCCCATGCGGGCCTCTGCCTCGACATTCTCTTGTTGCAACTCATGATTATTTGCACAGGCTTGGGCGGCAGCAAGGCGTTTTCCGGATGGCGGGCATGAAAAAGCCCGGCATTGCCGGGCTTTAACTTCAAACTATGAACAATCGATTCACGCCGCGACGATCAGTCCTCGTCGTCGGCGCTCTCGGTCGGCGGAACGAGGCCGTCGAGGCCGCGCAGCAGGTCCTCTTCGCTCATCCGGTCGAACTGGATCTCGCTGTCGGGGGTGGCCGCAGTTGCGGGGTTGGCGAGCAGCGGGACGGTCTCCTGCTCCGGCTCATCGACCTCAACATGCTTCTGCAGCGAGTGGATCAGGTCTTCCTTGAGATCCTCGGGCTTCAGCTTCTCCTCGGCAATCTCGCGGAGCGCAACGACAGGGTTCTTGTCGTTGTCGCGCGCAACGAGGATCGACGAGCCCGACTGGATCATCCGCGCGCGGTGGCTGGCGAGCAGCACCAGCTCGAAGCGGTTCTCGACCTTGTCGATGCAGTCTTCAACGGTAACGCGAGCCATGGGCGGCTTCTTCCGATCTCAGCGATGCAGGGAATAGGTTGAGCAGGGCCTTACAGCCAAAGCCTCCGGGATGCAAGAAATTCGCGCTCAGGCCCGCATGCGCCGGACCATGTCGTCGAGGGTTGGCTCCAGCCGGCCGCCGCCCTCCACCGCGCGTCCGCCCATCGCCGGCAGCTCATGCGGCTTCAGCTCGGCGAAGCGCATCCGCATCGTGGTCGCAACGCCTTCGCCGAAGGCGATCGCCTCGCGGTTGCCGATCGAGGAGAGGAAATTGATCGTGCTGGCAGAGGCGTCGGAGATCGCCGAGCGGATGATCTGCTGGTCGCGCTCGTTGGCCAGCCGCATCGCAAAGACGGTCGAACACTGCGACAGGATCGTCGGGTCGAGCTCGCCCGGGCGCTGAGTGACCACGCCGAGATAGGCGCCGTATTTGCGCCCTTCCTTGGCGATGCGCGCGATCGCCTGGCGGGTGGGCGCGAAGCCGAGCGCCTGGTCCGATGGCACATAGCGATGCGCCTCTTCGCAGAGCACGAGGACCTCGCAAGCACCCTGGCTGGCCATGGCGAGATCGAAGGCGAGCCGCGACAGCACCGAGGCGACGGCATTGACCACCTCGCCCGGCAGGCCGCCGAGCTGGAAGGCGGTGATCGGCCGGCCATGCATGGGAATGCGGAAGATCTGCCCCAGGATCGGCGCCACCGTCTCGTACATATTGGCGCGGCCGAACATGAAGCGGTAGCGCGGATCGGCATGGAGCGATTCCAGCCGCACCTTCAGCGAGCGCAGCGCCGGCCTCGGCCAACGCTGCTCGTGCAGGCCGATCATTTCGTCGATAACGGCAAAGGCGTCCTTCAGGCGGTAAGGCGTCGATGCATCGACACCGCCCGTGGGCGGCGCCGGCTCCGGGCCGCTGCGCCCGACGCCGAGATCGAGCGGGCGCTTGAGCAGGCTCGATCCGAGGTCACGCGCCAGTTCCTGGCCACTCGGAACACGGTAGCGGCTTCGGGCCGCCGCAATGACCTCCCGCAGGATATCAGGCTCGTCGTCCAACGCAGGCCGGCCGCGGAAGACGATATCGGCGAACTCTTCCTGCTTGAACATCCAGAACGGCAGGTCGAGCGCGTCACCATCGATGGTGAGGGCGAGATCCGGAAAGGCGACAGAGTATTCATTGTGCGGATCAAGAATCAGCACGCGCAGGCGCGGGCGCGCGGCAACGGCACGGCGCAGCAACAGCGAAACGGCGCTCGACTTGCCGACACCTGTCGTGCCGACGAGAGCGAAATGGCGCGAGAGCATGTCCTGGATGCTGACGGTCGCCGGGATACTGGCATCCTGCGTGACGTGGCCGATCTCGGCACCTTTCCGGTCGCCAAGGTCGTGGACGAGTGCGAGATCGCCGGCCCTGATGCGGTGAGCGACGGCGCCGATCGGCGGATAGCCGGTAATGCCGCTCTGGAAGCGCATCGAGCCGTCCGATTTCTCAAGAACCTCGCCCAGAAACTCGACCTCGACCTGGATCGGGTTCTCGCCATCGGTCCAGGCCGGTTCGACCGCGTGCAGCTTGTAGACCAGGGCCACGATGCGGCTCTGACCGAGATTGATCGAGACCATGCGGCCGATCGCCCAAGCGTCGCTCGCCTGCCAGTTCCCGGTCGAGACTGCGCTCAGGATGGTGGCGCGCGAGCCGTCACAGGCGATGACTCGCCCGAGCGCACGCTCCGGCGGCTGACCGGCATTGCGACGGTCCGGCGTGATGTCCGTATGGAAGGCCGCGTTGTTCAAGGGGAGTTGCATAAATCCCACTCGCTCAATCTAAGGTTTAGTAAATTTAAGTCTTGATGTTACAGCGCGCCGGTTACGATTACCTTCACGGAGAACAAACAACCATTTGCGGTTATCAAATAGCAAACCGCCCTCGCCCCCGCGGACGGCCTTACAGATCACAAATCGTGAGGCCGGCATCACAATCCCTGCATTGAGCCGATGCCGTGCTTTCGTCTAAGCACGGGTAGCTACAAAGAGGGCTTGCACCATGGCCGAAGGGCTGCGTCTCGGCATCAACATCGACCATGTCGCCACGGTGAGGAATGCGCGCGGCGGCATCCTGCCCGATCCGGTCCGCGCCGCCCATCTCGCCATCGCCGCCGGAGCCGACGGGATCACCGCCCATCTCCGCGAGGATCGCCGCCATATCCGCGACGCCGACATGGAACGGCTCGCCGCCGAGCTGACCAAGCCGCTCAATTTCGAGATGGCCGCCACCGACGAGATGATCGCGCTGGCTGAGCGGCTGAAGCCGCACGCAGCCTGCCTCGTCCCGGAGAAGCGCGAGGAACGCACGACCGAGGGCGGGCTCGACGTCGTTGGCCAGGAAGCACAGCTTGCGCCGCGCATCGCCCGGCTGAAGGCGGCCGGATGCCGCGTCTCGCTCTTCATCGAGCCGGACGAGGCACCGATCGCGATGGCTGCCAAGCTCGGCGCCCCCGTCGTCGAACTTCACACCGGCAGCTGGTGCCATGCGGTTGCGGATGGCGAGACGGCCAGGGCGGAAGCCGAGTTCCAGCGGCTGGCCAACGGTGCCGCCCATGCGGCCAAGCTCGGGCTTGAAGTCCATGCCGGACACGGGCTCGACTACGACACGGCCCACAAGCTTGCCGGTGTTCAGGCCTTCGTCGAATTCAACATCGGTCACTTCCTGATCGGCGAAGCGATTTTCGTCGGGCTGGAGACAGCGATCCGCCGGATTCGGCAGGCGATGGACGAAGGGCGCGGCGCCGGGCGCTGACCGCGCAGGAAACCGGTTTCCACTTTCTCGGCCGATGCTCTAAACGCGGAGCATGATCCTCGGCATCGGCTCCGACCTCTGCGACATCCGCCGCATCGAGCGCTCCCTCGAACGCTTCGGCGAACGCTTCACCCAGCGCGTCTTCACCGATGGCGAGCGGACGAAATCCGACCGCCGCGCCACCCGCGCGGCCTCTTATGCCCGCCGCTTCGCTGCCAAGGAAGCCTGCTCGAAAGCGCTGGGCACCGGCATGCGGGCCGGCGTTTTCTGGCGCGACATGGAGGTGGTCAACCTGCCGGGCGGGCGCCCGACGATGCGGTTGACGGGCGGCGCGCTGGAGCGCGTGAAGGCCATGACGCCTGCAGGCTTCGAGGCGATCGTCCATGTCTCGCTGACGGACGATCCGCCGCTGGCGCAGGCCTTCGTCGTGATCGAGGCCCGGCCGGTCGCCTGAGACGGAACCGGCAGTCGTCGGGATCGGAACCGCCATCGTCCATTCCGAGCTCACGCCTTTCGGCGCGCGCCCGGAGAAGGACAGTGGCGGTCCCGGCTTTCGACCGGACCTATTCGGCCGGCTGGGTGCCGCTGACGACGCCCTGCGGCTCATCGCTCAGCCAACGATAGATGACGCCGCCAAGCACGCCGCCGATCAGCGGAGCGACCCAGAAGAGCCAGAGCTGGCCGAGCGCCCAGCCGCCGACGAACAGTGCCGGGCCGGTGCTGCGGGCCGGGTTCACGGAGGTGTTCGTCACGGGGATGCTGACGAGATGGATCAGGCACAGGCCGAGGCCGATGGCGAGCGGCGCGAAGCCTGCCGGAGCCTTGCCGTGGGTCGACCCCATGATGATGAACAGGAACATCATCGTCATCACGACTTCCATGAGGAAGGCCGAGACGAGATTGTACTTTCCGGGTGAGTGTTCGCCGTAACCGTTCGAGGCGAAACCGTTGGCGAGGTCGAAACCAGGCGCGCCGCGGGCGATCAGGTAGAGAACGGCCGCGGCCACGATCGCGCCGACCACCTGCGCGACGATGTAAGGAACGACCTGCCCCGCCGGGAAGCGACCGCCCGCCGCGAGCCCGACCGTCACGGCCGGGTTGAGGTGGCAACCGGAAACATGGCCGATGGCGTAGGCCATCGTCACGACGGTGAGGCCGAAAGCGAGCGAAACGCCGAGCAACCCGATGCCGACATTTGGAAAACCTGCAGCGATGACCGCGCTGCCGCAACCCGCAAAAGTCAACCAGAACGTGCCAATGGCTTCGGCGACATATTTCTTCGTGCTCATGGTGATTCCCCCAAAGGTCGGAAACAAGCGAATGCTGTTCGTGAAACACGATATCGTCAACGCATCGAAGTGGGTATTCGCCCTGCGAATTCGGCCCAGCTCCCGCCGTTTTCTCGCATTGTAATTGTTGTGATCATGTATTCGCCATCCGCCAGCGTCATCCCTCCGGACTGCTCTTGCGCGTTGTCGCAGACGCGATAGTCGGCTAGACCGCGCTGGATCGCAGTCCCAGGAGCCCCCCGCGTGGCCAACGAAGTCGAAAGCAAGAACAAGACGGCCAAGGACGAGGGCGGCGTCTTCGAGACGATCAAGGTCGTCGTCCAGGCGCTCCTCATCGCGTTGGTCATCCGCACCCTGCTGTTCCAGCCCTTCAACATCCCTTCGGGCTCGCTGATCCCGACGCTGCTGATCGGCGACTATCTCTTCGTGTCCAAGTACACCTACGGCTATTCCAAGCACTCGATCCCGTTCAGCCCGCCGCTGTTCTCGGGGCGCATCTGGGCCGCCGAGCCCAAGCGCGGCGACATCGCCGTCTTCAAGCTGCCGACCGACAACTCGACCGATTACATCAAGCGCGTCATCGGCCTGCCCGGCGACCGCATCCAGATGATCGACGGCATCCTGCACATCAACAACCAGCCGGTGAAGCGCGAGCGCATCGCCGACTATGTAACCAGCGACAATTGGGGCCGCAGCGTTCCGGTGATCCGCTATATCGAAACGCTGCCGAACGGCGTCCGCCACGAGATCATCGAGCGCGAAGGCGACACCGGCACCTTCGACAACACGCAGGTCTTCGTCGTTCCGCCCGGTCATTTCTTCATGATGGGCGACAACCGCGACAACTCGCTCGACTCGCGCGACCGCAGCGTCGGCTATGTGCCGTTCGAGAACTTTGTCGGCCGGGCCGAGATCATCTTCTTCTCGATAGAGGACGGCGCCTCGGCCTGGAAGATCTGGGAATGGCCCTATACGGTTCGCTGGAACCGTCTGTTCAGCACCATCAAGTGAGCAAAAGCAGCGAAACCGCGCGTAAGGCGCCGGACACAGCGCGGCTCGAAGCCGCGCTGGAGCACGATTTCAGCGACAAGTCCCTGCTGACGACGGCGCTCACCCATATGAGCGCCGAGGAATCGCGGCTGGCGAGCTATCAGCGCCTCGAATTCCTCGGCGACCGCGTGCTCGGCCTGTCGATCGCCGACATGCTGTTCCGGCGCTACCCACAATCCGAGGAAGGCAATCTTTCGCGCCGCCTCGCCGATCTCGTGCGCAAGGAGACCTGCGCCGAGGTGGCGCAAGGCTGGAATCTCGGGCAGTTCATGCGGCTAGGCGATGGCGAGATCCAGGGCGGCGCCCGCAAGAACAAGGCGATCCTGGCCGATGCCTGCGAGGCGGTCATCGGCGCGGTCTTCATCGACGGCGGCTACGAGGCCGCCCGCGCCCTGGTCGAGCGCGCCTTCGGCGAACGGCTGATAAAGCCGGTACGCCCTTTGCGCGACGCCAAGACCGCACTGCAGGAATGGGCTCAAGGCAAGGGCTATCCGACGCCCACCTACAGCGAGCGCGGACGTTCGGGGCCGGACCACGCACCGGTCTTCGTCGTGGCGGCAAAGATCACCGGGCTCGCGGACTCCGAGGCGCGCGGCCCCTCCAAGCGGCTGGCCGAGCAGTCGGCGGCCGAAGCTTTCCTGCGGCGTGAAGGCCTGTGGAACGACAACCCGGAAGGCGACAATGTCTGAAACCGATCAACCCACGCGCTGCGGCTTCGTCGCGCTGATCGGCGCGCCGAATGCCGGCAAGTCGACGCTGCTCAACCAACTCGTCGGCGCCAAGGTCTCGATCGTCTCTCGCAAGGTGCAGACGACGCGCACACAGGTGCGCGGCATCGCCCTGTCCGGCCCGGCGCAGGTCATCTTCGTCGACACGCCCGGCATCTTCGCACCCAAGCGCCGGCTCGACCGCGCCATGGTGACGAGCGCCTGGGGCGGCGCGACCGACGCCGACCTGATCGGCGTGCTGATCGACGTCGCCCGTTTCGATCATGAAGAGAATACCGCTCTGCTGGAGAAGCTCGCCGAGCTGAAGCAGCCGAAGTTCCTGATCCTCAACAAGATCGACACGGTGGCGAAGGAGAAGCTGCTCGAGATCACCACCAAGGTGAACGAGCGGGGGCAGTTCGAAGCCACCTTCATGGTCGCGGCGCTGACCGGCTACGGCGTCAAGGACATCCTGACCTGGCTGGAGAAGCGGCTGCCGCCCGGCCCCTGGCTCTATCCTGAAGACCAGATCTCGGATGCTCCCTTGCGCTTCCTCGCGGCCGAGATCACCCGCGAGAAGATCTTCGAGCGGCTGCACGACGAATTGCCCTACCGCTCTACGGTCGAGACCGAGAGCTGGCAGCAGAAGCCGGATGGCTCGGTCAGGATCGAGCAGACGATCTATGTCGAGCGCGAGGGGCAGCGGAAGATTGTGCTCGGTGAAGGCGGCCAGACGATCAAGGCGATCGGCCAGAGGGCTCGCGCCGAAATCGCCGAGGCAGCCGAGGCCAAGGTCCACCTCTTCCTGTTCGTGAAGGTCCGCGAGAACTGGAGCGACGACCCGGAGCGCTACCGCGAGATGGGGCTGGAGTTCCCCAAGGGCAAAGGCTGAGCACGCGGAAGACGGCGATGCGCAGCGAGAAGGAGAAGATGCTGGCGGGCGAGCTCTACCGCGCCGACAGCCCGGAGCTCATCGCCGACAACCGCCGCATCAGCGCCTGGATGGAGCGCTTCAACGCCACCACGGCCGCGCCTGAGCAAAGGCTCGCGTTGATGCAGGAGGCGTTCCGCCATGTCGGGCGGGACGTCACCATCCGCCCGCCCTTCCATTGCGACTATGGCTACAACATCAGCCTCGGCGACAATGTCTTCCTGAACTTCAACTGCGTCATCCTGGATGTCGTCGCCGTGACGATCGGTGACGGCACGCAGATCGGCCCCGGCGTCCAGATCCTCACCGCCGATCACCCGCGCGACCCGGCCCGGCGCCGTCAGATGCTGGAACTCGGACGCCCGGTCAGCATCGGGCACAATGTCTGGATCGGCGGCGGCGCGATCATCCTGCCGGGAGTCACGATCGGGGACGATGCGATCATCGGCGCGGGCAGCGTGGTCACGCGCGACGTGCCCGCTGGTCGCACGGCAGTGGGCAATCCGGCGCGGCTGCGGCCTTGACGCCGCGACATAACCCATCCGGCGGCCGAGACCATTCGTCAGCACGATCGTAGGACGGTGGGTAGCCTCACCGCGACGCTACTGAGCTGCGTCAAGACGCCACGCCCTTGTTTGAAGCCTGTCAAATTTCATTCATGAAAGACATTGTTCAAACGCCTTTTGCTTCCATCTCTAATAATTGAAGTCATTTGAGCAGGAGTGATTGCCATGAACGGCGCACCGCGCATCGCGCTTTTCATCGACGGCGCCAATCTCTACGCGACCTCGAAGCAGCTCGGCTTCGACATGGATTACCGCCGCCTGCTGCGGGAGTTCCAGAGTCGCGGCAATCTGATCCGCGCCTTCTATTTCACCACCCTCGTCGAAAGCGAGGAGTACTCCTCGATCCGTCCGCTGGTCGACTGGCTAGACTACAACGGCTACCGCGTCATCACCAAGGCAGCCAAGGAGTTCACCGACGCCACGGGCCGGCGGCGCGTGAAGGGGAATATGGACATCGAGCTCGCGATCGAGATGCTCGAGCTCGCGCCACATCTCGACCAGATCTATCTGTTCTCCGGTGACGGCGACTTCCGCCCGCTGGTCGAGGCAGTGCAGCGCAAGGGCGTCAAGGTCTCCGTCGTCTCGACGATCTCGACCAATCCGCCGATGGTTTCGGACGAGCTGCGCCGGCAATGCGACGAGTTCCTCGACCTCGCCCAGCTCATGCAGAAGGTCGGGCGCGATCCGTCCGAGCGCAGCCCCCGCAGCACCGCGCCCGGCGGCGGCCCAGCCGCACCGGGCAACCCCGCTCTGGAACGGCGCTACGGTATCCGGCAGGGCGATGAGCCGGTGGAAGGGTGAGTTCCATGGCAAGGTGTGGCGCGGGCGCCTATTGAATAGGCCTCACCCACCGGTCTTCAAGAGCCGCTGCTTGTCGCGGTTCCAGTCGCGGGTCTTCTCGGTTTCGCGCTTGTCGTGGAGCTTCTTGCCCTTGCCGAGGCCGAGCTCGACCTTCGCCCTGCCTTTGTCGTTGAAATAGACCTTGAGCGGGATCAGAGCCATGCCCTCGCGCTGGACCGCGCCCATCAGCTTGTTGATCTCGCGCCGGTGGAGCAGGAGCTTGCGCGGCCGGCGAACCTCATGGTTGAAGCGGTTCGCCTCCAAATATTCCGGGATATAGGCGTTGAACAGGAAGAGCTCCTCGCCCATCGGGCCAGCATAGCTCTCGCCGATCGTCGCCTTGCCGCCACGGAGCGACTTGATCTCGGTGCCCTGCAGAGCGATGCCCGCCTCCAGTGTCTCCTTGATCTCGTAATTGAAGCGCGCCTTGCGGTTGTCGGCGGCGAGCCGGTAGCGGGCGGGATCAGGCTTCTTCATGCAGTTCCACTGAATCCATGTTTTTTCACCAGCGAGGCCATCGCCTGTGCGTCCGTTTCAGGATCGGCGCTCAGGCCGTTGAGGACGCCGAGCTTGTCGTCCTCCCGCCGGTTCTGGCTGAGTTTGAACTTGCCGATGATCGAGGCGATCTCGATCTCGACGCCGACGATACCGCGCGCCTGTGCCGCGATGAAAGGCTCCGGCGCGTCCGAGACCGCCCATGGCTCGGCGCGAGGCGCCTCCTGCTGCTGCGTCAGCGACTCGAGCTGGGCGCGCAGCCAGGCAGGATCCTCGATCACGCGGGCGGGGCCGCGGACCTGCACCGTGACGTAGTTCCAGGTCGGCACGACCTTCCCGGTCTCCCGCTTGGTCGCATACCAGGCCGGCGTGACGTAGCGCTCGACGCCAGTGAAGATGACCAGCGTCTCCGCCCCGGCCGCGATCGCCTTCCACTGCGCATTGGGACGCGCGAGATGGGCGCGCAGCACGCCGTTCTCGCCCTCATCGGCATGAAGGATGAAGGGAACGGGGTTGGCGATCAGCCCGCCCTCGCCCACTGTCACCAGCGACGCGAGCGGATGCTGCCGGATGACAGCGTGGAGCTGCGCGCGGTCCTCGACCTTGAAGTGACTGGGCTCGTACATCCCGGAATTCCCTGACGTCGGCCGGGAAGACCGGTCGAACGCAATCCTTACTTAGGCATTCAACAGCCCGGCGAAAACCATGGCCTCGCGGATGACCTTGCCCGTGGCCGGCGTCACCGGCAGCAGCGGCAGGCGGACTTCCTCCTCGATACGGCCGAGCAGCGTGAGCCCATGCTTGGCACCGGCCAGCCCCGGCTCCTTGAAGATGGCGTCATGGAGCGGCACGAGACGATCCTGCACCTTCAGCGCCTTGGCGAAATCGCCCTTCAGCGTGGCGTCCATCAGATCGGCGCAGAGGCGCGGCGCGACATTGGCGACGACCGAGATGCAGCCGTGGCCGCCGGCAGCCATGTAGGCCAGCGCCGTCATGTCCTCGCCCGAGAGCTGGATGAAGTCCGGCCCCATGGCGTGGCGCTGCTGCGAGACGCGAGCGAGATTGGCAGTCGCATCCTTCACGCCCGCGATGTTCTTGAGCTCATAGAGCCGCGTCATCGTCTCGACCGACATGTCCACCACCGAGCGCGGCGGGATGTTGTAGATGATGATCGGGATGCCGACCGCATCGTTCACCGCCTTGAAGTGCTGGTACATGCCCTCCTGGGTGGGCTTGTTGTAGTAGGGCGTCACCACAAGGACGGCGTCGGCGCCGGCCTTTTCCGCGTGAACGGCCAGGTCGATCGCCTCGATCGTGTTGTTGGAGCCGGCGCCGGCGATCACCGGAACGCGGCCCTTGGCCTGATCGACGACGATCTCGACCACTCGCTTGTGCTCGTCATGGGAGAGCGTCGGGCTCTCGCCGGTGGTGCCGACGGGGACGAGGCCGGTCGAACCGCTCGCGATCTGCCATTCGACCAGCGCGCGCAGCGCCTCCTCATCGACCTTGCCGGCTTTGAAGGGGGTGACCAGAGCGGGCATCGAGCCGGTAAAGGCAATGTGCTTGGTCATGGGGCAGATCCTGAAGCGAAACACGGGTTGTCGGGCCGCCACACATAAACCGTCGTTTGGTCAAGGCAAAGCCGGCAATGCATGAAAATCCGTGGCCTCATAGTTAAGCCTTCATAAACCCCCTTCCGCGACCATCATTCCCCGATGCCTGCCCCAGGATGGAGACCCGCCATGGCCTCGCCTGCTGCCGCGAGGAGACTAGTCGGCCTGCTGTTGCCTGCGTTGCTCTCCGCCTCGACGACACAGGCGGGCGATGACGGCATGCTGGCGAGTCAGCGCAAGCTCGCCATGATCGGCGACGTCGAGACCACGGGCGCACTGCTGCCCTATCCACCCTCCGCCCTGCGCGCCGAGGATGCAATCAATCTGGACGCCGTGAAGGGTGCCATCGCCGCCTATCGCCGCGGCGCGCTCGGTGACGGCGATGAGCTTGCAGCGCGGATCGAGGACCGCGCCGTCCGCACGCTGCTCGAATGGGTGGCGATCCACTCCAATGCAGGCACCGTATCGTTCACGCGCATCGACGGCTTCCTGCGCGAGCATCCGAACTATCCCGCAACGACCCGTTTTCGACGCCGCGCCGAAGAGGCGCTGATCGCCGAGAAGAAGAGCCCGCTCGTCGTCCGTGCGTTCTTTCACGGCCAGCAGCCGGTGTCGCCAGCCGGGCGGATCGCGCTTGCGCTCGCACTCAAGGACGAGGGACGAACCGAAGAGGCCGTGGCTCTCGTGCGCCAGAGCTGGCGCAAGGACCCGTTCGGGCAAGCGCTGGAGAAGATCGTCCTCAAGGAATTCGAGACGGCGCTGACGAAGGACGACCATCGCCTGCGTACCGAGCGCTTTCTGTTCAAGGACAACGACGCGGCGGCTTTGCGCAATGCTGCCCGCGTCTCAGCCGATTATGTCGTGTTGGCGAGGGCGCGGCTTGCCAGCGCCGGAGCGCGCCGGCCGATCTCCGAGAAGCAGATCGCGGCCGTGCCGACCTCCGTCCGCAGCGACGTCTCCTTCGCCTTCCTGCAGGCACAGCAAGCGCGCCGTGGCGACAAGCTCGACGATGCCGCGAAGGCTCTCGCCAACGTCCCGCGCGATCCAGCGCTGCTCGGGGATGGCGACGGCTGGTGGGAGGAGCGGCGCATCATTTCCCGCAAGCTCCTCGATGCCGGCCAGCCGGCGAAAGCCTATGAAGTCGCGGCCGGCCATGGTGCCGAGGACCCGGCCCAGCGCATCGAAGCCGAGTGGCACGCCGGCTTCATCGCACTCCGCTTCCTGAAGAAGCCGGATGTGGCGCTGAAGCATTTCGATGCGGCAGGCGCCATCGGCGAAACGCCGATCTCGGTGGCACGCGCCGCCTATTGGCGGGGTCGCGCCTATGAGGAGTTGGGCCAAGCCGAGGAAGCGAAAGCGGCCTTCGGCAAGGCGGCCGAGCAGCCTGTCGCCTATTACGGCCAGCTCGCACGGGCGAAACTGGGGCTGGACCGCTTGCCGCTCCGGAGCACCTCCGCTGTGGCCCTTGAGGGGTTGCCCGGCCATCATGGCGTGCGGCTGCTCTACCGCATCGGCGAGCGCGACCTCGCCACGCTGATGCTGAACGATCTGGCACAGCGCCTGCACACCACCGAAGCGCTGGAAGCGATTGCGGCCATCGCCCAGCGCGAGACGGATGCCCGCGCGCTCGTCGGCATCGGCAAGGCGGCGCTGCAGCGCGGTTTCCCGCTCGACATGGCTGCCTATCCGGTCAACGGCATCCCGGAGTTCGACGTGCTCGGCGACCCGATGGAGCGCGCCATCGTCCATGCCATCGCCCGGCAGGAAAGTGCCTTCGACCCCGCCGCCATGTCCCATGCCGGGGCACGTGGGCTGATGCAGATGATGCCTGCGACCGCGCGCGAGACGGCGCGGCGCGCCGGCCTGCCCTTCGACTGGCAGAAGCTCGGGCAGGACCCGCTCTATGCGGCACAGATGGGCGCGGCCCATCTCAACGACCTGCTGAAGGAGTGGCGCGGTTCCTACATCCTCACCTTCGCGGCCTACAACGCCGGCTCTCCGAACGTGAAGAAATGGATCGCTGCCTATGGTGATCCACGCGACCCTGAGGTCGATGCCGTCGACTGGGTCGAGCGCATTCCCTTCTCCGAGACGCGCAACTACGTCCAGCGCGTGATGGAGAATTTGCAGGTCTATCGCGAGCGCCTGAACCAGCGCACCGCCTACCTCATCGACTACGACCTGAAGCGCGGCGGCAAGCGCGACTGAGTCTTGCAGCGCCGGAACTGTGTCATCCCGGACAAGCGGCGACGCCGCGCCAATCCGGGATCCACGGCTGAGCCTTTCCGGCAAACGCGCCGGCATGGATCCCGGGTCTCCGCTTCGCTGCGCCCGGGATGACGACGCGGTTCCGTGCCGTATGTCTCGTTCGCGCCCGAGATTTGCCGGCACGGCAATGATATTATCTGAACGTTGCAATATTTGAAACTTTCAAATACCCATTGCCTTCAGCGGAGGAACTTCGATGCTGCAGGACATTGCCGATTTCGCGCCGACGCTTCAGGCTTGGCGCCGCGACCTTCACGCCCATCCCGAGATCGCCTTCCAGGAGTTCCGGACATCGGACTTCGTCGCACAGACGCTCTCCTCCTTCGGCGTCGAGGTTCATCGCGGACTGGGCGGCACCGGCCTCGTCGGCGTCATCAAGGGCGCGGCGGAGGGGCCGACCATCGGACTGCGCGCCGACATGGACGCRCTGCCGATGGGTGAGGAGACGGGGCTCGACTATCGCTCGAGCACGGAAGGCCAATTCCATGGCTGCGGCCATGACGGACATACGGTGATGCTGCTGGCGGCCGCGCGTCACATTGCGGCCAATCCTCCCAAGCGCGGCAAGGTGCATCTGATCTTCCAGCCGGCCGAAGAGATCGGCCAGGGCGCCGAGCGCATGATCGCCGACGGGCTGTTCGAGCGTTTCCCCTGCTCGGAAGTCTACGCGCTGCACACCATCCCGCTCTATGAGGAAGGCACGGCCGCAGTCCGCCCCGGCCCGACGCTGAGCGGAACGACGGTCTTCGAGATCCGGATCGACGGCGTCGGCGGTCATGGCGCGGCGCCCCATACCACGGTCGATCCGCTCCAGGTCGCGGCGCGGCTCGCGAACGAGATCTCCTCGATCGTCGGGCGCCATGTCGACCCAATGGAGCCCGCCGTCATCAGCCTGGGCCGTCTCTGCGCTGGCACCGCGGCCAACATCATCCCGGCCTCGGCCGAACTCAGCGGCACGATCCGCACCTATGACCCGGCGACGGAGGCGCGGATCGTCGAGAAGCTCGACGCGGTCTGCCGCGGTTTCGCGGAGATGTCGGGCTGCACGATCACCTGCACGAAGAAGGCGAGCTGTCCGCCCTGCCTCAACGACCCACGCGCGGCAGCCACCGCGGCTGCGGCCGCCGGAGTTGTTCTCCGCGAGGCGAAGGTTAGAACCGACCTGAAGCCCCTGCCCTTCTCCGACGACTTCGCGCTGATGCTGCGTCAGTGGCCCGGCGCCTACATCTTTCTCGGCCAGCCCGGCGCGATGTGCCACCACCCGACCTTCGATTTCGACGACCGCCTGCTCCCGATCGGCGCCAGCATCCTGTGCCGGATCGTCGAGCGTCAGACGCAAGGAACCAGCGCATGACCGCCGCGGCTATCCAAGCCGGACAAGCGCGCTCCCCCGCAATGGTCCGCCGCGCCGTGATCTCCTCGGTGATCGGCAACGGCCTCGAATGGTATGACTTCCTCGTCTACGGCTTCTTCGCCACCATCATCTCGCAGGTCTTCTTCCCGAGCTCGGACCCGCTTGTCTCGGCGCTGTTGACGGCAGCGACCTTCGCGATCTCCTTCCTGGTGCGGCCGATCGGCGGCGTGCTGCTCTCGACCTATGCCGATCGCTTCGGCCGCAAGCCGATCCTGACGGTGATGATCCTGATCATGGGGTTCTCGACCGTGCTGATCGGCCTGACGCCGAGCTATGCGACGATCGGCATCCTCGCGCCGATCTTCGTCATCATCGCCCGCATCCTGCAGGGGATCTCGGTTGGCGCCGAATTCGCCTCGGCCACGGCGATGCTGGTCGAATACGCTCCGCCCGGCCGCAAGATGACCTATGGCAGCTTCCAGATGTGCTCGCAGGCGCTAGCGCTCGCGCTCGCGGCCTTCTCCGGCTACGCGCTGGCGACCCTGCTCACGCCGGAGGCGCTGCAAGGCTGGGGCTGGCGCATTCCCTTCCTGCTGGGATCGCTGATCACGCCGCTCGGCTTCTATATCCGCCGCTTCGTCGACGAATCTCCCGAATACGAGAGGCAGGGCGGCAGCAACGCCGGCCGCACGCCGTTCCACGCCGTGCTGGCCGAGCATCGCAACGCCCTGCTGCGCTGCTTCGGCCTCATGATCCCCGGCACCGCTTCGAATTATGTCTGGTTCATCTTCCTGCCCGGCTATGTCGTGCGGCAGCTGAAGCTGCCCTTCACCAGCGCGATGCTGAGCTCGCTCATCGGCGGCATCCTGCTGTTCATCTTCGTGCCGATCATGGGCTATCTCGCCGACCGCTGGAGCCCGCGCCGCATCTGGCTTCTGGGCATGCTCAGCTTCTCGCTGCTCTCCTATCCTCTGCTGGCCTATGTCGTGGCGGAGCCGAGCTTCGAGCGGCTGCTGCTGGTCCAGGCGATCTGCGCGCTCCCGATCGCCGCGATCTGGGCGCCCACCCCGGGCCTGCTCGCCGGCATGTTCCCGACGGATGTCCGCTCGACGGGGATGTCGGTCGCCTACAACGTGGTCGTGCTGTTGTTTGGCGGGCTGGCGCCCTTCACGCTGACCTGGTTGGTGGCGAAGACCGGCTCGGACCTGATGCCGGCGCACTATCTGCTGGCCTGCGCAGCGCTCTCGCTGATTGCGCTCACGCTGGCGGGCCGGCAGAGCAAGAAGCGCTGACGAGCTGACGATGCCACCGCGCGACACCTTCCTGACCTTCCGGCTGGATCAGTTGAGCCAGACCGCGATGGCGAAGGCGTCGCAGGTCTACAAGGGGCAGCTCGGCCTCAACATCCGCGAGCTGCGTGTGATCCGCGCCATCGGGGACGCGCCGGGGCTGTCGTCCCGCGCACTCTCGGAAGCGACCTTCATCGAGCAGACGCTGATCTCCAAGCATCTTCGCAAGCTGGTGGACGAAGGCCATGTCCACCGCCAGCTCGAAAGCGCCGATGCCCGAAAGGTCTCCCTCCATCTCACGCCGAAGGGCGAAGCCATCAGGCGGGAGGCGGACAGGCTCGGCGAAGAGATGGAGCACGATTTCCTGTCCGTACTGACGCCGGAAGAACTCGATGTCTTCAACCGATGCCTCGCCAAACTGCGGCGTTGGGGAGCGGCCTGACGGCCAGCCGTGAAACCCGGCTTCCACCCCTGCCATCGGCGTGGTTAGGTGCCTCCAGCCCTCCGCCTCGAGTCCCTTATGACCACGGATACCGCCTTCACCTCCCGCTTCGTCAGCGCCCGCGACGGGTTGAAGCTGCATTTGCGCGACTATGGCCCGCTCGAAGCGACCGCGCTGCCTGTCGTCTGCCTGCCGGGCTTCGCGCGCACGGCGGCCGATTTCCACGAGCTGGCATTGGCTCTCGCGCAGGACGAAACCAAGCCGCGGCGCGTGCTCGCCCTCGACTATCGCGGCCGCGGGCTCTCGGACTACGACCGCAACTGGAAGAACTACGATATCCGCATCGAACTCGACGACGTGATGCAGGTCCTGGTCGCGATGGGCATCGATGAGGCGATCTTCATCGGCACCTCGCGCGGTGGGCTTCTGACGATGGCGCTGGCGGCGGCACGTCCGGCCGTTATTCGCGGCGCTGTCCTCAACGATGTCGGCCCGGTGATCGACGCGCGCGGCCTGCTGCGCATCCGCGGCTATGTCGGCAAGCTGCCGGTGCCGCGCAGCTTCTCGGAAGGCGCCGAGATCCTGAAGCGGCTCTCCGATCAGCACTTCCCGGCGCTCAGCGAGGCTGAATGGGAGATCATGGCCCGCCGCACCTGGACGGATCGCGACGGCCCGCTCAAGCCAGACTACGATACCAGGCTCATGAAGGTTTTGGAGGAGCTCGATCTCGAAACGCCGCTGCCGGTACTCTGGACCTATTTCGACGGGCTCAAAGCGGTGCCGCTGCTGGCGATCCGCGGCGCGAACTCCGATCTGCTGGCCGAGAAGACCCTGCAGGACATGGCCGAGCGCCATCCCGATTGCGAGGTCTACAGCGTGCCCGGACAAGGCCATGCCCCGCTGCTGGGCTCGAAGGACATGGCCCGGCGCATCGGCAAGCTGATCGCGCGGGCCGAGCGCCGAGCAGCCTGAATTCAGGGTTTCGGCGGCTCCGCCTTGGCTTCGCCAGAAATATCCGCGACGTTGCTCTGCCCGAACGATCCGTCGTCGCGCGACGTCTCCACCTGTCCGGCCTTGGCGCGAGCGGCAAACTCGGTATCCGCCCCCGTTGCCAGCACCTTCGCCTGGCCAACCCAGTCTTCACGCTCGATGCGACCGGGAAAGGCCAGGTAGCTGCCGACCCATTCGATATTGTCGGGCGTCCAGGCCGCGATCTGCTCGAAATGCCAGATGCCGAGACCGTGCAAGCGGCCTTCGTTCTGCCGGCCGACGCCCTTGATCAGCTTCAGATCGTCCGCTTTGCCGCCGCGAGCCGCTCCCCGACCGGTGGGCCGCCGGCCGGGCAGATCCGCTTCGTTCTCGACTGGCGGAAGCGCATCGGTGGGTACCTCCCGAGCCGTTTTTGACGGATTTTCCACCGGCGCAGCAATTGTGAACGGCTGCGCTCTGCGCGCGGGAGCCCCAACTGCACTCACAGCTGCCGACCTGGGGAGCAAACTGGCGCAGACGCAGCCCGCCCAGTACGCAGCAATGAACAGCAGAGCGGTCTCCACCCATGTCGCGACGGCACCGTTGAGCCATTGGAACCAGGCCAAGGCTGCACCGACGGCCCAGAGCACGGCGACAACGGTCCAGGCGCCGTTCCACAGCCGGACCTTACCGCCAGCATGGCTGATCCAGCCCATGGCGAGGCCCAGGCCAAAGGCGGCGAGCAGGAACCAGACGAATTGGCTGGCGAGATAGAGCATGTCCGCCTCCTACTTCGCCACTGTGAACTGGACGCGGCGATTCATCGCCTTGGCTTCCGGCTTATCGTAGGGCGCGATCGGACGCGTGCTGCCATAGGCCTTGACCGTGAGCTTCCCCGGATCAATCCCGCGCCGCGCAAGCTCGTCGCGCACACGCAGAGCCCGCCGAAGCGACAGATCCATATTGTCGAAGCCGCGCCACTCGCCATCGCGATTGGCATGCCCCTCGATAGTGACCTGAGAGCCCGGGCACTTCTGGAGGATCGCCGTCGCCTCGCCGATCACCCGCTCGGTCGTCGCGTCGAGTTCTACGGCCGAGGTTCCTTGCCCGAACAGCACAGTATTGCGCGTGGTCAGGCCGTCGAGATCGTTCTGACAGCTTGCCGGCGGGTCGACGACGCAACCGGTCTGACGCAGGCTGATCACGGCATCGGCCTTGAAGCCCGGTGGCAGGCCAGAGGCGGCGCTGGTCTCGACCTCGCTCCTGATCAATTCGCGGCAGGTCAGTCCGCGGATGCTAACGAGATCATCTTCGACAGAAGCGGAGCCGAGATCCAGCCGGAGCAGATCGGTGAGGACAACCCGCGCCGCAGCACCGAAACCGGCCGGTGCCCCCGGCACGACGACCGCCCCATCATCGAGCCGATCCTTCAGCGGGGAATCGGCAACGAGCGAACGGAGAGCAGCACGCGTCATTTCGTCAGGAAGAAAACCGGTCAGGCGCAGGCCGGTACGATCCGCCGACAACCCCAGCCGATAAGGCCGAACCGCGACGCTGTCCGGCAGAGACTCCATGGTGAGCCCTGCCGGAGCACCTCGGGCAAGGAGATCGTGCAGCTCTCCGAGAGCCGCGGCGTCCGCAACCTCGCCGGCCACGACAAAGGCCTTGTCGTGGATCCTCACCGATCCCGCCTTCAGCTTCGACAGGACCTCAAGCGCGAAGGACAGCGACGCCGGGATGTCGAGTTCGGTGTGCAATACAGGCTCGACCCTCATGTGGTCGTCGAGCGCCGTTTCCCCGAACAGGCGCCGCGCCACGGCCGTTACATTGGCGCGCTCGGCTTCACTCGGCAGAACTCCGCCGAGAGAGACACGCCCGTCCGCGCGTCTTGCGTTCCATTCGAGCTGCACCGGAGTTGTCGCTGGCTGCACGCTTGTCGGATCAGCGACCGGAGCGGAAGGCGTCGCCGGTAGCGTGGCGGGCCCGGAATCGAGGGGTGCGGTGGAAGCAGAGGTGGGGTGAGCGGGTGCCGGAGCTGCCGGCAGCACATCCTTCAGGATCGGGCCCGGCACCTCGGGCGGCGGCACAACGACAGGGGCCGGCGGCGGCTCCGGAGGACAGTCGATCTCGACCCGCGCGACCGAATCGGGGCCGTCCAGCTGTGCGATCTGCAGGCGCAGTGCCTGGCAGGCCTCATAGTTGTCCGGTCCCTTGCCGGAGAGCGTATAGACATCCCCGCTGAGCTCGGCTCTGCCTTCCCGAAGCCGGGCAAGGTCCGCAGCGGCCCGCGCGATTTTCTCGAGGAACGCGGACGGCGCGCCGTCTCCTGGCTGCAGTTCATCGCGCAGCGCCACCGCCGCCCCGAAGGCACGCTGCACCGCCTGGAAGAGCTGCCTGTGAATCTCGTCGTTCGGATAGAATCCTCGCAGGACGAGCTCATTGTCGGCACGGTGCTCGGCGCTCCAGCGATAGGGTGTGACGGTCGGAGGCTCCAGATCGCACTTCACTGCCTGGAAGCCGGGCCGGGCCAACTGCACCATAGCGGCCTCGAGAGCGCGGAACGCATCGGGTGTCACGGCCTTCCCCTCGATGCAGAAGCGGCTGTCGTCGAGCGCGATCCGTCCGGAAGCCAGCTTCGGCAGTTCGGCGATCATCGCAGCGGTCATCGCCGCGAAGCCGTCCGGCGCGCCGAATGCGATAGTCTGACGATCGTCGATCCGCAGGCCGGGCAGTGCAGCGCCTGCTGCAACGAGATTGGCGGTCGCCGTCTCGATATCTGGGACGAAGCCGCCGAGCGTAACGCTATCCGAGAGCCGGCCCGCGAACCATGAATAGGGCTTCTGCGCAACGACCTGCGACAGACCGCCCAGCGCCCGGCGGACGCCGAATTCGGCGCGCAGATGCGCCATGGCGCGGGTGGCGCCGTCGGTCGACAGGACCTCCCCGGAAATCGTGACGTCTCGGCCCTCGACCTGTGCCACGATAGGACGGGCGCCCGGGGCTTGGCCGGCCTCTGCGGCAACGGCTCGCACCGCGCGCTCGCCGACATCCTGCTCGATGGCCGCGTCGAGCCCGACATTCCCGGCGCCCCAAAGCAGGACCAGTGGAATCAGACCCCAGAACCAGCGCGCCGGCTGCGACATGTCACGCCCCCCTTCACCTGCACTGGTCAATGCTCAGCCCCAGGCATCCGACAACCGCGACCGGTCCATTCTATCAATAATTTACCTGACGATCCGCAGGCTTTTGTTTCAACCGCGGGCTTGCACCGAACCGTCCAGGTCGCCGACGCGAACGGTGCCTCCCTCGGATCCGGCTGGACCGGGACCGCCCGTCAACCGCGGCGTTCTCAAGCCACCGGCAATAAAAAAGCCCCGGGTTTCCCCGGGGCTTCCGACTGAGATCGGAGACCGATCAGAAGTCGCGCTGGATGCGGAAGCGGCCAGCAACGGTGTCGTCGGACTTGATACCGAGCACGCCGCTGCGGACGTTGGCGTTGCTGACGACGCCGACCGGCGAATTGACGTCGAGATGCGAGTAGAGCACTTCGACACCGATATCCAGACCGGAGACCGGCGACCAGATCAGAGCGCCAGCGAGCAGGAACTCCTTCGGGTCCGCCGAACGAGCGAAGACACCGTTGAACGCAGTCGCGTTGACGTCGTTGTACTTGAACTTCAGCTCAGAGTACGACGCGCTGATCTCGGTGCGGATCGTCGGGGTGAAGAAGTGGCGGAACGCCGCAACAAGCGACCAGCCGGTCGAGTTGTTGATGTTGCCGGTGATCGGGTTGATCGAGGCATCGGCGAGCGTGAGGGAGCCAACGCGGCCGAGGCCGAGGCTGGCCGGGGACCAACCGAGGTAGCCGAGGGCGCCGTCAGCATAGGCAGCCTGCAGCCACAGAGCGTCGCCAGCGGCGAGCATCGGCAGGTTGATCTTCACGCCGCCCTGGATGGCCCAGACCATCTCATCGCCGTTGACCGCGGTGATATTGGTCGCGGTGGCGTAGCTACGCTGACCGACCATACCGGACAGCTGAGCGGAGCCCCAACCCTGATCGACGCGCAGCGAGGCGACGAGATCGGGGAAGTTCTGACCCTGAGCGGTAACGGCAATACCGCCAACGCCGGGGGTGAGCGGGTTGAAGATTGCGCCCGCGAGCTCGCGGCCCGAGGTGCCCGAGGTGCGGTCTTCAGCCGAGATCGTGGCCGAGAAGCCCGAACCGAAGGTCGCGGTGTAGGCCAACAGGTTGACGCGCGAGTCAGCCGTACGGATCGAAGCGAAGTTCAGGTCCGAAGCGTAGAAGTCGAAGAACGACTGAGCGCGACCAGCGGTGATCGGGCCGAACTGCACGAACGCCAGATCGACCAGCGAGCCGGTCGAGGTCGACGACGGGCCACGGACGAGGCCGGGGACGGTCGAACCAACGTTGAACGGGGTGACGGCGCCCTGGTTGTAGATGCCGGTGTTGTTGGTCAGCTCGTAGCGGATGAAGGTGCGCAGGGTGCCGTAGGCGGTCTGCGTGCGGACGTCGACGTTCAGACGACCACGGGCGCGGGTGCCGTAAGCATCCTGGAAGTCGCTGTAACGCGTGCCGATGGCGTACTCGGCGCGAACGCGGCCCGAGATGCGCAGGCAGGAGTCAGTGCCCGGGATGTAGAAGAAGCCAGCACCGTAGGCAGTGCAGACGCGAACGTACTCGACCGGAGCGGCCTTCCGCGAGGGAAGATCGGCGGCCTGAGCCCCGGCGACCGCGGCGATGCCGGCGGCGGAACCGAGGAGGAGGCTCTTAACGAGCTTCATTTGGTAACCTCCAAAAGAGTTTCGAGACCCTCGGGCTTCAGCCTGCCCCCCGCCCCAGACTTTCAGCCTGATCGCAGAACCTGCCTATTCCCGGTCTTTCGCCCGCGTCACCGACCTATTTCGGAGGCGAGGACGAAAAACAGCGACCGGGAACGTCCCGACGCATTTCCACCATACGAAACCGCCCTCGCCGATCAACCAGGATCAGCCGCCAAGGGCTGTGCATGGGATGCTTTGAAATCCGGTGTTGCAGACGAGCCACGCTTTGAGGCTCGAAATTTACGAACCATTAACCCCGCGGGCGCCGTCAGGCCGGTTTTGAACAGATCCAAAGGGGAATCATGAAGCTCCGGAGCCGCTCCGGCTACGAATCTTGGCGCATGCGATTCCCCCGGCGCCGGACGGTCAGTATTCCCACTCGGCGCCGATTCCGACGGCCGCGCTGCCGTCAGCTCCCGTTTCAGCCTGGAGCTTCAAGCGCTTCGTCACGTCGACGCCGACCGAGATCCCGCTGTCCTCGGGCTTCGCCCCGACCTTCACACCGACGGAGACGTTGTCGCTGATGTAGCGCGAGGCGCCGACGGTCGGGCCACCGGCGCCCATCTGGATATCGAGATTGTCGACGCCGAGCGACTTGCGCAGCCGCTCGAAGGTGTCATCCCCACCGCCGCCGGCGAACTGGGCAGCAGCCTGGGCGAGCTGGAGCGCCTGGAAGGGGGAGAGAGAGCCGGAGGCGCGGGCAAAGAGCAGCCGCGACAACACCTCATCCTGCGGCAGCTCGGGCTGCGAGGTGAAGGAGAAGCTCGGCTGGTCAGCCGGGCCGCTGACGGTGATCCTGGCCGTCACGTCGCCCGCGCTGGTCTCGGCGACGAAATCCAGCTCGGGAATCAACCCTCCTGCGAATGTGAGTCTGCCGCGGCTGAAGTCGAGGCGCTGCGTGAGCACGCTAAGGCGGCCGCGCCGCAATTCGAAGCCGCCATTGAGGACCGGCGCGGAAGATGTGCCGCCGACGCGGATCTCGCCGCCGAGTTCGGCATCGATGCCGCGCCCGCGGATGAAGACGCGGCTGGGAGCCGACACCGTCAGCGCAAGCGCCGCATCGAAAGCGGGACCTGCCCGCCCGCGGCCGCGCGCCTCCCGAGCCCGACGCTCTGCGGCGAGCCTGGCGGCGGCGGTCCCGCGTGCATTGATGTGCTTGATGCCATCGACCGGCCGAAGCGAAGCCGGCAACCGGTCGGGAACCGAGACCTCGAGCGATGCGATATCGATCCGCCCGCCGATCCGGGGGCGCTGCGCCAGCGGGCCGCTGATCTCGAGATCCATCCCTGCAACCGCGGTGACAAGCCCGCTGGAGACGAGCTGGGCGCGGTCGCCGCGGATGCGGATATTGCCCGGGAAGCCCGCAGCCGGGTCCACCTTGACCTGGCCGCTGGCCGAGATCGTGCCGCCATTGGGCGCACGCGCCGAAGCGCGTTCGATCGTCAGATTGTCGCCATTCGCCGCGACGCGGACCTCAATGTTGTTGAGCCGGATCCCCTGCAGCGCATCCGTAAAGCTGCCGTTCGACAAGGTGGCGTTGCCGCTGAGGCGCGGTGCGGACGCCGTGCCGCCGGCACGCATGTCCACGGCGACGCTGCCGGTCACACGTTGCCCGTTCACGGCCAGCATCGGATTGGCGAGCACGGCGTCGACGCGGCCTTGCGCGGCCAGATCGAGCGGTCCGGCCGCGTTCAGAGGCGCAGTCCCGCGCAATGTCAGGCTGGCGCCCCGGCCGGCATTCACCGTGGCGGAAACGCTGGTCGCATCGCCCTTGAAAGCCCCCTCACCCGTGATCTCGACCGGCGGCAAACCGGCCTGACGCGTCTCGGGCGTCACGAGCTGGGCGATCCTCAGCTTCCAGGGGCCGGCGAGATCGCCCGGCTTGCCCTTGACCTGCGCCTCGGCGTTCAGGGTGCCGGAGAGATTCAGATTGGGCGATGCGATGCGGGCGGCCGCGAGCGGCACGTCGCGGGCCGTGAAGCGCAGATCGAGCGCCTCGCCGGCCCGGCCATCGAGCGTCACCCTGCCCTTGTCGATCATCAGAGCGAGGTTGGCGATCTCGACGCCCGAGGCCGGGAAGCTCAGCGAAGCCGGGTTGGCGAGCGTAATCGCCCTGCCGTCGCGGCGGGCATCGAATGAGGCAATCTCCAGCTTCAACGGTTCGCCGGGCACCAGCCGGCCTGCGCCCTTCAGGGCAAAGCCGCGCGCATTCGCGCTCAGCGTGAAGACGCTGGCGTCGGATGCGCCTTTCGAGTCGAAGCGGATGGCACTGATCGTCTCGCCGGCGGCGACCGCGCGGTCGATGGCCACGGCCGCGTCGAGCATCGGCCGGCCATAGATGTCGCGGGCGCCGAGCTTGGCATCAAGCTTGTCGATGGAGACAGACGGCCCGACGAGACGCGAGCCGCGCGCCGTCAGGTCGACATCCTGTCGCCCATCTGGCGTAGCGAGGATGATGTCCGCATCGAGCTGGCCGCCCAGCTTGGCCAGCGCCAGCGCCGAAAGGTCGTCGAGATTGCGCGCGGCCAGCGTCAGCCGACCGGCGGCGCGGCTCGCCGGATCGAGCGTGAGACCGCCGTTCAGCCGGACCGAACCGATCGAAAGGTCGAGTGTCGAGAGGTTCCAACCGTCGTCGGGCTGGCGCGCGAGCTCGATCCGGCCGGTCGCCGGCTTGGCATCGACTTCACCGGTGAGCGCGACGCTGGCGTTCAGCGCTCCCTGCAGGTCCTTCACGACAGCATCGATCGTCAGGCGTGGGATCGGCCGGGCGAGAGCGGTCGCGTTTGCGACGGCGATCCGCGCGGTGGCATCGAGTCTGTTCTGCGGGCCGGTGATCTCGGCAGTGATGTCGCCGCGACCGGAGAGGCGCGGATCGGCGCGCTTGAGATCAGGCAGCGCAAGCGCCAGCTTCAAGCTGGATTGCTGCCGACCGAGCGAACCATCGGCGGTGAAGGCGGCATGCTGCCCGGCCACACGCAGGCCGTTCACCGTGTAGTCGCCAGCGAGCGCATTGACGCGCCCGGCAAGGGTGAGATTGCCCGCCAGCAACCGGTCCACGACGGCGGCGCCGGTGGCGAGACGCTCGGCCTTGCCGTCGAGCGTGGCGGTGTAGTTGTTGAGGCGCGGCGTCGCGTCGAGATCGGCGGTGACCTCCGCCCTCCCCCCGAGTGGACGCCCGGCAAGTCCGCTGAACCGCGAAAGATCAGGCAGGACGGCCTTGAGTTTGCCGAGCACGCGCGCCTGGCCGAGCTTACCCTTGTAATCCAGCTCGACGCCGGAGAGGGCCAGCTTCAACGTCTCGAAATCGGCGGTGCCATCGTCCTGCGCGGTGCCGCGCAGCGTGAAGGCGACTTTGTCGCCCACCGCCCGCGCCAGCGCCTTGTCGGTCAGCGCGATCCCGCTGGCTTCGCCGTCGGAGGTCAGCGCGATACGGGTGCCCGGCTCGCCGATGGTGCCGGTCGGCGTCGCGTTGAAGGTCAGCCCGACCTTGCCGAACCGGCCGGCCGGCATGTTGGCGTCCTGCGCATCCAGGGTCGCGACCACGGTCGGGCCGGCGACAGGACCGCGGATCGTCGCGTCGAAAGCCAGTTTGCCGATCTCGGCGCCGGAGGCGACAGTCCGGCCATCTGCATTTGGGCGCGACGCGGCGCTGACGCGGATATCGAGCGTCTTGTCGGCGTTGTAGCGGCCGAGCACGTCCAGCCGCGCGAGCGCGGAGACCAAGGCGAGACTACGGATGTCGACGCCGCCGTCGTCCCGGAAGCCGACCGCGCCGTCGAGGCGGGTCGAACCGGCAAAGACGGGAGCAACCGGCGCAGGCATCAGTCCTTCGATGCGCGCATCGAGCGCAAGCGCGAGTTGGCGCTCGATACCGGCCCGGTTGAGCGTCGCCGAGCCCTCCGCGCCAATCGTCGGCCCCGCGGTGAAGGTCAGGTTCGAACGGAAGGAATCGAGTGGCCCGTCGCCGTTGAGATCGAGCTTGACCGGCGGCTCGCCCGGCAGGCCCGCGACCTTCGAGATCAATCCACCGGCCGGCTCGTCGAGCTTGGCAGCGAGCTGGAGGCGCGTCGTCTGCGGGACGAAGGCGAGATTGACGTTGAAGGTGCCGCCCATGTCGAGGCGGCGCGCCTCGAATTTGAGGTCGAGCCCTTCGCTCGGTGGGCCCAGCGATGCCGAGCCGGTCGCGCCGAGGCGCGCGGCGGCACCGAGAACCGGCTCGCCCAAAGCCAGTTCGTTGAGCTGGAAGGCGCGCAGGATCACCTTCAGCGGCAGCTCCGGCAGGATCGGCTCGTTGCTCGGCGCAGCACCGGCCGGTTGCCGGGCGGGCCTGCGCAGGAGTTCCAGCTTGCCGATCTCGAGGCGGTCGACATCGAGGCGGCGCAGCAGCAAGGCGCTGCGGGTCCAGATCAGGCGGACACGATCGAGACGCAGCCAGACGCCGTCACGGTCGGAGAGAACGATGTCGCGAATCTCGACATCGGAGGAAAGCGCGCCATTGACCTCGCCGATCGAGACCTGGCTGGTGTCGCTGGAAAGCGCCTTGGAAATGAGATCGGCGACGATGCCGCGGTCGCTCTGGGCATTCTGCGCGAGACCGCCGAAATGGGCGGAGACGAGAAAGCCCGCCGTAAGGAGGGCGAAAAGCCCCGCCACCCTGCGAGCCCTCATCCTGAGGAGCCGCGAAGCGGTTTCTCGAAGATTGGCCCAGGAGGTTCCCGAGCCCGCGGGAGTGCCCTTCGAGACGCGCCTAGCGACGCTCCTCAGGACGAGGGCTTTCATATCGGCGAGGTGGGTCAGGAGCCGGCGCATCAGAAGGCCTGCCCGATGCTGACATAGAGCGCGACCGGCTTGTCGCCCTTGCGCGGATTGAGCGGCGCGGCGACATCGACGCGGATCGGGCCGATGCCGGTGTAATAGCGCAGGCCCAGGCCTGCGGCCATCTGCAACGGCTGCTTCCCGTCCGGGAAGGTCGACTCGTAAGCCGTTCCGGCATCGAAGAAGGGCACGATGCCGATCGTATCGGTGAGCTTGATGCGCGCCTCGGCCGAAAACTCGAACAGGCTCCGCCCGCCGACGACCTGGTTCAGCGGCCCCAAGGGCGCGATGCTGCGATAAGCGTAACCGCGCACGGAGCCGCCGCCGCCGGCATAGAAGAGCCGTGTTGCCGGAATTTCGTTGAGGCTCGCGCCCGCGACCGAGCCGAAGCCGATGCGGCCGGCCAGGACATAGCGGGCATCTTCGTCGAGCGCGTAGTACGCGGAGACGGCCGCCTTGGTCTGGTAGATGCCGACGGTCGAGCCGAGGAAGGCCGGATAGGCGGCAAAGGATGCAGCCGCCCGGAAGCCGCGGGTCGGATCGAGCGGGCTGTCGGTCGAATCGTATTTCACCGAGAGCGGGATGCCGACCAGCGTATATGTCACCTGGCCGAGCACGTCGCTGGTCTGGCCGCGTTCCACTTCGAGGCCGGCCTGGACCGAGAAGGTGTCGCTGAAGCGACGCATGATCGCGGTGGTGACATTGGCGTAGCGCGCCGTGTAGCCGCCATAGCGGCTGGTGCCGACGCGCTCGCGCGTCGCGAAGCCATCGAGCAGCCAATCATAGCGGCTGCCGCCCAATGCCGGCTTGAGGAAACTGAAGCCGAAGCGCCCGCCGATATCGGATTCCTCGAAATCCCCGAAGCTCCTGATCTTGGTGCCGTCAATGCGCGGCACCAGGAAGATGCTGCCTTCGAGCCGCAGCCGCTCGGCCCCGCCGAACAGATTGCGGTGCTCCCAATAGGTCTTCACCGTCGGGCCATCGATGGTCGAATAGCGGGCCGAGAACCCGAACAGGCGCTTCGGCCGCTCGGTGATGTCGACGAAGATCGGCAAGTTGCCGGCACGGTCCAGCTTGTCGCCCTCGCGAATGCGGACGGAACCGACAGCGGGAATCTTCGCGATCGAGCGGCGCGTGTCGGCCAGCGCCTTGGGCGAATAGGGATCGCCGGGCTCGAGATAGATGAAGGATCGCACGACCGCGGGCGGAATCTCGTCGGTCTGACCGACCGTGATGTCGCCGAAGCCGGCCAGAGGGCCGGGATCGAGGACGTAGGTGACGTCCATGATGCCGGTGGCATGATCGACGACCGGCCTGAGTTCGACCATTTTGGCGAGCGGGCGCGACTGAGCACGCATATAGTCGACCAACGCCGCCTGTGCGCCACGCAGCGCAGCCGAGGTCGCGGGCTCGCCCTCCTTCAGCTTCGAGACCTTGAGCGGGTTTGCGATCGCGGGCGGGCCGGGCTCGTCGCGCTCGACCACGTCGATCTTGCGCAGGCCAAAGACCTTGCCGGGCCGGACCCTGATGGTGATCGGCACCGCATCGCGATTGCGATGCGCCTCCAGCGCCCGGATCAACGTCGCGTTCGGCTCCACCCCGAGCGTCAGCGAAACGCCGTCGACGACCATGGCGACGTCGGCATTGAAATAGCCCTGCGACCAGAGCGCGTCGACGAGCGGGTTGAAATCGGCGGCCATGCGGCGCGCCAGCGTCTCGCCATCGGGCGGCGCATCCTGGCGCAGCCGATACAGCAGCGAAGCGTCCTGCAGGGTACGCGTCAGCGTCTTGGCATTTTCGGCGTCGCCGAGATCGAAGTCGAGCTTGTAGGGCAGGCTCGACGCGCTCGCTGCCGGCGGCTCGTCCTTCTTGGTGAAGAGGCCGAACACGTCCAGCGACGAAAGGTCGAAAGCCCGGGCGGATTCAGCCTGCAGGCCCAGCAGTGTGGCAAACGCACAGCCGCCGCTCAGCGCGACAGCATGCCCTGCCCTACGCCACAACCGCATCCACCCTCCAAGCCACGCCGCCACACAATCGAAACCGTCTCCGATACCCGCCGTCATCATAAGGCGGGAGCGAGCATGCGCAATGCTCAAGGATCTGTAATCCTTCGGACTGCCCGCCGGATTCGAAAGAGCCTGTCGTGAAAAGCCTAAGCATTGGTTTTCAAGAGCCCGAAGGTTAATAGCTGAAACTCACCACCGTTCCCGGGTGCGCTATCGGGCTGAACACCGTTGATCCCTCGTTAGAACGAACTGCGATAGACCCTCAGCATGCCCGGCACCATCCTGCTGTTCACGCAAGCCCTGATCTATTTCGGCGTCATGGCCGCGCTGTTCCGGCTGCGCCACCTGATGGGGCTCGGCGCCTTCCTATGCGCGCTCGGCGTGATGCACTTTCTGGAGACCTATCTCGCCGCGGTCTTCTTCATAGAGCTGCCCTTCGGCCTGCTCTCGCCGGGTTCGACCGTGCTGTTCTCGGGCAAGCTCGCAATCATCCTGCTCTTCTACATCCGGGAAGACGCCGAGACGGTGCGGCAGCCGATCTACGGACTGCTGATCGGCAATTTCCTGATGGTCGCGCTGGTGGCGACCCTGCGGCTCTATGGCCCGCCGGTCACGCTGCCCGGCTACAATCCGGACCTCGTCCTGATCGACCAGATGGGCGCGCTGATGGTCTGGGGCACGACGCTGCTCTTCATCGATTCCATCGCGCTGATCCTGCTCTATGAGAGGCTGCGCCTGCTGCTGCCGCGATCGCTGGTGCTGCGCTCCTGCCTGAGCCTGGCCATCATCCTGACCTTCGATCAGGTCGGCTTCTTCATTGGACTGCATATGGTGACCGGCACGCCGCTCGGCGCGCTGTTCGGCGGCTGGGTGGCCAAGATGGGCGCCGCCGCGACCTATGCCATGCTGATGGGCCTCTATCTCAACCTGTTCGAACGCCGGACGCCGGAACTCGCGCCGCAGCCGCTTTCGGACATCTTCCACAAGCTGACCTACCGGCACAAATACGAGGAACTGCTCGGCAAGAGCGGCCGCGACGCCCTGACCGGTGCCCTGACCCGGGAGCGCTTCGAGACGCTCGGCCAGACCATTCTGGCGCGCAGCATCGCGGCACAACGGCCCGTCAGCCTCGCGATCCTCGATGTCGATCATTTCAAGAGCATCAATGACCGCTACGGCCATGTCGTCGGCGACGAGGTGCTCCGGCGCGTCGTGGACTGCCTGCGCGGGGAAATCCGCGGCGACGATCTCATCTTCCGCTATGGCGGCGAGGAATTCGTCGTGCTTTGCGAGAACATGTCGCATCCTGCGGCCCTGGCTTCCGCCGAGCGGATGAGGGTCGCCGTCCACCGCACCCTGGCCCAGGAATTTGCGGCGGCCCCGACGATCAGCATCGGCGTAGCCACCTTCCCCGACGATGCCAAGGATATTCGCGGCCTCGTCGCCCATGCCGATGTGCATCTCTACGAAGCCAAGCGGCAGGGGCGTGACCGCGTCGTCGGCAACGAGACGGCGCCGCTGGTGCAGGAGGCCTAGCGCCTGCCGAAGAGAATGCGGCGGCCGCCTGCGCGCCCGCCGCTCTCGTTTCTTACCGGAGCGTCAGAGAAACAGTCGCCAGCGGCGAGAGCTTCGTCACGACCTCGCCCTTGCCGGGCGAGAGCACGCCGCCGCAGAGGCTGCCGGTGGTGATGATCTGCCCCGCGCGCAGGCTGCCGAGGTTGTCCTGCTGGCGATTGGCCCAGGCCAGGAAGGGCACCATCGGATCGCCATTGCCGTGGACGGCGGGCTGATCATAGATCATCACGCCGTTGAGCGAGATGAAGCAGCCCAGACCGGTGAGGTCATCGAGCGTCTTGATGTCGACCTCCGGGCCGAGGACGTAGCCGCCATGGCCCATCGCGTCGGCGAGCCAGAGCGGGAAGGCGACCTTGCCATGCCAGTTGGCGAGGCGGCTCTCGACGATCTCGATGCCGAGATAGGCCTTGTCGCAGCAGGCGAGCAGCTCGGCCCGCGAATAGGGTTGGGCCGGACGGAAAGGCACGTCGCGCGCTAGCCGGAGCGCAAGTTCGATCTCGACGCGCAGCTCGGCCCCGATCGCGCCCTCATAGACATCGCCAGCTGCGAGGTAGGGGCCGGGCATCAGGCCGGCGACCGGCGTGCCGTCCTCGGCGATGCCGACCTTCCAGCCGGCTTCCGGCAGGTTGAGTGCCCCGCCGACTGCCGCCTGCGTCACATGACCATCAGCAAGCGTCTCAGGAATCGGCAGACTCGCCGTCTCGATCAGGGAGCGCTCGCGGCGGGCCCTTATGAGCGCATCGCGCACAGTCTCGACAGTGGTCGGCATGGAGTTCCCTCAGCGTCCGGCAGGGCAAAGCGCCTTTGCCCTGCTAGCGCAGCGCCCGGAATGGGACAAGGCGCGCGGCCGTGAGGCACCCATGCGATGGAACCTGCGGCCTTCTTCCCGGTTGCCGAAACATGATTTCGAAGCATCACCGTTTTCCGGGGGCGTCGGTGCTCGGCCTGGCCGCGCTGGCCCTGCTCTCGACCGGAGCCGTTCGTGCCCAGGAGGCAATTCCCGCGCAGGACTTCGTCACGCAAACAGCGGTCGCCAACATGTTCGGCGTGGAGTCGGCGACGCTCGCCCTGCACAAGAGCAGTTCCCCGGCGATCAAGGATTTCGCCCATCGCCTCGCGGATGACCAGGCGGCGGCGACCAGCAGCCTGCGTCGCATCATCGCCAAGCGCTCCGACATCGCCCTGCCCGACCGTCCGGACGGCAAGCATCTCGACCTGCTGCGCGATCTCGCCGATAGGCAGGGCGCCGATTTCGACAGGGCCTATGTCGATGCCCAGCGCAGCGCGCACCACGAATCGACCGTCTTGATGGAACGCTATGCCGGCGAGGGTACCGACCCCGAACTCAAGAGTTTCGCCGCCCAGACGCTGCCGGTGTTCCGCGAGCTCGAACGGAAGGCGAGAGAACTCCCGGCTGCGCCATAGAACGGCCCGGCCTGGCCCTCAGGCCTTCGACCGCCGGGCGGCCTCGCGCTCGTAGACTGCCAGGAAGGCCTTTCCCATCAAGGAGCTTTCCGTCCCGATCAGCGTCCGCAGCACGTCGGCCCGGATCGCCTGAATCGGATCGTCGTCCGGCACGGCGGCGCCAGCGAGTTCGGCGAGTTCGACGGCCAGCCGTGCCTGCCCCTGCCCGGCGAGAGCAAGAGCCCGCTCGGCCAATTTGTCCGCACCGCCGGCGAGCCCGGCCAGCTCCGATGCCAGCTCTGTGGTTCGAGCCGGTTTGAGATGCGCCGCATTGATATCGAACCAGCCCGCATAGAGGTGATAGATGCCACGGACGAGGAACTCCGGGTCGTCGTATTTCGCGAGGAGATAGGGCTTCGCGAGATACGCCTCCGGTACTTTGACCCCGTGCAGGATCTCGTCGAGCGTCGCGCCCCGGTTCAGCAGCGCGAGCGTCTCACGCACGAGATGCTCGAGTGCCTCCGCACCATCGCGGAGCATCTGCCCTGCCCGCTCCGCGCCGAAGACCACCGGCCCGTGCCCGGGGATCAGGACAACCGGCGCGAGCAGCTCCATCCGTCGCAAGGCAGAGGCCCATTCGGCGGCATAACGCTGGACCTTTCGCGGATTGCCGGCATTGGGGAATACCCAGATCACAAAGTCGCCACTCGCCAAAACCCGGCGCTCGGGCAACCAGACGAAGGTGGCGTCGTCCGTCTCGCCCCGGCCATGGAAGAGCTCGATCCGCTCTCCGCCGATCGCCAGCAACAGCCTGTCGTCATAGACCTCGTCCGGCCGCCGCTGGCCGATCGGATAGACATAGCCCGGCTTGTCGAATTGCTGGCCCTGGACGAGGCTGTTGAAGCCGTGGGTGTCCTCGTAGCGCTGCATGCGCCGCGCGACATTGCGGTGAGCGACGATCCGCGGGCGCGGAAGCCCGCGCCTGTCGGCCTCCTCGTCGATGACGGTGATGCCGCTGGTATGGTCGATATGGCCATGGGTGAAGATGACGGTGTGGATGGGGGAGTCGTCCCAGGAGCGCACGATATCGAGCGTCTGCTGCGCCGTCTCCGGCTTCGCAGTGTCGATCAGCACCAGCCCCTCGCTGGTCCGCATCGCTGTCACGCTGCCGCAGAAATAGGTCGTATGGACCGTGATGATGTTCTCCGCGACATGAGTGATGGCGCCGTGCGAAACCGCTGCGGTCCATTTCTCCATCGCGGCGCTGCCATTCCAGAGCTGCTCGAACAGCGCGTCCTGATTCATTCGAACATCTCCGCAATCCCGCTGCCTTGCCGGTATAGGTCACATATCGCGGCGGCCTCATCAAACGGATCGCCGCCAGCCGATGTCAGTGGCGCGCTCGACCGGACGGCTCGCGTCGCCAGCGCTTCGCCCCTCTGGACATCCCGGCCCAAAGCCGCGCAATAAGCGAATGCTTGCGCTGCGTCAGGGCTCGCCCTGCCCAGCAACGCGAGACGCTCTCGTCGATGGAACGAGCCGGCGAAGAAAAAACGGCTTGGGAGGAATGTGGATATGAAATCGCTCTGGGTCATGGCCGCCGCGCTCGGCGCCGCCCTCAGCCTGCCCGCACAGGCGCAGGACAAGGTCAAGCTGGTCGACGTCATCGAATTGTCGGGTGCGGGCGCCGCCGCCGGCACCAACTGGAAGAACGGCGCAGATATGGCCGCCGCCGACATCAACGCGAAGGGCGGCATCCTCGGCAAGCAGGTCGAGATCGTCCATTACGACACGCAGACCAACCCCGGAAACACCCGCGCCGCCGTGCAGCGTGGCATCGACGAAGGCGCCTATGCGATCCTCGGCCCGATCTTCTCCGGCCCGATCGGCGCTTCCATGCAGATCTCGCAGCGCGCCGAAGTCGCCCAGATCGTCGGCGGCGAGGCGGCGGGTTTCACCCGGCAGGGCAACCCCTACATCTTCCGCACCTCGATCAGCCAGGCGGCTGCGATGCCGAAGATCGCCAAGTACATGAAGGACACGCTCAAGGCCGGTTCGATCGCCCTGGTCTGGGTCAACAACGACTTCGGCAAGGGCGGGCGCGACACCATCCTGCCCGAGCTCGAGAAGGCCGGCATCAAGGTCGCCGCCGACGTCTCGACCGAGCAGGGCCAGGCCGATTTCACCGCCGATGCGATCAAGGTGAAGAACGCCAATGCTGATGCCGTCTTCGTCTATCTGAACGAGGAGGAGAGCGCCCGCTTCCTGCGCGCCGCCAAGCAGCAGGGCATCACCAAGCCGATGATCGGCGAGACGACGCTGCTCGGCGCCAAGGTGCTGGAACTCGCGGGCGACGCCGCCAACGGCGCCAAGGGCCATGTCGGCCTCTCGACGGATGCGCCGATCCCTGCCTTGCAGGAGTTCGGCAAGCGCTATCGCGAGAAGTACGGCTTCTCCTCGGACCATAACGGCATCAAGGGCTACATGGCCGTCTTCATGGTGAAATGGGCGACCGAGAAGCAGAAGAAGTTCGACCCGAAGGGGCTGGCCGCCACGCTTCGCGGCGCGACCATCAAGGCGAGCGAGGAGCCGGGCATCCTGATCGACACCGTCATCGAGCAGAACGGCGATCTCGACCGCGAGAGCTTCCTCGCCGAGGTGGTGAACGGCAAGCAGGTGATCAACACCACCCTGCCGAAGATCAACCCGTAAAGTCCGAACGTCATTCCCGGGCGACGCGAAGCGCCGACCCGGGAATCTCATGACGAGAAGGCTGGTTTCCGAAATGGCCGGGTCAAGCCCGGCCGTGACGCCAGTTGCCCGAGATAAAATCAGCCATGGCCGAATTCGTCGCCTATCTCATCGCCGGCATCGCCACGGGTGCGATCTACGCGCTCGCCGCGATCGGCTTCACGCTGGTCTGGCAGACCTCGCAGACGATCAACTTCGCGCAGGGCGAATTCGTCATGCTGCCGGCCGTGCTGATCCTGCTCGCGGTCAAGCTCTTCGGCCTGCCGCTCTGGGCCGGCGGCCTGATCGGCATCGCGGTCTTCCTGCTGATCTTCGGCGCCGGCTTCAAGCTCGTCGTCGTCGACCCGATGATCAAGCACGGTGTGCTGCCGCTCGCCATCGCCACCATGGCGCTGTCGATCATCATGAAGGAAGGCGCCAAGGACGGCTTCTCGGCGGAAGCGCAGAGCTTCCCGTCGCTTGTGCCGACGGACATGATCAACCTGCTGGGCGCATCGATCTCGCTGCAGCATGTCGCCATCATCGTCGTCGCCTTCGCGGCCATCGGCCTGCTGCAATGGTTCGTCGGCGGCACCAAACTCGGCCGGCAGATGCAGGCGACGGCGCAGAACCCGACGGTTGCGCGCATCCTCGGGATCCCTGTGGAGCGGATGGTGCTGCTCACCTTCCTGCTCAACGCCGCGCTCGCCGTCGTCGCCTCGCTGCTGATCTCGCCGATCTATCTGGCGAAGTTCTCGAACGGCGAGACCATCGGCCTCTTCGCCTTCATTGCCGCCATCGTCGGCGGCTTCAACCAGGTGCGCGGCGCGCTCGTCGGCGGCCTCCTGATCGGCGTCGCGGACTCGCTCGCCGCGGCTTATGTCTCGTCGCAGTATCGCCTGGCCGTGCCGCTGGTGCTGCTGGTCGCCATCATCCTGATCAAGCCGGAGGGACTGATGGGCCGCAAGGAGGAGCGCCGCATATGAGCGCCCCTGCCCTGCAAACCTCCGCCGCTTCGCCGCGCCGCCCCGCCCGCCGGATCGACGCTGCGCTGATCGCACTCGTCCTCGGTGCCGTCATCCTCTGGTTCGCGCCGGTTGGCATGGGCCGCTACGGCACCTATGTGCTCTCGCTCTGGCTGGTGATGAGCATCGGCGTGATGGGGCTCAACCTGACGCTCGGCTATGCCGGCCAGAGCTCGCTGGCACAGGCCGCGTTCATGGGGCTCGGCGCCTATGCCACCGCGATCCTGACGACGAAATACGGGGTGAGCTGGTACGCGGCCTTCGGCCTCTCGGGCCTGTTGACCTTCACTGTGGGCATCCTGCTCGGCTTCCCGGCGCTGCGTGTCCGCACGCATTACCTCGCCTTCGTGACACTCGCCTTCTCGACGTTGATCTGGCTCGTGCTGCGCAACGAGCAATGGCTGACCGGCGGCGTCTTCGGCATCTCCAACATCAACCGGCCCGAGTTCTTCGGCATCAAGCTGTTCGGCGCGCTGGAATTCCACCGCTTCGTCGTCGTCGTCACGCTGATCCTGTCACTGGCGCTCTGGTGGCTGATCCGCAGCCCCTGGGGCCGCGCCTTCACGGCGCTGCGTGAGAACCCGGTCCGGGCCGCGAGCCTCGGCGTCGATACCCGGGCCTACACGCTCCTCGCCTTCGCGATCGGCTCGGCCTATGGCGGCTTTGCCGGTTCGCTCTATGCACCGCTGGTCGAGTTCATCGACCCCTCCCCGTTCTCGCTGTCGCAGAGCCTGTTCCTGCTGCTGATGGTGGTGGCGGGCGGCGCGGGCTATCTCTTCGGGCCCTTCGTCGGCGCGCTGCTCGGCGTCGTGCTGCCGGAGTGGCTGCGCTTCGCCGGCTCGCTCTACCTCATCATCTTCGCGACGATCGTTCTGGCGCTGCTGATCGTCTGCCCGCAGGGCGTCAGCGGTCTCCTCGAGCGCGGCTGGGCGGCAATGCGGCGCAAGACGGGAGGGGCGCCATGAATCCGGTCCTCGAAGTCCACGACCTGCACAAGGCCTTCGGTGGCATCAAGGCCGTCGATGGCGTCTCCTTTTCGGTGAAGGAGGGCGAGATCCTCGGCATCATCGGGCCGAATGGCTGCGGCAAGTCGACCCTGTTCAACTGCATTCTCGGCCAGCTCGAACCGACGCAAGGCGCGGTGAAGCTCGACGGGCTGGATGTCACCAATATGCGCCCCTCCGCGCTCAACCGCCTCGGCGTCAGCCGCACCTTCCAGCTCCTGCAGGTCTTTCCCGAACTGTCGGTGCGCGAGAACCTGATCCTCGCCGGGCAGGAGCATCAGGGCTCCATGCTCGGCCGCCTCTTCGGCGCGCGCGATGCGGGGCTGTCGGAAAAGGCCGAACAGATGATCGGCTTCTTCAAGCTCGGCCATCTCGCCGAGGCCAAGGCCGGCGGGCTCTCCTATGGCCAGCAGAAGCTGCTCGACGCGGCGATGGCCTTCATGGCCGGGCCGCGCCTCGTGCTGCTCGACGAGCCGGCGGGCGGCGTCAACTTGACCATGCTGGGCGACCTGAAGGAGCGGCTGCGCGCCATCAACGCCGAACAGGGCGCGACCTTCGTGGTGATCGAGCACAACATGGACTTCGTGATGAGCCTGTGCTCGCGCGTGATCGTGCTGGCCGAAGGCAAGATGCTGGCCGAGGGCACGCCGGCCGAAATCCGCGCCAACCCGGCCGTGATCGAAGCCTATCTGGGGCACTAGGGAACGTCATGCTCGGGCTTGACCCGGGCATCTCCTGCAAGAGATTCTCGGGTCTGCGCTGCGCTTCGCCCGAGAATGACGCGGAAGAGGGCGACAAGGAATGACCACCCCCATCCTCGAACTCGACGGCGTGGTCGGCGGCTATGGCGCCATGACCATCCTGAACGGCACCAGCTTTGCGGTGAAGCGCGGCGCCATCACCACCGTCATCGGGCCGAACGGCGCCGGCAAATCGACCGTGTTCAAGGCGATCTTCGGCCTGCTTAAGCTGCGCGAAGGCCGCATCCGCTTCGACGGGCGCGACATCACCGGCTGGAACCAGCGGAAGCTCCTCGAAGCCGGCATCTGCTATGTCCCGCAGGGCCGCAACATCTTCCCGGAGCTTTCGGTGCGTCACAATATCGAGCTCGGCGCCGTCGCCGCCGGATCCGGCATCACCGACATGCCGCGGCGGCTGGAGGCGGCGCTCGACCGCTTCCCGGCTCTCAGGCGCAAGGCCGACGCGCAGGCCTCGACGCTGTCGGGCGGCGAGCAGAAGCAGCTCGAGATCGTGCGCGGCCTGCTGCTCGACCCCAAGCTCGTGCTGATCGACGAGCCCTCGATCGGCCTCTCGCCACTGATGGTGCAGGAGACCTTCGGCATCCTGAAGGACCTGCGCGCCAAGGGCGTCTCGATCCTGATGGTCGAGCAGAACGCCCGCTCGGCGCTGGAAATCTCCGACGAGGGGCTGGTGCTCGAACTCGGCCGCACGCGCATGCAGGGGCCGGCCGCGGAGATCCTGGCCGACCCGCGCATCGGCCAGCTCTTCCTCGGCGGCACATTGAGCGAAGTGGCCTGAGCCGCGCCCGAACACCCTCCCCGTCATTGCGAGCGCAGCGAAGCAATCCAGGGAGACCGGGTTGAACCGTTTGACCCAGTCACCTGGATTGCTTCGTCGCTTTCGCTCCTCGCAATGACGGGGAGGAGGCTCGCCTTTGACAGCGCTGCCCTCTCCTGTCGGGATAGGGCCTGATCACGAGACCGGAGCCTGCGCCCATGAAGATTCGCGCCGCCGTCCTGAACGCGAGCCCGGTTGCGGCTCCGTATGCGCAAAGCCGCCCGCTGCGGATCGAAGAGCTCGACCTCGCCCCGCCCGGCCGCGACGAGGTGCTGGTCAGGGTCCGCGCCGCGGGCCTGTGCCATTCCGATCTCTCGGTCATCGACGGCAACCGCCCTCGCCCCGTGCCGATGGTGCTCGGCCATGAGGCGGCAGGAGAGGTCGTCGAGACCGGCGAAGACGTAGACGATCTCAAGCCCGGCGACCGGGTGGTGATGGTGTTCGTGCCCTCCTGCGGGCATTGCGCACCCTGCGCCGAGGGGCGCCCCGCCCTGTGCGAGCCCGGCAACGCCGCCAACGGGCGTGGTGAGATGCTGGGCGGCGGTCGCAGGCTCTCGGTCCATGGGCAACCGGTGCATCACCATATCGGCGTCTCCGCCTTTGCCGAGCATGCGGTGATCTCGCGCCGCTCGCTGGTCAAGGTCGAGGCCGATATCCCGCATGAGATCGCCGCCCTGTTCGGCTGCGCGGTGCTGACCGGGGTCGGCGCGGCCGTGAACACGGCGCGGATCAAGGCCGGCGAGACGGTCGCGGTGGTCGGGCTCGGCGGCGTTGGGCTTTCGGCCCTGCTCGGCGCCATCGCCTGCGGCGCCTCGCGCGTCGTCGCCGTCGATCTCGCGCAGGACAAGCTCGATCTCGCGCTGGCGCTGGGCGCGACCGATGCGTTCAATGCCGCAGCTCCGGACGTCATCGAGACGATCAAGCAGGCGACGAAGGGCGGCGTCGATCACGGGCTGGAAATGGCGGGCTCCGTCAAGGCGCTCGACCTCGCCTACCAGATTACCAAACGCGGCGGCACGACGACGACGGCCGGCCTCGCCAACCCAACCCATACGCTCTCGCTCTCGCCGGTGAGGCTGGTCGCGGAGGAGCGGACGCTGAAGGGATCTTACGTGGGCTCATGCGTGCCCTCGCGCGACATCCCGCGCTTCATCGAGCTCTACCAGCGCGGGCGGCTGGCGGTGGACAAGCTCTGGACCAGTTCGGGCAGCCTCGACGAGATCAACGAGGGCTTCGATGCGCTGAACGAGGGCCGGACGATCCGGCACATCGTCAGGATGTGACGCGGCGCGCGGCGTTGGGTCGGGCCAGGCTGGCCGAGATCGCTGCCAGCAGCATCAGGCCCGCCGCCGCGACCGGCAGGGTGGCGAAACCAGCCGCCGTGTAGAGCGAGCCGAACGAGGCCGTGCCGATGAAGAGCGCAAGATAGGTCACGCCGCTGTTGAGGCCCATCACGGCGCCGCGACGAGCGGGATCGAGGGCGCCGAGGCGCATGATCAGCACGTTCAGCGCGAAATGGTTGGCGAGGCCCCAGAGGAAGACCGCTGCCAGCATCGACACATAGCTGCCGCTCGCCGCGCCGATGCCGAGATAGACGCACCCCACCGCCAGGAACATCGCCGGCAGGAAGCGCCCGGCATCGAAGCGGTCGATCAGCCCGTCGAGGAAAGCAGCCGCGCCGAAGCCGAGGCCATAGGTCAGCGCGAGCAGGCCGTTGGCGCTGAGCGAGAGACCGAGCGTGCGATGCAGATGGTCGCCGATATAGGCGTAGACGCCGTAGAAGGACGCCATGAAGCCGGCGCAGGCGATCAGCAGCGGCACCACGCCGGGCACGCGCAGTGCCGCGAGCGGAGAGGACGTCTTGGCCGAGGCAGGCAAACCCTGCAGCTTCATCGCCTGTGCGACCAGAAGCGCGAGTGCACCGGCAGCGGCGGCGAACGCATAAACGAAGCGCCAGCCGACGCTATCGGCCATCACCGCCGACAGCGAGACGCCCGCGACCATGCTCAGCGTCCAGCCTGAGAGCACGATGCCGATCGTGTCGCTCTCGCGCCCGGCCGGCGCGACCGCCGCCGCGAGCGTGTAGATCGACGGCAGCGCGACGCCCGCGGCGAGACCCGCCGCGAACTGGGCGCCGACCAGCATCGGCACGGCCGGCGCGGCGGCGCTGGCAGCCAGCGCGAGGGTGAAGAGGCCGAGCGCCACGCGCAACGTCAGCCCCGCGCCGAAGCGGTCGATCAGGCGTCCCAGCAGGATGGCGGCAAGCGCGGTGCCGATACCGAACGCGCCGGAGGCGGTCATCACGGCAGGTGTCTCGCGACCGAAACTCTCCGCCACCTGCGGCGCGATCGGCCCGAGCACGAGCGAATTCGAGCCGATGACAGCGATGCAGACACACAGCGCATAAGCCGCGGCCGGGATCCGAGCCGTCGGCAAAGCTGCACCAGAAGAGCGTTGATTGAAATTCGGCATAAGGTCAGAATGGCCGAACATCATTCGTGTTCAATTGGATTCAGAGCGATGGATAAAAAAACAGATGGCGTTCGGCGCGAACGCGCCACGGAGCGCTCGCTCGATGCGATGGACCGAAAGCTGTTAGCCGTTCTGGTCGAGGATGCGACGGAGAGCTATGCCCGCATCGGCGAGCGCGTCGGGCTTTCGCCCCCGGCCGCTCACGAGCGGATCAAGCGGCTGAAGCAATCGGGCGCGATCCGGCAGGTCGCAGCGCTGATCGAGCCGGCGGCGACCGGCAAGACCCTGCTCGCCTTCGTGCATGTCGACACCACCGGCTGGGGCAAGACGCCCGCCCTGATGGCGATCCGCGAGCATCCGGAGGTGGAGGAAATCCATTCCGTCGCCGGCGACACCTGCATGCTGCTGAAGGTCAGGACCGAGAGCACCCACGCGCTCGAAGGGTTGCTCGGGCGGCTCTACGACACGCCCGGTGTCAAGGCGACACGGAGCTATGTCGTTCTCTCGACCTATCTGGAACGGCCGGTGCAGCCCGGCGTGACGGCGAACTGGCCGAAGCCGTCTGCAGCTGAGTAGAACACCTCCTCCAGGCCGGTCATCCCGGGCGAGCGGAGAAAGCTCCGGGATCCATGCCTGAGCGCTTCCGAGGAAGGTTCAGGCATGGATCCCGGATCGGCGCCGCCAGGGGCGGCTTGTCCGGGATGACATGCAGTGAGGAGTGGAACTCCCTCAGCCGTGCTTGTGCACGATGGTCTTGGTCACCGCGAATTCCTCGAGCGCGATGAAGCCCTTCTCGCGACCATGGCCGCTCTTGCCGGTGCCGCCGAAGGGCAATTCGATCCCGCCGCCGGCACCATAGCCGTTGATGAAGACCTGGCCGGCGCGGACGCGCTTCGAGACGCGCTGCTGGCGCCCGCCATCCTTGGTCCAGACCGCCGCGACGAGGCCGTAATCCGTGCCGTTGGCGGCTTTGATCGCATCCTCCTCGTCGTCGAAGGGGAAGGCGGCGAGGACGGGGCCGAAGACTTCGTCCTGCTCCAGCCGGTTGCCGCGCGGCACGGGGCCGAACAGCGTCGGCTGGACGTAGAAGCCGCCATTCGGCACGCCCTGCGCGATCTGCCCCTGCGCGATCACCGGAATGCCGGCCTCGCGGCTCTGGTCGATGAAGCTCTGGACGCGGCCGCGCTGCTTGGCGTTGATCACCGGGCCGCAATCGAGGTCCATCTCCGGCGTGCCGGCCTGCAGCTTCGAGAACTGCTTGGCGACGGCAGAGACGACGTCGTCATAGATCGACTTCTGCACCAGCAGGCGGCTGCCGGCCGAGCAGGTCTGCCCGGTGTTCTGGACGATCGCCTTGCAGGCAATCGGCACCAGCGCGTCGAGATCGGCGTCCTCGAAGACGATCTGGGGGGACTTGCCGCCCAGTTCCAGCGTGCAGGGGATGAGATGCTCCGCGCAGGCGTGCTGCACCATCTTGCCGACCTCGGGCGAGCCGGTGAAGGACATGAAGCCGATGCCGTGATGCGAGGAGAGCGCAGCGCCCGCCTCATGGCCGCGGCCGGCAACGATGTTGATCGCGCCATCGGGGAAGCCGACCTCGCTAGCGAGCTCGGCGAGGCGGAAGGCGGTCGCGCAGGCGTCCTCCGCCGGCTTGAGCACCACGGCATTGCCCATGGCGAGCGAGGCGGTGAGCGAGCGGCCGATCATCTGCGCCGGATAGTTCCAGGGCAGGATATGGCCGGTGACGCCGTGCGGCTCGTGAATGACGCTGACGCTGTAGCCGTTCAGGAAGGGGATGACGTGGCCGTGCACCTTGTCGGCCGCGCCGCCATAGAACTCGAAATAGCGGATGGTGGCGTCGATATCGGCGCGGGCCTGGCTCATGGGCTTGCCGGTGTCGCGGGCTTCCAGCCCGGCGAGTTCGTCAAAGTGATCCTGCACCTTGAGCGCGAGCTTCGAGATCAGGCGCCCGCGCTCGGCTGCGGTGAGCTTGCCCCAGGCACCGTCGAAGGCGGCCCGAGCGGCCAAGACGGCGGCGTCGATGTCGGCGGCGTTGCCACAGGCGATGCGGGCGAATTCCTCGCCGGTGGCCGGGTTGAGCTTCGCGATGGTTTCGCCCGTCTGGCCAGCGACATAGCGGCCATTGATGAAATGTTGATTCATGTTCGTTCCCGATCGCTCTGGCCGAAGGCGCCGCCCCGGCGGAATCGGGCGCAAGCTGCCGGTTGGCGGCCTCCGGCGCAAGTCGGCGGCAGGCCGAGGCACCCCGCAACCGGCGCAGGGCCGGCCGGCGATGGCCGATTTGACAGGGCCGCGAGGCGCCGGTCTCCTCACGGCGCAATCGAAGGATGGAGTCTGGTTCGGCAATGACGCAGGCACTCGAGGGAATCGTTGTGGTCGCGCTGGAGCAGGCCGTGGCCGCGCCCATCGCGACCTGCAAGCTCGCGGATGCCGGGGCGCGCGTGATCAAGCTCGAACGGCCCGAGGGCGATTTCGCGCGCGGCTATGACGGCTTCGCCAAGGGGCAATCCTCCTATTTCGTCTGGATCAACCGGGGCAAGGAATCCTGCCGCGTCGACCTGCGACGGCCAGAGGATCTGGCGCTGGTCGAGGCGATGATCGCCTCCGCCGACATCTTCATCCAGAATCTCGCTCCGGGTGCCGCCGACCGGCTCGGCCTCGGCAGCGCCACGCTCCGCCAGCGTCACCCACGGCTGATCACCTGCGACATCTCAGGCTATGCGCCGGGCACGCAGCATGAGCGGCGCAAGGCCTACGACCTCCTGATCCAGGCCGAGTCCGGGCTCGCGGGGATCACCGGCACGGCCGATTCCGGCCCTTCGCGCATCGGCATCTCGATCGCCGACATCGCCACGGGTCAGGCAGCCTATGCCGCCATCCTGGAGGCGCTGCTGCGGCGGGCCCGCACCGGCGAGGGTTCCGCGATCGCGCTGTCGCTCTTCGACACGCTGGCGGAGCTGATGAACGTGCCCTACATCACCCGCCGGCATGGCGGGATCGAGCCGCTCCGCATCGGCCTCGCCCACCCCTCGATCGCGCCTTACGGCGTGTTCAAGCTCCTTGACGGCGAGGTGCTGATCTCGATCCAGAGCGAGCGGGAATGGCTCGTTTTCGCCCGCGACGTGCTGGAGAGCCCTGAGCTTGCGAGCGATCCGCGCTATGCTTCCAACGTCCTCCGGGCCGGGTCTCGCGCCGCGCTCGACGGCGAGGTGCAGACCCGCCTCGGCCGGCGCCGCTTCGCGGACGTCTCCGCCGCGCTCGACCGGCATGCAATCGCCTATGGCACGGTTTCGACCGTGGGCGGCCTGATCGCGCATCCGGCGGCCACGCCGGTGCCGGTGCCGACGCCGAACGGTCCGGTCGAAATGCTGGCACCGCCGGTCCTGATCGACGGCAAGCGCGTCGCGATGCGACCAGTTCCGGCGCTCGGCGAGCACGATGCGGCGTTGCGCGCGGAATTCGCGGGCGCCGTCACAGCGAGCGCCATCTGACCCGCCGCTTTCAAGCGGGCGGGGCAAAGGACTGGGAAACCTCGCGAAACACCGGCAATGCTTCGAGCGCCGCAGCATGCGCTCCCAACGCCGGTACATCCGCCTCATCGACAAAACCCGGATGCGCCTCCCTGATGAAGCGCAGCGAGACCGCGACGGCGATGTCGGCATGGCTCATCGAACCGCCGAACCAATAGGGAGAAGTCCGGCCTGCGCGGTCGCGCTCGAGTGCAGCGAGCGCCGAGATGATCTGGCAGCGGCAACGATCCGCCCAGACGGCCGAGACTTCCTCGTGAAGCCGCAACTCGTAGAACAAGCTGACGGCCTTCTCGGCTGCGCCCATGGCGAGCGCGACGACAGCCAGAATGTGGCGACGCCTCGGACCGGCGCGCGGGCAAAGAGCGCGGTCCTCCCCGGCCAGTTCATCGAGGCAGTCGATGATGCTGACGCTGTCGAACAGGACCTCGCCGTCGTCGAGCACCAGCGTGGGCACCCGCATCAGCGGATTGAAGGCGCGGACCCGGTCGCCTTCTCCGAAGACGGACCAGGGCCGATGCTCGAAGGCGAGGCCATAGAGCGCCAGCGCGATGCCGACGCGGCGCACGAAAGGCGAGTCGTACTGGCCGATCAGGATCATGGCGGGCCTCATTCATCATGTTCCGAAACAGCGGCGGGCCTGCATCTTTCCCCTGTCATGGGCTTGCCGCAATGCTACCGTCCTCCTCCGTTGCGCGAAGCGGGAGCAGGACATGGCACAGGGTCGTCGAGCGCGAGGTCATCATCTCAACCGGCGCGAGACGCTGAAAGCCGGAGCCGCGATTATCGCGAGCGCCGCCCTGCCCGCAGCCGCCCAGACGCCCGCGCGGCTCAAGCTGCGAGTGCTCGAAACCACCGATCTCCACGTCAATGTCGTGCCTTACGACTATTTCCGCGACGGGCCTGACGACACAGTCGGCCTCGCCAAGACCGCCAGCCTGATCAAGGTGGCGCAGGCCGAGGCGAAGAACAGCCTGCTCTTCGACAACGGAGATTTCCTGCAAGGCTCCTCGCTCGGAGACTACATCGCCTACAAGAAGGGGCTGAAGGCCGGCGAGACCCATCCGATGCTCGCCGCGATGAACGCCCTGCCCTATCTCTGCGGCACGCTCGGCAACCATGAGTTCAACTATGGGCTGGAGTTCCTCGATCACGGCGTGGCCAAGGCCGAGTTCCCGCTGGTCTGCGCCAATGTCGAGCGCGTCGGCGGCGGCGCGCTGGTCGATGCCTGGCGCTTGTTCGAGCAAAGCTTCGAGGATGAGGCCGGCAACCGGCATGTGCTGCAGATCGGCGTGATCGGCTTCGTGCCGCCGCAGATCATGCAATGGGACAAGGCGAACATCGACGGCAAGCTCGCCGCGACGGACGTCGTCGATGCGGCCGAAAGGCACCTGTCCGACCTTCTCGACGCCCAGCCCGATCTCGTCATCGCCCTCTGCCATTCCGGCATCGCCGGAGGCGAGCGGCGCGGCATGGAGGAGAACGCGGCGCTCCACCTTTCAAAGATCGAGGGCATCGACGTCATCCTGACCGGGCACCAGCATCTGGTCTTTCCGGGCGGCAAGGCCTTCGACGGCATTCCGGGCGTCGACAACGTCAAGGGCGCGCTCAACGGCAAGCCCGCCTGCCAGCCGGGCTTCTGGGGCTCGCATCTCGGCATCGTCGATCTCGAGCTGGAAAAGCGCGGGGAGCGCTGGAGGGTCGCAGACTTCAAGGTCGAAGCGAAGCCGATCTACGAGCGCACGCCGGATCGCAAGATCGTGCCCAAGGCCGCGGCCGAGCCGGCGATCCTGGCGACCGTCAAGGCCGACCACGAGGCGACGCTCGCCTATATGCGCGAGCCGGTCGGCAACACGGCATCGCCGATCAATTCCTATTTCGCCCTGGTGACAGACGACCCTTCGATCCAGATCGTCGCCGAGGCGCAGATCGCCTATGCCAAGCCGCTGATGGCCCAGACGCGCTGGAAGGATCTGCCGATTCTCTCGGCGGCGGCTCCGTTCAAATCGGGCGGACGCGCCGGCCCGTCCTTCTACACCGACATCCCGGCCGGACCGCTGGCGCTGAAGAACATCGCCGACATCTACCTCTATCCGAATACCGTGCAGATCGTGAAAGTCACCGGGGCAGAGGTTCGGGAGTGGCTGGAGCGCTCGGCCGGAATCTTCAACCGCGTCGATCCGGCGAAGGCCGAGGAACAGCCGCTGATCAATCCCGGCTTCCCGGCTTTCAACTTCGACGTCATCGATGGCGTCAGCTATCGGATCGACGTCACACAGCCCTCACGCTACGACAATGACGGCAAGCTCGTCGCGCCGAATGCGCGCCGCATCCTCGACCTCGCCTTCGCCGGGCAGCCGATCGACGAGCAAGCCATCTTCCTCATCGTCACCAATAATTACCGCGCCTCGGGCGGCGGCAATTTCCCGGGCACGCGGACGACGATCGTGCTGGAGGCACCGGACCTCAACCGCGATGTCATTGTCCGTCACATCGTCGGGAAAAAGGCGATCGAGCCGAAGGCGGACGGCAACTGGTCGCTGGCGCCGCTGCCAGCAGGCGTCAACGTCACATTCACGACATCACCGGCGGCGGCCGGCAAACTGCCGGCGAGCCTGAAGGCCGAGCCCGCAGGCGAGAATGCAGAAGGTTTCATGAAGTACCGACTTGAAGCAAAAGCCTGAATATTAAGCGGAATTTGCACAAATTATCGGCGAATCCTCAGAAATCACACACCGTTCCTTAACAGGTTTTTATCGAGAATGGAGTGTTCGTTGGGTCATTTGGACCTGATGACAGGGCGCTCCTCATGATCGTTGATGTTCATGAAAACGACATCGCGATGAAATCCGAACTGGTGGCAGCGCTTTACGCGACACCAGGCACGATTCTCATCGGCACCGTGACCGTCACGGCGGTCATGATCGCGGCCGGGTTTTTGACCGGCAACGATGCCGTTTTCTACGCGATGGCCGCCACGATGGTTGCGATCGGCTGCTTCCGCCACGTCTCGCACCATCACTACAAGTCCATCCATCTCGCATCCGCCAGCGTCGGCGATATCGACCGCCTCGAGAAGCTCGCAATGGCTGGTGCCTGGTCGACGGCCGCATTGATCGCGGCGTTCGGCGGCTATGCGGTCCTGCGCTACACACACGAACCCGTCGCAGTGCTCGCGGTTGCCCAGACGATCGGCTACCTCGCCGGCATATCCGGGCGCAACAGCTCGCGACCGGTGATCACGCGCGTGCAGGTTCTCGCGGTGGCGACGCCGTTCACGCTGGCCCTGCTCTGGACGAAGGACCCCGCCTATCTCGTCATCGCACTGTCGGTGGCGCTGACCGCCGTCCTGACATTCTCCAGCGCGCAAGTGATCCATCGGATCTTCCTCGCCCGGCTGCGCTCGACGCGCGAGCTGGAGCATCTCGCCGTCAACGACACGATCACCAGCCTCTACAATCGCCGAGGTTTCATGCGCGAGATCCGCACCTTGGCGGCCTCCGGTTGTCCCGTGACGCTGATCTCGATCGATATCGATCGCTTCAAGGGCATCAACGACAGCCTCGGCCACGATGTCGGCGACGCGCTGCTGAAGGCGGTGAGCGAAACGCTGTTTGCGGAACTCGGACCCAGCGACATCGCAGCCCGCACCGGCGGCGACGAATTCATGGTCGCGACCACGCGCAGCGCCGATGGCGCGACGGCGCTGGCGGCCCGGCTCGTCATGCTGCTCGCGAGCCAGCGCTTCATCAGCGGGCGACACGTCACGGCAACGGCCAGCATGGGTATCGCGCCGGCCGGTTGCGCGCCCTCGATCGAGGAGGCGCTGAAATGCGTCGACATCGCACTCTACCGCGCCAAGCTCGACGGCAGGAACCGCTTCGTCACGTATACCGCCGCCATTCGGGACGAGCGTGAAGACAGTCTGGCGCTCGAAACGGAGCTGCGGGAAGGGCTGCGGCGCGGCGAGTTCGAGCTGAATTTCCAGCCGATCTACAATCCGCGCTCAGGCTCGGCGACACTCGTCGAGGCTCTCCTGCGCTGGAATCATCCTCGTCGCGGCACGGTAACCCCCGAGATCTTCATTCCTCTGGCCGAGCGGACGGGCCTCATCACGGTGCTCGGCTCCTGGGCGCTCGGGGAGGCGATACGGACGGCGCTGTCATGGCCGCGCAGCGTCGGCGTCAGCGTCAATGTCTCGGCACGTCAGTTCGACAGCGGCCACGATCTCGTCGGCACGGTCGAGGCGCTGATCCGGATGAGCGGCATCGAGCCGGCACGGCTCACGATCGAGATCACCGAGAGTTCGCTGATCCACGACCCCGAGCACGTCGTCTCCCGGCTGGTCGCGCTGCGGAAGCTCGGCGTTCGGATCGCGCTCGACGATTTCGGCACCGGCTATTCCTCGCTGAGCTATCTGGCGCATCTGCCGATCGATACGATCAAGATCGACCAGGCGTTCACGCAGGAAATCGGCACCTCGCGAAAGGCCGATTCGCTGATGAACGTCATCACCCAGCTCGCCCATGACCTGGAATTACGCTTGATCGTCGAGGGCGTCGAAACGCGGGAGCAGCTCGATATCATCAAAAAATACGCCGTCCATGGCATTCAGGGGTTTGTTTTCGCTCGGCCGATGACAGCGGAGGAATTGCTGCCCATGATCGGTACTCGTGTAGCGACGGGACGGACGAGGGCAGCGCGCTCACGCTCCGGCTGGCGCAAGTCGGTTCGCTTCAGCCAGGTTGCCTGAAACGCTCCGGTCGCAGACGTCCGCGCGAGCCGGAGGCCTTGGATGCAGCGCCCGAACTATCCGAGCGGGAAGGATCTGCTGAGTGCCGATGCCGTTTCGCGTTTCGACCTCGACGACATCATCGAACGCGCCGAGCGGCATCTGCGCGAGGAAGAGATGGAGAAGGCCGGACTTCCCTTCCCGGATCAGCCGCCGGCGCCGCGCCGACGCCCGAAGGTCATCGCCACCCTGTTCGACCAGCGCAGCACGCGCACGCGGCTCGGCTTCCAGGCGGCGGCGGCCCGGCTCGGCCACCAGTCGATCGACGCCTACGACACGGACCGCAGCCGCATCGGCAACAGCACGGGTGAATCCATCGAGGACCACATCCGGACCGTCGAGCTCTACAGCGACCTGCTCGTGGTCCGTTCGCATCTGGAGGACATGCCCTATCGCGTCGGGCGGCTGAGCTACCTGCCCGTCATCAATGCCGGCAACGGCGCCGACGAGCATCCGAGCCAGGCTCTGGTCGATATCTTTTCGATCCGGCAGATGCGCGGCGCGGTCGAGACGCTCAGCATTGCCCTGTCGAGCGATACGCGGGCGCGTTTCGCCGTCTCCTTCGTCAAGATGCTCCGGGTCTGCCCGCCGAAACGCTTCACCCTGTGCTGCCTGCCCGATGTGCCGATCAATCCGGTGATGCGCGAGGCGATGACCGTGCTGGCCGACGTCGGCACCGCCGTCGGCATCGTCCACGACATCCGCCACACGCTCGACCACGACGTTCTCAGCATCCAGATGCAGGACATGAGCAAATTCGCTCATGCCTCGCTCGGCACCGAGGCCGTCGACAAGGAAAAGGAAAGCGAGCTCTTCACCCTCAATGCCCGCAAGATCCTGGACGCCCGCTCTGACACCCTGATCCTCAACCCCCTTCCGCGCTTCTCGGAGCTCGACAGCTCATGCGACAGCCTTCCGAACGCAGGCTATTTCCGCCAGGTTCAGCTTTCGGTACCGATGCGGATGGCCATCCTGGAGCGCATGCTGCTGGGCATTCCCTGGACCGGCCAGGCCGAAAGTTTCCGGCGTTCTTCGGGTGGATAAGCGCCTATCTGGCCTCCTACCTCGCCATCGCCGTCTCGATCCGCCTTCTCGCGGGCTATCTCACCATCATCGAAATCGGCCTGCTGCGCTCGATCGGCAGCCTCGCCATCGCCGGTGCGGTTGCCTGGGCGAGCGGCAGCGGACAGCGCCGTGGCTTCCTGCCTTCGCAGCCGCGCGACGACATCATCCGCAGCGTGCTGCACCTGGCTGGTTCGCTGGCGCTGATCTGGAGCCTGTCACACCTGCCGCTGGCGCTCGTCACCACCGTCGAGTTCACCGGCCCGCTCTTCGCGGGGGTGCTGGTGTTCCTGACGCTGCGCCGGAGGCCAGGTGTCGTCCCCGCGCTTGGCCTGGCGCTTCTCGCGATCGGCGTCGGGCTACTTGTGCTGAAGCTGAACGCCGTTCCCAACAGCGACATCGCAATCGCGCTCGCAGCCGTCGCCGTCCTGACCACCACCAACCTGATGCTGGCGGGCCTCGCCGCGCGCCGCAGCACCTTGTCGATCGTGTTCCTGATGCATGCGATACAGTTGCCGCTCTACCTGCTGCTCTGGTTCTTCGTACCGGAGCAGTGGTCACCGCCCCCCCAGCCCTATCGGCTCGCCTTCCCCGCGCCGGAGCTGGCGGTGATCGGCGGGGCGGTGCTGGCGCTGATCGTCGGCGGCTTCGTCTCGCAGGCGGCGCTGGCCAATGCCTCGCGCCATGGCACGCCGCTTCAACTGTGCAGCGCAGATACGCTCCGCGTGCCGCTGATCGCGCTGGCGGCCTATCTGATGCTGGCCGAGCTGCCGCCGATGGATCTGCTTCTGCCGGGCCTTGTCGTCCTGTGCGGCGTCATTGTCGCCAGCCTGCCACAGCCGGCCGGCAAGGAGGCCCGGCACCCCGCGGGCGACATGCCAGGCCAGTTGGCGCGGATCAGTTCGCGATCTCGAAGACCACGTTGACCTGCGTGCGATAGCTGTTCTCTCCGGCCGCCAGCGGCACGAAGGCGTCGCTCGCCGCCATCTTCATCGGCCCGCCATAGGGCATCGGACGCGGCAGGCTCGACTGCTCCTCGATCGTCAGGATCCGGCCGAGCTTGATGTCGGCCGCCTCGGCAAGCGTCTTGGCCCGCGCGATGGCGTCGGCGACCGCGAGCTTGCGCGCCTCGGTCAGCGTCGGCTTGAGATCGTCCTTTACGAAGACGATGCCGCCGCCCTGGTTGACGCCCAGCGTCACAGCCTTGTCGAGGATAGCGCCCGCATCCGCCAGCTTGCGGACCCGAACGGTCAGGCCATTGCTGACGGTGTAGCCTGTGATTTTCGGCTCGACATTGCGCTCCTTGCCGGGCTGGGCAAAGCGCGGCTGAATGCTCAGGCCCGAGGTCTGCAGGTCGCGCTCCGCGATACCCGCCTCCTTGAGCGCCGCCAGCACCTGCTTCATCGCATCGCTGCTGGCGGTGAGCGCGGCGCGCGCGGTCTCGCCCTCGCGCAGCACGGTCAGATTGAGGATCGCCATGTCCGGCGCAACGCCAACCTCGCCCTCTCCGGTCACGCTGATGCGCGGCGGCTGCTGGCCGGCGGGATTCTGCTGAGCCATCGCAGGGGCGGAGAGCCATGCGGCGGCGCCGACAAGCACGGTTCCGGCCAGAGCGAAGGCAAGGCGGTTCGACATGATGACTCCCGATTCAGTCCGGCCTCCATCGGCCGGCGCATCAACCGAGCAGGCACATCTTGTCGAAATTATCACGGTACGGCCCGACTGGATGTCCGCCCGCGGCTTGGGCGTGGCCTATTCCTCCACGAGCCGGCGCGCGATCACCTGCGCCTGAATCTCGGCAGCGCCCTCGAAGATATTGAGGATGCGGGCGTCGCAGAGCACGCGGCTCACCGGATATTCCAGCGCGAAGCCGTTGCCGCCATGGATCTGGAGCGCGTTGTCGGCCGCCGCCCAGGCAACGCGGGCGCCAAGTAGCTTGGCCATGCCAGCCTCGAGATCGCAACGCCGCTCGGCATCCTTTTCGCGGGCGGCGAAATAGGTGAGCTGGCGCGCGATCAGGATCTCGGCCGCCATCATGGCGAGCTTGTCGGCGACACGCGGGAAGGCGATCAGCGGCTTGCCGAACTGGATGCGTTCCTGGGCGTAGCGCAACCCGAGATCAAAGGCCGACTGCGCGACGCCGATGGCGCGCGCTGCGGTCTGGATGCGCGCCGCCTCGAAGGTCTGCATGAGTTGCTTGAAGCCTTGCCCCGGCACGCCGCCGAGCAGATTCTCACCCTTGACCGCGAAGCCGTCGAAGGCGAGCTCGTATTCCTTCATGCCGCGATAGCCGAGCACTTCGATCTCGCCGCCGGTGAGGCCCGCGACGGGGAACGGGTCTTCATCGGTCCCGCGCCGCTTCTCGGCGATCAGCATCGAGAGGCCCTTGTAGCCGGGCTCCGACGGATCGGTGCGGACGAGCAGCGTCATGATGTCGGCGCGGACGGGATGGGTGATCCAGGTCTTGTTGCCGTAGACCTTCCAGACGGCCTCCGCCCCCTCGCCTTCCCGCACCGCCTTGGTGCGCAGCGAAGCGAGATCGGAGCCGGTGTTGGGCTCGGTGAAAACAGCCGTCGGCAGAACTTCGCCGGAGGCGATCTTCGGCAGCCACTTCTCCTTCTGCTCGGACGTGCCACCGCAGAGGATGAGTTCGGCCGCGATCTCCGAACGGGTGCCGAGCGAGCCGACACCGATATAGCCGCGCGACAATTCTTCGGAGACGACGCACATCGAGACCTTCGACAGCCCCATGCCGCCGAACTCCTCGGGGATGGTCAGGCCGAAGACGCCGAGCTCGGCCATCTGCTCGACGACGGGCAGCGGGATGTATTCGTTGGCGAGATGCCATTCATGGGCATGGGGCGTGACCTCGGCGGCGCAGAAGCGGCGCATCTCGGAGCGGATCGCCTCCAGCGTCTCGTCGAGGCCGGGATCGCCGACGCTGGCGGAGCCGTCGCTCTGGCTGAACAGCGCAACGAAGCGGGCGCGGTTCTCCGGCGTGTTGCCCTCGGCGATCAGCGCCTCCGCCGCAACCGAGCGGGCGGCCGAAACAGCCTTCTGCGAGAGGCCGAGCGCCGACAGGCGCACGATCTCGCCCTGGCTCATCGGGATGCCACCGAAGATCTGAGCGGCGTATTCGCCGGCGCCGATCCGCAGCGCATAGTCCTCGATGGCGCCGTAGCGCGCTTCAGCCTGCAGGCGCTCGCCATAGGCCTTGAGCTCCCGCAGCGCCGTGACATAGGTCGCGAGCCAGGACAGGCCATGGGCGGCGTGCTGCTCCGCCTCGAGCCGTGCCGACGAAACCCGGCCGTCGACGAGCACCTTCTGCCGCACTGCGGCGACAGCATCCGCGAACAGCGCCTCGAAGCCCGGCAGGGCAGCGGCGATCAGCGCGACCGCATCGGCCTGATTCTCAGATTTGACGGCGGTATTTGCGCTCATGGTTTCGGCCTCCCTTTGTTGCGACGCAGCATAAGAGGAGTTCCAGCGAAACCGAAATCCTCCTTTTTGCGGAGGCGGCCGATATGACCGCTGCCTATTTCCGGCTGGCGAGCGCAACGCCCAGGACGGTGACCGCCATGCCGCCGATCTGGAGCGGGGTCAGCGTCTCGCCGAAGAGCATCCAGGCCTCGACCGCGACCAACGCCGGCACGAGATAGAGGAAGGTCGCGATGCGCGAGACCTCACCGCGGCGGATCATGAACAGATAGAGCCAGATGCTGCCGATCGAGAGCACGATCACCGACCAGGCGAGGACCAGCAGCATGGTCAGGTTCCATTCGATCCGCATCGGCTCGAACAGGAAGGCGAAGGGCATCACGATCAGCGCTGCCGCGGTGTACTGGATCGCGGTCATCGTGCGCAGGTCGCCGGAGACGATCCGCGCCTTCTGATAGAAGGAGCCGAACGTCACCGCGAACATGCCGCCGACATTGATCAGCATCGGCGCGAGCACACCCCAGAGAGCGACCGGCTCGACTCCGGCGAGCTGCGGCTGCAGCACCAGCGCGATGCCGAGGAACCCGCAGGCGATGCCGAGCCAGCGCATGCCGGAGATCCGCTCTCCCACCAGGACCGGTGCAAACAGCGCCGTCAGGATCGGCTGCAATCCCGCGATCAACCCGGAGATGGCCGCCGGCAGGCCGTGGCGGACCGCCCACCAGACGCCGGCGAGATAGATGCCGTGCAGCAGGATGCCTGTGATGGCGATGTCCAGCACCGCGCGCCGCCCGCGTGGCCAGGGCGCGCTGGTGGTGAGCGCGATCGCGGTCAGGAGAGCTGCGGCGGTGGCGAAGCGAACGACAAGGAAAGTCAGGGCGTCGGCATAGCGGGCCGAATAGCCAGCCACCACCCAGCCTGTCGACCACAGGAAGGTGAAGAGCAGCGGCATCGCGCGCAAAAGCAGGGGCGGCATGGGAACCCGCAAGGCAATCGGAAACAGCCGTCTCTAGCCCGGTTCCGCCGGTCGCGACAGGCCGTCAGCGCCGCCAGGCCATGCCGGGACCGTCTGTCAGTCCCGGTCCGGAGCGCCCGGCGGGAAGAGCTTGCGGTAGGGCCTGGCCTCGTCGACCGCCTGCGCGAACGAGGGCCGGGCCAGGAGGCGGGCGCGATAGGCGCGGACATGGCCGAAGGCAGTGTCGATCTCGTGGACCCAGTCGGCATAGAATAGCGCCGGTGCCGCCGCGCAATCGGCCAGGGTGAAATCCTCGCCGCAAGCCCATTCGCGCTCGGCCATCGCCCCGTCGAGCCAGCGATAGGCGTCGTCAAGCTGCTCGCGCGCCTGCGCAACGCCGTAGGGATCGCGCTCCCCGGCCGGCCGCAGGTGATCGAGGACGATCTTCTGCATCGGCGTCATCACGTAGTTGTCGAAGAAGCGATCCATCATCCGCGCCGCGAGCGCGGCCTTGGGATCATCCGGCAAAAGCCGGACGGGGCCCGGATGACGGAGGGCGAGATGCTCGATGATGACACTGGACTCGACGAGCGTCTCTCCGCGATCGACGAGAACGGGGAAGCGCTTCAACGGCCACAGGCCAACCCATTCCGCCCCCGCCGCCGGATCATCCGGTCCGAGCACCCGATAGGTAAAGGGCGTTCCGTTCTCATAAAGCGCGATCAGTACCTTCTGGCTGTAGGATGAGAACGGATGGGCATATAGGGTCATCGCCATGGCTTCCTCCAGACCGCTTGCTTTTCGCAAGCAGTCTCTAGTGAAACCGATCTCGTTTTGCAACCAGATATGCGGCCACGCTATCCTCCCAGCGCCTCCGCCACGTCCTCATAGGTGCGCAAGCCCGTGCGCGGCGCGTAAACCAGTACGGACATGTTGCCTGGCGCGTGCTCGTTCTTCCACATCTTGTGGTGAGCGAGCGGGATCTTGTCCCAGGGGAAGACCTCGGACATGCAGGGGTCGATGCGGCGGTCGATCACGAACTGGTTGGCCGCACTCGCCTGCTTGAGATGAGCGAAATGCGAGCCCTGGACGCGCTTCTGCCGCATCCAGACATAGCGGGCGTCGAAGGTGATGTTGAAGCCGGAGGTGCCGGCGCAGAACACAACCATGCCGCCGCGCTTGGCGACGAGGCAGGAGACCGGGAAGGTCGCCTCGCCCGGATGCTCGAAGACGATGTCGACATCCTTCTTGCCGGTGATGTCCCAGATCGCCTTGCCGAACTTGCGCGCCTCCTTGGTCCATTCGGCGTATTCGGGCGAATTGACCTTGGGCATCTGGCCCCAGCAGTTGAAGTCCTTGCGGTTGATCACGCCCTTGGCGCCGAGGCCCAGTACATAGTCGCGCTTGGTCTCGTCCGAGATCACGCCGATCGCGTTGGCGCCCGACGCCGCGCAGAGCTGCACGCCGAAAACGCCGAGACCGCCTGAGGCGCCCCAGACGAGGACGTTGTCGCCGGGTTTGATGGCGTGCGGAGCGTGGCCGAAGAGCATGCGATAGGCGGTGGCCAGCGTCAGCGTGTAGCAGGCGGCCTCCTCCCAGGCGAGGTGCCGCGGCTTCTGCATGAGCTGGCGCGACTGCACCCGGCAGAACTGGGCGAAGGAGCCGTCCGGCGTCTCGTAGCCCCAGATGCGCTGGGAGGGCGAGAACATCGGGTCGCCGCCATTGCACTCCTCATCGTCGCCATCGTCCTGGTTGCAGTGGACGATGACCTCGTCGCCGACCTTCCAGCGCTTCACCTTGGAGCCAACGGCCCAGACGATGCCGGCGCAGTCCGAGCCGGCGACGTGGAACGGCGCCTTATGAACGTCGAAGGGCGAGATCGGCTGGCCGAGGCCAGCCCAGATGCCGTTGTAGTTGACGCCGCCGGCCATCACGAGGAGCAGGACCTCCTCTTCGCCGATCGTCCAGGTTGGCACGACCTCGACCTGGAAGCTCTCCTGCGGCGGCCCGTGGCGTTCGCGCCGTATGGCCCAGGCGTACATCCTTTCGGGGACATGGCCGAGCGGCGGCAATTCGTCGAGCTCGTAGAGATCCTTGAGCGGCTTCACGGCGGCCTGCGATTGCGACATGGTCGTCCTCCCTGCTCTCATCCGTCCTTGACCGAGCCTGGGCGGGTCCAGCGGATGTGGATGCCGATCATGCACCATATGCTGCGCTGCGCCATTGATCTAAGGAATTACACTGCGGCGCAAAATTCTCCCCCGACGCCGGCCTGCCAGGGCGCTTGCGCTTTCTTCACCCTTCCAGGCGATCTTCGGTGCGGCGCGGCCAGGAGAGGAACCCATGCGCAGTCTGCTAATGATGGTCGGCCTGCCTGATCTGCCGCTGCTTTCCGTCATCCTCATCGTCACGATGATCGTCCTCACCGTGCTCCTGTTGGGTTGGATTTCCGACTTGCTGCTCGGAAATGCCGGCTTCGGCGCGCTGTTCAACGCCGGGCTGATCCTTGTCGGCGGCTTTGCCGGCGCCTGGCTGTGGCATCGCTTCGGGTTCCCGACGCGCATGGATCCCAATGCCCTGCGGGCAGCGATCGCACTCGCATCGGGCCTCGTCCTGCTTGTCGCTGCTGCCGTGTTCAGGCCGTAAGCATCAATCCGGCAGCGCCGCGGCGAAGCTGTTCAGATACTTCATGCCGGTGTCGCACATGACGGAGACGATGGTCGCGCCCGGCCCGAGCCGCTTCGCCAGGCGCAGCGCCGCGACGACGTTGCCGCCGGTCGAGGTGCCAGCGAACAGACCCTCCTCCCGCGCCAGCCGCAGAGCCATTGCCCTCGCCTCGTCCGTCGAGACGGCCTCGATCGCATCGACGAGGTCGGTCCGCCAGAGCGGCACCACATAGCCGGCGCCGATGCCGTCGATCTTATGGGCGCCGGTGGGCCCGCCCGATAGCACCGCCGATTCCGCCGGCTCGATCGCGACAAGCGCGATGGACGGGGCAAGGCGACGCAGAGCCTCCCCGGTTCCGCGCAGCGAGGCCGCCGTGCCAACGCTCTGCACGAAGCCGTCGATCCGGCCGCCGGTCTGCTCCCAGATTTCGTCGGCGAACCGGTCATAAGCGGCGAACTGGTCGATGTTGCGCATCTGATCGGTCCAGAAGGCGCCAGTCTCCGCCGCAATGATCCGGGCGGCCTCGATCATTTCCCGCGTCAGCTTCTCGGTCATACGGCCGGACTCGCTCGCGATGATCGTCAGTTCCGCGCCGAGCAAGCGCATATGGCTGAGCTTTTCGCGTGCGAAGGCGTCGGACGTCACGATGTGCAACCGGTAACCCTTCGCCGCGCAGACCTGTGCGAGCGAAACGCCCGTGCTCCCGCCGGTGTATTCGACGACGCTGCCGCCCGGCCGGAGCCGCCCATCGGCTTCGGCCGCCTCGATCATGGCGAGCGCCATGCGGTCCTTCATCGAGCCTGTCGGGTTCTCGCTTTCGAGCTTCAGCAGTAGCCGAGCACCGTCCGGGGGAACGATGCGGCGCAGGGGCAGCAAGGCGGTGCCCCCGATGCGGCTCAGAATGTCGGCAGGCGGCGTCGGCATCGCGAAATCCTCGAAATCCCACATTACATGTATATGCAATCATTGCATCTACATGTAAATTGAGATTCGCCATGCAGCGACAACGCGGATTTCGTGAGGAGGTGCGCAGGCTCGCTGCGAGCTGCGCCGGGGTGACCATTCGGCACGCAGCGCGACGGGTTACGCAAATCTACGACGAAGCGCTCAGGGATAACGGGCTGAGCGTCGCACAGCTCGGCCTGATGGCCGTGATCGCAACGAATGAAGACGACCGGATGGCAGCGCTCGCCGAGCAGGCGGGACTCGATCCCTCCACGCTTTCGCGGAATCTGCGAGCCTTGGAGCGCGACGGCCTCATCGAGATCGCAGCGGTCGAAAAGGATCTGCGCCGCCGCTCGGTCTGGCTGACGGAAGAGGGAGCCAGGCGGCTCCAGGCGGCGCTGCCGGCCTGGCAGGCGGTGCAGCAGCGCGTGGCGGAAGCGCTGCCGGCCGATCTCATTCAGCGGCTGGCGGCGGCAAACGGGACGCTCGCCGAGCCGGAGAGCGAAAGCTAGACCGCGCCGCCGCGGCTGGCGGCGAGCATGTAGTTCACATCCATGTCGCGAGCCGCGCTCCAGCGACCGGTCAGCGGATTGAAGACCACACCGGTCTGCGTTCCAAGCGTGAAGCCGTTGCCTTCGATGGCGCCGCCGAGTTCGCCCGGTGTCACGAACTTCTCCCAGTCATGCGTGCCCTTCGGCAGCCAGCGCAGCACATATTCGGCGCCGACAATGGCGAGCGCATAGGATTTCAGCGTGCGATTGATCGTCGCCATGATGAGCAGACCGTCGGGCTTCACCGCCGCGCAGCAGGCCGCGACGAAGGCCTCGACATCGGCGACATGCTCGACGACCTCCATCGCCAGCACGATGTCGAAGCGCTTGCCGGACGCGACGACCGACTCGATCGTCTCCTCGCGATAGTCGATGGCCAGGCCGCTCTTCTCGGCATGGGCGCGCGCGACGCTGACATTGGTCGGCGCCGGGTCGAGCCCGGTCACCTCCGCGCCGAGCCGAGCCAGCGGCTCCGACAGCACGCCGCCGCCGCAGCCAATATCGACCAGGCTCAGGCCGGCAAGCGCCCGCATCTGCTTGGGATCACGCCCGAAATGCGCGCAGGCTTCGTCGCGGACATAGGCGAGGCGCACCGGGTTGAACTTGTGCAGGACGGCCATGGGCCCCTTCGGATCCCACCACTCGCGCGCGATCGCATCGAAACGCGCGACTTCGGCCGGATCGATCGTCGAGCCTGTCCGCTCAGCCGCAGCCGCCATGAACCGATCCTTCCTTTATGCGATGCCACATTGACACCGCGCCTGCCGACCGTCATCTACACCCGCCCCGCCGCCAGTGCGAGGGCGACGTTTCGACCCGGCATCTTCGGCCGGGGACAGCTATCGAGAGCCCAAAGACCGTCATGGCCCGTCTGGTGATGAAATTCGGCGGCACCTCTGTCGCCAATATCGAGCGCATCAAGAACGCGGCGCGCCACGTCAAACGTGAGTTCGAAGCGGGCAACGAGGTCGCGATCGTCGTCTCGGCGATGTCGGGGAAGACCAACGAACTCGTCGGCTGGTGCAAGGAAGCGGCACAGCTCTACGACCAGGCGGAGTACGACACCGTCGTCGCCTCGGGCGAGCAGGTCACCTCCGGCCTGATGGCGATCGTGCTCAAGGAAATGGGCATTCCGGCCCGCTCCTGGCAGGGCTGGCAGATCCCGATCTACGGCTCGGACGCGCATGGTTCGGCCCGCATCGTCGATGTCGACGGCGCCGGCATCATCGCCGGCTTCGACCGCAACCGCGAGGTTGCGGTCTGCTCCGGCTTCCAGGGCGTGCATGCCGAGAGCCGCCGCATCGTCACGCTCGGCCGTGGCGGCTCCGACACCAGCGCGGTTGCGCTCGCCGCCGGCCTGAAGGCCGATCGCTGCGACATCTACACCGATGTCGACGGCGTCTACACCACCGATCCGCGCGTGGTGCCGAAGGCCAAGCGCATGGACAAGGTCTCCTTCGAGGAAATGCTCGAAATGGCCTCGCTCGGCTCCAAGGTGCTGCAGGTGCGCTCGGTCGAGATCGCGATGGTCCATCGCGTGCCGACCTATGTGCGCTCCTCCTTCGACGACCCCGAAAACCCCAATCCTGGCACCCTCATCTGCGACGAGGACGACATCGTGGAACAGCAGATCGTCACCGGCATCGCCTTCTCCCGGGACGAAGCCCAGATCACGCTCCGGCGCGTGGCCGACAAGCCCGGCGTCGCCGCGGCGATCTTCGGCCCGCTCGCCGACGCCAACATCAATGTCGACATGATCATCCAGGTCGTCTCGGACGACCAGGCGACGACCGACATCACCTTCACCGTGCCGACCGCCGATTACGAGCGCGCCAAGACGCTGCTCGAGAGCAAGCACGACGTGATCGCCTATCAGGAGATCCAGGGCGCGGCCGACGTCGTGAAGATCTCCGCGATCGGCGTCGGGATGCGCTCTCACGCCGGTGTCGCCGCCCGCGCCTTCCGGGCACTCGCCGAGAAGGGCATCAACATCCGCGCCATCACCACTTCCGAGATCAAGTTCTCGGTGCTGATCGATGCGGCCTATACCGAGCTCGCGGTGCGCACGCTGCACTCGCTCTACGGTCTCGACGCGGCCTGAGCCTTCCGGAAAACGACCTAAAAAAAACGCCGCCGGCTTCACGGGAAGCCGGCGGCGTTTTCTTTTGATCCGACCTCACTCCGCCGGATGTGTGACGTGCGCCGGTTCCTGCTTGCTGCCGCGCAGCCAGCCGCCGAGGCGGAGGAGTCCGTTCGACAGCCTGTCCATGTAGAGGAACAGGACCGGCGTGATGAACAGCGTCAATACCTGCGAGATCATCAGGCCGCCGACGACGGCAATGCCGAGCGGCTGGCGCAGCTCGGCGCTCGCGCCGGCGCCCAGCGCGATCGGCAGCGTGCCCATCAACGCGGCCAGCGTGGTCATCAGGATCGGCCGGAAGCGCATGAGGCAGGCCCGGTGGATCGCGTCCTGCGCCGACGCGCCTTCGCGCAGCAGCACGAGGGCAACGTCGATCATCATGATCGCGTTCTTCTTGACGATGCCGATCAGCATGAGGAGGCCGATGATGGCAATGACCGAGAGGTCCATGTCGAAGAGCCTGAGCGCCCCGAGCGCGCCGATCGCGGCCGAAGGCAGGCCGGTCAGGATCGTCAGCGGGTGAATGAAGCTCTCGTAGAGGATGCCGAGCACGATGTAGATCGTCAGGATCGCGCCCGCGATCAGCAGCCCCTGGTTGGCCAATGAATCCTGGAAGGTCTTGGCAGTGCCGGCGAGCGTCGTCGAGAGCGACTTCGGCAAGCCGATCTGCTCCTTGAGCGTGTCGATGCGGTTGACGCTGTCGCCGAGCGCCACGCCAGCCGGCAGATTGTAGGAAATCGTCACGGCGGGGAGCTGGCCGAGCTGGTTGACCGTGAGCGGGCCGGCCGTCCGTTCGACCCGCGCGACGGCGCCGAGCGGGACCAATGTGCCGTTCTTGGCGCGCACCCGAATGGCGTTCAGGTGCTCGGGCGTCCAGTGCTCGTTGGGATTGAACTCGACGACGACATTGTAGTTGTCGCCGGTGGTGTAGATCGTCGAGACCTGCCGGACGCCGAAGCCCGAATAGAGGGTCGAACGCAGGATGTCTGCACCGATACCCAGCGCATTGGCCTTGTCGCGGTCAATCGTGAGCGTCGCCTGCAGGGCGTTGTTCTGCAGATCGGTGGTGACGTCGGCGAAGGTCCCACGATCGCGGCTCATCGCGTCGGCGAGCCGCAGAGCCCAGTCATTCATCAGCGCCTGATCGAGCCCCTGAACCACGAGCTGGTACTGGCTCTTCGAGGCGCGCGCACCGATGTTCAGATTCTGGACTGGAACCATGTAGGTGTTGATGCCCGCCACCTGGCCAAGGTCGCGGCGCAGCGAGGCAAGGACCTCCTGCAGCTTGGGGCGCTCGTCCAGCGGCTTCAACTCGACGAAGAGGCGCCCGGAGTTCAGCGCGCTGCCGCCGCCGCCATTGCCGCCGACCGACGAGGCGACATGCGCGACATAAGGCGACTTGCGGAAGATGTCGGCAACCGTGGACTGCAGCTTCAGCATCGCGTCGAAGGAGATGTCCTGCCGGGCTTCCGTCGAGACCTGGAGCTGGCCGATATCCTCCTGCGGGAAGAAGCCCTTCGGCGTCGTCTGCAGCAGCCAGACGGTGCCGGCCATGGTGAGAAAGAAAGCAAGCAGCATCAGCGGCTGGAAGCGCAGGCAGAATTTCAGCCCCCGATCATAGCCTGACAACACCGCATCGAAGCCCTTCTCCAGCCAGCGGCCGAGTGCGTTCTCCTCATGATGCTCGGAGTAGCCCGAAAGCAGGCGCGAGCACAGCATCGGGGTCAGCGTCAGCGAGACGAAGGCGGAGGCGAGGATCGAGACCGTCACCACCACCGCGAACTCGTTGAAGATGCGGCCGATCACGCCGCCCATGAGCAGCACCGGGATGAAGACCGCGACCAGCGAAAGCGAGATGGAGATAATGGTGAAGCCGATCTCGCTGGCGCCCTTCAACGACGCCTCATAGGCCGAGAGCCCATCCTCCTCCATGTGCCGGACGATGTTCTCCAGCATGACGATGGCGTCGTCGACAACCAGGCCGACAGAGAGCGTGAGGCCCAGCAGCGAGATGTTGTCGATCGAGAAGTCGAGCATGTACATCGCGGCCAGCGTCGCGATGATCGAGATCGGCACCGCCACCGCCGGGATGAAGGTCGCGGCGACCCGGCGCAGGAAGACGAAGATCACCATGATCACGAGCGCGACGGTGAGCAGCAGCGTGAACTGCACGTCCTCCACCGCCTGGCGGATCGAGGTCGAGCGGTCGTTGAGCAGGGAGAGCGCGGCGGCGGCCGGCAATTGGTCCTGGAAGGTCGGGATCATCGCCTTGACGCGGTCGACGACTTCGACGGTGTTGGCGTCGGGCTGACGCTGCACCGCCAGCACGATCGCCGGCATGCCGTCATAGGTGCTGCGGGTCTGAGTGTTCTCGACGGAGTCGATCACCTTGGCGACGTCGCCAAGCCTGACCGGCTTGCCGGAGCGCGTCGCGATGATGACGTTGGAGAACTGGGCGGCGTTGGCGAGTTGGGTCTGCGCCTGGATGGTGAGCTGCTGGGCCGTGTTCTGGAGGGTGCCGACCGGCGTGTTGGCATTGGCGGCCGTGATCGCAAGTTGCAGCTCATCGAGACCGATGCCGCGCGCCGCCAGAGCGGTCGGGTCGATCTGGATACGCACCGCGTATTTCTGGCTGCCCCAGATCAGCACCTGGGCGACGCCTTCGACCGTGGACAGCGCCGGCGAGATGACCTGCTGCGCGAAGGCGTCCAGCTGCGACAGCGGCACGACATCGCTCTTCAGCGCCATCAGGATGATCGGCGCGTCGGCGGGATTGACCTTGCGATAGCTCGGCGGCGTCGTCATCTCGATCGGCAATTGCCGCAGGGTGCGGGTGATCGCTGCCTGCACGTCGGCTGCGGCCGCGTCGATGTCGCGGTTCAGCACGAACTGGATGGCGATCGAGGTCGCGCCCTGCGAGTTCGTGGTCGAGATCGAGTCGATGCCGGCGATGGTGCCGAACTGCTTGACCAGCGGCGTCGCGATCGAGGTCGCCATGGTGTCCGGCGAGGCGCCGGGAAGCTGCGCGGATACGTTGATGACCGGAAACTCGGCGCGCGGCAGCGCCGCGACCGGCAGGAAGCGCCAGGCGAACAGCCCCGCCAGCACCAGCGAGACCGACATCAGGATGGTCGCAACGGGGTGCTTGATGCAGAAGGAGGAAATGTTCATGAGCGCGCGCCCTCGGCCACCGGCGTGCTCGCCGGCGGCTTCTCGCTGGTCGCGCCGCGCTCACGCACCCGCGTGCCCTGGTTCAGCCGCATCTGGCCATCGATGACGACCCGTTCCCCCGCAGCGATCCCCTCGGACACCGCCGTCTTGTCGCCGTCGGTCAGCGCGACCTTGATCTGACGCAGATCGACGGTCGAGTCAGGCTTCACCACGAAGGCATACTGGCCCTTCTGCCCGGTCTGGACTGCGACCGTCGGAATCACGGTGATGCCCATCAGCGTTTCCGGGATAATCTCAACATCGACATACTGACCGGGCCAGAGGGTGAGATCGTCATTGGCGAAGGCTGCCTTGGCCGTGATCGTTCCCGATGTCATGTCGACGGTCGAATCGACGAAGTTGAGCCTGCCTTGCGCCGGCGGGCGGCCGGTATTCGGCACGCGGGCCGTCACCGCTATGGGCTTGGCGGCCGCGAGCGCAGCCTGCAGGGTCGGCAGCTCATGCTCCGGCATGGCGAAGGATACGCGCAGCGGCTTCATCTGGGTGATGGTCAGCAGGCCAGTGCCGCTGCTGTTGTTGGCGGCGTTGACGAGATTGCCCGGCGTGACCTGGACGGCGCCGATACGGCCGTCGATGGGCGCCATGATCCGCGTGTAGCTCAGCTTCAACCGGTCCGCGTCCAGGGTGGCGTGGTCACCCTGGATGCTGGCCGCCGAGCTGCGCTCGTCGGCGGTTGCCTGGTCGACCTGCGCCTGCGTGCCGGCATTGCGAGTGAAGAGCTGCTTGTAGCGATCGAGATCGGCGAGGTTGCGCGTATGGGTCGCCTCGTCGCGAGCCAGCATCGCCTCATCCTTGGCGATCTGAGCCTTGATGTCGCGATCGTCGAGGGTGAAGAGCAGATCACCGGTCTTGACGAACTGCCCGTCGGTGACGTGCAGCTGCATGATCTGGCTGTCGATACGCGAGCGCACGAGGACGCTCGCCGGGGTTTCGACGAAGCCGATGGCGCGCTTGCGCACCGGGAAATCGACCTGGACCGCCGCGGCGGACGCGACCGCGACGGGCGCGCCATCTCCCCGCCCGCGCGTCGCCTGCGCGTTTTCCGCGCCGTGCGAGCGCCAATACCAGACGCCCGCGGCCGCGACCGCGACGAGCATCAGCCCGGTGACAAAACCTGAACGCTTCATGTTCGCTCCACTCGTTCAGGCGGTCTGGCCGGCGGAAGCCGGCATCTGCGTCTTGTCTTCCCGCTGGGCGCGGGTCTGCTCGCGGATCGTGGCCAGGGTATCCAAAGCTGAGAGGATCGACCGCTCCTCAACCCCGCCAAGCACCTCCTGAGCAATCGCGGTGCGCACCTCATCAAGGTCGTCCACCAGTGCCCGGCCCTCCGGGGTCAGGTAGAGCCGATAGGCACGTCTGTCAGCCGGGTCCTCCCGGCGCTCGATCAGGTTCTGGCCCTGCAGCCGGTCCAGCAGTCTTGCGAGCGAAATCGGCTGCAGATCCATCTGCTCGGCCAGCGCGGCCTGGTTCAGCCCCTCCTGCCGCCGCAACCGAGACATCACGCCCCACTGCGCTCGCGTCGTGCCGTGCTGCCGGGCCCGCTGATCAACATAAGTCCGCAACAGCCGAGACGTTTCAACGAGCTGGAACATGAATTCCCGCCGGAGGGGTCGCTTCATACAGAATCTCCAAACATAAGCCTGCTTATAGTATGTCAGATTACGGCGGTTTCGCGGTCGCACAATGCCGAACGCGGAATCGTGAGCGGCGCCGCAGCGTGGCGCACATCTGATGTGCACGGCCCGCTCTGGCCTCGTGGGGGAAAGCGCTTCTAGACTGCCTTCCGAACCTTCCCTCATTGAGAAGCCTTTCCGACATGAGCCAGCTCTTCAGCCCCTACCAGCTCGGCAGCCTCACGCTCGCCAATCGCATCGTCATCGCGCCCATGTGCCAATATTCAGCCAAGGACGGCTGCGCGACGGACTGGCACACCATCCATCTCGGCCATCTCGCGCTTTCCGGCGCGGCGCTGCTCATCATCGAGGCGACGGCCGTCGAGCCCGACGGGCGCATCAGCCCCTTCGATGTCGGCCTGTGGTCGGACGAGACGGAGGCCGCGCTGGGCAAGGCGCTGGAGGCGGCCCGCTCCTGGTCGGACATGCCGATCGCGATCCAGCTCGGCCATGCCGGCCGCAAGGCCTCGGTGGCGCAGCCCTGGAAGGGCGGCGGTCAGCTCGGCCTCGACGAGGGCGGCTGGAATGTGCATGCGCCCTCGGCGGTCGGCTTCGAGACCTATCCGCGTCCGCCGCGCGCCCTCACCCGCGACGACATCGCCCGTCTCATCGAGGCTTTCGCGGATTCGGCGCGGCGGAGCGTCCGGCTCGGGCTGGCGGCGATCGAGTTGCACGGCGCCCATGGCTATCTGATGCATCAATTCCTCTCGCCGCTCTCGAACAAGCGCGACGACGAGTATGGCGGCTCTCTCGAAAACCGCATGCGCTTCCCCCTCGAAGTCTACGAAGCGGTGCGCTCGGTGGTGCCGGCGGGCTTCCCGTTGGGTTTCCGCATTTCCGGCACCGACTGGGTCGAAGGCGGCTGGGATGTCGAGCAGAGCATCGCTTTCTCCAAGGCGGCCAAAGCCCGCGGCATCGATTTCATCCACGTCTCGAGCGGCGGCCTTTCCACCGCCCAAAAGATCCCGCTCGGCCCGAGCTACCAGGTCCCTCTCGCGCGGGCCGTGAAGGAGGCTACGGGGCTCCCCACGATCGCTGTCGGCCTGATCACGGAACCGGAGCAGGCCGAGGCCATCATCGGCACGGGCGAGGCCGATCTCGTCGGGCTGGCGCGCGGCATCCTCTACGATCCGCGCTGGCCCTGGCACGCCGCAGCCGAGCTGGGCGCCAGCGTCAAGGCGCCGGACCAGTACCTGCGCTCGCAGCCGCGGCAGTATTCCAAGCTGTTCGCCTGAATTCGCAACACTCGTTCCCTCGTCACCCCGGGCGACCGCAGGGAGACCCGGGATCCATGCCGGAACGACGCCGAACGGCGCTCAGGCATGGATCCCGGATCTGCGCTTCGCTTCGTCCGGGATGACCGCGCATAAGACACGAAGGCCCGGAGATACCTCCCATGACCGCCTATTCCGACCTCACCGCCCATTTCGGCCGCATCGCCGCGCTCTCCAACGCCATCGGCATCCTGCAATGGGACAACGACACGATGATGCCGAAGGGTGCCGCCGAGACGCGGGCCGAGAGCATGGCGCTGCTGCATGTCATGCGCCACGGCCTGGCGACCGACACCCGTATCGGCGATTGGCTCACGGATGCCGACAGCGACAACGGCCTAGGCGCCTGGGAGAAGGCCAATCTGCGCGAGATCCGGCGCGTCTGGACGGTCGACACCGCGCTGCCCGCCGATCTCGTCGAGGCGTCGAGCAAGGCGATCTCAGCCTGCGAGATGCGCTGGCGCCAGGCGCGGGCTGATTCCGATTTTGCCGGCCTGCTGCCCTATCTCGCCGAGGTGCTGAACCTGCAACGGCAGATCGGCAAGGCCAAGGGCGAGAAGCTCGGGCTTTCGCCCTATGACGCCCTCCTCAACGACTATGAGCCGGGCGGCAGCGCGGCCAAGATCGACGCGCTGTTCGACGATCTCGCCGCCTTCCTCCCCGGCTTCGCCGAGGAAGTGATGGCCGTGCAGGCGCGCCGGCCGGCGCTGTCGGCGCTCGAGGGCCCCTTCCCGACGGAGACGCAGCGCGCGTTGGGCCTGAGGCTGATGGCAGCACTGGGCTATGACTTCGGGCGCGGCCGGCTCGACATTTCTACCCACCCCTTCTGCGGCGGCGCCGACAACGATGTCCGCATCACCACGCGCTACGACGAGGCCGATTTCACCAAGGCCCTGATGGGCGTCCTGCACGAGACCGGCCACGCGCTTTATGAGCAAAGCCGGCCGCAGGGCTACCTCAACCAACCGGTCGGCGCAGCGCGCGGCATGAGCGTGCATGAGAGCCAGTCCCTGCTGATGGAGATGCAGGCCTGCCGCTCGCGCCAGTTCCTCGCCTTCGCCGCGCCGCTGATGCGGGAGAGTTTTGGGGGTCATGGCCCGGCTTGGGAAAGCGAAGCGATGTGGCGCCGCTATACCCGCGTCGAGCCGGGCTTCATCCGCGTCGATGCCGACGAGGTGACGTATCCGGCCCATGTCATCCTGCGCTACCGGCTGGAAAAAGCGCTGGTCGCCGACGAGATGCCGCTCGCAGAACTGCCCGCGGCCTGGAACGCCGGGATGAAATCCCTGCTCGGCGTCACCGTCCCGGACGACCGGGTCGGCTGCCTGCAGGATATCCATTGGCCGTCCGGCGGCTGGGGCTATTTCCCGACCTATACGCTCGGCGCGATGACCGCGGCCCAGATATTCGACGCGGCCTGCCGGTCCGAGCCCGCTATCCTGCCGGGCATCGGCGAGGGGGATTTCAGCCCGCTGGTCGGCTGGCTGCGCGCCAACATCCACGGCAAGGGCTCGCTGCTTTCGACCGACGATCTGCTCACCGAAGCGACCGGCCGGCCGCTCGATGCCTCCGTGTTCAAGGCGCATCTGCGCCGCCGCTATGTTGAAGAGGTGTAACGGCCGCGGCGTTTCCGTCATGCTCGGGCTTGACCCGAGCATCTCGTGACATGCGGGCTCCCGAGCCTCCTCCGGCAAGGGATTCCCGGGTCTTCTCTTCGCTCCGCCCGAGAATGACGCTCGTAGGCAGGATGGGCGTTTCTCGATTCTCGTCAGCTATTTGACCGACTCGGCTGAAGCGCCACGCGAATACCTCAAACGAAAACGGCCGGTCCTCGCGGACCGGCCGTTTTCCTATCGGAGGAGCAAGCGGCTCAACGCTCGATCATCTTGTTCCAGCGGCTGTTCCATTCCGGGCGCTTGGCGTTGATCGCGTCCCAATCCAGCACCACCGCCGTCTTCATGTTGTTGTGGAAGGCCTCGAGTTTCTTCTCGGCCTCGGCCGTCTCGGCCTTGGCCTTCGGGTTCGAGGGCACGACGTTGCCGGCAGCCAGCGCCTTCGACTGCGCCTCGGGCGAGAGCAGGTAGGCGGCGAGCTTCTGCGCCAGCTCCGGCTCCGAATTGTTGGCGATGACGCATTGCGCGACCATCAGCACCACCGAGCCTTCCTTCGGCTGGGCGTACTCGACCGGGATGCCCTTCTCCTTGAGCGTGGCGACGGCGGTCGGGGTCAGCGGGAAGATCGCAGCCTCGCCGGTCTGGACCATCTCGGAGATCTTGGCCGAGTTCGGGATGAACTCGAGCACGTTCTTGCCGATGGTGTCGCGGAACTTGCCGAAGCCCGGCTCGACATTGGCCTCGGTGCCGCCCTGGATGCGGTTGAACATCAGGAAGGCATGAAGGCCGAAGGACGAGGCCGAGGCCGACTGGAAGACGACCTTGTCCTTGAACTTGGGATCGGCGAGGTCCATCCAGGAGGTCGGCGCCGCCCAGCCCTTCTCGTCGAACATCTTCTTGTTATAGGCGAGGCCGGTCATGCCCATGTCGATGCCGACGGCCATGTCGCCCTTCATGCGGGCGCCCTTGTCGACCTGGGCGATCTCCGGGCTGTCCTTGAGCTTCTCGCAGAGGCCGGCGCCGATGGCGCGGACCATCACGCCGTCGTCGAGGAACATGATGTGCATCTGCGGCTTGTCCTTGGCCGCAGTCGCCTTGGCGAGGATGTCCGAGGACGTGCCGGGCACCACCACGATCTTGACGTTGTTGGCCTTCTCGAAGTCCGGGAAGACGGCCTGGGTGAAGGTGCGCTCGAAATTGCCGCCGTTCATGCCGACATAGAGCGTCTTGGTCTGGGCGAAGGCGCTGCCGGCGGCGGTCAGCGCGAGCGCGGCGACGGTGCCGGCCAAGACGGTGCGACGAGTGATCATGAGTGGGCTCCCCTGCTTTGCGGCTCTGACTGCGAACGCGCACCCGAGCCGTGGCTGGTGCGGTCCTGACCCTCCGGCCCGGAAGGCCGGCTGAAACGGGCGATGGAAAACGCTTCGATCGGCGTGGACGTGCGGCCGTCGCGGACGAGCTCGGCCAGCACCTCGCCGACGCCGGGCGCGATCTGGAAGCCGGCGCCGGTGAAGCCGAAGGCGTGGATCAGGCCGGGCGTCGTACCGCTGAAGCCGATGACCGGGTTTCGGTCGGGCATGGACGCCTCGGTGCCGGACCAGAAGCGGATCGCCTGGGCATGGCGCAGCGCCGGGAAGACCTCTGCCGTGCGGTTCATGATCGCGAGCGCACCCTCCCCGCGCGGACGCGAGAAATCGGCATTTTCGAGCGGCAGGGCGCGCTCGCCGCCGACGACGCAATTACCGCGCTCGACCTGCCGGGCGTAGATGCCTCCGCCCTCCATGCCGATGTTGACGGTCATCACCGGCGGCAGCGGCTCGGTGACGATCATCGAGGGGTAGATGCGCGAGAGCGGCACAGGCTCGCCGAAATCGGCGGCGAAGCGATCCGCCCAGGCGCCGGCGCTGTTGATCACGATGCTGGCCGTCACGCTGACGCCCTCTCCAGCCTCCAGCGCGAAGCCCTCGCCGTTGCGCGCGATGCCGGTGACCGGCGTGTTCTCCAGCACATGCGCACCGGCACGCCGAGCGGCGCTGGCGAAGGCGGCCGAGACGAGGCGCGGATTGGCGTGGCCGTCACCGGCGCAGAGAGAGGCGCCGAGGATGCTGCCGTCGATCCATGGAAAGCGCTCGCGCAGCCCGTTATGGCCCATGAGCTCGAGGCAGAGGCCTTGATCGGCGACCTCGGCGGCGTAGGACTCGAGCGCGGCCATATCGGCCTCGCTGCGGGCAAGCTTGAGATGGCCGGAACGCAGGAACTCGCCATCGATGCCGATCAGGCCCCTGAGACGCGGCCAGACGGCATGCGCCCGCTGCGACAGCGGCAATTGCTCGCGCGGACGGCCCTGCCGACGCACGCCGCCATAGTTCACGCCGCTGGCCTGCGCGCCGCAGAAGGCCTTGTCGAGCAGTGCGACGCTGAAGCCCATATTGCGCAGCGCCAGCGCTGCGGAGGAGCCGACCAGGCCGCCGCCGACGATGGCGACATCGATGTCGAAATGGCGGCTCATTCTGCGGCCTCCGGCCGATCCGCCGTCGGTTGCAAGGCGAGTGGGATCGGCTTCACCGGCGCCTGTGCCCTCGGCCTGCCGACGGCATCGATCGGCTTGCCCGTCGCAGCAGCCAGCACCTCGGCGGAGGCGGCAGCGCACATCCGCCCCTGGCAGCGCCCCATACCGACGCGGCTCACCGCCTTCAGACGGTTGATCTCACTGATATCAAAACGGCCTGCGGCCTCGCGCACCGCCCCGGCCGTGATCTCCTCGCAGCGGCAGAGCATAGTGGCGTCGTCGATCGCCCCCGCCCAGTGGGCCGGGAAGGGAAAGGCGGCTTCGAGCACGTCGCGCAGCCGGCCGATGCGGGCAAGCTCGGCTTCGAGCGCAGAGGCGCGTGCCTTGTCGAAAGCCAGACTGCGATCTTCGAGAAGCGCCAGCGCGGCGCGCTCGCCAGCCCGCTCCGCCGCATCGGCTCCGGCGATGCCGGCCCCGTCGCCGGCAAGATAGACGCCCGGAACGGAGGCTCGGCCGGCGGCGTCCCGCATCGGCAGCCACGCGCGGTCGCGCTCGTTGAAGCGGAAGGCACAGCCGGCGAGATCGGCGAGCTGCGTCTCGGAACGGAGCGCAAGGCCGTAGCCGACACCGTCGCAGGCCAGGCGCCGCTCGCGGCCGCCCTCGCGCCAGGCCACGCCGGAGACCCTGCCATCGCCTTCGATGCGCAGCCCCTCGATGCCGGTGCGGATGGCTATGCCACGCAGACGCAGCTCGGCGACGAAGCGCATTCCCCGCAGCACGATGCCGGGATCGAGCGGCAGGGCCTTGATCAGATTGAGCTTGGCGGAACTGGGAGCGGCGTCCAGCACTGCCGCAACCTCGACGCCCGCCTTCATGTACTGCCAGGCAACAAGATAGAGCAGCGGGCCGGAGCCGGCAAAGACGACGCGGCTGCCGATGGCGCAGCCCTGGGCCTTGAGCGCGATCTGGGAACCGCCGAGCGTGAAGACGCCGGGGAGCGTCCAGCCGGGGACCGGCAGGACGCGGTCGGTCGCACCGGTCGCGAGGACAAGCCCATCGTATTCGGCACGGCGGGTCGCGCCGGCAACTGCGATGTCGGCGCTGCCGTCGCGCAGGCTCCAGAGCAGCGCCTGCGGCCAATAGTCGATGCGGCCGCCCAGCGCGGCGAAGGCGGCGTGGAGGCGTTCGGCCTTGCCCGCCTCGGACCCATAGAGGTCCTTGGTCGAGCGGCCATCCTGAACAAGGCGCTGGCGATAGATCTGCCCGCCACAGGCCGGCGCCTCATCCACCACCAGCGGGCGCAGGCCGGCAGCGACGAGCGCCTCGGCGGCGCGGATGCCGGCCGGTCCGGCGCCGACGATCAACGGCTGCGGACGCTTGCTCATGCCACGCTCCCGAGCTTCGTCACGATCCGCATGCCGGGGACGAGGGGCGTCGTGCAGGCGCGCAGACGCTCGCCCGTCTCGGTCATGACCCAGCAATCCTGGCAAGCGCCCATCTGGCAGAAGCCGGCGCGCGGCTCACCGGTGAATTCGGTGCGGCGCAGGCTGTCGGTGCGGTTCAGGATCGCACTGAGAAGGGTATCGCCGGTGCGGCCCTCGCAGGGCACGCCATCAAGCGTGAAGGCGATGGCGGGGTGGTCCTTGCGGACGATGCGATGAAGCAGCGGCTTCTGGTTCGAGGACATGGCGGTCACTTCTGGCCGACGAGAATCTTGTCGAGGCCGAAGGCGCGGTCGAGCACCAGCATGGCGCCTGCCGTCAGCGCGATCATGAGGGCCGAGACCGCTGCCATCATCAGATCGATCGACTCCGTCGCGTACATGTACATCCGCACCGGCAGCGTCACCGTCTGCGGCGAGGTGACGAAGATCGACATGGTCAGTTCGTCGAAGCTGTTGATGAAGGCGAGCAGCCAGCCGCCGGTGATGCCGGGCAGGATCATCGGCGCCGTGATGCGGCGAAACACCGTCCAGTGCGAGGCGCCGAGCGTCATCGCCGCCTGCTCGGCGCTGCGGTCCATGCCCGAAAGCGCCGCCATGACCAGGCGCATCACATAGGGCGTGACGACGATGACATGGGTGACGACCAGCCAGGCGAAGGAGCCGGTCGCACCGATCAGCGCGAAGAGGCGCAGGAAGGCGACGCCCAGCACCAGATGCGGAATGATCAGCGGCGAAAGAAATAGCCCGTTCAGCGCATCGCGGCCGGGGAAATCGTAGCGGTCGATTGCGAGCGCGGCGGGCACGGCGAGCGCGACGGAGAGCGTCGCAGCCAGCGTCGCCAGCCAGAGACTGTTGTAGAAGGACGGCACGAAATCGGGATGGGCGAAGATCGCCCGGAACCAGCGCAGCGAGAAGCTGGTCGTCGGGATGGAGAGCGTATTCTCCGGCGTGAAGGCGACGAGGCAGACCACGACGAGCGGCGCCAGCACGAAGGCGACGACGAGGCCGTGGAAGAGGAGCGCGACGGGGCCGTTGCGATGCATGGCGTGCGCCCTCAGCCCAGAGCCCGGCGGGCGCGCGTCTCGACGAGACGGTTGTAGCCCAGCATGATGATGAGGTTGGCGAGGAGCACGATGATCGCGATCGCGGCGCCCAGCGGCCAGTTCAACTCGGACATGTATTCGTCATAGACCAGCGTCGCCGCCATCTTGAGGCGCCGGCCGCCGAGCAGGCCGGGAATGGCGAAGGCGCTCGCCGAAAGACCGAAGACGATCAGGCTACCGGAGAGCATGCCGAGCGACACTTGCGGCAGCACGATCCGGCGCAGCGCCGTGAAGCGCGAGGCACCGAGGCTCCAGGCTGCCGCCTCGACCATCGGGTCGAGCTTCTGCAGCGCCGTCCAGACCGGGATGACCATGAAAGGCAGCATGACGTGGACGAGCGCGATCACGATCGCAGTCTCGGTGTAGAGCAGCCGGACCGGGCTCAGGCCCAGAGCCTGCAGGGCCTGGTTCAGCAGGCCGGCGGAGCCGAGCAGCATGCTCCAGCCGAAGGCGCGGACCACCACCGAGACGAGCAGCGGGCCGATGATGACAAGCAGGAAGATCGAGCGCCAGGGATCGCCCATGCGGGCCAGCACATAGGCTTCGGGTGCGCCGATCAGAGCGCAGATCAGCGTGGTCAGCGCAGCGAGCCGCAGCGTGCGCCAGAAGATCGTGAGGTAATAATCGTCGGATGCGACGGTCAGGTAGTGGCTGAGAGTGAAGCTGTTCTGGATGCCGGAGGTGTGATCATAGGCATGGAAGGACAGGATCACCGTCAGGATGAGCGGGAGGACCACGAGCCCGAGGAAAAGCAGCGTCGCCGGCGAGACGAGCAGCCAGGGCGTCAGCGTGCGCTGCCCGCTCATGCCACCGCTCCCGCAGTCGTGACCACGGCGCTGTCCGCCTGCCAGTCGAGGGCGACGCCCTCGCCTTCGCCGGCCGGCTCACCGCCCTGGTTCGGCGCCGAGACCAGGATCATCCCGACCGGCGTCTCGATGTTGAAGAGCCAGTAGCTGCCGAGGAAGAAACGGCTCGTGACCCGCCCGTCCAATAGCCCCTGACCTGCCGACTTCAACAGGATCTTCTCGGGCCGCAGCGTCAGGATGGCCGCAGAACCTTCGGGCAGGCTCGCCGCCTCGCTCGGCAGCGCGACGCCGCCCGCCTCGGCCCGGCCGCCGCGCCAGACGGCCTCGATGCGGTTCATCTTGCCGACGAAGGAGGAGATGAAGGCGGTCGCCGGCCTCTCGTAGAGCCGATAGGGCGCGTCGATCTGCGTCATGCGCCCCTGCTCCATCACGACGACGCGGTCGCTGATCGAGAGCGCCTCGGCCTGGTCGTGCGTGACCATGATCGTGGTGGTGCCGACGCTGCGCTGGATGCGGCGCAGTTCGAACTGCATCTCCTCGCGCAGCTTCGCATCGAGGTTGGAGAGCGGCTCGTCGAGCAGCAGCACCGGTGGCGCGATGACGAGGGCGCGGGCGATGGCGACGCGCTGGCGCTGGCCGCCGGAGAGCTGACGCGGATAGCGCTCGGCAAAAGGCGCGAGATGGACGAGGCCGAGGATCTCCTTCACACGCCGGTCGCGCTCGGCCCTGGCGACCTTGCGCATCTCCAGGCCGAAGGCGACGTTCTCAGCCACCGTCATATGCGGAAAGAGCGCATAGCTCTGAAACACGATGCCGAGGCCGCGGCGGCTGGGCTTCTCGCGGGTGATGTCGCGCCCATCGAGGGTAATGGTGCCCTTGGTCGGCTCGACCAGCCCCGCGATCATCTGCAGTGTCGTCGTCTTGCCGCAGCCGGAGGGGCCGAGCAGCGAGACGAACTCACCCTTGGCGACGCTGAGATCGACATCCCTGACGGCGGTGAAGTCGCCGAAGACCTTGCTCAGCGATTGCAGCGTCAGGAAGCCCATGAACACCTCGATCGGCAGGCTTTCCGGTGGCCGGAAAAGCCGGACTGCGATGGCGCAAGCAAAGGGAGACGACACAAATTCGTCAATCTTCAATTCCGCATTAGAGAATTTCTGTTGACATAATTTCTCTATGCAGAATTTTGATCGCCATCTGACGTTTGATTTTCTCGCATGCAACCTGTCGACGAACCCGTCTCCTCGCTTCGCCGCGCGCTTGGGCTATTGCGCATCCTCTCGGAGGGCGATGGTGGTGGCATGCGGCTGAAGGACATCGCCGAGACTGCCGGCTGCGGCCAGCCCACCGCACATCGCGCGCTGCGCGACCTGATGGCCGAAGGCTTCGTCGAGCAGGCAGCCGGCGGCAAGCGCTACCGGCTGGCGCTCGACTTCTTCGTCATCGCGGCCCGCGCCGGGCAGGCAGGCGGCCTGCGCGAGCTGGCCCGCCCCGTCCTGCTGCGGCTCTCCGCGACGCTCAGCGACACGATCTTCCTGCTGGTCCGCAACGGCTATGACGCCGTCTGCCTCGACAGGATCGAGGGACCCTTCCCGATCCGCTCCTTCACCGGCGATATCGGCGGCAAGGTACCGCTCGGCATCGGCCAGGGCAGCCTCGCCATGCTGGCCCATCTGCCGGAGGACGAGCGTGAGGCGGTGATCCGCTTCAACATGCCCCGCCTGCTCGACCGCGGCTTCCTCGACGAAGCCGCGCTGCGCAGCGCGATGGCGACGGCGCGTGAGCAGGGCTGGGTCAACCTCAATACCGGGCTCATCGCAGGGATGGCCGGTGTCGCCGTGCCGGTCTTCGATGCGCGGGGCCGCGTGGTCGCGGCGCTCAGCGTCGGCACGCTGGCCGAGCGGCTGCGCGAGGACCGGCTGCCCAACGTCATCGCCATGCTGCGCAGCGAGGCGGAAGCTCTGGGCGCCAAGCTCAACCCCTTCGATGTCGCGCTGCGCTATCCCTCGCGCAGCCTGAGCACGATGGCGGGCTGACAAAGCGCAGCCGCCATGCCGCTTTCAGGCTTGCATCGCGGCAACGGAAGCGGGATGTCGAGGCGAACATCCCTTTCAACGGTGGCCGATCATGACCGAAACCAAGCCCGCTCCCCGCATCGCCATCACCTATTGCTCGATGTGCAATTGGATGCTGCGCTCGGCCTGGCTCGGCCAGGAGCTGCTCTCGACCTTCGGGCAGGATCTCGGCGAGGTCGCGCTGATCCCGCGCACCGGCGGCATCTTCCAGATTACCTATGACGGCGAGCTGATCTGGGACCGCAAGACCGATGGCGGCTTCCCGGATTCCAAGGTGCTGAAGCAGCGCGTGCGCGACCGGCTCGACCCCGAGCGCAGCCTCGGCCATGTCGACGGCCATACGATGCCGGCGGAAGCCGAGAGCTGAAGCTCTCCCTTCACCATCGACATGATCGGTAGTCATCCCGGGCGCAGCGAAGCGGAGACCCGGGATCCATGCCGGAACGCCTCCGGCACAGGTTCAGGCATGGATCCCGGATCAGCGCGGCTTTGCCGCTTGTCCGGGATGACAGCGTTCAGGACCCGGGCGACGGGCGCTCACGCGTCGCCGCGACCCAAGCCTTCAGCCTCCCCTCAGGATCGGCGTTCAGCGTGATGTCGGTCACCGCCGCGACGATGTCGGCACCGGCCTCGAACACCCCCGGCGCCCGCTCCAGCGAGATGCCGCCGATGCCGACCAGCGGCAGGTCGCCGATACGGCGCTTCCACTCGCCGAGCCGCTCCAGCCCCTGCGGCCCGAAGCGCATCTGCTTCAGGATCGTCGGATAGACCGGACCGAGCGCGACATAGTCCGGCTCCGTCGCCAGCGCCCGCTCCAGCTCGGCTTCGTCATGGCTGCTGACGCCGAGCTTGAGCCCCGCCTTGCGGATCGCGCCGAGATCGGCGTCGTCGAGATCCTCCTGGCCGAGATGGATGAAATCGCAGCCCTCGGCGATGGCGAGCTTCCAGTAGTCGTTGACGACGAGCACACAGCCGGCCGCCGCGCAGAGCGTCCTCGCCCGGGCGATTTCGCGTGCGACCTCGGCCTCGGGGCGGTCCTTGACGCGCAACTGCACCAGCTTGACGCCGAGCGGCAGCATCCGCTCCAGCCAATCGGCGCTGTCGAAGATGGGGTAGAACGGATCGAGCTTCATGCGGGACGAGTCTTTCAGGCCAGGAAGGCTTTGCCCATGACGGGGGTGGAGGGAGCGGCCATGTCGCGCGCCTCGATCGGCTGCGCGGCGAAGGCCTGGCGGCCGGCGCGGATGGCGAGCGCGAAGGCCTCCGCCATCGCCGCGGGGTCGCCCGCCTTGGCGACGGCGGTATTGAGCAGGATGCCGTCATAGCCCATCTCCATCGCCTGTGCGGCATGGGAAGGCAGGCCGATACCGGCATCGACGACGAGCGGAATGTCAGGGAAATGCTGACGCATGCTGCGCAGGCCATAGGGGTTGTTGAGCCCCCTGCCCGAGCCGATCGGTGCGCCCCAGGGCATCAGCACCTCGCAGCCGGCATCGAGCAGCCGCCCGCCGACGACGAGATCCTCCGTGGTGTAGGGAAAGACCTTGAAGCCGTCATCGGCGAGGATGCGGGCGGCCTCGACCAACGCGATCACATCCGGCTGCAGCGTGTCGTCCTCGCCGATCACCTCGAGCTTGATCCAGTCGGTGCCGAAGACCTCGCGCGCCATCTGTGCGGTGGTCACCGCTTCCTTGACGGTGTGACAGCCCGCCGTGTTCGGCAGAACCTTGACGCCGAGCTCGCGGATCAGCGCCCAGAACGCCTGCCCGGCGCCGCCGGCCGATTCCCGCCGCAGCGAGACGGTGACGACCTCGGCGCCCGAGCGCTTCACCGCCTCGGCCAGGATCGCGGGAGACGGATACTGCGCTGTACCGAGGAAAAGCGGATTCTGCGGCTCGAAACCATAGAAGGACGCCATCTCAGCCTCCCTGCATCGGCGCGACGACCTCGATGCGGTCGCCATCGTTCAAAGGCATCTCGGCCCGCTTGCGCGCCGGCACGAACTCGCCGTTCACCGCCGTCGCGACGATGCGGCCGCCATAGCCGAGCTCGGCCAGCGCCTCCGCCAGCGTCTTCGCGGCGATTTCCTGCGGCGCGCCGTTAAGCAGCAAGGTCATGCAGCATCTCCGGTCTGGATTGCGGATTGGACACGGCTTCCGCCGCCATCCACGCCATCGCGGGGCTGAGCAGGAAACCGTGGCGGTAGAGTCCGTTGACGTGGATCACCCGCCCGCGGCGTGTCAGCCGCGGCAGGTTGTCGGGAAAGGCCGGGCGGGCATCGGTACCGATCTCGACCACCTCCGCCTCGCCGAAGGCTGGATGCAGCGCATAGGCCGCGCCGAGCAGCTCCAGCATGGCGCGGGCCGAGATGCGGCTGCGCTCCCCGCTCTCGATCATCGTCGCACCGACCATGAAGAGCCCGTCGGCACGCGGCACGATGTAAAGCGGGATACGCGGGTGCAGCAGACGAACCGGCCGCGACAGGCTGATATCGTCGCTCCGGAGCAGCAGCATCTCACCCTTGACGCCGCGCAGTTCCGGCAGGACATCGCGCGCAGCCAGCCCGCGGCAGTCGAGGACGATATCGGCATCGAGATCGGCCGGTTCGACCGCACTGTCGAAATGGATGACGGCGCCGTTCGCGACCAGCCGCTCGCCCAGAGCGGCGATCGCCTGTCGGGGATCGAGATGCGCCTCCCCAGAGAAGAACAGACCGCGCGAGAATCGCCCGGCGAGATCGGTCTCCAGCCCGGCGATGGCCTCGCCGTCGATATCCTCGAAATGGCTGGTTCGCTGGCCGAAGCGGCGCAGCTCCGACCGATCCCGGCTTGGCGCGACGACGAGCGTGCCCTTGCGGACGACGCCGCCGGCATGACGCTCCCACCAGTCGGCTGCCTGCTGCCCTAGCCGGATCACCGGCTCCTCGGCGCTCTCGCCCTCGCACCAGGGCGCGAGCATGCCGCCAGCATACCAGGAGCAGGCCTCGGCCCCGACGCGCGGGCCGCGTTCATGCACGGTGACGTCAGCGCCGCGCGCCAGCAGTTCGGTGGCGCAGGCGAGACCGACGACGCCGGCGCCGACCACCGCGACTGTCAGGCCTGACTGAGGACGTTCTGCCGTCATGCTTTCCCTGCTCCCGGGAAGGCAGCGGCCTGAGGCGCGAGCAACTTGTCTGCGAGCCGAAGACCGTTCCCTTCGCCGGCATTACCCGGATCAGGTGCGATGGGTTGGCGCAGGCCACGCCTCTCAGCCTTTCGGCACCCCAACGGACAACAGCAATTTAGTGGCAGCGCCGCCGGGGAGCAAGCCAGGCCGGCGCAGGGCTCCGTTGCGGCGGCCTCTTACCTCTCGAGCACTCCCTTCACACGGGAGTGGTCGAGCGCCGCGTTCGCGCGAATACACAGGTCGTACGAAGGAAGTTATCGGCGAGGCTTGTCAAAGGCCTCTGCAATCAGGCATAGAGCCTCTCGCCGGAGACGTGGCCGAGAGGCTGAAGGCACTCGTTTGCTAAATGAGCATACCCCACAAGGGTATCGAGGGTTCGAATCCCTCCGTCTCCGCCACTTCTATCTGCACTAAGCAGATGATTTAATTGAGAAATAGGGGACCGGAAGTTGCGGATACCCCAACACTCGCTCTCGCTCGCAAGTCACGTGGGTGGCGCGAGGCGCGATCATTCATTGAGCAATGCGCTCCGGTTCGCGCCATAAGCAGACTCTGGCTGCCGCCCCGAACCAGACATTCACAGGTTTGCCTTCGTGGTCTGGTGGCGCCCCAAGTGAGACATTCGCCACGAGGCGCCTGACAAGCGGGGGCGGCCGCTTGCCGACGTCTGAGATGTCCGCTTACGGGCGATTCACTTCGGCAACGTCCCGCTTCCGGGCCTGGCCAATCATGCCAAAGGCGGTTGAATTCCAGACGCATTGGCGAAGCAGAAGTAGATCTGTTGCCGCAGCGGGCGAGCGTCGGCGAGCTGCGGATTGCTTCGACCAGCGGCTGTCGCCGGAGATGCAGCGTCGTGACCCGCGCCTTGGCGCGAACGTCGATCGACTTGTATGTCCGGCCGAAAATCCCATACTAGGCTATAATATTTAGTATTCGAGCGTGTGTCCTCGCGGGAAGAGTATCATGCGAGCGCGGAGTATCCTGGGTTCCTCACCGGTTGCTTCGGCCGCAGACACACCGTGCGAAACGGGGACCGCCGGCATTCCCCAAGCTGAAAGCGTCAGGGCTCAGCTTGGTCGCATCCTGAAAAGCCCGGATTTCGATGCGACGGAGCGGTCGCGGAAATTTCTGGACTATGTTGTCGAGGAGGCTATCGCGGGCCGCGCCGACCGCATTAAGGCGTATGCGATCGCGGTCGAGGTCTTCGGGCGGGATGCCTTGTTCGACGCGCACTCCGACCCGGTCGTCCGCATTGAGGCTGGGCATCTTCGGCGCGCGTTGAAACTCTTCTATGTCACCGCCGGGGTTTCGGATGAGATCGTCATATCGATCCCGAAAGGCAGCTATGTCCCCAAATTCGACGTGCGGCCATCGTCGACGGGCCCCGTCCCGGTGGTCAGGCGGGGTCGTTGGCCGCGCGCGCTCCCCGTCGGGATCGCGTGCCTGGTGGCACTTGCAACCCTGTCCTGGCTGGCGGTGAACCGGGCCAGCATGGATCGCCTGGAGGCTCCGGCCCTGCCCCGATTGCTGGTGAGACCTTTCGACGACCTGACTAATGCGGGTAACTCCCAAGCTATCGCGCGCGGCTTGACGCAAGAGGTCATCGAGCAGATCGCCAAGTTCAAGGACATCGTGACGGTGGTAGGCGACCCGCGCGATTATGCCGGCGCGTCCTCGGCCCGGTCCTCGGCCTCCGATCCGCGCTATGTCCTCGCGGGCGACATCAACGTCACCGACAACGAGTTCCGGCTTCGCGCCCGTGTCCTCAACCGTGTCGATAACTCGGTGATCTGGGCAAACAGCTACACCGGCGATCTGCAGGCCTCGAAGCTCATCGCGACCGTGACCGACATCGCCCGGCAGGTCGCAACGCCGCTCGGGCAGCCCTATGGGGTGATCTATCTGGCCGACGCATCCCAGCGGCCTCAGAACGCGCCGGACGATTGGCAGGCCTATGCCTGCACGCTGACCTACTACGCCTATCGCGCCAGCCTCGACGGCAAAAAGCATCCATCGGTCCGCAAATGCCTTGAAGATGCGGTGCGGCGCTTTCCGAACTATGCGACGGCCTGGGCGCTTCTCTCGCAAGCCTATGTCGACGAAATCCGCTTTCGCTACCCGATCGACCCGTCGTCGTCTCCGGCTTCGATCGACAGGGCGCTCGAAGCCGCGCGCCGTGCCGTGGAACTCGATCCGGATAACATTCGCGCCCTCCAGGCCCAGATGTTCGCCTTGTATTTCCACGGCGAAGTCGAGGCCGCCCTGAAGATCGGCGAGCAGGCCCTTGGCCTCAACCCCAACGATACAGAGCTTGTCGGCGAGTACGGCTACCGCCTCTCGCTGGCCGGTAACTGGGCACGCGGCTGCGCGCTCATGAACGAAGCTCGAAAGCGAAATCCCGGGCCGCTTGCCTACTACGAGTCGGGCCTCGCACTCTGCAGCTATTTCAAGGGAGACTTGCGGGAGGCCGCGATGTGGATCACCAAGACGCCTGCGCCGGAGAACCCCAATTATCATATGATCGCCGCTGCGATCTACGGCGAGGCGGGTCAAACCACCGAGGCCGCGCGCGAACGGACGTGGATGGAGGCCCATGCGCCTCGGCTCATCGCCAACCTTCGATCAGAGGTGGCGCTGCGGGTCGTCCGCCGGGAGGACATCGATCGTTTCATGCAGTCCTTGAGCAAGGCCGGCATCGCGCCGCCCGGCGAGGACCGGCCGAAATCCAACTAGCCGAAGCAAGCGCCCAGAAGTTCAGCGGCCCGACACCGCTCCTCCCGAGACGAGGCGCGCGGGATAGATCCTGTGTTGCAGCGGATACAGCAGGACGCCGACGGGGATCGCGGTGGTTTCCAGCCCGAAGATCGCGCCCTTCGCCATGGTAAAGCAACCGGCTAGCAACAGTTCGATCGGTACGGACGCCAACCCCGCTGGCTCGACGCGCGCCATGGCACGGGGCGAACCGAATCCACCTTCGTCGGACCAGGAATGTGAGCAGGGATGTCAGTCCGGAAAACGGCCACCAGCAACACTAAGAATCGGCTGAGTCCCGAACCACCGTCTTGAACAGCAGCGCTTCGATTCGGCCTTGACCGAGCACGCGATTGAAGTTCCGGAATGCGAAGAACGGGATGAGAGCGAAGAACAGGATCACGGCGACACACAGGACGCCGGCCATTCCTCCTCCGCCAATCGCCGGAACGCTGGTGATGGCGGATTCGCCCTTGAACAGGCCAATGATGATCTCTTCAAGAACGTGGAAGGCTACGAACAAAATCGAGAACAGGAAGGAGTCATGCAGGATCGGATAGATCAGAGGCCACCGATCGAGCCATCTGCTTAAATTGAGATCCTCCAGGACAAGCATGACTTTCGCGAGGATGAACGCGTTGAATACTGCAAAGCCCTGTGACGCAAAACTGATTTCGTGTTCGCGGAGAATGATCCGCTCGTTCAGCACGAAGAGTCCGAACAATATCCATAGGTACAGGAACAGTACGACGAACCGTCTTGCCTCGTCGAGGACGCGCGCCCGCAGTTTGTGTGCCCGGTCTTTCGGCGCGGTCGTGGCATCTGCGATGTCGGCGACATCTCGCTCCCCGGGGTCAGCTTCTGTCATCGCCTGCATCCCCGCTTCAGCTGCTCGAACGATTCGCCATTTCCTCGGCCAGTATCGGAATCGCGAGGTTGCAGGCCTGCACGCCCTGGGCTGTGCATAGCTTCAGAACCTCCATGATTTCCTCGGCCGTTGCTCCCAGCGCCAAGGCCGCCTTGATGTGCCGACGCGTGCCCGGCGCATACATGTGCGTGAACGATGCATCGAAGGCGATGCTGAGAAGCTCCATCTCCTTCGAACTGAAAATCCCGCTGCCGTAGATTCCGGCGCCCGTCGCCATGAACTCGTCGGTCCATCGTGGATCGAGCTCAAAAAAGGGATTCCAGGCCTCGTTCCACTGGCCGATGTTCTTCATCCTGTCGCATGCGGGCGTCGCAACCGGAGGCCGTTCCGCCGACTGCTTGCCCGACGCCTTCATTTCATCGAGCAGGATCGGGGCGCCCAGGCTGCAGGAGTGAATCGACATCACGGTCGCCATCTTGATGACCGTCAGGAGTTCGTCACGCGTGGCGCCCGCGTCGAGGGCGGCGCTGATGTGACGGCGGGTGCCCTCCCTATCGAGATTTGTGCAGGCTGCATTGATCCCGACGGCAATCAACTCGACGAACCTGCGTGGAAGAACCGCGCCGCCCCAGGCATTTGTACTCATCGCCTGACAAGCATGCGCCCAGCGAGGATCCCATGTCTCGAGTTGGGTGAGGGCGTCGCTCTCCCACGGCCCGAGCGAGCCGTCGTCTTGCCGCTGCCTTTCCATTTGAACATCCTTCAATCGGGTTCCGGCATCGGGAAGGCCTTGGCATCGGGCTGCCAGACCGCGAACATGTTTCCCGACGGATCGGCGAGAACGGCGACCCATGCCGTTCTCGGTACTGCGGTCTTAGGCCTCACGACTTTTGCCCCCATTTGCTCGGCGAGGGCCAGCGAATCGTCGATCGACTCGACATTCACGAACTGCAGCCAGCCCTTCGGGTCGGCTTTCGGCTGGTAGGTGAGCCCGCCTCCCACGCTGTCGATGTCGGCCGGGTCCAAATGGATGCGCCAATAGTCCAGGCCTTCGACCTGTTCCATTCGCCAACCGAAGAGTGCGCCGTAGAACTTGGAGGGCTTCTCCGGCTCGTCGCCGTAGATTTCAAAGTGGGTTATCTGGCCAGTCACGCATTCCGCTCCCGCGCTCGTTTTGGAACGAGTGGCCCGCGCCGGAGCGCAGGCCCCCGTATAGGTGCATGGACAGCAGGCGGTTACGCCGTCGCGATCTTCAGTTGCGCCTGCGCGGCCCGGACGGGCGCTGGCGCGATCATGCAAGCGGCGATCGGATGCGAGTCGCCGCCGAGGACAGCCGGCTTGATCTTTCCGTCGGTCGGCCAGGTCAGGAAGCCCGGGTTGAACTCGGTGGGATTGGGCGGCATGTCGTTGTTTCGCAGCGTCTCTTCAACGCTATTGTACCAAGTGCCGACCTTCATGATCTTGCGCGCCTCTTCGGCCGTCGCAACCTTACGGCCGAACTCCTTGCACAGGCGCACCACGCCCTGAACTTGCTCCACCGTGGTCTTGCGGGTGCGATCGGCGCCCCAGAGATTGTCCTCGTTACCGACCCGGACATGCTGGCCGAGCACCATGGACATCGCCGAGATCGAGATCAGTCCGCGCATGCTCGACCAGAAGGTATTGACAGAACCCTGCGGCAAGCGTTGCAGGAAGTGCATCAGATCGAACGGATTTCGGCCCAACGTTCCACCGCCGTACGCGCACAGCGCCATGTTCAGCGGCCCCATATAAATGCCCGCGCGGATCAACCGCTCGATGAGCTCCCACTGGTGGACATGAGCGGGGACAAAGTAAGGCTGGATGCCATTCTTCCGAAGGCGCTTGAGGTGTTCGACGTAAAATTCTGGGGTTGAATCCACTACCATGCCGGCCCAGGCCGCCAGCACTTTGGGATCGTCCATATGCGTCCCTTTGATGTCGTCCTTGGAGAACATCGAAGCGATGTCCCAGAGCGTGGTGCCGGTCGACACCGTCACATACTCCGGCTTCGGATCTAACTCCGTGAGCATATGGCGGGTGTCGTAGTCGAGCCACTTCGCCTTGGCGTCGGCCGTGTGCGGTGCGAACGAGATCGAGCCGCCGACCTGGATGATCATATCCGGCACGGCTTCCTTCACTCGCTTCAGCAGGTAGTTATAGTCGTCGAAGTTCGTCGACCCCAAGCCGGTGGCCGGGTTGCGAACGTGGAAGTGCAGCATAGTGGCGCCGGCTTCGTAGCAGTCGACGGCGGCCTGGACCTGCTCGTCCCAGGTCAGGGGGATGTCGCTCGCGTCGCCCGGCAGCCACGCAGGCCCATAGGGCGCCGCTGTGATGATCAGCGGCGCCATGTTCTCGGGCAGTATCGAGTTGTCGGTATAGTACATGCCTGCTCTCCCTCGGTTTAACTCTCCGTGCCTCTCGCGGCCCCGAAACTCGCGCGGGATCGACCCGATCCCATCGGAATCCTATGCTCAGGAGTGAGTTTTCGGCCGGTTGACCCGACCGATCGGGATGACGTTGGCCGTCCTGAGGGCCCTGCCGATTTCGGCCGAGAGCCTCTCGATCTGGGCGACCCATTCCGCCGTTCTTTCACCGCGAATTTCCGCCGGCATCATCTGGGCCACGCGCAGTGCCAGCTCCGCCTCGACAAGCTCCTCGCACATGTCGCAAAAGTCCTCACTCCGCGCCGCGAGCTGCTCGATAGCCCGGCGCTCCGTCGGGAACCGCTGCAGCACGGCTGACTTGCCCGCCTTCCTGTCTTCTTCGTTGGACATCGACGCCGATCCTGTCATCGCGTCGTTCTTGCTTCGAGGCGGACCATAGACAGGTCAGTCTGGAATCTGCGTAACCTACGCAGAAGACACGGGGGTCACACCGCCGGGACAGTCTGAGCGAGGGGCTCTACCCCACCCGCGACGATCGGTAAAAATCCGACAATTGCGAAAGGCGTTGCTGATTGGCTCAGGAATACCTCCAAGCCCGCGCCAAACGGTCTGCGGCCAGGACGCCGTGAGCGCGCGACGCCCCGCGCCGCTCACTCCGCTGACATGACGACGTGGGGTGTCTAGACCGCGATCGAGTTCGCCCGTCAACGGACAGCGCAAATCGTATTTTGCCTACGCGACGAATGTTGGCGGCGGAGCACCGCCGCGAGTCATTCCGGAAAGATCGCGCTCAATGAAGCTATGAGCCAGTTCGTTTTCGGTCGAGATGAGCGGCTCTGTCGAGGTCCGGTTGCGGGCAGAGGGTTGGAGTTCGCTCGTGGCGCGAGGCTGGCAAGATTGTCTTACCCGAGACGTCTGCCGCGGGGCGCCTTTAAGCTTTCTCAACCTCCGCTTTCCGGTAATGAGCCGGAGACGGAAATGACGCTTCCCAAACAGAGGTCGTGACATAAGAATTCAGCGTCACGCTCGGAATTAACCGGCGCCCCATCAACAGACGTCGGAAATAAGCCGGTTATGGATGTGCGAAAGCCCGCAGCAGGAACTGGGCCGTTTGCGCCGCTCAACAATGTCACTTTCCGGGCGATCTGGCTTGCCGGGCTGATCTCGGGATTGGGATGGCTGATCCAGACCATCGCCATGAGTTGGCTGATGGCGACCATCACACCGTCCAGCGTGATGGTCGCACTGGTTCAGGCCGCGACAAACCTGCCCGCATTCATCCTATCGATTTTTGCCGGCGCCATCGTCGACAATTTCAATCGCCGCAGAGTGATGCTGATCGCGCGCTCCCTCATGGCCCTGACCGCCGCCACGCTGACGGTCCTTGTCGCGGTGGGATTGATCAATCCCTGGATCATCCTGTTCTTCAGCTTTCTCGCGGGATGCTGCATCGCCTTCAATGACCCGGCCTGGCAGGCATCGGTGGGCGATATCGTTGATCGAAAGGACCTTGCCGCGGCGGTGACGCTGACATCGGTCGGGTTCAACACCGTGCGCAGCGTCGGGCCGGCGCTCGGCGGCATCATTCTCGCGACCTTCGGCCCCCTGACGGCCTTTTGCCTGTACACCCTCGGCCATTTCGCGCCGCTGATCGTRGTCTGGCGGTCCAAATGGAAGGTGCCGGTATCGAGACTGCCGCCCGAAGCGATGCTGACGGCGATCTCCGACGGCATTCGCTTCACGTCGCTGTCGTCCGAGATCAAGACGGCGCTCGCGCGCGGATTTCTGTTCGGGCTCGCGGGCATCGCAATCCTCGCCCTTCTTCCACTGGTGGTTCGCGATCAGCTGAAACAGGGGGCGGTTGCCTATGGGGTTCTCATGGCCGGCTTTGGCGCCGGGGCGCTGCTGGCGGGCCTGACCTCAACGACGCTCAGGCGAAAACTGTCAGACGAACAGATGTTGAAGTTGGCTTGCGTCGCCTGCGCGACCTGCACGATCAGCCTTTCGCTGACGCAAACTGCGGCCGTCGCCGCCATTGCGCTCATGCTCGGGGGGGCCGGGTGGGTTTTGGGATGGTCGGGCCTGAGCATCAGCGTTCAATGGGCGAGCCCGCGCTGGGTCGTCGGTCGGACGATTTCGCTCTACTACGCTCTCACCTCATGCGGGCTCGCAGTCGGGAGCTGGCTCTGGGGGATGGTGACGGAGAGCTATTCCCTAAGCCTCGCCTTGCAGGCCTCGACGGCGGCCTCTCTTGGCGTCGCCATCCTCGGCTTGATCCTGCCCATCCATCAACGCAAGGACGCTGATGTTTCGACGCCCGATCACTTCGAGGCGCCCGTGATCAGCCTAGACCTGAAGCCGCGCAGCGGGCCGATCGCGATCAAGATCGAATATCGGATCGCCGCCGATCAGGTAGAGCCCTTTCTCGCCTTGATGCTGCAGCGCCGCCGGGCCCAAGGTCGCAACGGGGCGCGTCGGTGGATCCTGACGCGCAACCTGCACGACACCGCCGTCTGGACTGAGACGTTCCGCACGCCCACCTGGAACGATTATCTGCGCTTCAACTTCCGTCAAACCGCCACCGACAGAGCATTGAATGCGAGCTTGATCGATCTGCACATCGGGCATGAGGCGCCGGAAGTGACACTCTCGATCGAGCGGCCCACCGCCACGCCGCGAAAGGCCGGTGTTTTCCCGCCTGACACATACCACAGCTGAACATCGCGCTTTTGCCCGCAATCGGTCAGTTCAGCCGTGCCACTGTCTGGATCCGAATTTCCGCTTTCCAAGTCGGCGCAAAGGTCCGCTTCTGGCACGGTCCCGCCTGATCGCATCGCCAAGTCCGACGCTGAACGCCACCCTTGCAGGCGCGCAAAAGGCAAGCGCCCGGCCAACTCAGTCTGGTACGATAAGCGATTGCACCCAGGGCGCGCCAGTTGCCAGTCTGCACACCGGCCCGAACAATGTCGGCCCTGACGGAGCCATTGATCTTGGGCAGTCGAAGCGTCGTGCTACAACCGGTTTCCGGCGGCAGATCCTGACTATTTCCGGGTGGCAGTTATGGGGCGGCCCTCTTTGAGCGCATTTGAGCGCGCGAAACGCGGCTCAACTGCTGCGATATAGGCATCTCGCGACGGTCCGAGGTGCTTGCGGCAAAGCGCGACCAAACCAGCCCGATCTCCGGCCTTGATAGCTTCGATCATTCCGAGATGCTCATCGCGAGCGAGCGCCAGATACTCCGCGCTCGCAGCAGTGATCGAACGCGCGCCATGGACCTTCTGAGCCATGGCCTGGATCAGTTCGACGAGATGGGGATTGCCGCAAGCGGCGAAGAGGGCTTCGTGGAAGATCATGTTGGCGCGGAAAGCAGCGCGAGCGTCGCCGGAGGAGACGGCTGCACTGTGAGCATCCTGAATTTGTTGCAGCTGTGTCAGTAGCCGGTCCGGTGCAGGGAATGGAATCTGTTCGGCAGCGAGCGTCTCCAGCGCCTCTCGCACCGAATAGATCTGCCGTACCTCCAGCGGCTCGAGCAGTTTCACGAAGGCGCCGCGATTCGGCACGCGCTCGACGAGTCCTACACGCTCGAGCTCGGCCAAAGCCTCGCGCACGACATGGCGCTTCACATCGAGGCGCTCTGCCAGGTCTTCCTCGACCAACCGCTCGCGGGGCATCAGCCAGCCGAGCACGATCTCCTCTTCCAGCGTCGCGGCAATGCCACGAACGCGATCGGTCGTCTGAAGCTTCAACGTGGTCGTCCGCATGCCAGATTATAACCCCTCAACACAATTGTTGACAATCATGGCAACAACCTGCTTCGCATAACGCCATGACGAAGCGCGACGACGATACTTCATCCTCACGGCCGGCTGAACGCGGCATGCGCCGCAATCTCGCGACCTATGGCGACCCCGGCTTCTCGCTGTTCCTGCGCAAGGCCTTCATCAAGGCGGCAGGATTCTCGGATGATGCGCTCGACCGGCCCATCATCGGCATCACCAACACCTTCAGCGACTTCAATCCCTGCCATGGCAACGTGCCGCGGCTGATCGAAGCGGTGAAGCGCGGCGTCATGCTGGCTGGTGGCCTGCCGATGGAGTTCCCGACGATCTCCATCCACGAATCCTTCGCGAACCCGACCTCGATGTTCCTGCGCAATCTCATGGCCATCGACACCGAGGAGATGATCCGGGCCCAGCCCTGCGATTCCGTCGTGCTGATCGGGGGCTGCGACAAGACTGTGCCGGCTCAGCTCATGGGTGCCGTCAGCGCCGATATCCCCGCGATCCAGCTCATCACGGGTCCGATGCTCGTCGGCCATCACAAGGGCGAGATCCTTGGCGCCTGCACCGATTGCCGGCGGCTCTGGGGCCAGCATCGGGCGGGGCAGATAGACGCGGCCGAGATCGAAGTGCTGAGCGGCCGTCTCGCGCCGACGCAGGGCACCTGCATGGTGATGGGTACGGCCAGCACGATGGGCTGCCTCGTCGAGGCGCTCGGCATCGCCCTGCCCGGTTCCGGCACGATCCCCGCCACCCATGCCGACCGCATCCGCGCCGCCGAGGCGAGCGGGCGCGAGGCGGTCAGGCTCGCCAAGGGCGGGCCGAAGCCGAGCGAGATCCTGACCGAAACCGCCTTCCGAAATGCATTGACAGTCCTGCAGGCCATCGGCGGTTCGACCAACGGTCTCGTGCATCTGGCTGCGATCGCGCGCCGGGCCGGTCTTTCGATCGATCTCGCGGAGTTCGATGCGATCGGCCGCAAGGTGCCGGTGCTGATCGACCTCAAGCCTTCAGGCGACCACTACATGGAGCATTTCCATTGGGCCGGCGGCGTGCCCAAGCTGATGAAGGAGCTTGGTGACCATCTCGACCGTTCGGCCCCGACCATCGACGGCCGCACCATCGGAGAGGTCGCCGACGCAGCCGAGGACGTGCCCAACCAAAGCATAATCCGCACCGCCGCGTGCCCGGTGAAGCCGACCGGGGGCATGGCGGTGTTGCGCGGCAACCTCGCGCCCGGCGGAGCCGTGATCAAGCACTCGGCCGCCTCGCCTGCTCTGCTCAAGCATACCGGTCGCGCGGTCGTCTTCGCCTCGGTCGAGGATATGGTCCGGCGCATGGACGATCCGGACCTCGATGTGAAGGCGGACGACGTCCTCGTGCTGACCAATGCCGGTCCAAAGGGCGCACCCGGCATGCCGGAGGCAGGCTATATCCCGATCCCCAAGAAGCTGGCTCAGGCCGGCGTCAAGGACATGGTCCGCATCTCGGATGCCCGCATGAGCGGCACCGCCTTCGGCACGATCGTGCTGCACATCACGCCGGAATCGGCCGTCGGTGGCCCGCTCGGGCTTGTCCGCGACGGCGACATGATCCGGCTCGATGTCGAGGCCCGCGAGATCGCGCTGCTCGTCGACGATGCCGAGCGGGAACGCCGAAAGAGCGAATGGCGGCCGCCGGCACATCTGGCGGAGGAATCCCGCGGCTACCGCCACCTCTATCTCACGACGGTGCTGCAGGCCGACGAAGGCTGCGACTTCGACTTCTGCTGATCGGTCACACCACGCCCAACACGTCCCGCCGAGGCTGGAACCAACCAGTCCGCATGCCCATTCCAGGAGGAAATCCCATGTTCGACCGTCGCCACCTGATCGGCGCGCTCGCCAGCTTTTCGCTGGCCTTCCCCGCCGCGACTTTCGCCCAGAGCTATCCGCAGAAGCCGATCATGCTAGTCGTCCCCTATGCGCCCGGCGGCGCGACGGACATCATCGGACGCGTCGTCGCCGAGGAAATGTCGAACACCCTAGGCCAGCGCCTCGTCGTGGAGAACCGCGCAGGTGCCGGCGGCAGCGTCGGCGCGGTCGCGGTCGCGCGCGCCCAGCCGGATGGCTACACCCTGCTGCTGGGCGCCCTCACCAGCCACTCGATCAATATGAGCCTGCAGGCGAAGCCCGGCTTCGACCTCAGGAAGGACCTCGTTCCGGTCGGCCTGGCCGGCAATGTCGGGCTGGCGCTCGTCGTCCATCCGTCGGTTCCCGCCAAGACGGTCCCGGAGCTGATCGCGTTGATCAAGGCCAGTCCGGACGGCTATTCCTACGCCTCCTCGGGACAGGGTTCGCCGCAGCATCTCTCAGGCGAGCTGTTCAACCTCAAGGCCGGCACGAAGATGCCAGTGGTGCCATATCGCGGCTCCGGGCCGGCCATGACCGACATGGTCGCGGGGCAGGTCAAGATCATGTTAGACACAATTCCCGCGGTGCTGCAGCATGTGAATGCCGGTTCGCTGAAGGCGATCGCGACCACAGGCCACGAGAACTCGCCTTTCATGCCGAATGTGCCGACCGCGATCTCACAGGGGCTAGAAGGCTTCGAGGTCTCATCCTGGTTCGGCTTGCTCGCGCCGACCGGCACGCCGCAGCCGATCCTGGACAAGCTCAACACTGAGCTCAACAAGGCGCTCAAGAGCCAGAAGCTGAAGGAGGCGCTGGCGCTGCAGGGCGTCGATCCGAAGCCCAGCACGCCTGCGGAGGCCTCCAGGTTGATCGACAGCGAGATCGCGAAATGGGGCGATCTGATCAAGACGAGCGGCATCAAGGCCGAATGACAGTCCGGAACCAAAGCTCATGAGCGACACCGTCCAGCACTTCGCCATCGTCGGCGCCGGCATGATCGGCGCCAGTTGGGCGGCGCTCGCCAGCGCCTATGGCGTGACGATCTCGGCCTATGACCCCAATCCCGAGGCCGAGGCACGCTTCCTGTCCTATATCGAGCGGGCGCGGGCGCAGCTGACCGAGTTGGGATTGACTGGAAGCGGCTCCGTCAGCTTCTCCACCGACCTTGCGATGGCGCTGAAGGGCGCCAGCTTTGTCCAGGAGAACGGGCCGGAGAACGAGGCAGTAAAGCGCAAGCTCCTCGCCGAGATCGACGCCTTGCTTCCGCCCGGAGCGATCATTGCCAGTTCAACCTCGGCATTGGTCCGCAGCGCCATCGTCGCCGATTGCGCCCGGCCGGAGCGGATCGTCGTGGCGCACCCGTTCAACCCGCCGCATCTCGTGCCGCTGGTCGAGATCGTCGGGGCCGATCCCGAGGTGGTCGCCGGCGCGACGAACTTCTATCGCGCGCTCGGCCGACGCCCTGTCGTGCTCAACCGGGAAATGCCGGGCCATATCGCCAACCGGCTGGCCTCGGCGCTCTATCGCGAGGCCGTGCATCTGGTCGAGCAGGGCGTCGCCAGCGTCGCCGACATCGATGCGGCGCTCTGCAATGGGCCCGGTTTGCGCTGGGCCCTGATGGGGCCGCATATGACCTATCACCTCGGCGGCGGCGAAGGCGGCATCGCCGGCTACCTCGCCCATCTCGGGCCGAGCCAGGTCCGGCGCTGGCAATCGCTCGGCAATCCGTCGCTCGACGCGGATGTTCAGGCGAAGATCGTCGCGGGCGTCGCGGAAGAGGCAGGCGATCGCTCCATCGCCGAATTGGAGTTGCGCCGCGACGAAGGATTGCTCGCCCTCCTGAAGGCGCGCACGCTGGTCAGCGACTGACAGGATCTGCCATAGTCGAAACGATCGAAGCCGCCCCGCGCATCGCGCTCCTGCATGCGCTCGAGGAATCCGTGCTGCCGGCGCGGGCCGCCTTCGCTGCGCACTGGCCAAAAGCGAAAATCTTCGACCTGCTCGATACCTCGCTCGCGACCGATCTCGCAGCGCGCGGCAGTCTAGACGAGGCGATGACCGAGCGCTTCCTGACGCTCGGACGCTATGCCGCTGCGACCGAGGGCACGGCCGGGCCGGCCAAGGCGATACTGTTCACCTGCTCGGCTTTCGGCCCGGCAATCGATGCGGTCAAGCGCGCTGCCGATTCCCGCGTTGCGGCCCAATGAATCCGCCTTCACGGAGGCGTTGGCAGCAGGCGACCGCATCGGCCTGGTCGTGACTTTCGCGCCGTCGCTGGCGTCACTGACCGGCGAGCTCGAGGAGATGGCCAGCAGGAGCGATCCGTGCTGTGGAACATGCGCTGAGTTTCGCTCCGGGGCGCGGATGAGCCGGCGGCCCCCTTTCGAGGATGAAGCGCCGCCGCCCTCCGGATCTCCAGCCTGACATGCATGTCCGCCCCTGGTCTTAGTTGTGCCAAGAGCCGATGCCAGAAGCGCCCGATTGCACCGGCTGCACGGAATGGGGGCTGACCACAGGTGGCGAACGAAGGTGACCGGCGCGAGCCGGCTGTCGACGCGCTGGCGACGGCAGCTCACGAGCTCGTTTCTCGCCCCGCCTCCGAGGATCGCGAGGGTGGGGCCGCAGCTCACGGGCCGGCCCCTGAAACCAGCGATGACGCGTCTCGCCAACCAGGGACGGCCCGGCCTGCGGGGGCCGGCTCGCTCCTGAGGAGGCTGGCATATGCCGGGCTCGCGCTCTGTCTGGCTGGCCTGATCGGCCTTTGCGGCGTCGTCGCCAACTACGCCTTGCAGCTATCTCCGCTCAGTCAGCTCACGGTGCCGAAAAGGCCCCCGAACATCGCCATCCTGGCGCATGACGGCTCGTTTCTGGCCAATCGCGGCGAGACGGGCGGCCGCGAGGTCTCCCTCGGGGAGCTGCCGCCCTCCCTGCCCCAGGCTTTCGTCGCCATCGAGGACCGGCGCTTCTACGACCATTGGGGCATCGACCTGATGGGCCTCGTCCGTGCGGCCCACCGCAACCTGACCCATGACGGCGGCCTCCAGGGCGGCTCGACGCTTACCCAGCAGCTCGCGAAGAACCTGTTCCTGACCCAGGAGCGCGCGGTCTCGCGCAAGATCCAGGAAGCGATCCTGTCGCTCTGGCTGGAGCGTAGCTACAGCAAGGACCAGATTCTCGAACTCTATCTCAACCGGGTCTATTTCGGCGCCGGTGCCTATGGTGTCGAGGCCGCGGCCCAGCGCTATTACGGCAAGTCGGCCCGCAACGTCTCGCTGCCGGAAGCCGCCATGCTCGCCGGCCTCGTCCAGTCGCCGTCGCGCCTGGCCCCGAGCCGCAACCGCGAGGCAGCTCGGGCCCGCGCCGAACGCGTGATCGCGGCGATGAAGGAGCTCGGCTTCATCACGCCCGACATGGCCCGGACGGCTCTCGATGCACCGGCCGAGCTCATGCCTCCAAAAGGAGCCGGCTCGGCCAATTATGCCGCTGACTACGTGATGGACGTGCTCGACGCCGTCGTCGGCACCATCGACTCCGACGTCGTGGTCTCGACCACCCTCGAGCCATCCCTGCAGGCAGCGGCCGAGCGGGTGCTGGTGGACGAGCTCAACGCGAAGGGCCAGAAGTTCAATGTGAGCCAGGGCGCCTTCGTGGCGATGCGGCCGGACGGGGCCGTGACAGCGCTCGTGGGTGGCCGCGACTACGAGGCGAGCCAGTTCAACAGGGCGACCTCCGCCCGCCGCCAGCCGGGCTCGTCCTTCAAGCCCTTTGTCTATCTGACGGCCCTTGAACGGGGGCTTCGCCCCGACACCGTGCGCACGGATTCACCGGTCAACATCAACGGCTGGAAGCCGGAAAATTATGACCGGGGCTATCGTGGTCCAATCACCCTGCGTAGGGCTCTCGCTCTCTCCCTCAACACCGTGGCGGTGAAGCTCAATATGGAGGTCGGTCCCAAGGCGGTCGTGCAAACGGCGCAGCGCCTCGGCATCACCTCGCCGCTCCAGGCCGCCCCCTCGATCGCGCTCGGCACCTCCGAAGTCACGCCGCTCGAGCTCGTCGGCGCCTATGCCACCTTCGCCAACGGGGGCCTCGCGGCCGTGCCCTACGTGATCACCGAGGTGAAGACCGCGGATGGCAAGCTCGTCTTCAGCCGCCCGGCTTCGGGCGATCTGGAGCAAGTCATCGATCCAAGCACCGATGCCATGATGAACGAGATGATGCACAACATCTTCGTCATCGGCACGGCCCAAAGGGCGCGGATGCCCGGCTGGCCGATGGCTGGCAAGACCGGCACCACCAACGACTACAAGGACGCCTGGTTCGTGGGTTACACCGGCAATCTGGTTGCCGGCGTATGGCTGGGAAACGATGACAGCACGCCCACCAATGGCGTGTCCGGCGGCAACCTGCCGACCGACATCTGGCACAATTTCATGAAGATCGCCCTCAAGGACCAGAAGCCGGTCGCCCTGGCGGGCGTGGCCGGCGCCGGACGGGATCCGCGCTACGCCAATGCAGGCGAAAACGGCAGCGGCCAACCGCGGCAGCGCGCCAAGCGCCAGAAGAACTTCTTCGAGAGGCTGTTCGGGCTCTGAGGCTCAATCATTCAGCCCGGAGCCAAACTCATTGTTTCCACGGGCCGCGTCTAGGCTGCGCCAGGAGCGGACTCTTGTGCCTCGCTCAGAAGCGGACATTCGCACCAGGGGGTGTCGGCGGTCCGACAGGCGGAATGTTCACAATCGGCAGCGACGGACCGAGCGGCACGGCTGATCGGCCATAGCGTGGCAACGGCGAAGATCGCCAGTCTGAGCCGACAGAATGGCAGCGCGTCGAGACGAGCGGCAATCGTGGTCTCCGAAGGCCTCCCCGGAGAAGGGGCAGCCTCTTCCAATTTCTTCAGCATGCCGGTTCGCTCCAGTGGCAGCGAACCATATCTGGCACCATCATAGTGGCCGGCGGCGTGATTGGGATCAGGCACTCCCTCGACTGCGTCGAATGCCGCGCCGATGATCGCGAGCTTCGCAGCCTGAACCTGCGCGTACTGCGCGCGAAAGCTCCTTGAAAGCCAGATCGGGGAGCGCCCGCGCGCGCCGCTCCAGCCCAATCCGCCGAGCGCAGCGGCCGCCGCCAGCGTCCTTCCCCTATGGGTCCGCGACAGATTGAGCGGCCGGGCCAGCGCGGAGACCGAGGTCACGTTCGTCATCGCCCGCTCCTCGGTGGATGCGGCATCGACGCTCAGCCCGACCATGAGTCGATCCATCAAGCTGCCGCCGTCATCCACCGAAGCGAATACAGATTGGTGCTGGGACGCGGATCAGTTCGCAGGCTAGCAGGCCATCGGCGACCAGCGGCTCCATCTCCGCGAGCCGCATCAGGTCGGTCCGTCGCAGGCGCTCGACACGGCCGCAGCCGTCGAGCGCATCGAGCGCCGCAAGGTGCAAGGCGTACCACTCGGTCAGCGCCCACAGCGTCGAGGGGCCAGGCTCTACCAGTTCCGAGTTGCCGCCGGCAGCTCCGGTCGGCTGGATCACGCCGTATTGCAGCGCCTCCGCAAAAAGGCCGTCGCCGTGTTGCGGCTGGCCAGTCGATGGGCCAGCGATGCCTCGACAAACTCATGCCTGGACCATGCCCCGGTAACGCAAATGCAGTTGGTCCGGAGCGATCGGCGGCAGGCTTTGATTGGTGCCACGCCCGCCGTCGGCCAGCCGTTGTGCGAGGTCTTCGGGACTCACGCCGCTCCTGACGCGAAGAATGCCTTGCTGCTCGAGCTCCACGATTAACGCAGCCAACTTGGCCTGAAAGGCAACGGCGGAACCGACCATGACGTCTCGGCAGCGTCTAAATGCCTGATCATTGATCTCGATCGCATGGGGCGATCTAGCCAGCCGGCGACGGATGTTGCCGTCGCGAACGTCGAGAAGGGATGCGAGAATCTCGACTGCCCCCTGCCCTTCCGCGAGTGCAGCGCGCCCTGCCGCCATGCCGGCCGCGACGGCATTCGCATTGGCATGCTCGATCAGAAATCGAAACGCTTCTTCCTGCTGCTGAAATAATTATAGAGCGTGCGCCGCGTGACATCGACGGTGTCCGCGATGGTGATCATCGTCAGATGCGCGTAGCCATGGTCCAGGAACGCCTGTTCCAGCCGTGATACGAGCTCTGCGCGTGTGACCATCCAGATTGCCCGGTTGTCCGCCAGATCCTCAAAGTTCGCGATCGCGGCGATCTGACGATTCAGCGTATCGTCTTCTTGCCCCGATTTTCCCGGGAACCGCAATCCGCGTCCAGGATGCTCGCTGCTGCGGCGAGCCACATGTGACCTATCGCATAAGAACGCACTGGAGCCACGCAGCACGCGGCTCGGCAGCGCCGCGCCAAGGCGGACGTTCCGGGCTGGCCTGCCAAATGTCGGTGATCGCGTTCGTTGCTTCCGGCGGCGTAGGCGATAATGCCAGTACCGGGCGCCAGGCTCAGCCCGACAGGACAGGCTGCGTGGCGCCCGCACCGAGCGACCTTTGAACCAGGACACTGTCGGACCACCGACCATAGCGGTAAGCGACCCCCGGCAGCAGGCCCACTCGCGCGAAGTCGAAGCGCTCGTGCAACGCCAACGACGCAACGTTTTCCGCGTCGATGTAGCCGATCATCTGGCGAAAGCCCGCCGCCGCACAGGCATCGATCAAGGCCTGGATCAGCAGCCGGCCAATGCCGCTACCGAGATGTTCGTGGTGGACGTAGATCGAATGCTTGACGGTGAAGCGATAAGCCGGCCGCTTGCGGAACTGGACGACATAGGCATAGCCCACCACCTCCCCGGCGCGTGTCGCGACCAGATGCGGCAGCCGCCGATTGCGGAGGTTCTTGCGCCGGTCGCGCAGATCATCCGGCTGCGGCGTGCCGGCGTCCTCGACACCGGCCTCGATGCCGCGGCGGATATGCCGGCGGTAGATCGCCAGCATGGGCTCGACATCGTCGTCGCGAGAAGGGCGGATGACAATCGACGGTTCGCTTGCCATGAGTCGTCGATGCCTTCAGCCCTGCGCCTGCTCGCTGACGACATAGGTGTAGAGCCGCACCCGCCCGGCCGAGTCGATCTCGCGATAGACGCCCTGAATTTCGACCTCGAAGCCGGGGAAAGCGTTGAAGCAGGCCTCGAACATCTTGAGATAGTCGACCATGGGCTTGGCTCGCCCGGTCAGCCGCTCGCCCGGCACGATGGTGGCAATCCCGGGTGGGTAGACGACGAAGGGCGTCACCGCGATGCGCCCCTCGATGGCGTCGATCGGCAGATAGTCGACTTCGTTGCGCACGAGGCAGCGTGCCGCGTCATGCGGCGACAGCGCCATCTCAGGCAGGTGTTCGGGCGAGAACTGCCGGTTCTGCAGCCCGCTGACGTCATGATCCCGGAAGAAGCGGTGCATCTCGCCGCACAGGTCGCGCAGGCGCACGCCGCCATAGCGGCCCGGGCGGCGCCGATAGAATTCGGGGATCGCGTCTTCCAGCAGGGCATTGTCGTCGTGCAGCTTCTTGAAGGCGACGAGACCGCTGATCAGCGTGCCGGCCTTGCTGGCTTCGACGCCGGGCGTCAGCAGGAAGAGCAACGAATTGAGGTCGTTCTTCTCGGCGACGATCCGGTTCTCGCGCAGGAACTGCGCGACGACCGGTGCGGGAATGCCGTGCTCGGCATAGGCCCCCGTCTCGCGGTCGAAGCCGGGCGTCAACAAGGTCAGCTTGTTGGGGTCGGTCATCGCGAAGCCCGGCTCCATCTGCGTGAAGCCGTGCCAGCTCGCATCGGGCGCGAGCTCCCAATAGGCCGGATCGCTCGCGAGCTGATCGGTCGCGACCATTTCCCAGGCGACGTCATGCACGGCGCCCTCGCGCGAGGCGTCGGCGATGCGGACCCGGTCCGGCACGAAGGGCTCGAAGAACCAGCGCCGCTCGGGCCGGATTTCCTTCTCCTCGAATTCGCGCCGCACGGCTCGGATCTTCTTGCGGAGCTCGATGCCGAGCCGGATCGTATCGTCCCAGAGCACCTCGCCGGAACGGCCCTTCATCATCTGCGCGCCGACGTCGAGCGAGGCGAAGAGCGGGTAGAAGGGTGACGTCGAGGCATATTGCATGAAGCTCTCGTTGAAGCGGCGGTGCTCGACGCGCCGCCTCTGGCCCCTGATGTGCCGATCCTTCATGTGGATCTGGGAAGCCTGGCTGAAACTCGCGAGCTGCTTGTGCGTCGACTGGGTCGCGATGATGCCGGGCGAGTCCGGGCCGAGGCCGGACAGGCCCATGGCGAAGCGCCCGGCATAGAGCGGATGGAATTTCATGAAGCCGGCCCAGGCTTCGTCGAAGAGGATGTAATCGCAGAGATGGCCGATCCGATCGAGGATCATCTGCGCGCTGTGGATCGTGCCGTCATAGGTGCACTGCTCGACCACGGCGACGCGGAACGGGCGCGGTCTCTTCCAGGCGTCGGGGTCCTTGACCAGCGGATTGGTGCGGATGCGCTCGCGCAGCGCGTTCTCGTCGAAGCTCTCCCAGAGCATCGGGCCGATCAGCCCCCAGGCATTGCGCGCGGTCGGGATGTAGACCGGAATGCCACCGGCGATCAGCAGCGCGCCATGATGGGCCGCCTTGTGGTTGTTGCGGTCGAACAGCACGAGGTCGCCGTCCGAGACCAGCGCGGCGAGCGCAACCTTGTTGGAGGTCGAGGTGCCGTTCAGGACGAAATAGGTCTTCTCCGCCCCGAAAATCTGCGCCGCTTCCTTCTGCGCCTTCAGGGCCGGGCCCTCATGGGTCAGGAGGTCGCCGAGATCGAGCACCGAATTGTCGAGGTCGTCGCGGAACACAGCTTCGCCGAGATGCTCCATGAAGACGCGACCGATCGGGCTGCGGCTGTAGAAGACGCCGCCATTATGCCCGGGGCAGGTCCAGAGATGGTTGCCTTCCTCGGCATAGTCGACGAGCGCGCCGAAGAACGGCGTCTTCAGCGTCTCGGCATATTGCTTCAGGCGGCTGATCAGGCTCTTGGCGATGAAGGGCGGGGTCTCCTCCGAGAGGAAGATGTAGCCGTCGATGAAATCGAGCACCTCGACCGGCACGTCCTCAAAGCGCTTGCGGCGGATGAGCAGGATGATCGGGAAGTCGAGGCCGCGACGGCGCATCAGATTGATCAGCGCCGCGGTCTTGCCCTCAAGGCCCTTCTTGCCCCAATCGACCACCATGCAGCCGATGGCGGCATCGGTCTGGACCGCGATCTCGGCATCTTCGAGCTTGCGCGCCTTGACGACCTCGAAGCCCGATCGCTCGATCTCCTCGATGATCTGGTTGAAGCGGATCCCTTCGAGATCCTCGGCATCGAAGTTCGGCGTCGCGAACAGAAAGGTGAAGCGCCTGAAATAATCCATGCCGTCTCCGCTGGCGTGAACTTACGACACTGAGCGAGTCTTGCGACAATCCGGCGACCAACGATGCGGCTGCATCCGTGAGACCCCGGTGCCTCCGCCCCTCCCCGGGAAGGCAAGCCAATGATGCGCACCGTTGGGCGGAACGTCGGCTGGCGCCCATCCCGCCTCGCCGGCGACTGTAGCAGATGATGGCCTGCTGTCGCCGCAGCGTGCCAACCCGGTTTGGCCCTGATCCTCGCCGCGACGGTTCCCTCACGGGATCAAAAGGGAGAGCGGTGCGGGCGGAGTTTTGCCCCCGCGCCGGAGGTGTCGCCGCAGTTCCGCATCTGGGCCGACTACACCTTCACCCTCGCCAAGGACGAGATCGCGCGGCAGGAACTGCTGCACCGGCCGCGCCACAAGGCGAGCGCGACCACGACATGGACGCCGACCGACAAGGTTGCCGTGTTCGGGCGGATCGACAACCTCTTCGACAAGCGCTGGGAGAACCCCGTCGGCTTCCTGGTTCCCGGCTTCGGCGCCTTCGGCGGGATCAAGGTTGCCATCGGCGGATGAGACCGTGCCGCGCCCGGCGCGGTTTTCGCGTCCTTGCCATGGCGGCCTTCGCCGCCATGGTGATCTGCACTGCGCGGGACGAACACATGCACGACCGCCGCCACGACCGCTGCGGGCAGCCGCGAAGGCGCCGCTCGGCTCAGTGCTTTTCGATCTCCGCCAGATAGGTCCGCACGGCCCGTTCAGGCCCGTGCCAGGAGGCGCTGCCCTTGCCCTGCAGCTCCGGCGCGTCCTTCCAGCCCGGCTCGATGCCGGTCATATCCGGCAGCAGATGGGCGATGCCCTTGTGGCAGTCGATGCAGGTCTTCTCGCCGGTGATCAGGAAGCGGCTGTGGATCTCGGCCGCCCGGCGCGTCTGCTTGGTGAAGTCCATCGCGACCGAGGAATGGCAGTTGCGGCATTCGAGCGAGTCGTTCGCCTTGAGCCGCGCCCATTCGTGCTTGGCGAGCTCGAGCCGGTGATTGAGGAACTTCTCGCGCGTCGAGATCGTGCCGAAGATCTTGCCCCAGACCTCCTTGGAGGCCTGCATCTTGCGAGCGATCTTGTCCGTCCAGTTATGCGGCACATGGCAGTCCGGGCAGGTCGCGCGCACACCCGAGCGGTTCGAGAAATGCACCGTCGACTGCAGCTCCTGATAGACGTTGTCGCGCATCTCGTGACAGGAGGTGCAGAACTTCTCGGTGTTGGTGATCTCCAGCGCGGTGTTGAAGCCGCCCCAGAACAGCACGCCGCCGACAAAGCCGCCGAGGGTCAGGAAGCCGAGCGGCAGATAGGCGCTCGGCCGGCTGACGATGTGCCAGAACCAGACGACCCAGCCCCGCAGGCGAAGGAACAGCATCTTGAGCTTTCCCATGTCGGCGCCTCGTTACCGCTTGCCGCCAATGGCGTTCGCGTCCTGGAACAGGTTTGGCACCAGCGGGCGGGCATCGGTCTGCTGGACATGGCAGGCGGTGCAGAAATAGCGCCGCGGCGTCACGTCCGAGAGCACCTGGCCGTCGCGATCCTGGAAATGGGTGACGCTGATCATCGGCGCGCCCGACCCCTCGGTGAACTCGCGCTTGTGACACTCCATGCAGCGGTTCGTGTGGAGGGTGAGCTGGTAGCCGTCGATGGCATGGGGGATCACCGGCGGCTGCTCCGGCCAGTTCCGCATGCGCCGGATATCGTCGACGATCGGCCGGTCGAGCGGCGGAATCGGCTGCAGCGAGAGCTGCGGGACGACGCCGGTGAGGCGCGGGATGATCTTGATCGGACCGCCCTCCTGCGAGGAGGCGGCGCCGAAGGCGAGGACGAGGCACGCCGCCATGGCGGCCCCGAGAAGTGTCCGCGAGCGCATCAGCCCGAGACCGGAACGATCTTGACCGCGCATTTCTTGAAATCCGTCTGCTTGGAGATGGGATCGGTGGCGTCGAGCGTCGTCTTGTTGATGAGCTGGCTGGCGTCGAACCAGGGCACGAAGACCACGCCTGGCGGCATGCGGTTGCGCCCGCGTGTCTCGACGCGGGTGCGCATCTCGCCCCGGCGCGAGATCACCGTGATCTCGGCGCCCTGGTTGAGCCCGCGCTTGCGGGCGTCTTCGGGGTGCATGAAGCAGCGCGCGCCCGGGAAGGCCTTGAAGAGCTCCGGCACGCGCATGGTCATCGAGCCGGAGTGCCAGTGCTCCAGCACGCGGCCGGTGACCAGCCAGAGATCGTACTCGCCATCAGGCGATTCCGCCGGCGGCTCGTAGGGCGCCGCGATGATGCGGGCCTTCCCGTCCTTGTTGCCGTAGAACTCGACGCCCTTGCCGGGTGTCACGTAGGGATCGCTCCCCTCGCGGTAGCGCCAGAGCGTTTCCTTGCCGTCGACGACCGGCCAGCGCAGCCCGCGTACCTGATGATAGGTATCGAAGGGTGCGAGGTCATGGCCATGGCCGCGGCCGAAGGTGGCGTATTCCTCGAACAGGCCCTTCTGGACGTAGAAGCCGAAATGCCTGGCCTCGACGTTGTCATAGGCCGGATCGATCTCTTCCGCTGCGTAGCGGTCCACATTTCCATTGCGGTAGAGCACGTCGAACAGCGTCTTGCCGCGGAAGTTGGGGTTGGCGTCGAGCAGTTCCGCCGGCCAGACCTCGTCAGTGGTGAAGCGCTTCGAGAACTCCATCAATTGCCAGAGATCGGAGCGGGCGTCGCCGGGCGCCTTGACGAGCTGATGCCAGAAATGCGTCCGCCGTTCGGCGTTGCCGTAAGCCCCCTCCTTCTCGACCCACATCGCGGTCGGCAGGATCAGGTCGGCGGCCATGCCGGTTACAGTCGGATAGGCGTCTGACACCACGATGAAGTTTTCGGGGTTGCGGTAGCCGACGAAGGTTTCGTTGCTGCTGTTCGGCGCCGCCTGCAGGTTGTTGTTGACCTGAATCCAATAGAAATTGAGCTTGCCGTCCTTCAGCATGCGGTCCTGCTCGACCGCGTGGTAGCCGGGCTTTTCCGGAATGGTTCCGGCCGGCACCCGCCAGATTTCCTCGGCATGCTTGCGATGCTCGGGATTGACCACCGTCATGTCCGCCGGCAGGCGATGGGCGAAGGTGCCGACCTCGCGCGCCGTGCCGCAGGCCGAGGGCTGGCCGGTGAGCGAGAACGGGCTGTTGCCGGGCTCGGAGATCTTCCCGGTCAGCAGATGCAGGTTGTAGACGAGCTGGTTCGCCCAGACGCCGCGCACATGCTGGTTGAAGCCCATGGTCCAGAACGAGACGACCTTACGCTTGGGATCGGCATAGAGCTCGGCCAGTTGCTGCAGAAAGCCGGGCTCGACGCCGGTCAGGGCCGAGACCTTCTCCAGCGTGTAGTCCTTCACGAAGGCGGCATAGGCCTCGAAGTCGATCGGCGACGTCGCGGCCACGTCTGCCGCCTTCCTCGCCTTGACCTCACGCGGGTCGTCGGGGCGCAAGCCATAACCGATCTCGGTCGCAGCCTTCACGAAGGTGGTGTGCTTACCGACGAAGTCCTTGTTCACCCGCCCGGTCGAGATGATGTGGTTGGCGATGTAGTTCAGGATCGCCAGATCCGTGCCCGGCTTGAAGACGATCGGAATGTCGGCGAGGTCCGAGCTGCGGTGGGTATAGGTCGAGAGCACCGCGACCTTGACATGCGGCTGGCCGAGGCGGCGATCGGTCACCCGCGTCCACAGGATCGGGTGCATCTCCGCCATGTTCGAGCCCCAGAGCACGAAGGCGTCGGTCGCCTCGATGTCGTCATAGACCCCCATCGGCTCGTCCATGCCGAAGGTGCGCATGAACGCGTAGGCGGCAGATGCCATGCAGTGGCGGGCGTTGGGATCGAGGTTGTTGGAGCGGAAGCCGGCCCGCATCAGCTTGGTCGCGGCATAACCCTCCCAGATCGTCCACTGGCCGGAACCGAACATGCCGAGCGCGGTCGGCCCCTTGGCCTTGAGCGTCTCCTTGGCCTTGGCGGCCATGGTGTCGAAGGCCTCCTCCCAGGAAACCGGCGTGAACTCGCCGTCCTTGGCATAGACGCCGTTCTTCTTGCGCAGCAGCGGCTGGGTCAGCCGGTCGCCGCCATACATGATCTTGGAGAGGAAATAGCCCTTGACGCAGTTGAGGCCGCGATTGACCTCGGCCTTCATGTCGCCGTGGGTGGCGATGACGCGCCCTTCCTTGACACCGACCATGACGCCGCAGCCGGTGCCGCAGAAGCGGCACGGCGCCTTCGACCATTGGATCTGCAGGGTATCGACGCCGCCTGTGACCGGTTGGGCCTGCGCCGGAACGCTCATATTGGCGGCGAGCACGGCGACGCCGGCCGCCTGCGCCTTCAGCATCTCGCGACGGGACAGGGTCATGGGTCTACTCCAGGGTCGTCGAGGGTCTCGAGGTCTTCGATCTGCTCGAACACCATGTTGGCCGAAAGCACGCCGTCCAGCAGGCTGATGGTGGCCAGCCGGTCGCCGATCACGCCGGTGCTCGCGCCTTCCAGGACGATCACGATCTTGCCGTTCTCGACGCGGTGCACCTCGGTCTCCGGCATCTCGCCGATACGGGCGAGCACCTCATCGACTCGCGCCGGCAAGGCCGAGACGACGGCGCTCGAAATATGATGGAAGCGGGGGCGGGAGGGTTCAGCCATGGGCAGTCTCCGGCGGGCGCGCATTCACGCCGATGGCCGAGGCGGGACAGGCCGCGACGCAGGAGCCGCAGCCGCTGCAGCGATCGGCAGCCAGCTCCGGCAAGGCCGGCCCGCCCAGGCGCGGCCGGAAACGGATCGCGGCCTCAGGGCAGGCATCCCCGCAGCTCTGGCAGACGATGCCACGGCCGGCGAAGCATTCCGGCCCGATCACGGCCACATGCTCAAAGGCGGAAATGGCGCGGTCGAAGACCGGTTCGGGGCAGGCCTCAGCACAGGCACCGCAGAAGCTGCACTCGCCTCCCCTGAAATCGAGGGCGGCCCGGCCGGATTCGTCGAGCGCGATGATGTGCTGCGGGCAGGCAGGCACGCAGGCGCCGCAGCCGGTACAGGCCGCAGCGATCGACGCGGCGCGGGACCACGGTGGGCGAACTCTGTCGGGCAATGAGAGGCGCCGGCCGGTCAGGAAGTTGCGGCGCCCGCGATCAATGGCGGTGCGTTCCATGGCCTGGCCTCAGTGCGGAGGTCCGGGCGGACCGACAAGGAGCTGAAACATCCAGACGAGGAAGCCGTAGCCGCCGACGACGCCGACCGCGACGATCGGCCAGATAAAGACAGCCAGCGTCAGGAAAGCCAACAGCTCGGCTCGTCTCGTCGGCACTTCCGGAGCGGTCTTCCGGTCGCTCGCCCCTACGGTCTCAGTCGTCATCTCTCCTCCCTTCGCGTGCGGGCGTTCACAAATCGCACCGCCACCAGATTTGAGATCGACAAAAGAGAAGCTGAAATGATCGTGCTTGTCTACTGTCTTCGTTGCCGAAGAACGCACCCGCCTCAGGGCCTTGATCTAGCGCAAAGGCGTCTTCGCGACGGAAATGACGCCGATTGCTTGGCGCTTTTCTTGCTTGCAGGCAATATATCTCATTCGACCGACAAGACACCTCGTCTTGTCGGCGGTCAGATCGGGCTCAAACGGCGCCTGCATGGACGGGTTGCGCCGTTCTATCGATTGCATCAGGCCAAGCGTGGACCGCTCGGCCCGGGACCGGGCCGTCCCCGCGATCAGCTCGTCATGTCGAGCACGATGCGCCCTTCGATCTGGCCCTTGTGCATCCGGTCGAAGATATCGTTGATCTCCTCGAGCCTTGCCGTGGCGATCGTGGCCTTCACCTTGCCCCCGGCGGCGAAATCAAGCGATTCCTGCAGGTCTAGCCGCGTGCCGACGATCGACCCGCGCACGGTGATGCCGTTGAGCACCATGCCGAAGATGTCGAGCGGGAAGCCGCCGGGCGGCAAGCCGTTCAGCGAGACGGTGCCGCCGCGCGCCACCGCGCCGATCGCCTGCTCGAAAGCCTTGGGGCTCACCGCGGTCACCAACACTCCCTGCGCGCCACCGCCGGTCTCGCGACGGATCACGGTGCCGGGGTCCTCGTTGCGCGCATTGACGGTGACGGTGGCGCCGAGGCGCCGCGCGAGGGCGAGCTTGGCGTCGTCGACGTCGATCGCGGCGACGTTGAGCCCCATCGCCCTGGCGTATTGCACCGCCATATGGCCGAGGCCGCCGATGCCGGAGATCGCGACCCAGTCGCCGGGCTTTGTATCGGTGACCTTGAGCCCCTTGTAGACCGTGACGCCCGCGCAGAGCACCGGCGCGATCTCGGTGAAGGAGATATTGTCCGGCAGATGGCCGACATAGTTGGGATCGGCGATGACGTATTCGGCGAACCCACCATTGACCGAGTAGCCTGTGTTCTGCTGGCTCTCGCAGAGTGTCTCCCAGCCGCCGAGGCAGTGCCGGCAATGGCCGCAGGCGGTGTAGAGCCAGGGCACGCCGACACGATCCCCCTCCTTCACATGCTTTACGCCTGCGCCAACGGCCGAGACGTAGCCGACGCCCTCATGTCCCGGAATGAAAGGCGGGTTCGGCTTGACCGGCCAGTCGCCTTCGGCCGCATGGAGATCGGTATGACAGACGCCCGATGCCTGGATCGCGACCTGAATGGCGCCGGGGCCGGGCTCGGGCACCGGCACTTCCTCGATCGTCAGCGGTTTGCCGAACATCCGCACAACGGCGGCCTTCATCGTCTTCGCCATGATCCGTCATCTCCTTCGATGCGACTCCGCTGATGCAGGCATGCCCGCCTGCGATCAAACGGCCCGGTTAGCCGCGGGAACTCGGTGCGAATGTGGAGTCTTCGGCGCGGCTGCGGCCCGATCGAGAAATCCTCAAATGCTATTCAGAAATGAATGCGGACAATCGGGTTGCCCTGATGGATATCAGCACGCGGCCGGGCCGCCATTGACCGACATCAAACGGACCAGACCTCGGCCGTGCGTCGTCAAGCATGAACTCACGTCTGCGGCATGACGCGCGCAAGCCATTTCGGCAACAGGCTAGCCGAAACCGGGAAGGCGTCAAATTCCGCTCCACCGGCGGGCCTGTTGCGGGCAGGCCAAAAAAACACGCCCTCCCGCCTGACGAAGGTCAGGCGGGAGGGCTCGGCATTTCCCAAGGCTTCAGGCGCCGGAACCGGTGCCGTCAGTGCCGATGTGCCGGATCGCGATACGATCGAACTGAGGCTCCGTCTGGCCTTCCTGATGGATCTCGATCTCGCCGCCGCGCACGTTGAAGCGGATGATTGTCGCCCCGGCGCCGCGCCAGTCGCTGGTCTCGCCATCATCCTCGTAAAGCTCGCCGGAGGCGCCCTCGACGACGCCGCAGACGAGAAGCTCGCGCTGGCCGTCGATGCCTTCGGGGTTGCCGAGCGGGATCAAGGCACCGGCCCGGACGAAGACCGGCAGGCGCCCGAGCGGCGCCGCGACCGTGACGAAGGCGCCGCCGGCGAAATGCTTGCCCTCGTGCCAGTCGTACCAACCACCCGGATGCGCGGGCAGGTAAACACTGCGCTCGCGAGCGCCCTCCTCCAGCACCGGCGCGACCAGCACGTCCGGGCCCAGCATGAAGGCGTCGTCGGTCTTCGCCGCTATCGCGTCCTGCGGGAAATCCCAGAGCAGCGGGCGGATCGCCGGAGTGCCGTCACGGCTGGCGCGCCACATCAGCGTGTAGAGATAGGGCATCAGTCGATAGCGCAGCGAGATCGCCTCGCGAACCTGCGGCACCATCTCCGGGTACATCCAGGGCAGGTTGACGACGCCGTCATCGTTCCAGGAGTTCATGACCATGCGCGGCCACAGGCTGCAGAACTCGTTGAACCGCACAAAGAGCTCAGGGCCGGGCGTCGGGCCATGGAAGCCGCCGACATCGTGGCCGATGCTGAACATGCCCGACAGGCTCATGTTGAGCCCCTGCGTCAGGTTGTAGCGCAGCGTCTTCCAGGCGGTCTCGTTGTCGCCCGACCAGGTCTGGGCGTAGCGCGAGATGCCGGCGCAGCCCCCGCGCGTGATCGCATATTGCCGCTTGCCGGGCTGGCGATCGGCCTGCGCCTCATAGGAGAGCTTGGTCATCAGCAGCGGTTGCGCCGGGCGCGCCAAAGCCTGTCGGAATGGGGTCCCGTCGCCGTCACAGACGGCATCCTCGTCCCAGATCTCGTATTCGTTGTTGTCGTTCCAGACGGTGGTGAAGCCGTAGTCGAGCAGCGCCGTCTCGATGCCGTTGCGCCACCAGGCGCGGCCCTTCGGATTGGTATAGTCGAGGTGGAAGCCGAGCCCGTCCCAGAACTGGGCGACGGCGGGCTCGCCGGTCTTGCCGTCCTTGACCAGAAAGCCGTCGTCGAGCGCCTCCTGCAGGCGCGGATGGTCGTCGAGCAGGCAGGGCTTAAGGTTCGCGACCGTGAAGATGCCGGCATCGTTCAGCCGCTGCATCGTCGCCTTCGGATCCGGGAACTTGTCGCGGTTCCAGTTGAAGGCGTAGCGGCGATGGCCGATCTGGGTGTAGCCCGAGCCGAAATGGAAGCTGTCGCAGGGGATGCGATGCGTCTCCAGTTTGCCGATGAAATCGCTGATGCGGGCATCGGCATCGGGCGCGTCGGCGATCGCCATCGAGGTCACGCCGAAGCCGAAGGACCAGAGCGGCGCGAAGGCCTGCCCGCCGGTCAGCCAGGAGAAGCGCCTGACCACGTCCGGCACGGTCGGGCCCGCCATGACGTAATAGTCGAGGTCGCCGTCGTCGCCTTTCCAGGAGCGGAACAGGCCGTGGTAGTTGTCGAGTGTGCAGCCGAGATCGACGCTGCCGGTCGAGAGATTGTCGTAGAAGATGCCGTGCGCGCCAGCCGGCCCGTCGACGATGAAGAACGGCAGCATCTTGTAGAGCGGGTCGGACAATTCCGCGTCGAAGCCGCAGGGGTCGACCGCGTCGATGGCAAAGCGCCGGCCGGTGCGGTCGAGCGGGCCGGCCTTGTCGCCGAGGCCGTAATGACGCTCCGCGTAATCGCGCGCCATGAAATGCGCGACCGCGCCGGTGCGCGGCGAGACCAGATAGGCCTGCGTCGTGCGGTCCTGCAGGAAGGGCTTGTCCTCGCCGTCGCGGCGCCAGGCGATGCCGAAGGGCGAGAGCGTGACCTCGGCCGTCAGACCGCCGGCGGACAACGTGACCGCGCCGCCGCTCTCGCTGACACTCACCTTCGGGCATGCGAAGCCGGCAAGGCTGTCGCGCGGACGGCCGTCATAGGCCGGCTCCAACCCGCCGGGCGCGATCGACCAGCCGCGGTCGAGCCGGTAGCCGTCCTGCGGCTTCAGCGTCACGCGGCCGATATCGCCTTCGAGGATACGCACGGCGAGCGTATGGCCGAGCCCGACATCGAACAGGGCGGCTTCGCCATCGCGGCCGAGATAGCGGCCTTGCGTGAGGGCTTTCATAGGGATCTCTCTCGGAGTCTTAGGGTCGGATCGCCCGGCCGGCTTCGTCGAACAGGTGCAGGCTCTGCTGCGGGAAGGCGAGCGGCACCGTATGGCCGCGCTCATGCTCGCTCTGGCCGTCGAGCCGGAGCGTGATCTGGGGCAGGCCCGCACTCGCGCCGTAGAGGTAGCTCTCGCCGCCGAGCCGCTCGACCAGATCGACGGATAGCGGCAGCCCCTGCCCTTCCGGCGCCAGCGCCAGATGCTCGGGCCGGATGCCCAGCGTGATCTTCGATCCAGCCGCGAGATCGCCGGTGGCGCAAGCGACCTCATGACCACCTTCGCCCAGCGCGACCTTGCCGGCAGCGGTGACGCGGCCGGGCAGGAGGTTCATGTGCGGCGAGCCGATGAAGCCGGCGACGAAGAGATTGTCCGGGCGGTTGTAGAGTTCGAGCGGCGTGCCGACCTGCTCGATCCTGCCGCCGTGAAGCACGACGATACGGTCGGCCAGCGTCATCGCCTCGACCTGGTCGTGGGTGACATAGATCATGGTGCCGCCAAGCTCGGCATGGAGCCCGGCGAGCTCCTTGCGGGTGGCGACGCGCAATTCGGCGTCGAGGTTCGAGAGCGGCTCGTCGAAGAGGAAGATCTTCGGGTCGCGCACGATGGCCCGGCCGATGGCGACGCGCTGGCGCTGGCCGCCGGAGAGTGCCTTGGGCTTGCGCTCGAGATAGTCGGTGAGGCGCAGCATCTCGGCCGCGCGCCTGACGCGCTTGTCGATCTCGTCGCGCTTGAAGCCCATATTCTCCAGCGCGAAGGCCATGTTCGCGTAGACGGTCATATGCGGATAGAGCGCATAGGACTGGAAAACCATCGCAAGCCCGCGCTCCGAGGCGGGCAAGCCGGTGACGTCAGCGCCGTCGATGGCGATCGTGCCGCCGGTGATCTCTTCGAGTCCTGCGATCGAGCGCAGCAAGGTCGATTTCCCGCAGCCGGACGGGCCGACGAAGACGACGAACTCGCCGTCGGCGACATGCAGGTCGATGCCATGGAGCACCGTCGTCGCGCCATAGGCCTTGCGAACGGCGGCGAGCTTCAGTTCGGCCATGCGGAACTCACTTCCCTCATTTCATGCCCGTATTGGCGATGCCGGTGGTGATGAAGCGCTGCAGGAAGACGAAGACGAGTGCGACCGGCAGCAGCGTCACCACGGTCATCGCGAGCAGATAGTGCCACTGCGTCTGCAACTCGCCCTGGAAGGCGTTGAGGCCGATCTGCAGCGTGTAGGATTCGGTCTTGGTCAGCACGGCGAGCGGCCAGAGGAACTCGTTCCAGCGCCACATGATCGAGAAGATCGCAAGCACGGCCAGCGCCGGCATGGCGAGCGGCATGACGATGCGCCAGTAGATCTGCCACTCCGAGGCCTTGTCCATGCGCGCTGCCTCGATCAGGTCGCGCGGCAGGGTGAGCATGTACTGGCGCAGCAGAAAGACGCCGGTGGGCGTCGCCGCGCCGGGCAGGATCACCGCCCAGAGCGAGTTGACGAGGCCGAGCTTGGTGATGACCAGATAGACCGGAACGAGGATGATCGTGATCGGGATCATCAGCGTGCCGATCACCATCAGCATCACCGCCGTCTTGCCGCGAAACTCATAGATCGACAGCGCATAGGCCGCCATCGAGTTGATGATCAGCGTGATGATCGTCGCGACCACCGTGACGAAGACCGAATTCCAGAGAAAGCGCGTGAAGGCGAAGCGCTCCAGCGGCTCGGTATAGTTCTCGGTGGCGAGCTTGAACTCCCGCACCGGCGTGCGCTTGTCGATCGGCACGCGGATGGTCTCGCCCGGATTGGCCGGGTCGACCATCTGCGCCTGGATGCCGATGCGGCGCACCTGCGCCAACACGCGCTTGCTGCCATCGGGCATCTCGACCTCGAAGAGCGGCAGCTTCTGGGGCTGGCCCGGCACCACTACTTCCTTCTGCGACATCGGCAGCAGCGAGGGCGGGAATTCGAGCAGGCCGGCCTGCGTCTTGAAGGAAGACATGCCGAGCCAGAGCACCGGCCCGAACATCAACACGACGCCAAGCGCGAGATAGGCGTATGCCGCGATATCGGTCCAATGCCAGCGGCCGGGCTTGCGGCGGGCGGTCATCATGGCGACGGCCCTGTTGGTGTGAACAGCCTGGCTCATGCGGCCCCCTTGCGGCGGCTCGCCGCGAGCTGGGCCAGCGTCAGCGCGAAGAGAACGACGCCGAGCACCACGGAGGCTGCTGCCGCCAGGCCGAAATTCTGGACCTGATTGGCGAAGGCCGTCTCGTAGATGTAGTGCACGATCATCAGCGTCGCCGTGCCCGGCCCGCCGCCGGTGAGCACGAAGACCTCGTCGAAGGTCTGTACGCCCTTGATCAGCGCCAGCACGATCACGACGATCATGTTGGGCCAGAGCAGCGGCAAGGTGATGCGCCAGAACATGCGCCAGCGCGGCGTGGCGTCCATCTCGGCCGCCTCGTAGAGATCGGCGGGGATGGCCTGCAGACCGGCGAGCAGGATCAGCGTGTAGAAGCCCATATGGGCCCAGACCGAGACGAAGACGATCCAGAACATCGCCCAGCTCGGATCGACTAGGAAGAGGATGCGCTCGCCGCCGAGCGAAGTGATGCCGGCGTTGAGCAGGCCGTCGCGCTGCAGAATCCATTTCCAGGTCAGCGCCACCACCACCGGCGAGAGCAGCACCGGAAAGAAGTAGACGGCCCGGAAGAAGCCACGCGCCCGGATCTTCATGTTCAGGACGACGGCCGTCAGCAGCGAGAACAGCACCATCGCCGTGACCTGGAAGGCGGTGAAGCGGGCGGTGTTGTAGACGCCGCGCCAGAAATGATCCTCGCGGCAGGACGACGGGTCGACGAAGGAGCCGCAGTCGAAGAGATAGGCGTATTGCTGCGCCCCGACGAAAGGCCGCTCGGTCGGGAAGAGCCCTGCCCCACCCGTTACCGAGAAGATGAAGTTGATGACGAGCGGCAGGAAGACGAAGAGCGAGAAGAAGACGAGATTGGGCAGGATGAAGACATAGGCCATCCGCCGCTCGCCGATCAGGCGCTGGAGCGCCCGCATCGGCCAGTCGACGAAACGCATGAGCAACGCGAGCGGCGCGGCGAGAGCGCCGGCGGCGCCCGCGCCCTCGCGGCGCGGGTTGGTATCGGCGGAGGCCATCCGTCTTACTTCTTGCGCTCGGCGATCTGCTGGGCGATGTCGGATTCGATCCGCTTGAAGGCCTCGTCGAGCGTGCCCTCACCCGAGATCGCCTGGCCGAGGCGGCTGATCGTCGCGTTGAAGATGACGCGGTTGTTGACGTAGCCCTGCAGCTTGTAGGCGACCGGCGAGAGCTGCGCGACCTGATCCGAGAAGACCTTGAGCGCGGCCTTCGCCTGCGGCTTGGCATCCTTGTAGTCGAGCCCCTTGGCGGCAATGCCGAGATGGCCGGGAACGAAGAGCGAGCGGGCATAGAATTCGCTCAGCACCGGCTCGCTCGCCAGATAGTCCATGACCTTGGCGACGGCTTCCGGGCTCTTGGTCGTCTTGATCGCGACGAGGCCGGCACCGCCGGGCATGCCCGAGCAGTTGCCCGCGCCGCAGGGCGAGGGAACCGCGACCCAGTCGAAGGCATCGCCGACCGTCTTCTCGAATTGGGCGATCTGCCAGGAGCCGGAGTGGTACATCACCACCTGGGCGTTCTTGAACTCGTCATTCGCGCCGCGATAGGCGGTGCCGGAGACCGAGCCCCAGAGCTCCTTCTTCATCACGCCGTTGTTGTGCCAGTCATAGACCAGCTTGGCGGCGCGCTTGAAACCTTCGTCGATCACGGCGGGCTCGCCCTTGTCGTCGAAGACCTTGGCGCCTTCCGAGACGGCGACCGAGAAGAAGCGATGGCCCGAGCGGTCCATGGCGAGCGGGAACGGCGCCTGCACCTTGTCGGCCACGGCCTTCGCCGCCTTGCCCCACTCCTCCCAGGTCGCCTTGGCGCCGGGCATGGCGATGCCGGCCTGCTCGAATAGGGTCTTGTTGACGAAGGGACCGGTGACGGTGAGCTGCGTCATGAAGCCGGTGATCGCGCTGGAATCGCCCTCAGGGCGCATCCAGGGCAGGAACGGCCCGAAATTCTTCTCCCAATAGGAGGCGTCCTTGAGATAGGGGCGCATATCCAGCGCATAGCGGGCGATGCCGCCGAGATCGACGACGCGGGCAATGTCCGGGCCCTGCCCCGAGGCGAGTTGGACCGGCAGGTTCTCGGTGATCGCCTTGTAGGGCACCTGATCGAGGACGACCTTGATGTCCTTGTTCTCAGCCTCGAAGCGCTTCAGCAGATCGGAAACGACCTCGCCCTCATTGCCGTCGGAGTACCAGGCAATGCGCACCGTGGTCTGGGCGAAGGCCCCGCTCCCAGCGACGAGGCCAACCGTCAGCGCGAGCGCGGAAATCCAGTGCTTCCTCTGCATCTGCGTTCCATCCCTGAATGACGACGCCTCAATGAGCGTCTTGACAACTAGTAAGGCAAACGTTTGCCTTGCTTGTCAACGGGCGAAGCACGCACCATTGCTGCGTGCGCCGGCTTATACCCACCAGCCGGCATCGGCTTCGCGCGAAGGGACCGGGGAGAACGATGACGGCGAAGGCCGCAAGACCGCAGCAGAGCCTGGCCTCGCTCGCGACCGTCGCACGCGACGCCGGCGTCTCGGTCGCAACCGTTTCGCGGATCGTCAACGGCAAGGCCGGCCGGGCCTCCGCCGATACGATCGCGCGGGTCGAGGAAGCGATCGTCCGGCTGGGCTATCGTCCGAACCCGGTCGGGCGAGCGCTCAAACGTCGGGCCAGCCGCGTCGTGGCGATGCTCGCACCCAATCTCGACAACCCCGCCATGGCGGCGATCGCAGTCTCGACGGAGGCCGCGCTGCGCGACGCCGGCTTCGTCATGATCCTTTGCGACACGCATGACAGGGCCGACCTGCAGGACGACTACCTGCGCGCGATGCGCGACCAGTTCGTCGCCGGCTACGTCATGGTCAGCGCGGTACGCAGCCCCGGCCTTGCCGATGCGTTGAAGCGCGGCGATCCGATGGTGTTCGTGGCGCGGCGCAACCCGCTGGGCGGCGGGGCGTATGTGGGCATCGACAACCGCGCCGCCGGAGCGGACGCAGCCGATCACCTGCTCGCGCGGGGCATCGACAGCACGGCCGTGCTGATGGCCGCCGAGAACGCCTCCAGCACAGCCGAGCGCGCCGACGGCTTCGTCGACAGGCTCATCGCGCGCGGGTTTCCGGTCGATCGAATCCGCCGCGCGAGCGCGCCCGGCCTGTCGCATATCGAGATCGGCTATGCCGCCGCGCGGAATATGGTCGCGGCCGGCGGCTGGCCGGACAGCGCCCTCTGCGTCAGCGACATGATCGCCTATGGCGCCTATCGCCTGGCGGCCGAAAGCGCCGTCGCCATTCCCGAGCGCTGCGCGCTGATCGGCATCGACGGCAACGCGATCAATCGCTGGATCGCGCCCTGGCTGACCTCGATCCGCATCCCCTACGAGCATTTCGGCCAGTACGTCGTCGCGCAGCTCAGGTCATTATGGAGCGGCGCAGCGACGCAGGAAGTCAATGTGCCTCATGACCCGCCACCGATGATCGAGCGCCTCAGCGCCTGATTCCACAGGGTCCACCCATCGCGGGAACGGTCCGACATAGCGCGAGGCTCCAGCGAGCCGCGTCCGCAGTCACGATCGCGTCATGTCGCGTGCCGCGCCCGGCGCATCCTCCTGCCCTTCGATCGCTTCGCTCTCAGTCCATTCACGGAGAGCACCTCGCTTCCGAGCCGCGAAAGAGCGCGGCACGCCTGCTAACCATCTCTAATATGACGGATTATCGGATCGCCCACGCGGCTTTTGAAGCGATACGCGCCGTCCATGAAAGCGGCGACCGCACGCCGCCCTCCAGCCGGCTCTCTCGGGCGACGAAGACGTACACCTAAAGTCTAACTCCGCACCTCTTTGCCCAGCGGATGGGCAGCTTGACGCCCTCAGGGCAGAGTTTCACTATTCCAAAGAGGAACAAGACGCTCTTATTCGCCTGGGAGGTTGAGATGCTGCATGAGCTCTCGCGCCGCCAGTTCCTGAAAGCCGCAGGCGTGGGTTTGGGCGGTTCTGCCGTCGCCGCGCTGGGGTTCGGGGGTGCCGAGGAGGCACTTGCCCAGGCCGTGCGGCCCTTCAAGCTGGCGCGCACCACGGAAACGCGAAATACCTGTCCGTACTGTTCCGTCGCCTGCGGCGTGATCATGTACAGCCTGGGTGACAACTCCAAGAACGCTCACCCGGCCATCATCCATATCGAGGGCGACCCGGACCACCCGACCAATCGCGGCACGCTATGCCCGAAGGGGTCCGCCCTCCTCGACTTCGTCCATTCCGAGACGCGCACCAAATTCCCGCAATATCGCGGGCCCGGCCAGCGCGAGTTCAAGCAGATCAGCTGGGGCGAGGCGCTCGACCGCATCGCGCGGCTGATGAAGGACGACCGCGACAAGAACTTCGTCGCCAAAAACCAGGACGGCGCGACGGTCAACCGCTGGCTGACCACCGGCTTCCTGGCCGCTTCGGCGACTACCAACGAAACGGCCTTCCTGACCTACAAGGTCGTGCGAAGCCTCGGAGTTTTGGCGTTCGACAACCAGGCGCGTGTTTGACACGGACCGACGGTGGCCAGTCTGGCCCCAACATTCGGTCGCGGTGCGATGACCAACTCCTGGACGGACATCAAGAACACCGACCTCATCATCGTTATGGGCGGCAACGCCGCCGAAGCGCACCCTTGCGGCTTCAAATGGGTCACTGAGGCCAAGGCTCAGCGCGGCGCAAAGTTGATCGTCGTCGATCCGCGCTTCACGCGCACGGCCTCGGTCGCGGATTTCTATGCGCCGATCCGGCAAGGCACCGACATCGCCTTCCTGCTCGGGGTGATGAAGTACCTGATCGACAATGACAAGATCCAGCACGACTACGTGCGCATGTTCACCAATGCCCCCTATATCGTGAAGGAGGGCTTCAGCTATCAGGACGGCCTCTTCACCGGCTATGACGAGGCCAAGCGCGACTACGACCGCTCGACCTGGGAGTATGAGCTCGGCCCGGACGGTTATGTGCAGGTCGACGAGACGTTGCAGCATCCGCGCTGCGTCTATCAGCTCCTGAAGAAGCACGTCGCTGTCTATACGCCGGAGATGGTCGAGCGCATCTGCGGCACGCCAAGGGACAAATACCTGGCGATCTGCAAGATGATCTCGGAGTGCTCGGCGCGCGACAAGACAATGACGTCTATGTATGCGCTCGGCTGGACGCAGCACTCGAAGGGCTCGCAGAACATCCGCTCGATGGCGATGGTGCAGCTGCTGCTCGGCAATATCGGCGTGCGCGGCGGCGGAATGAATGCGCTGCGTGGCCACTCCAACATCCAGGGTCTGACCGATATCGGCCTGATGTCGGACCTGATCCCGGGCTATCTGACCCTGCCGAAGGACAGGGAGACCGATTTCGCGACCTACATGTCGACGCGCGGCTTCAAGCCGCTCAGGCCCAACCAGATGAGCTACTGGCAGAACTACAGGAAGTTCATGGTGAGCTTCCTGAAGTCGATGTGGGGCCCGGCAGCGACGGCGGAGAACGATTTCTCCTATCAGTGGCTGCCGAAGCTCGACGTGCCCGGCTACGACATGCTGCGCACCTTCGACCTGATGTACCAGGGCAAGGTCAACGGCTATTTCTGCCAGGGTTTCAATCCGCTCTTGTCCGCCCCCAACCGCGGCAAGATCACGGCGTCTCTGTCGAAGCTGAAGTTCCTCGTGGTGATGGACCCGCTGCAGACGGAGACATCGCGCTTCTGGAAAGACGAAGGCGTCCATAACGATGTCAAGCCCGAGTCGATCCAGACCGAGGTCTTCGAACTGCCGACGAGTTGCTTCGCCGAGGACGAGGGCTCGCTGGTCAATTCCGGCCGCTGGTTGCAATGGCACTGGCCGGGTCAGGAACCTCCGGGCGAGGCCAAGGCCGATACCTGGATCATGGCGCAGCTCCACATGCGCCTGCGGGCGCTCTACCAGAAGGAGGGCGGGGCCTTCCCCGACCCGATCGTCAATCTGCACTGGCCCTATCGCGATCCGCAGGACCCGCAGCCCGACGAAATGGCCAAGGAGCTGAACGGCTACGTCGTCTCCACCGTCGCCGACCCGGCCGATCCGAACAAGGTGCTGCTGGAGAAGGGCAAGCAGGTCGATACCTTCGGCCAGTTGCGCGATGACGGTTCGACAGCCTGCGGCTGCTGGATCTATTCGGGCAGCTGGACCGAACGGGGCAACATGATGGCCCGGCGCGACACCAGCGATCCCGGCAATACCGGCGCCTATTCGAACTGGGCCTTCTCCTGGCCGGCCAACCGGCGCATCCTCTACAACCGCGCCTCGGCCGATATCGACGGCAAGCCCTGGGATCCCAAGCGCAAGCTGATCGAATGGAACGGCACGGCCTGGACCGGCTACGACGTGCCTGACATCGCGCCGACGGCCAAGCCGCAGGATGTCGGCCCGTTCATCATGAACCCCGAGGGAACGGCCCGCCTGTTCGTCCGCGGGATGATGCGGGACGGCCCCTTCCCGGCGCATTACGAGCCGTTCGAAAGCCCCGTCGTCAACGTGACCGCGCCGAAGATCCGCGGCAATCCGGTCGCGCGCATCTTCAAGGAAGACCTCGCCGCGCTCGGAACCTCGGACAAGTTCCCCTATGCGGCGACGTCCTACCGCCTGACCGAGCACTTCCACTTCTGGACGAAGCATGTCTGGGTCAATGCGGTGCTGCAGCCGGAGTTCTTCGTCGAGATCAGCGAGCAACTGGCAGCCGAGAAGAACATCCAGAAGGGCGGCTGGGTGAAGGTCTCCTCCAACCGCGGCTCGGTCTATGCCAAGGCGGTGGTGACCAAGCGCATCAAGCCGCTGATCTGCGACGGCAAGACCGTCCACGTGGTCGGCATCCCGCTCCACTGGGGCTTCACCGGTGCGGCCAGGAAGGGCTTCGGTCCCAACAGCCTCACCCCGTTCGTCGGCGACGCCAACACCGATACGCCCGAGTTCAAGGCGTTCCTGGTGAATGTCGAGCCGTCCAACGGACCGGCGACGAGCTAGGGAGAGTCTCATGGCTGGATTGCAGAGTCAGGACTTCGCCCGCATCTCGGCGACCACCTTCAGGCCGCCGGATGTCCGCCACGACATCGAGGTGGCGAAGCTCATCGACGTCTCCAAGTGCATCGGCTGCAAGGCGTGCCAGGCGGCCTGCCTCGAGTGGAACAATCTGCGCGAGGAGATCGGCATCAACCGGGGGGTCTACGACAACCCGCATGATCTGACGCCGAACACCTGGACGCTGATGCGCTTCACCGAATGGGAGAACCCGGAGAGCGGCAACCTCGAATGGCTGATCCGCAAGGACGGGTGCATGCACTGCGCCGACCCCGGCTGCCTCAAGGCCTGCCCCGCGCCCGGCGCGATCGTGCAGTACAACAACGGCATCGTCGACTTCGTCTCGGAGAACTGCATCGGCTGCGGCTATTGCGTGAAGGGCTGCCCCTTCAACATCCCGCGCATCAGCCAGACCGACCACAAGGCCTATAAATGCACGCTCTGCTCGGACCGGGTCTCGGTCGGTCAGGCGCCGGCCTGCGCCAAGGCCTGCCCCACCGGCGCGATCGTGTTCGGCACCAAGCAGGCGATGCTCGACTACGCGCAGACGCGGCTGACGGATCTCAAGTCCCGCGGCTTCAGGAACGCTGGCATCTACGATCCGCCGGGCGTCGGCGGCACCCATGTGATGTATGTGCTGCATCATGCCGACCAGCCGCAGCTCTACGCCAACCTGCCGGCGAACCCGCGGATCAGCCAGGTGGTCGAGCTCTGGAAGGGGCTGACCAAATATGCCGGAATGGCGTTGGTGGGCTTCGCCGCCGCCTTCGCCTTCGTCCATGCGACGGTGGCGCGACGCAACGATGTCAGCCGCGCGGAGGATCGCGAGGCAGAACATCTGATCGACGAGGAGGCTGCCCGTGGCCGTCAGGCGTGAAGAGGAGCGCACGACCGTCGACCGCTACCCCGGCCGCGTGCGCGTCAATCACTGGGTCACCGCGATCTCGCTGATCCTGCTCGCTCTCAGCGGCGCCGCGCTGTTCCATCCGGCGCTGTTCTTCCTGTCGAGCCTGTTCGGCGGCGGCTCGGCGACGCGGATGCTGCATCCCTGGATCGGCGTCGTGCTGCTCGCCAGCTTCGCGATCCTCTTCGTCCAGATGGTCAGATACAATTTCTGGACGAAGGCCGATACGCGGTGGATGGGCCATATCCGCGAGGTCATGTCGGGCAGGGAGGAGAACGTCCCCGAGGTCGGCAAGTACAATGGCGCCCAGAAGATCGTCTTCTGGCTGATGACGCTCCTGATCCTTGTCCTGTTCGGGACGGGGCTCATGATCTGGTACGAGTATTTCGGCGCGAGCTTCACCATCGAGCAGCAGCGCTTCGGCCATATCCTGCATGCGCTGGCGGCGATCGCCATGCTGCTCGTCGTCATCGTCCATATCTATGCCGGCTTCTATGTGCGCGGTACGATCAACGCGATGACCGAGGGCAAGGTGACGGGCGGCTGGGCTTTCCGCCACCACCGGCTCTGGCTGCGGCAGGAGGCGCGCGAGGGCGTGATCGACGAGCGCCAGACCCCGCCGCGCGGCCATAGTGCTGGCCCGGCCGAATAGTTCGATCGCGGGGCGGCCCCGGCCGCTCCGCCTCCCGTGACCCGTGCGGTTCGAGAGGACAGTGAATGAGTGAGGATCCCGGCTTCGCCCTCGAAGATGTCGGCATTGCCGAGCGCGACAAACCGCCCTTCGTCAGATTGCCGAAGCCGGAAAACCTGTTCGGCCTGCGCGCCATGCGCTTCGCGGCACTCGCTCCGGGGCACCAGCTCGAAGCCTATCTCCTCTTCCTCTCCGCCTTGTCGAAGGTGCAGGACAAGCTGGCGCGCGAGCTGCCGCCCCCTGCCCTGCCGTCGCAGGCGCAGATGCGACAGCGCGCCGGCCATGCCATGCCGATCCTGCCGCGCGAGGAGCTGGCCGACGATCCCGCGGCCTCGGAGGCATTTGCGCATCTCGTGACGCAGCTCGCCGACGTCGCAATGCCCGATCTCGCCCGCGCCGCGCTCGATCGTGCCGGCCAAGCCGACGACGAAGGCCGGCGGGCGATGCTCGCGGCGGTTCTCGCCGATGCCGTCCCGGTCGAGGCGGTGGCCGAGCACATCTTCGCCGCCGCCGCCTTGCAGATCGTCGCCGCGCAGCGCGCCGCGCAACTCGACCCTGTTCTGCCGCAGCCGGTCGCCGACGGCGTCTGCCCCTGCTGCGGTGGGCCGCCCGTCAGCAGCACGGTGGCGGGCGACGCCAACATCGAGGGCGTGCGCTATGTCCAATGCTCGCTCTGCGCGACGCAATGGAACCATGTCCGTGTGAAGTGTGTTTCGTGCGGTTCGACCAAGGGCATCGCCTATCAGGCGATCGAAGGCATCGCCGACACGATCAAGGCCGAGACCTGCGACGAATGCCGGACCTATGTGAAAATCCTGAACCAACGCAAGGACATGGAGCTGGAGCCGGTAGCGGACGATGTTGCGAGCCTCAGCCTCGACCTGCTGGTGACCGAGGCCGGCTGGCGACGCGCGGGGGTGAACCCGTTCCTGTTAGGGTACTAGAGTTGCCGCTTTTTTATGGGAACACGCCGTCATCCCGGACAAGCCGCGCCAGCGGCGCCGATCCGGGAGCCATGCTTGAACCTCTGTTGGAAGTGCTCTGGCATGGATCACGGGTCAAGCCCGGGATGACGGGCGTGTTTCCGAGCAAGGCGACCAGCGTGATCAAGCGTCTCCCGGAGGGAGCCTGATGAACAAGCCCGAACGCTTCCGCCCGCCATCGGTCGACACTGTGCTGCGCAGTGCCGGCGGCGAGCTCGCCATCGCCCGCCACGGACGGGCCGCGACGACCGGCGCCACCCGACTGGTGCTGGAACAATTGCGAGAGGGCGGCCACCCCTCAGCCCCCTCCGTGGAGCAAGTCGGCAGCATGGCGCTGGATTGGCTGGAGGACCGCGGGCGCCCCTCCCAGCGCCCCGTCATCAATCTGACCGGCACGGTGCTGCACACCAATCTCGGCCGCGCCCTGCTGGCCGAGGAGGCGATCGAGGCCGTCGTCACCGCGATGCGCGCTCCGACCAATCTCGAATACGAGATCGAGGCCGGCCAGCGCGGCGAGCGCGACGGTCATGTGCGTGATCTCATCCGCGAGCTGACCGGGGCGGAGGACGCTGTCCTCGTCAACAACAACGCATCGGCGGTGCTGCTTGTGCTCAACACCTTCGCCAGAGATCGCGAGGCCATCGTCTCGCGCGGCGAGTTGATCGAGATCGGCGGCGCCTTCCGCATGCCGGACATCATGGCGCGCGCCGGCGCCATCCTGCGCGAGGTCGGCACGACGAACCGCACGCATCTCAAGGATTATGCCGAAGCCATCGGCCCGCAGACCGGACTGCTGATGAAGGTGCACACCTCGAACTATGTGGTGCAGGGCTTCACGGCGGAGGTCGAACCGTCGGAACTCGCGAAGCTGGCGCGCCAGCATGAGCTGCCCTTCGTCGACGATCTCGGTTCCGGCACGCTGATCGACCTCGCGCGCTGGGGGCTGCGCAAGGAGAAGACCGTTCAGGATGCACTCAAGGGCGGCGCCGATCTCGTCACCTTCTCTGGCGACAAGCTGCTCGGCGGCCCCCAGGCGGGCATTGTCGCCGGGCGCAAGGATCTGATCGCTAGGCTGGCGAAGAACCCGCTGAAACGGGCGCTGCGCCTCGACAAGCTTCGATTGGCGGCACTGGAAGCGACGCTCAGGCTCTATCGCGATCTCGACAGCCTGGCGCAGCGCCTGCCGACGCTAAGGCTGTTCACCCGGCCGGCGGCGGAATTACGGGCCGTGGCGGAGCGCCTGCAGGCCAAAGTCGCGGATCGGCTTGGATCGGACTGGACGGTCGAGGCCATCGACTGCGCCAGCCAGATCGGCTCCGGCGCACTGCCGCTGGAGACATTGCCAAGCGCCGGGCTCGCGATCCGCCCGGCCGGCAAGGCGACCGGCTCCGCCATCGAGAGGCTGGCTGCGACGTTTCGGGCCGTGCCGGTGCCGATCATCGGCCGGATCGCGCAAGGCGCGCTGATCTTCGACCTGCGCTGCCTCGAGGATGAGGAGCTTTTCGCCGCGCAGCTAGCTGCGTTGAAAGCGGAGCCGAGCGATGGGCTGGCTTGAACGCTTCTTCCGCAAGGAGCCCGCGGCCGGGCGAGCGGGCCGCCATGACGTGGCTTCGGCCATGGCCGAAGCCACCCACGCGGCAGAGCGTGGCGACCATGCGGCTGCGCTCGCGATCTGGGGGCCGCTTGCCCATGCCGGCATCGGCCGGGCCCAGAACAATATCGGCGCCTGCTTCGCCGAAGGCCTCGGCGTCGAGCGCGATCCGGCGCTGGCCCTGCGCTGGCTGACGCTTTCAGCCGAAGGCGGCGATCCGGTCGGGCAACGCAATCTTGCGGCCCTGCATTTCAAGGGCGATGGCGTCGAGCAGAGCGATGACGAGGCGCTGCGGTTCTACCGTCTCGCCGCCGAGCAGGGCGACGCACCGGCGCAGGACATGCTGTCCTGGATGCTGCTGGAAGGCGGGCGCGCCACCGATCGCGCCGAAGCGCTGCGCTGGGCGCAGGCCGCGGCCGAGACCGGCGTCGCCACCAGCATGACCCGGCTCGGCATGATGCATCACGATGCGCTCGGCGTGGAACGCGACGCGGCGCAGGCCGCGCAATGGTGGCAGCGCGGAATGGAAGCGGGGGACCCGGATTCGGAGGCGATGCTCGGCGCCGCAACTCTGCTCGGCCAGGGCGTGCCGCAGGATGCCGGCCGCGCGCTCGCCCTCCTGCTCGCGGCCGAGGGCAAGGGCAGCCTGCTGGCCGCCAACTTCATCAAGGCCGCGCGCGCCGCTGCCTCCCCGGCGGAGGCCGGGTCATGATCATCGGCACCGCCGGCCATATCGACCACGGCAAGACTTCGCTGGTCAGGCGGCTGACGGGCGTCGATACCGACCGGCTGAAGGAGGAGAAGGCACGAGGCATCAGCATCGCGCTCGGCTTCGCCTATTGGCCACAAGTCAACGGCAGCGTCATCGGCTTCATCGACGTGCCCGGCCATGAGAAGTTCGTCCATACGATGCTGGCCGGCGCCTCGGGCATCGACCTTCTGCTGCTTGTCGTCGCTGCCGATGACGGGGTGATGCCGCAGACACGCGAGCATGTCGCCATCGCGCGTCTGCTCGGGATAGAGCAGGCCGTCGTGGCGCTGACCAAGGCGGACCTAGCCGATCCGGATCGGTTGGCCGCGGTCACGAACGAGATCGCAAACCTGCTCGCGGACACACCGTTCGCCGGGGCACCGATCCTGCCTGTCTCGACCGTGGCCGGTGACGGCATTGCCGAGCTGTCGACATTGCTCGCCGAGAAGGCACGCGAAACCCGGTTGCGCCATAGCGACGGCGCTTTCCGGCTCGCGGTCGACCGCTGCTTCACCCTGCAGGGCGCGGGCACCGTCGTTACCGGCACGGTGCTGTCCGGTGGCGTCGCCCTTGGCGACAGCGTCATCGTTTCGCCCGCCGGGATCGCTGCGCGCGTGCGCTCGATCCACGCCCAGAACCGCCCGGCCGAGCGCGGCACAGCGGGAGATCGCTGCGCGCTCAACCTCGCCGGGCCGGGCATTTCGAAGGAGGCGATCCGGCATGGCGACATGGTGCTGGCGCCCCCCCTTCATGCACCTACGCTACGGATCGATGCGGAGGTGACGGTGCTGGCCTCGGAGGCTAGGCCGCTGACGATGTGGCAGCCAGTGCGGCTGCACCATGCCGCGGCGGAGGTCGGAGCGCGCATCGTGCTGCTGGGCGAGGAGATCGCCGCCGGCACCACCGCTCCGGTCCAACTGGTTCTTGATGATCCTCTGGCCGCCGCAGTGCTCGACCGTTTCGTCCTGCGCGACACCAGCGCTTCACGCACGATCGCCGGCGGGCGAATCCTCGACCTGCGCGCCCCCGAGCGCCGCCGCCGCAGCCCGGAGCGGCTGGCGCAGCTCGCGGCGCTCGGGCTGTCCGACCCAGCCGAGGCGCTGCGCGCGCTCCTGTCCCTGCCGCCGCATCACGCCGACATCGACGGCTTCGTCCGCGACCGCGCGGCGGGCGGCGAGGCGACCGGAGAATTGGCGGCCAGGCTCGGTCTGGTCCGGATCGGCTCGCTCGCGATGCTGCCGGAAAACTGGCAGGAACTCTCACAGGCGACCGTCGAGCGCCTCGACGCCTGGCATGCCGAACATCCCGACTTGCCCGGCATGGGGCTGGAGCGTTTGCGCCTCGCGATTGCGCCGCGCCTGCCCGCGCCGCTCTTCCGCACGGTGTTGGGGCGTCTCGCCGATGGCGGCCTGGTCGTCATGGCCGGTTCATGGGTCAGGCGGCCGGGACACGAAGTCCGACTGTCGCCGGAGGACGAGGCGCTCTGGGCACAAATCGCACCGCTGATCGACGCGCAGGAACGGTTCCGGCCGCCGCGCGTGCGGGATATCGGCCAGTTGCTCGGGCGCCGCGAAGAGGACATCCGCCGGCTGTTCCGGCTGGCCGGCCGGCGCGGGGATGTTCACGAGATCGCGCTCGATCATTTCTTCCTGCGGGCGACGCTGACCGAGATGGTCGGCATCGCCGCGCAACTCGCGGGCGCCGATCCGGCCGGCTTCAACGCCGCGCAGTTCCGCGACAAGCTCGACAACGGCCGAAAGGTCGCTATCCAGATACTCGAGTTCTTCGATCGCCATGGCGTCACCATCCGCCGCGGCGATCTCAGGCGCATCAACCGGCAAAGGCTCGATCTGTTCGGCCCGCAGCCGGCGATGCCCGATGGAGGAGAAGCGTCCCCGGTGGGGCGTCCGGACTTCAAATCCGGGAGGGGCCGTCAGACGGTCTCTGGTGGGTTCGACTCCCATTCTCTTCCGCCAGTTCACTGAGGCGGCATGATCGACAGCCAAGCCCCTGCCCTCGACCCGACCGTGCATTTCGAACGCGCCGCCGACGCGGCACGACCGACCGAGGATAGACCGCGTGTCGACTTCTAGGGGCCTCGGAACGGATTTCGACCGCTGGCTCGGCAAGCTCTTCCGCAAGGGGCCGTTCACTGCGCTGATCGTGCTCGTGAAGATCGCCGCGCCCAAGGTCGAGCCGCTGCGCTCCACCTTCGTCCATGTCGTCGGTAGCAAGATCGACTGGGGCGACATCGTCCTGATGCTGCGCGGTGCCGGGGTGAGCTGGGACGGAGCGGCCTTCTTCCCGACGCGAGACGAGGATGGCGGGCTGGTGCCCGATGAACTCGCCCGCAAACGGCTGCGCGAGCTGGAAGACGCCCTGCGGGAGGACCGGCTGGTCCTCAACAAGGGCGCCTTCTTCGACGTCTGGGGACGGAATCTGGAGGTTCAGGAGGCGTGAGACGGCGGGAAGGCTCCGGCGCCCCTTCCGGCAAGAGATTCTCGCGTCGCCGCAGAACGCGCCCGAGAACGGCGACGCAGGCTATGTCACTACCACGCGCCCCGGTCCCGCCTCGACCGCGCCGATGATCCGTGCGGCCGGATAGCCCGCCGCCTTGATCCGCGCGAGGATGTCCTGCGCCCGCTCCGCCTTGCAGGAGACCAGAAGCCCGCCGGAGGTCTGCGGATCGGTCAGCAGATGGCGGCGCCAATCCGGCAATCCGGCCGGCAACTCGGCGCCTTCGCCATAGCTCGCCCAGTTGCGGTGCGAGGCGCCGGTCACCCTGCCCTCTTGCGACAGCCGTTCTGCCTGCGAAAGGAATGGCAGATCGGCCAGTTGCAGCCGCAGCGTGGCGCCGGAACCGCGCGCCATCTCCAGCCCGTGGCCGAGAATGCCGAAGCCGGTGACATCCGTGATGGCGTGGACATCGTCATCCTCTGCCAGTTCGGCACCGATGCGGTTGAGCAAGGTCACCGATCCGATCATCTCGTCATAGGCCGCCGGCGAGAGCTGTTCCTTCTTGAAGGCCGCCGAATAGATGCCGACGCCCAGCGCCTTGGTCAGGATCAGCGCATCGCCGGGCCTTGCCCCGCTGTTGCGGCGCAGGTTCCGTGGTTTCAGAAGCCCGATCACAGCCAGGCCGTAGATCGGCTCGGGCGCATCGATCGAGTGGCCGCCCGCGACGGGAATGCCGGCCTCGGCGCAGATCGAGGCGCCCCCCATCAGAATCTCGCGTGTCGTCTCAATCGGCAACTTGTCGAGCGGCATGCCGAGGATCGCCAGCGCCATGATCGGCTTGCCACCCATCGCATAGACGTCCGAGATCGCATTGGTCGCGGCGATGCGGCCGAAATCACGGGGATCGTCGACCATGGGCATGAAGAAGTCGGTCGTCGCGACGACGCAGGTCTCGTCGTCGATCTGCCAGACGGCGGCGTCGTCACCGGTCTCGGTGCCGACGAGAAGCTGCTTGTAAGGCCCGGCCGCCGGGTGTTCGGCCAGAAGCTGCTGGAGCACCGAGGGCGCCAGCTTGCAGCCGCAGCCGCCGCCATGCGCCAGGCTGGTCAGCCGTGGTGCAGCGGGCTTCGCCGGCGCGGCGCGTTCGATCGTGTCACTCATCATCGGTCTCCGGATAGAGCGGCTGGGAGCCGAGGAGGCCCCGGCCGAAGCGGCGTCTTCAGGCGGTGATCTCGACTGCCTTGATCGTGTACTTGAAGGTGTCGGGATCTAGGCAATCGAGCAGCGCCCCGGCGATCTCCGCCTGCGGATACATGAGGAAGCCGACCTTGTGTTTCGAGCCGGGCAGCGCGACATCATGCGCCATGTTGTAGCCGAGCCAGTTGCCTTCCCAGGCGCCGAACAACGCCTCGCGCGCCGCGACCACCTTCGCGTCGTCGACGGCGTTGTTGCCGGGCGGCTCCTCGAGCACGACCTTGCGGACATCGGCGGGATCGGTCGCGACCCAGCCATGGCCGTCTAGCCAGACTTCCGCGCGGCAGTGCTGGGCCTTGGTGATCACCTCGGATCCCGCCCCCAGGCTCTTGTAGCCGAACTGGGAAGGTGCGACGCGAATGCCGTAGATGTCGCGCGCCGGGATGCCGACCGAACGCACGAGCGCGACATAGAGCGCATTGAGATCGGCGCATTTGCCGCCGAGATTGCCGCTGCGCAGCATCGAGGCGACGTCGCCGGTGCCGCAGCCGCGCGTCTTCGCGTCACGGAAGGTGTTCGCGACAACCCATTGGTAGATGACGCGCGCCTTGTCGATGTCGCTCGCCTTGCCGGCCGCCGCCTTCTCGGCGGTTTCCTTGACGATGCCGTCGGTCGGCATCAATTCGGTCGCTTCCAGAAAGAGCTTGCGCTCGTCCGCGCCCAACGCCGGCGCCGGCCCGGCCGCGAAATCCTCGGCGCGATCGCGCAGCGAGAAGCGGCTGCGGACTTCGGCCGCCGGCGCCGTCTCGCCTTCCTTGAAGACGAGATGCAGCATCTGCGCGCCATATTTCGGATCGCTGACGATCTCGGCTGAGGCCGCATTGGTCTGCCAGTCGTTGCGGCCCGGCTTGATCCATGCGGCCTCCGCGACGGAAGGCAGCGGAACCCAGGCCTGCGCCTTCCCCTGCCCGGCGAGATCGAGCCGTGTCACCACCACGAAATCCCGCCATTTGCCGGGCTTGGGGGCGAAGACGGGCGCCTGCGCGAAGCCTGCGCGCGGCAGCAGAAGCGCCGCACTCGCGGCGGCACCGGTCGTGAGCATATCGCGTCGGCTGATCATGGTGTGCTCCTTCCCCTGTTGTCGTCGGTTTTCACTGCGTCTGGCTTGGCGCCTGGCTCGGCGCCGACCAAGGCTTCGAGCGCCGTCAGCACCGGTGGGCTGGTCCAGTCGAGCGGCTCGGCGGTGAGCGATACGGGGCGCAGATCGCGATCGAGCACGAAGCTCGAGGGCAGCCCCTCCACCCGCCAGCGTTTCATCGCCGCCCGGTCACGGTCGAGCAGAATTGGGAAACGCACCGGGCGCTGACGAATGAAATTGCGCACCCGTGCCTCGACCTCACCGACATCGACGGCAAGGATGGTCGCGCCTGTACCGAGCCGCTCGGCCAGCGCATCGAGCGAAGCCAATTCCTCGACACAGGGCGCACACCATGTCGCGAAGAAATGAACGATGACGGGCCGACCGCGCAGGTCGGCGAGATCGATCGCCGGGCCGTCGAGACGGCCGAGCGCGAGCTCAGGTGGCGCTTCGTCGGACCAAGGCAGCAATTCTCCCGCAATCGCCCGCGCTGCGGCGAGGCACAATGAACAACCCGCCAGCGCCAGGAGAAAGCGCCTTCGCTGTCGATCCGGTCGGTGAGCGCCCCGGCACGCGGGAGCTGCGACGGCAAGCACGCGCCATCCTTTCCCGCTTGATCCGAAGCGTCAATAGAGCCTTTTGTCAGTCGGCGAGGGCCAACCCGCCTCGACCCCGTCGAGCGTGCGTGGCTGCGCCGCCGAAACCAAAAAGTTAGCCGCTTCGCACCGTCCTCTTGCCCCTGCGCCGAAGCAGGATCGTCCTGCGCCGTGATGAAGCTCCTGCTTGTCATGGGACGCCGTGAGCTGTGGCTTGGCGATGTGGCTGGCGCTGGAGGGAAACGCCGTGATGGCGCTCCCACGGGTCATCGTCGTGACCGCTCTGGTCCGGACGCTCGTGCCCATCGTCAACGGCAAGCATTTCCGGCCAGCGGAAGCGCCGATCGCCCACGATTCCGAGGATTGACGTAGCAGAGGTCCGAGCGCCTCCCAGCTCGCTTCAAATTTACCGCAAGCTGAATGGTCGCCGTAGAGAGGTAAGTAACCAAGCGTCACGCTTGGCGCTGATCGGCACTGACTTCGGTGCTATTTTCGATCTGGCCGACATAACAATCTCCTTCAGTGGAGGAACCATGGCTGAGAGGGTGAAGGAGTTACTCGCGCGCGATGTCGAGACCCTGCGCGCCGATGTGCTCAAGGCTGGCGTTCTCAATGCGAAGGCCTTGCAAGAAAGCGCCGAGACCCATGTGGCGCATCTCAATGAGGTCCTGCGCGAATCCCAGGCTCTGCAAGATGCGTCATTCCTGTTGGTGAACCGGGTCATCGCCTTCGCCCGGCTCCTCTACGGCCAGGCGGCGATCGCCGAATCGGAGCAGGCACGACGCGAAGCGCTGGCGGCGGTCGACCGCCTCGCGAGAGTGATCGACCACGCAGAGTGGCGGGAGGAGGCCCAGATACCCGCCTGAGCCCGGTATTAATCCCACCGTTTGTCCCGCCGCAGGGCCGGATTTCTCCACATGCGAACGCAGACTGTAGAAAGCCGGCTGAAGTGACTGGACAGGCCTGACGACAGCCTCTATATCGCCCCCACCAACACGGAAGGCGCGGCGCGCCCCGGGGCGCCCAGGTAGCTCAGTTGGTAGAGCATGCGACTGAAAATCGCAGTGTCGGTGGTTCGATTCCGCCCCTGGGCACCATTTCTTTTCCAGACGTTGACTTAGCTTTTCCGCCACGCTGGCTTACCGCGGGCTCGTGTCGTTGCCCGGCAAACGGGGAGCAGCCCTGGGATTGTCAGAACAGGAAGTGCCAGGCGCCGTAGCCGATCAGTCCGATCCAGGCGGTCATCGTGAGTGTGATGGCGGCGAGATATAGCGAACCAATCAGACGATCCATATCGACCTCGCCAGCTAGGAACCGGCCGACCGCCAAGCCGAATGGCCAACCGCAGGGGCTGGCGCGGCGTGAGACTGGTCAGGCCTCGCTATGACCTAGCGTTGGAGTGTGACGCCTTCGTCATTCGATCGGATGATTGCGCCGGAACGTTGCGCCTGTGCTCGACTGGCGCTGCAAGACTTCGGTATGTTGGAGAGGGAGCGATGCCGCCTCCCAACGGCGCGCTCCCTCTCCGCAGGCGCCGGCGCCGGGCTCGCCTTCGAGGGCCATGTCTGGCGGGCCCATTCCAAAGACGAGTGGCTATGCTCTTAAAGGGAACGAACCCGCTCGGCGGTTACGGCCGGATTAAATCGGGGTCACACGCTGAAGCTAATGCGCGACCACCATCGGCACCACGACGGCGGCAAAGATGGCAGCGACAATGACCGTCCTCATCCAGACGGCGAGGAAACGACTGTTGAACAGCACCTGAACCTCCCTGCATTTCTTGTTCGTTGATCGAACACGAACACAGGCCGAACGCCGCGGCAACCGGCGTTTCAATGTCGAATCGCTACCCCGATCTGGTTGAGGGAGGACAGCTCGGAGGCTCTGCGGACGTCGCCCGCGCCTCAACGGAGCCTCAAACCGTCGCTCCGGCCGCTCTACCCCAGACGCCTGTCGCGCATATCCTCGATTCGTTCGACGATGCTGCGATGCTCCGCGAGCAGCTCCTGTAGAGGTCCAAGCGGCCTGAAGGCCGCCAGATCCTGCTGTTCCTCGCCCTCGGCACACCATGCCTCGATCGCGGCATCGGCTGCGGCCCGCGCCTCCTCGGAGAGGCCGCGGCCCGATGGAATCCCGGACTCTTCCGCCAGGCGAATGGCAATCTGCCGGCGAAGCCGCTGCTCGCAGGCGATGACCGCGTCGAGCTCGTCGGTATAGGCCATGATAGCGCCGTTCAGTGCACTGTCGCGAGATCGTCCTCGTCGGGGTCGATCAGCTTCGCCAGACCGAGCTGCTCGACGCCGTCGGTGAATTCCGCAAAGGCCTCGGCGTCCGTAGCGAAGCTGTCCTGCCAGACTGTCGAGCCGCCTTCCTCATCGATGAGTTCGAGCGTCCAGCCCTCGGTACCGTCGACCCGAAAGATCTCGACCTGGACGGTGACGCCGTCCTCGGTGAAGCTCTGTGACAATGGCGAGCGGATGATGTCGGGAAAATCGGTCATTCCATAACCTAGCAGTTCCAAGTCCGGCTTGCAGCAAACGATCCGGCGGCGGTTGCAACCCACATATTCCCGCCGCGCCCAGTTCTCGCCGCGAAACGGCTACCCGGCATCTCATGCTGATGGCCATGAGGATCATCGCCGCATCCGCCATCTCCCTGGTTCTCAGCGCCTGCGCGAGCACCCCGGATCCCATTGTCGAAGACAGGTCGTGCTGCGATGCCTACGCGAACTGCGTCGTGACCGCCGCCCGCGACCGGCAGAAGCGCGATGAGCGCCAGGCGGATCGACAGAGTTACAGCGCACCGCAGGGATATGGCTCGCCCGAGGAGTGAGGCCGTCCGGGCGAAGGACGCGGCTCACCCCTCGCTTTCGGGTTGGGGCGGAGCCTCTTCGGCCTCCTCGACCGGCTCGCCGGGAATCACGTAGCTACCCTTCAGCCAGCGGCCGAGGTCAATATCGGCGCAGCGCGCCGAGCAAAACGGTTTGAAGCGCGCCACCGCGGGCTTGCCGCAGATCGCACAGGGCTTCGCGGCCGGCGCCGGCTTGTCGATTTCAGTCATATTTGAGCGTGATGCCTCCATCGACGACCAGTTCGATGCCGGTGACATAGCGCGCTTCATCACTGGCGAGAAAGAGCGCGGCGTTGGCCACGTCCCAGGCTTCCCCCATATGCCCCATCGGCACCTGTGCGGCGCGCGCCGCCCACATCGCCTCGACGTCACCTTCGCCATAGGCTTTGGCCAGACCTGCCGAATGCTCGACCATCGGCGTCTTCATCAGCCCGGGCAGGATCGCATTCGCACGAATCTTCTGCGCGGCGTATTGGACCGCCGTCGTGCGGGTCAGCTGGTTCAGCGCAGCCTTGCTCGCCGAATAGCTTGCATAGGGTACGCCAGTATGGCGGATCGAGGCGATCGACGAGATATTGATGATCGAGCCCCCCTCGCCCGTCTCCTCGAACTGGCGCTGCATGACCGGGATGACGTGCTTCATCGCCAGGAAGGCACCGGTGAGATTGACGCGGAAGACGCGCTCCCAGACCTCCTCCGGGAGATCGACGACGCTGCCGACCTCGGCTATGCCGACATTGTTGTCGAGGATGTCGATGCGGCCATAGCGGCCGAGCGCGTGGGCAACGAGATCGGCGACCTGCTCGGCCCTGGTGACGTCGGTTTGGATCGCGAAGGCCTCGCCGCCTTCGTTGCGGATGATCCCGGCGGTTTCCTCAGCAGCATCGCGGTTGATGTCGGCGCAGACGACCTGCGCTCCCTCGCGAGCAAAAACCGTCGCCGTCGCCTTGCCATTGCCCCAGCCTGGTCCGATCGACCCCGCTCCGGCCACGATCGCGACCTTGCCGCTCAGACGCCCCGCCATCTCTTCATCCTCCCTCGCGCGCCTTGTCCGAGCGGCGCAGCTGTCATGCGAGGATCAGACGTCGTGTGCGGAGAGGCAACCCCGTCAGGCTGCGTTCATCCAGCCGAAGCGAATCGGGAAGCCCTCGCCGCCGAGCAGATTGACCGTCTCGTAGAGCGGCAGGCCGACGACGCCGGTATAGGAGCCGACCAGCTTGATGACGAAGGAGCCGGCGATGCCCTGGACGGCATAGCCGCCCGCCTTGCCGTGCCATTCGCCGGAGGCGAGGTAGTACTCGATGTCTTCCGTCGAGAGGCGCTTGAAGCGCAGCCGCGTCTCGACGATGCGGTCTCGAATCGTTCCCGACGGCGTTACCAGTGCGACGCCTGTATAGACGCGATGCGCACGACCGGAGAGCAGGCGCAGGCAAGCTGCCGCCTCGTCCACGATCTCGGCTTTGGGCAGGATGCGCCTGCCGACAGCGACCACCGTATCCGCCGCAACGATGTAGCAGCCCTCCAGATCCGCCCGCGCCTTCGCGCCCTCGCGCGCTGCCTCCGCCTTCTCGCGCGCGAGCCGGCGGGCGAGATCGCGCGGGCGCTCACCCTTGCGCGGGGTTTCGTCGAGATCGGCCGGCAACAGCGCATCCGGCTTCAGCCCGGCCTGCTCGAGCAATGCGAGGCGGCGCGGGGAAGCCGAGGCCAGCACGAGCATCGGGCGCCAGCCAGGATGTTTGGGAGTGGAGAAAAAACTCAAAAGACAGCCCGACGCTTTTCCGTCGCCGGAGAAATGGCCGGCGCACGACCAGCCTTAGAGCATTTCGGCGCAGCGATAAATCCGCAACCGCGGCGCGAACCACATGCGTCAACCGTCATTGGAGACGCTTATTCTGCGCGTCCTGCATAAAAGCAGGGCGGGAAAATTGGTATACTATCGATTGCCAAGCTCGGCTTGCAGCGGCAGAGTCGTTTCCCCTCGGCATTACGCCGCATCGTTTTGGGAGTTTGTCCATGCCGAGCACGCGCAAGTCATCGCGCTCCGCCATCGCGACGGGAGCCGATGCACAAGTGCTTGCCGCGCGCGTGCTGACCATGCAGGCCGAAGCCGGCCTCACCATCGCGATGCGGATGCCGATTCTGATGAAGGGCGCCTTCGGCGACAGCCACGGCCAGCGCGAGGCGACCAACGCCGTGCTGGAGAAGGTTTCGGCTGTGGTCGAGAGCAGCGTGGCCGCAACCCAGGCGGCCACGGCGCTCTGGTGGGGTCTCGCGCTCCATTTGCCGGGCCAGTTCGACCTGGCGTCCGCAGCTGTCCGGGTCGCCGACAGCACGCTCGAGCCCTTTGCGCGGCGCACACGCGCCAACGCCGCCCGGCTCAGCGGCGGTCGGCGCTAAGAACCCACGCCTGCAGACAGCTTTTCCGATCAGGTTGATTCGACCTGATCGGAACGGGCTCCGGCTCGCAGCTCAGACTGGTTCTTGCGGAGCGTCGCCGGCCACAACGGCGGCCGGCGCGAGCAGGCTGTGCTCGCGCTCAAGCTTGCGGTATCGCGCCACGCTCACCGGGATGAGCGCGAGATAGCCCACGACCACGACCGTCAGCACCTCGAAGGTGTAGGCGAAGAGCAGCCCAGCCACGATCACGACGGCGACGAAGATCGGCAGCACCTGGGTTCGCGGAATACGCGTGCCGAGCGTCTTGCCGGCATAGCAGGGGATGCGCGAGATCGTCAGGAAGGCGATGAACAGAATGTAGATGCCGACGAAGAGCGCGCCATATTCCTGCACGGGAACGCCGATGATGTGCAGATAGACCGGCAGCATCGCGGTGATCGCGCCCGCCGGTGCGGGCATCCCGACGAAGAAGTCCTTCTGCCACTCAGGCCGGTCAGGATCGTCGATCATGACGTTGAAGCGCGCGAGGCGCAGCGCCATGGCGCAGGCCAGCGTCAGCACGATGATCCAGCCGAAGGACTTCAGATCGTGCAAGACGAAGATCCACAGCACATAGCCGGTGGCGACGCCGAAATTGACGAAGTCCGAGAGCGAATCGAGCTCGGCACCGAAGCGTGAGGTGCCCTTGAGGAGGCGCGCCAGACGCCCGTCGACGCCATCGAGACCAGCGGCGATCAGGATGCAGATCGTCGCCGTCTCGAGCTTGCCTTCGACGACGAGGCGCATCGCCGTCAGGCCCAGGCAGAGCGCCAGCAGCGTGATGACGTTGGGCGCCAGCAGCCGGAAGGGGATCGGCTTGAAACGAGCGCGCTTTGACTCGGCGCGCTCGGGCTCGAAAGGAGGAAACAGGTCGCTCATGTCTGCCGAAATACGCGGTTTCTCAAATCCGCGCTAGCAGCGGAGGTCGAGGCGGGGCACGTCGTCCCCACCCTACCCTCAGATGTCGCGGAAACTGCGCGCGATCGGCTCGTTGCCGCTCATGTCGGCCAGCACGGTCTCGCCGGCGATCGCGGTCTGTCCAACGCCGACCAGCGGCGCGATGTGCGTCGGCAGATAGACGTCGACGCGCGAGCCGAAGCGGATGAGGCCGAAGCGCTCGCCCGTCGCCAGTGTGTCACCCTGCTTGACGAAGGGCACGATGCGGCGCGCGACCAGGCCCGCGATCTGCACGACGCCGACAATGCCGGAGGTCGTCTCGATGGCCAGTGCATTGCGCTCGTTGTCGTCGCTCGCCTTGTCGAGCTCGGCATTGAGGAAAAGACCCGGCGTATAGGCGATCTTCGCGATGCGGCCCGGCACCGGCGCGCGGTTCACGTGGCAATCGAAGACGTTCATGAAGATCGAGATGCGCGTCATCGGCTCGGCCGGCAGCTCGAGCTCCGGCGGCGGCAGCGCCTGGGCGATCTGGCTGATCCGGCCGTCGGCGGGAGAGATCACCAGCCCTTCCCGCTGCGGCGTGACGCGGACGGGATCGCGGAAGAAATAGCAGATCCAGACCGTGATGATCGCGCCGACCCAGCCGAAGGGCGACCAGAGATTGGCCAGCACGATGGTCGCGACCAGCCCGATGGCGATGAAGACATAGCCCTCCTTGTGGATGGGCACGATCACCTTGCGGACGGAATCGACGAGAGACATGAGGCGGTATCCGTTGAACGTGTCGGCGCGCCGAGCGCGCGTGAATGACGATGCCCTAGCATGGACGGCCACAGGCGTTGCGCTGATTTAGGGCGTTCTGCCCGCCAGGGAAAGCCCGTTAGCTGCGACATTGCCGCCGATTCACCGCTCAAACGCTCTTCGAGCCGGAATCCACGTTGTCCACCCCGGTTCACCTGCGAGGAAACGGATCCAACGCGGGAGAGAGGCATGGCGACGGCCACGGCGAGTGCCGGGGCATCGAAAGGTGCATCGGCCGCAGCCCAGCAGCGGCGCCCCCCCCGGAAGCAGGTCGCGCTGATCACCGGCGGGCACTGAACCTTCGAAGCGGCAGCACCGCGCCTAGGCGATCCGTGGCATCTGGACGAAGCGCACCGCCGCCTTCCAGGTCAGGAAGCCGAAGGCAAACAGCACGAACGCCTCGGCGATAGCGAAGGGCGGTTCCGACTGGGTCGGGGCCAGCGCCCGCAAGGCCGGGATCTTGCCGAACATCTGCGCCACCAGCACGAAGACCAGCAGGTAGAACGACAGCATCGCGGTGATCGCGTAGGTGCGACGCCAGCCTCCTTCCAGTCTGCGCCCATACAATGCGAAGGCGGCAATCCCGACCAGCGCGATGTGGATCGCGCCGATGATGTGGGATGGCAGCACGCCGCTGAAGGGAAAGCCGAAACCGGTCGCGCTGGTGGCGAAGGCGGTCGACAGGAAAACCCCGGTCCAGCCCGGGCGCGTATGCCCATGGAGCAAGCCGGCCGCGACCGGAAACCCGGCCACGATCGCGATCAGGCTGAGCCAAGTGTGAAAACCTACGAATGTCGTCGGATCAAACATGGCAGCCGCTCCCCCAGTGCCTTTGCCCTGCGGCCGGAGCATGCCGGAAACGCGCCGAAGTTGCGAGCGGTTTTAAGCTGGCCGGGCGCCGGCGCCCTTGCCGTCATGGTCGGGCTCGTCCCGACCATCCACGTCTTCACTGATGAAGAGCGGTGTTCAAGGCGTGGATGCTCGCCACAAGGGCCAGCATGACGCCCGCGGCTAATCCAGTTTCTACGTCAGGCTCACCCTGACGCTCTCGCCTTCCGCCTCGGTAGCGCGCTGGAGCGTGGCCTTGGCCTCATCGACCTCGCGCTGGCGGTTCCACATCGCGGCATAGACGCCGTCCGCGGCGAGCAGGTCGCGATGATGGCCGCGTTCGACGATGACGCCCTTGTCGAGCACGATGATCTCATCGGCGTTGACGACGGTGGAGAGGCGGTGGGCGATCACCAGCGTGGTGCGACCTTCGCTGACCCGATCGAGCGCGTCCTGTATCTCTTTCTCGGTGAAGGAATCGAGAGCCGAGGTCGCCTCGTCTAGAACCAGGATCGGCGGCCCCTTCAGGATGGTGCGGGCGATGGCGACACGCTGCTTCTCGCCGCCGGAGAGCTTCAAGCCGCGCTCGCCGACCGAGGTGGCGTAGCCTTCCGGCAACAGGCGGATGAAGCGATCGATCTGAGCGAGGCGCGCGGCCTCCTCGACTTCCGCCATGGTCGCCTCGGGGCGGCCGTAGAGGATGTTGTACTCGATCGTGTCGTTGAACAGCACCGTGTCCTGCGGAACCATGCCGATCGCGGCGCGGAGGCTGACCTGCTGAACATCGGCGATCGGCTGGCCATCGATGAGGATGCGACCGCCCTGTGGCTCGTAGAAGCGGAAGAGCAGGCGCGAGATCGTCGATTTCCCCGCGCCGGAGGGACCGACGATGGCGACGGTGCGGCCGGGCGGAACCTTGAAAGACACGCCGCGCAGGATCGGCCGCTCGGGCACATAGGCGAACTGCACGTTCTCGAAGGAGACCTCCCCGGCCGGGACCTGCAGCGGCTTCGCGCCGGGCTTGTCCTGGATCTCGGGGTCGCGGCCGATCAGCGAGAACATCTGTGCGATGTCGAGCGTCGCCTGCTTGATCTCGCGGTAGACGGTGCCCATGAAATTCAGCGGCAAATAGAGCTGGATCAGCATGGAGTTGATCAGGATGAGATCGCCGACCGTGTTGGTGCCGGCCTGGAAGCCCCGCACCGCCATCACCATCGACAGTGTCAGCCCCACCGCGAAAATCGCAGCCTGGCCGAAGTTCAGCCAGGCGAGCGAGGTATAGGACTTGACCGAATTGCGCTCGTAGCGCGCCATCGACTGGTCGTAGCGGGCGGTCTCGCGGGCCTCGGCGCCGAAATACTTCACCGTCTCGTAGTTGAGCAGCGAGTCGATTGCCTTCGCGTTGGCGTCCGTGTCGGACTCGTTCATCGCCGAGCGGATGGCGATGCGCCACTCCGTGGCCTTGATGGTGTAGGTCATGTAGGTCGTGACCATCGCCACCAGCACGACAACATAGCGCCAGTCGAACAGGTAGAGCAGCACGGCGATGATCAGCACGACCTCGATGATCACCGGCACGAGCTGGTTGAGACCGAGGCGGACCATCTCCTCGATGCCGTTGCGACCGCGCTCCAGCACGCGGGTCAGGCCGCCGGTCTTGCGCTCGAGATGGAAGCGCAGCGAAAGATGATGCAGGTGACCGAAGGTCTGCAGCGCCAGCGTGCGCACCGCATGCATGAAGACCGGCGCGAAGATGGCGTCGCGCAGTTGCACGAAGGCAGCAGAACCGACGCGGGCGAGGCCGTAGAGCACGGTCAGTGCGAGCGGCGCCCCGACCAGCCAGGGCAACCAGTTCTCGAGGTTCGAATAGGTGCCGGCCAGGGCGTCCGTCACCCATTTGAAGGTGAAAGGCACGCCCATCAGCACGAGCCGCCCGGCCACCATCAGCGCGAAGGCCGCGACGACGCGGCTGCGCAGATCGGCACGCTCCGCCGGCCAGAGATAGGGCCAGAGCGCACGGAAGGTGGCGAAGAAGCCGGAACCCGGCTGGATCACGGCGGAGCGATGGAAGCTCGGCGCCGGGGGCGGCGCTGACGGCGCGGACATTTTCACACGATTCCAGTTGGCGTGTCCGTATAGACGCAATCGCGCGCCGATGCATGTGGGATTGCTCCGAAAGCAGCGACGGTCTCGCCGGAAACCCGCCTTGCTCTCGTCGAAAGCCCGGTGTCTGATCCGGTCAGAGCGCAGGACGCTCAGGATCGGGGACAGAAACAACCATGAGAGATCAGTATCTTGTCGCCATGGCACTCGGCGCCGCCGCCGCTCTCGCGCTGACGGCGCTGCCCGCCGCCGCGCAGTCCGGCAAACCGCATGCGCAGATCACCATCACCAACCAGCGCAGCGTTCCGCTCAACAGCTTCGAGATCGCGACCGCCGGTGAACAGCCCCGCCTCGTCGCCAAGCTCGCCAAGCCGCTGGCGCCCGGCAAGAGCGTCGCACTCAAGCTCAACAAGCCGCAGGGCTGCGCCTATACGGTGCAGGGGAAATTCGAAGACGAGGCCGACAGCGACGCCGACATGGATTTGTGCCGGGACCGCGTCATCCGCCTGACGGAGTGACAGGCACAAGACCGTCATTCTCGGGCGAAGCGTAGCCTGGACCCGAGAATCTCGGCACCAGGAGGCAGGAAGCTCCTCCCGCGAGAGATGCTCGGGTCGGGCCCGAGCATGACGGGGCGACCGCGCTCAAGCCGTCGCACCAGCCTTCACCAGCTTGTAGGTGATCGAGTCGACCAGCGCCTGGAACGAGGCGTCGATGATGTTGGCGCTGACGCCGACCGTGGTCCAGCGCTCGCCGGTCTCGTCACCCGACTCGATCAGCACGCGGGTCACGGCGTCGGTACCGCCCTGGAACACGCGCACCTTGTAGTCGACCAGCCGCAGCCCCTCGATCAGCGACTGGTAGCGACCGAGATCCTTGCGCAAGGCGATATCGAGCGCATTGACCGGCCCGGCATCGCCTTCGGCCGCCGAGATCAGCAGGTCATCGCCAACCCTCACCTTCACGATCGCCTCGGAGAAGGTGACGAGCTCGCCCAGCGCGTTGTAGCGGCGCTCGACATTCACCGCGAAGCGCTCGACCGCGAAATAGTCCGGCACCTCGCCGAGGATGCGCTTCACCAGCAGGAAGAAGGAGGCGTCGGCGCCCTCGAAAGCGTAACCCTGCGCTTCCTTGTCCTTGACCTCCTGGAGCACGCGGTTGAGCCGCGGATCGTCACGCCCGAGCGTGACGCCGATGCGCTCCAGCTCCGCGACGAGGTTCGACTTGCCGCCCTGGTCGGAGATCAGGACCTTGCGGGTATTGCCGGTCGCTTCCGGCGCGACGTGCTCGTAGGTGCGGGGGTCCTTCAGGACGGCCGAGGCGTGGATGCCGGCCTTGGTCGCGAAAGCCGAGGCGCCGACGAAGGGCGCATGGCGGTTCGGCGCGCGGTTCAGCATCTCGTCGAGCGCGCGCGAGACATGGGTCAGCTCAGCGAGCTGAGCGTCGTTGACACCGAGCTCGAAACGGTCGCGAAAGCGGTCCTTGAGCCTGAGCGCGCCGATCAGCGTGACGAGATTGGCATTGCCGCAGCGCTCGCCCAGGCCGTTGAGCGTGCCCTGGATCTGGCGCACGCCGGCTTCGACCGCCGCCAGCGAATTGGCGACGGCGCAGCCGCAATCGTCATGGGCATGGATGCCGAGATGCTCGCCCGGAACGACCTTCGCGACCTCGCGCACGATCGCGCCAACCTCGTCCGGCAGCGTGCCGCCATTGGTGTCGCAGAGCACGACCCAGCGGGCGCCGGCTTCAAAAGCGGTGCGGGCACAGGCGAGCGCATAGTCCGGGTTGGCCTTGTAGCCATCGAAGAAGTGCTCGCAGTCGAGCATCACCTCGCGACCGGCGGCCTTCGCCGCGGCGACGCTCTCGGCGATGCCGGTGAGGTTGTCCTCCAGCGAGATCTCGAGCGCGACATGGACATGGTAGTCCCAGGCCTTGGCGACGAAGACGATGGCATCGGCCTTCGCCGCCAGCAGCGCGGCGATGCCGGGATCGTTCGCTGCCGAGCGCCCTGCCCGCTTGGTCATGCCGAAGGCGGCGAATTTCGCCTGCTTCGTCGCCTTCTCCTCGAAGAAGGCGGTATCGAGCGGGTTGGCGCCGGGATAGCCGCCCTCGACATAATCGACGCCGAGCCGGTCGAGCAGCGCCGCGACGGCGCGCTTGTCGTCGAGCGAGAAATCGACCCCGGTGGTCTGCGCCCCGTCGCGCAGCGTCGTGTCGAAGAGATGGACGCGGGCCGCGCTCATCGCTCCCGCCTCAGCTTGAAGCGGACGACGCGCGGCACGACCATCGCCAGCATGACCAGCTTGATGGCGAGGGAGAGCGAGCCGGCAGGGCGGATCTTCGGGGTCATCGCTTCACCTCCCAGCTGGTCGTCGGTTCGCCCGTGGCGGGGTCCTTGCCATCCTTGAGCGCAATGCCCATCGCAGCGAGCTCGTCGCGGATGCGGTCGGACTCGGCGAAATTCCTGGCGCGGCGGGCGTCGAGGCGAGCGGCGATCAGCACCTCGACGTCCACTCCAGCAGCTTCTTCCTCTGCGCGCAGGGCTGCGGTGTTTCGCTCTGCCTCTTCGCGAGCGAATTTCCAGATATCGATCCCGATCAGTTCCAGCATCGCGACAAGAGTGCGCTGGCCAGTTCCATCCTTGAGCGCCCCCTCGATTGCTTTCATTGCCTCGGCAAAATTCAGATCATCCGCAAGCGCTTCGACGAATTCCGGCGGCAGAGCGATTTGATCCTCCGAAATTTCGTTGAACTCGATCTGCGCTACCCATTGGCGCAACTTACGCTCCGCCTCCTCCAGCGCCTTCACCGTCCAGTCGATCGGCTGGCGGTAGTGCGTCTTCAGCATCGCGAGCCGAAGCACTTCGCCCGGCCATTTGCGGCCGCCGAACGCGTCAGTCTCCAGCAGCTCATGGATCGTGACGAAGTTGCCGAGGCTCTTCGACATCTTCTCGCCTTCGACCTGCAGGAAGCCGTTATGCATCCAGATATTGGCCATGAGCGGCTGCCCTTCCGCTCCGCCGAAGGCGCAGCAGGACTGCGTGATCTCGTTCTCGTGGTGCGGGAAGACGAGGTCGATGCCGCCGCCATGGATGTCGAAAACGTTCTTGGCCGGGTCGTCGCAGGCAAGCCCGCCGCCGAACGGCGTCAGCAGCTTCGCCATCGACATGGCCGAGCACTCGATATGCCAGCCGGGGCGGCCGGGCGTGGCGATGCCGGCCGGCGACGGCCAGCCGGGATCGATGCCCTCCCGGCTCGGCTTCCACAGCACGAAATCCATCGCGTCGCGCTTGTAGGGCGCGACATCGACGCGCGCGCCGGCCAGCATCTCGTCGAGCGAGCGACGGGCGAGCGTGCCGTATTTCGGCGCCCTCGTGAGATGCGCGACGGCCGGGACATGGAAGAGCACATGATCCTCGGCGACATAGGCGACGCCGCGCGCGATCAGGCGCTCGATGATCGCCTTCATCTCCTCGATGTGGTCGGTCGCACGCGGCTCGGTCGTCGGGCGCAGGCAGCCGAGCGCATCGACATCGTGGTGGAACTGCGCCGTCGTGGTCTCAGTGACCTTCGCGATCGCCTCATTCAGCGGCAAGCCCGGAAAGTCGCGGGCGGCACGGGCGTTGATCTTGTCGTCGACATCCGTGAGGTTGCGGGCATAGGTGACATGCTCAGGCCCGTAGATGTGGCGCAGCAGCCGGTGGAGCACATCGAAGACGATGACCGGACGGGCATTGCCGATATGGGCGTAGTCGTAGACCGTCGGCCCGCAGACATACATGCGGACATTCGACGGATCGATCGGCGCGAAGGCCTGCTTCGTCCGCGTCAGCGTGTTGTAGAGCCTCAGGGTCGGCGACATCGGGGCTAAATCCTGGAACGAACGAAACTGCGGAATACGAAAAACGACCGGGCCGCTGGCCGGGGCGCTTTTGTCGGTTCGTTTTCAGGACGAGGACGTGAGCAGCCGGCCAGCGAAAGCTAGCGGCAAATAATGCAAGGGCTGTTGATGGCGGCTCGCGTCATGACGGAAAGTGATTGCCTGTCCACAGGGCTTGCGTCAAGAGGGCGCCCTGTTTGTTGCGCCGCAACATTTCGGCCGCAATTCACGCAAATTTAACCGGCCGGAACCATCCTCCCGATTCACGGGTTCTCCGCCCGTCTTCATCAGGAATCAGATTTCATGCGCCGCGCCGTGGCTTTCGTCGGACTGCTCGGGATCGTCGCCGCCGGCATCTCGCTCTCGATCATGCCGACCAGCCGTTCGAACGCTGCCGCGAACGAGCCGCGCACCTTCCTGATCCCGGCCAGCGACGGCTATGGCGTCGCCGACTGCATCTCGACGAAGGCCGAGTGCGGCAAGATCGTCGCGAACGCCTGGTGCGAGTCCCAGGGCTTCGGCAAGGCGGTGGCCTTCGGCGTGGCCGATCGCGCCGATTTCACCGGCACTGTCGCCCGGCCGAGCCCGGCGCAGGTGGCCGAGCAGCCGCTGAGCATCACCTGCAGCGACTGATCTGCGCGCCGGTCAGCGAATCCATTCCGAGCATTTCGGCGGCTCGCCGGACGCCCCCCAGGGCATGATCGGCACGGTCGAGGTCGAATTCTGCGGCGAGCCGTCGATCAGCTTGTCGGTGTAGACCAGATACACCAGCACATTGCGCTTGGCGTCGCAGCCGCGCACGATCTGCATCTTCTTCCAGACCAGCGAGCGACGCTCGCGGAAGACGACATCGCCCTGCTCCGCCTTCTCCTTGAACTTGATGGGGCCGACCTGGCGGCAGGCGAGCGAGACCTCCGAGACCTCCTCGGCCACACCGAACATGCCGGAGACGCCGCCCTTCTCGGGCACCGTATAGTGGCAGGCGACACCCTCGACGATGGGATCGTCGACGCCGTAGACGGCGAGCTTGTCGTTCGGGGTCAGCATCTTCCAGACCGTCGATTTGCGGAAGATCAGATCCTCTTGTGCCATCGCCGGCGATAGCGTCGTTCCTGCCAGAGTGACGGCCAGCGCAGCCAGAACCCCATGACGAAGCAGCATTCCCATTCTCCCGGCGCGTTTCAGCTCGGCGCCCGGCAGGATATGGGAAGCATGCGGCCGCTGCACCAGAGTTTTGCAGTGCAACCGCCGGGAAGAGGATCGCTGCGTGCTACCGGAACTGGAAAGCGAGAGATTGCTGCTGCGCCCGCGCAGGCTAGACGATCTCGACGCCATCGTGCGGCTGAACGCCGACCCGCAGGTGATGCGCCACATAGCACCCGTCGGCGACCCGGCGATGGGGCGCGATGCCGTCGCCGCGCGCAGTTTCAACCATGTCGCGTACGGGCTGGGCTACTGGTCGATCTTCACCAAGAAGGCTCCGACGGAGTTCATCGGTTATGTCGGGCTCATTCCCGACGGAGATGCCGTGGACGACGTGCAGATCAGCTATCGCTTCAAGGTCCGGCACTGGGGCAAGGGCTATGCCGGCGAAGCCGCTGCCCGCCTGCTCGACTACGGTTTCGGCACGCTCGGCTTCCCCATGGTCGGCATCACGACTCATCCGCTCAACGCCGCCTCGTTGCGTCTGGCCGAGCGGCTGGGCTTCGAGGCCGCACCGACCGATCCCCGCATCCTGATCGGCGATCCGCCGGTGCCGGCGGCGCGGCTATGGCTCGGACGCGCCGCGTGGCGCAGTCTCACCCAGCCAGAGGCTTGAAGACGAGATAGGCGGCGGCAAGCGCGCCGACCACGCCGAGCGCGAACAGGACGAGCTTCAGCCGGGTCATGGCGCTGGCGAAGGCGACGTTGCCGGCATCGACCTGCGGATAGCGATCGAGCAAGCGGGCCACCGCGAAATTCTCGGCGACATCGCAGAGTCCGCCGAGGAACCAGCCGCCGCCGCAAAGCACCGCCACCCACCAGGGCTGTCCGCGCATCGCGAGGCCGGCGATCAGCAGCGCGCCGACGATCGCATAGGTGAAGGCACAGGCGACGTCGGCCGGCAGCACGCGGTTGCGATAGCGCGCCCGCGTCTGCTCGCCATAGAGCGAGAACAGCTTCTCGACATCCGCCACATTGTAGCCGTCCCAATCGCTCTCCAGCATGCGCGGCACGCCCTGCCGGCTCGACCAGAAGCCGACCGCCCAGAACAGCACCACCACCAGCACCGGCCCCCAGACGAAGAAGGCGAGCGGAACGATGGTCGAATAGAACGGCACGGTCTCGATCATGGCGGCTCGTTTCTCGCGGCAGGCATCGGCGCTTCGTCGTCAGGTTATCCGGCGCGCGGGCTGCCGCCAAGCACGGCAAACCCCTTCCCTGCTCAAAGCAGCTCTTCCGGCGGCAGCAGGTCGAGGCGGCGTAGCTCGACGCGCGTCTGCTGGGAATCGTAGAGCAGGAAATATTCGTCGAGCTGGGGTGGCGCGATGTCTGTCCCGGCCAGCATCGCATGGGCCTGGCCGCGATGGTGGATCTGGTGCTGGAAGAGATGCGCCAGCAGATCGTCGATGCGCTCCTCGATCGCGCCATGCTTGCCACGATCGGTGGTGACGGTGGCATCGAGGGCGGCATCCGACAGCCCGTCACAGACCGCGATCAGGCGGCGATCGGTGGCGCTCTGCGCATGGAACAGCGCGGGCGTTTCAAAGGGCCGGAAGCGCTCGAACACCTGCCGGCCGAGCCCGCCGCGTTCGAACGCGTCGATGTAGTAGAGATCGACCATCAGGTTGTGGTTCAGCGTTTCATGCAGCGAGGGGAAGAAGCTCGTGCGCGTCGCCTTGAAGGCGGTGTCGTCGAGTCGCATGCAGGCCGAAAGCAGCCGCCAGTTCGCCCAGGCGTTGTTGTGCGCCATCTTGCGGAAATGGGCGCTGAGCGCCCCCCGGCGGCCCGCGCTCTCAGACATCGCTCGGCTCAGGCATGAGGCAGGATCTCCTGTTCGATCGCGCCGAAGATGGAATGCCCGGCGGCGTCCTTCATCTCGATGCGGACCGCGTCGCCGAAACGCAGGAAAGGCGTCTTCGGTTCGCCCCGGAGGATCGTCTCCACCATCCTCTGCTCGGCGATGCAGGCATAGCCCAGGCCACCTTCCGCTACCGGCCGGCCCGGGCCGCCGCCGGCATCGCGATTCGAGATCGTGCCGGAGCCGACGATCGTGCCGGCCGAGAGCCGGCGCGTGGCGGCGGCGTGGGCGACGAGCGTGCCGAAGTCGAAGGTCATGTCGACTCCCGTGTCGGGCTTGCCGAAGAGGCTGCCATTGACCAGCGCCAGTAGCGGCAGATGAAGCTTTCCGTCCCGCCAGGCCGCGCCGAGTTCGTCAGGCGTGACCGCGACCGGCGAGAAGGCCGAAGACGGTTTTGACTGAACGAATCCAAAGCCTTTCGCCAACTCGCTCGGAATCCGATTCCGCAAGCTCACGTCGTTTGCGAGCATGACGAGGCGAATCCGGGCGAGCGCTTCCTCCCGGCTCGCCCCCATCGGCACGTCGTCGGTGACGACCGCGACCTCGGCCTCGAAATCGATGCCGTCCTCCTCGCTGCGCGCAAGCACCGGCTGGCGCGGACCGAGCGGCGCATCGCTGCCGCCCTGGTACATCAGCGGATCGGTCCAGAAGCTTTCCGGCATCGCAGCCCCCCGCGCCTTCCGGACGAGGTCGACATGGTTCACATAGGCAGAGCCGTCGAGCCACTGATAGGCGCGCGGCAGCGGCGCGGCACAGTGATGCTCGTGGAAGCGGAAGGACGGCACCGAGCCGTGCTCCAGCCCCTCGGCGAGATCGGCCAGGCGCGGCGCGAGCCGCTGCCAGTCGTCCAGCGCGGCCTGCAGGGTCGCAACGACGGGGAAGGCGTCGGTCGCCCGCGTCAGGTCCCGCGAGACGATGACGAGGCGGCCATCACGGCCATGCGAGAGAGAGGCAAGCTTCATCTCTTTTCATTCCTTCGCGGACGCGCCAATAAGGACGCGACAAGCCTTCGGGAGGAGACCATATGGAACGTCGCAGCTTTTTGAAAACGGGGGCCCTCGCCGCCGCCGCGACGACCGTCGCGATGCCGGCGATCGCGCAGTCGCAGCCCGAGGTGAAATGGCGCCTGACGTCCAGCTTCCCGAAGTCGCTCGACACCATCTTCGGCACGGCGCAGCAGTTCTCGAAATACGTATCCGAGGCGACGGACGGCAAGTTCGACATCCAGGTCTTCGCGCCCGGCGAGATCGTCCCCGGCCTGCAGGCGCTCGATGCCGTTTCCTCCGGCACGGTCGAATGCGCGCATTCGCCAACCTATTTCTACATCGGCAAGGACCCGACGCTGGGTCTCGGCACCGGCATTCCCTTCGGCCTCAATGCGCGCCAGCAGCATAGCTGGTGGTATTTCGGCGGCGGCGAGCAGATCGTGAACGGCGTGCTCGACCGCTTCAACGCCTATTCCATCCCCTGCGGCAACTCCGGCTGCCAGATGGGCGGATTCTTCCGCAAGGAACTCGGCGGCCTCGACGACCTCAAGGGCCTGAAGTTCCGCATCGGCGGCATGGGCGGCGCGGTGCTGGCCAAGCTCGGCGTCGTCCCGACGCAGATCGCACCGGGCGACGTCTACCCGGCGCTGGAGCGTGGCACGATCGACGCGGCCGAATTCGTCGGCCCCTATGACGACGAGAAGCTCGGCTTCATCCGCGTCGCGAAATACTACTACTACCCCGGCTGGTGGGAGGGCGGCGCGATGCTGCACCTCATCATCGGCAAGGACGCCTGGGCCAAGCTGCCGAAGCACTATCAGGCCATCGTCCAGAATGCCTGCGAAGCCGCGAACAACTGGATGCTGGCGAAATATGACTTCGTGAACCCGGGCGGCCTGCGCCGGCTGGTGGCGCAGGGCGCGCAACTCAAGGCCTTTCCGCTGCCGGTCATGGAAGCAGCTCTCAAGGCGGCCGAGGAGTACTATGCCGAGACCGGAGCCAAGAGCCCGGACTTCAAGAAAGGCTACGACTCGATGGTCGCCTTCCGCGGCGAGAACCTGCTCTGGTGGCAGGTCGCGGAGCTGTCCTACGATTCCTTCATGAACAGGCTGAAGGCGCGCTGAGGCGCGCCTGTTCACCGCCATGACGACGAAACCGCCCGCCGATCCCGAGACCAAGGCGCTCCATCTGGAGCGCTTCCTGCCCTACCGCCTCAACGTCGTGGGCACACTGGGCGGCCGCGCCCTCGGGCGCATCTATGGCGAGCATTTCGGGATCGGCATCCCGGAATGGCGCGTGGTGGCGCAGCTCGGCGAGTTCGGCAAGCTGACCTCGCGCGACATCGGCGAGCTCGCCCAGATGCACAAGACCAAGGTCTCGCGCGCGGTCGGCGAGTTGGAGAAGCGCGGCCTCGTCTCGCGCTCCGAGAACCGGCAGGATCGGCGCGAGTCCTTCGTGACGCTGACCGCCGCCGGCAAGCGCATCTACGACCAGATCGTGCCGCTGGCGCTGGGCTTCGAGGCGCGCTGGGTCGAGGGCATCGCCCCCGACGAACTCAAGGTGTTCGAGCGCGTGCTCTCGACACTGACCGAGCGCGGGCGCCATCTCGCCGGAAATTATCGGGACGAGGACGGGGCTTAAGTGCAGATTTCAAGCACTCAGCCCTCATCCTGAGGAGCGCTTCGCAGAAGCGCGTCTCGAAGGATCCTCCAGATGGTTCTGTCGCGCCCTCGACCATCCTTCGAGACGCCGCTTCGCGGCTCCTCAGGATGAGGGCTGGATTAATATCCGCCTAGAAATACCGCGCCAGATTGCGCCTGATCCGCGGCAGCGGGTCCTCGCCCTTCGGTGGATAGGCGAAGACGCTGCCCGTGATCGTCTCGAAGGCGCGGACATAGACCGCCGAGGTCTGGTCGATCAGCTCCTGCGGGATCGGCGGAAGCGCTTCCTTATAGGGGTCGCAGCGGGCGACCACCCAGTTGCGCACGAAGTCCTTGTCGAAGGATTCCGGCTTGTCGCCGGCCGCGAAACGGGCCGGGTAGCTCTCCGCGAACCAGTAGCGGCTCGAATCGGGCGTGTGGATCTCGTCGGCGAGGAATATGCGCCCCTCGGCGTCGGTGCCGAACTCGTATTTGGTGTCGGCGAGGATGAGGCCGCGCTCGCGGGYGAGCTTCTGTCCACGTGCGAAGAGCGCGAGCGCATAGCCGGACACGGTGTCCCACTGCTGCTGCGTCAGCAGTCCACCCTCGACGATCTGGCGCTGCGAGAGCGGCTCGTCATGGCCGCCGTCGAAAGCCTTGCTCGTCGGCGTGATGATCGCCTGCGGCAGCTCCTGATTGTCGCGCAGGCCGTCCGGCAGGGTGATGCCGTACATGTCGCGCTGACCCTGCTTGTAGAGCGTCAGGACCGATGTGCCGGTCGTTCCGGCCAGATAGCCGCGCACGACGATCTCGACCGGCAGGATCTCGAGGCGCTTGCCGACCACGACGTTGGGGTCGGGATATTCCAGCACATGGTTGGGGCAGATGTCGGCGGTCTGCTCGAACCAGTAGCGCGCCGTCTGCGTCAGCACCTGCCCCTTCAGGGGGATCGAGGCGATCGCGCGGTCGAAGGCGGAGAGCCGGTCGGTCGAGATCAGGATGCGCCGGCCGTCCGGCAGATCGTAGTTCTCGCGGACCTTGCCGCGGTAGTAGTTCGGCAGCTCCGGGATGACGGCTTCGTGAAGAGGCAGATAATCGGACATGGCGGAGCTTGCCTCTTTGACGGAGCGCGCGGAGAGGCGCCGGAGCGCCATTCAGGCAGCCCTTCTAGCGAAAGCCCGCGTTTTCCACCACCGCGGCGGCGCGCGCTTCCCCGGATTGCTGCAACGGCCCGAATATGGCATGCGAAGCGTCCAGCGGGAGCCAGGTCCGCGGCGCACCGACGCGGGCCGCTCCATAGTTCCGTCGTGTTTGGCGGGTGTTGTTGGACGGAGCCGGCAACCGGCTTTCGACAATGGATGGCGTGACCCGACCTGCGATGATCCTGCGACTTTCCAGACGTTTTGGCATGGCGCTGCTGGCGCTGGCAGCTCTCAGCGGGCCTGCCGCGGCGCAATCGCCTTCCTGCGACGCCTGGCGCTCGGAACTTGAAAGCCTGCAAGGTCGTAGCGGCAGCGACCCACGTGCTGCCCAGGCGGCCGAACGTGTCGGCGCCCAGCTTTCGCAGCTCAACGGGCAATATCGCGCGATGGGCTGCGAGCGCACCTTCGGCATTTTCGATTCGGGCCCGCCGCAATGCGGCGCGATCCGCGCCCAACTCGGCCAGTTGCAGTCGCAATATACGGCGCTGCAGCGGCAGGCCCAGGGCGGCGGGGTCGAGCAGCGTCGCGCCCAGCTCGCCGCCGCGATCAACAACAATTGCCGGGCGCAGCCGCGCGGCTTCTTCGAGACGATCTTCGGGCTGGAGCCGCGCCGCGGCGAGGTCGATTCGACGATGCCGGAGCTCGACCCGGAGCAATCCACGGAACCGGCGAAGCCGCGTCTTGGCGGCCCGCAGACCGTCTGCGTGAGAACCTGCGACGGCTTCTTCTTCCCGCTGAGCAATAACACCGGCAATCCCGACGAGATGTGCCAGGCGCTCTGCCCGGGCGTCGAAACGCTCGCTTACGGCATGAGTGCTGGCGGCGACGTTCAGAATGCCGCCTCACGCTCGACCGGGCAGCCTTATTCCTCCCTGCCGAACGCGCTGAAGTACACGCGCAGCTTCGATGCAGCCTGCACCTGCCGTGGCCAGGGCGAGAGCTGGTCGGCGGCGCTCAAGAACGCCGAGTATCTGCTCGACAAGCGCAAGGGCGACGTCATCCTCACCGAGCAGCGCGCGGCCGAGCTCTCGCGCCCGAAGCTCGATCCGAAAGCCGAGGCCAAGCGGCGGAGCGCCGTGCAACAGCCGGTGCCTGGAGCGCCGGCCAATGCACCCGAGGCCGCGGATGATAAGCCGATGCCGTCCGAGAATTCGCCGACCTCAGGCACCGAGTCGGCCGGCGTCGGCCCCGACATCGTCGGCGAGCAGGTGCTCGACAAGAAGGATGGCTTGAAGAGCGAGTCGCGCAGCGTGACCGGCGAACGCCGCTCCGTTCGGATCGTCGCCCCCAATCTCGCGCCCAATCTGAGCCCGCAGCTCGTTCGGCCTTGATCCGGCAAAGTTCCATGCATCATGCGCAGATGGGCTGGCGGAAACTCAGCGCGCCGGCCGCTGGACGCATGCCAAAAACCGACGCATAAAGAGGCCGCCCAGCCGCCCTCCGGGAGGCCCGCCAGACCGCCTCCACGGCCTACCAGGCCGCGCGCTCGCCCTCTGACGCTCCCCAGCCTCAGCAGGCCGCCATGTCCGATACGACGACCACCCCGCACCCTCATCCGATCGAACTCGACGACGCCAGGCGGCGCCTCAAGGCGATCTTCATCGGCTCCGTCGGTAACCTCGTCGAGTGGTACGATTTCTACGCCTACACCGCCTTCGCGCTGTATTTCGCGCCACATTTCTTCCCCTCGCACGATCCGGTCGTCCAGCAATTGAACGCCGCGACCCTGTTCGCCGCGGGCTTCATCGTGCGGCCGGTCGGCGGCTGGCTGTTTGGGCATCTGGCGGATCGCTACGGGCGGCGGCTGTCGCTGACGCTGTCGGTGGTGATGATGTGCTTCGGCTCGCTGATCATCGCGCTGACGCCGACCTATGCCACGATCGGCTTCGCGGCCCCTGCCCTGCTGGCGCTGGCGCGCATCATCGAGGGGCTGAGCCTCGGCGGCGAGTATGGCGCGAGCGCCACCTATCTCACCGAGATCGCCGATCCCGAGCATCGCGGCTTCTATTCGAGCTTCCAGTACGTCACGCTGATCGGCGGCCAGCTCACCGCCATCCTGGTGCTGCTGCTGCTCCAGAATGTCTTCCTGACGCATGAGCAGCTCGTCGCCTGGGGTTGGCGCATCCCCTTCGTCATCGGCGCGTTCCTCGCCATCACCGCGATGTTCATGCGGCGGCATATGCAGGAGACCGAAGCCTTTGAGGCGGCCAAAGGCACGATGAAGCGCGAGAGCTCGCTCAAGGGCCTGATGAAGTATCCGCGCGAGGTTGCGATCGTGGTCGGCCTCACCGCCGGCGGAACCGCCGCCTTCTACACCTTCACCACCTATATGCAGACCTTCGTCAGACAGACGGTCGGGCTCTCCGACATCGTGACGACCTATGTCATCGCGGGCTCGCTGATCTTCGCGGCGATCCTGCAGCCGATCTACGGCCTGATCTCGGACAAGATCGGCCGCAAGCCGATGCTGATGTTCTTCGGCCTCGCCGGCACGCTCCTGACCGTGCCGATCCTGACGACGCTCGCCGGCACGAAATCGGCGTGGATGGCTTTCTTGCTGATCTGCGGCGCCTGGATCTTCACCGCCGGCTACACCTCGATCAATGCCGTCGTGAAGGCGGAGCTGTTCCCGACCGCGATCCGCGCCACAGGCGTCGCCGTGCCCTATGCGGTCACGGTCTCGGTCTTCGGCGGCACGGCGCCGGCCATCGCCCTGTTCTTCAAGCAGCAGGGCCATGAGGAGTGGTTCTACTACTACCTCGCCGGCGTCATCTTCCTGTCGTTCCTGGTCTATTCGACCATGCGCGACACCAAGCACGCCTCGGCGATGGAGCGGCACGAGTGAGCAGCGGGCTGCCCGGTCGCCCCACACACCTTCTCCCCTTGCGGGAGAAGGTGGCGGCTCGAAACGCCGACGGATGAGGGGCCACGCCTAGATAGTTCGGCAATCGGTTCGCGACCGGCGCCGCGAGACCGCTCACCCTGGCCCTCTCCCGCAGCGGAGAGGGGATCGTTCAGGCGCTCTCGCCGGCCAGTCGCTTCAGCGCCTTCTCACGCCCGATCAGCGGCAGCAGCGCCGCCAGTTCCGGGCCGTGATCCAGACCCGTCAGCGCCTGCCGCAGCGGCATGAACAGTGCCTTGCCCCTGGCGCCGGTCGCTGCCGAGACGGCCTGCGTCCAGCTCTTCCAGGTCGTGGCGTCGAAGGGCTCCTGCGGCAGCAGATCGGCCGCCGCAGCCGCAAAGGACTGATCCGCGATCACGGGCACGGCCGGTCCCTGAACGACCTGCCACCACAAGGCCGCCTCATCCAGCTTCGCGAGGTTTCCCCGCACCGCCAGCCAGAAGGGCTCGCCTCCGCCGATGCCGAGCGCCGAGAGTCGGCCCGCGACGGCCGCGAACGGAAATTGATGAAGCGTGCGGGCGCTCAGCGCCGCCAGCTCGTGCTCGTCGAACTTGGCCGGCGCCCGCGAGACATGGGCAAGCTCGACCAAGCCCGCGAGTTCGTCGAGGCTGGCAACCGGACGCACTGCATCGGATGTGCCGACCATCGTCGCCAGCGCCGCGACCGCCAGCGCCTCGACGCCGCTGTCGCGCAGGCCGCGCAGGGAAAGATGGCCGAGGCGCTTGGAAAGCCCCTCGCCGCTCGCGGTGGTCAGCAGGTTGTGGTGGCCGAAAGCCGGCAAGCTCGCGCCTAGCGCCTCGAAGATCTGCGCCTGCACCGCCGTATTCGTGACGTGGTCCTCGCCACGGATGACATGGGTCACCCCGGTCTCGATATCGTCGACAACCGACGGCAGGGTATAGAGATAGCTGCCGTCCTCCCGCACCAGCACCGGGTCGGAGAGCGAGGCGCAATCGACATGCGAAGCGCCACGCACGAGATCGTCCCAGTTGACCTCGCGCGGCTCCAGCAGGAACCGCCAGTGCGGCGTGCGCCCCTCCGCCTCGAAGGCCGCCTTTTGCTCGGACGTAAGCTTCAATGCAGCACGATCGTAGATCGGGGGCAGGCCGCGGGCGAGCTGGCGCTTGCGGCGCCGGTCGAGCTCGTCGGCGGTCTCGTAGCAGGCGTAGAGCCGCCCCGCCTGGCGCAGGCGCTCGGCCGCGGCATCATAGATCGCAAGCCGCTCCGATTGCTTGATGACGAGATCGGGCACGATGCCAAGCCAGCCGAGATCCTCGGCAATGGCCTGCGCATATTCCGGCTTCGAGCGGGCGATGTCGGTGTCGTCGTAGCGCAGCAGGAAGCGGCCGCCGTGGCGGCGGGCGAAGAGCCAGTTGAACAGCGCCGGCCGGGCGTTGCCGATATGGAGATAGCCGGTGGGCGACGGCGCGAAGCGAACCAGGGGCGAGGTCATGACGCGGCTTATGGCGCTTTTGCGGGCGCCCGACAATCGCGTCTTTGACGCCGCTTCCGCACCGTTAACCCCACATTAGGGTTACCAAGGCATGAATTGTCTTCGAGCAGGGCGAAACGGGTGGAGCCGGACGGCTGCTCGGGGAGATCAGGATGCGTATCCGTTCCATCGGGCCAGCGCTCGCGGCCACAGCCCTCGCGGCAAGCCTTCTCGCCGTCCCTGCCCTCGCGGCGGATTACCTGCGCGGCTCGCAGGTCATCGAGGCTCCGGAACCGCCGACCATCGACCGTGGCATCAACTGGTCCGGCTTCTACTTCGGTGGCGGCGCCGGCGTCTCCGACACGAAGTTCGAGCCCGGCACCGGGTTGCAGGATCTCGCCCGCTTCGCCTTCCGGAACACGCTACTCGGCGCCGAATACGATATGGGGGCACTGGTCAACAATCTTCCCGAAAAGCGCGACAGCGGCGCGACCTATTTCGGCTTCGTCGGTTACAATTGGGCCTTCGGCGACGTCATTCTCGGCTTGGAGGCGGATTACACCCGCTCCGGGCATAGCTATCAGATCGACGACTTCATCGCTCGCCGCGCTGTCACCTCGAACGGCACCGTCAACGATTACTCTCTGACGACCAACCAAGGCGCCAAGCTCGACGATTACGGCACAGCGCGGCTTCGCATGGGCTGGGCCTTCGGCAACTTCATGCCCTTCGCGACGATCGGCGGCGCGGTCGGGCGCTTCAACACCACCTCCACGGTCGACGCGACTTGGCGCTTCACGCGGACGAATCCGGTCACCGGTGCTCTGGAGAACAATGTCGTCGCGAGCGGCTATCCTCTTACCGTCGGCGCCACCAAGAAGAACGTCTACGGCTTTGGCCTTTCGGTCGGCGGCGGTCTGGACTGGGCGCTGGCGGACAACATCTTCCTGCGTGGCGAATACCAGCTCATCCGCTTCGCGGATGTCGAGGGCACGACGACGACGGTCAACACCGCGCGGGCCGCGGTCGGCGTCAAGTTCTGACGACACCACAAGTCGCAGCAACAAAAAAAGGCCGGGACGAAACGTCCCGGCCTTTTTGTTTGGTCAGCCGATCCGGCCCAGCCTTACTCGGCCGCCTCGACCTCGGGCCGGGTCCGCCCTGCCCGCTCGCGCTTGACGAGCTCGGCGACGAGGAAGGCCAGTTCCAGCGCCTGCTCGGCATTGAGGCGGGGATCGCAGACCGTGTGGTAGCGGTCGTTGAGATCGGCGTCGGTCATGCCGCGCGCGCCGCCGGTGCATTCGGTGACGTTCTTGCCGGTCATCTCCAGATGCAGGCCGCCGGCATGGGTGCCCTCGGCCTGATGGACGGCGAAGAAGTTCTTCACCTCGGTCATGATCAGGTCGAAAGGCCGGGTCTTGTAGCCGCTCGCCGCCTTGACCGTGTTGCCGTGCATCGGATCGCAGGACCAGACAACGTTGCGCCCTTCGCGCTTGGTCGCGCGCACCAGAGCCGGCAGGTTGTCGAAGACCTTGTCGGCACCGAAGCGGGCGATCAGCGTCAGGCGGCCCGGCTGGTTCTGCGGGTCGAGCACCTCGATCAGCCTGAGCAGGCCGTCGACCGTGGTCGAGGGACCGCATTTCAGGCCGATCGGGTTCTTGATGCCGCGGAAGAACTCGACATGGGCATGGTCGAGCTGGCGCGTGCGATCGCCGATCCAGACCATGTGGCCGGAGGTGTCGTACCACTCGCCGGTCGTCGAGTCGGTGCGGGTCATCGCCTGCTCGTAGCCGAGCAGCAACGCCTCGTGGCTGGTGTAGAAATCGGTCGTGCGCATCTCCGGATGGGTCTCCGGGTCGATGCCGATCGCGCGCATGAAGTCGAGCGCCTCGGTGATGCGCTCAGCAACCTCCTGATAGCGATGCGACTGCGGGCTATCCTTGACGAAGCCGAGCATCCAGCGATGCGCGTTGTCGAGATTGGCGTAGCCGCCGGTCGCGAAGGCGCGGATCAGGTTCAGCGTGGCTGCCGACTGGCGGTAGGCCTCGAGCTGGCGGCGCGGATCGGGGATGCGCGCCTCGGCCGTGAAGGCGATGTCATTGACGATGTCGCCCTTGTAGCTGGGAAGCTCGACGCCGCCTTCCTTCTCCGTCGGCGCCGAACGCGGCTTGGCGAACTGGCCGGCGATGCGCCCGACCTTCACCACCGGCGAGCCACCGGCGAAAGTCAGCACCACCGCCATCTGCAGGAACAGCCGGAAGAAATCGCGGATGTTGTCCGCCGAATGCTCGGCGAAGCTCTCGGCGCAGTCGCCGCCCTGCAGGAGGAAGGCCTCACCGGCCGCAACCTTGCCCAACGCCCGTTTGAGCTTGCGCGCCTCGCCTGCAAAAACGAGCGGCGGAAAGCCGGCGAGCTGCTGCTCGACCGCCTTCAAGGCTGCCTGGTCCGGATAATCCGGAATCTGCTGGGCGGGCTTGGCTCTCCAGCTCTCTGGCGTCCACCGCTCGGACATGGGACTACTTGCTCCTGACCTTCGRGATCGCGCGTTGTTAACCTCTTGGTAGCGCGAAGGGGCGGCTATACACCCAAGGCACGAGAATAGCCACCAGTCGGCGACGTCGTCACGGCCGCGGGTTTCGGCATATCAAAACGAGAGCCGGAAAGCCGCCTCATGTCAGCGGGATGCCGCCCTTCGCGGGCGGCTGCACGGCTGCTTCGCAGATCGGGTCTGCCGCGACGGAAGCGGCCCTCCCCGCGACGCTAAACCGCCCGCGGTGTGCGCATCGTCACGAGTTCCTCGGCGGCGCTCGGATGCAACGCGACAGTGCGGTCGAAATCCGCCTTGGTCGCCCCCATCGTCACGGCGATGGCAACGGCCTGGATAATCTCGCCAGCATCATGTCCGAGGATATGGACGCCCAGAACCTTGTCGGTCGCCGCATCGACGACGAGCTTCATATAGGTGCGCTCATGCCGCCCGGAGATGGTCGCCTTCATCGGGCGGAAGCCGGATTCGAAGATGCGCACCTCATGGCCGGCGGCAATCGCCTGGTTCTCCGACAGGCCGACCGTGCCGATCTCAGGCGTGGTGAAGACCGCTGAGGCGACCGTGGCGTGATCCACTGTCCAGGAGCGATTGCCGAAGGTGCTGTCGGCGAAGGCATGCCCTTCCCGGATGGCGACCGGGGTCAGGTTGACGCGGTTGGTGACATCCCCGACCGCATGGATCGACGGAACGGTGCTGGCTGAAGCTGCATCAACGGCGATCTCGCCGAGCGGGCCGAGCTCCACTCCAGCCCGCTCCAGCCCCAGGCCTTTCGTGTTCGGCCGCCGGCCGGTCGCGACCAGAATGACATCGGCGTCGATCGGCGCGCCATGTGCGCAATGGGCGCGACGGGCGCCGTCCGCCAATTCCTCGATGCGCTCGATGGTGCAACCGAGCCGCATGGTGATGCCGGCATGGACCAGCGCATCGCGCAGGCGATTGCGGATGTCTTCGTCGAAGCCGCGCAGGATATTGTCGCCGCGGTGGAGCAGCGTCACGGCAACACCGAGCCGGGCAAAGAGGCTGGCGAATTCGAGCGCGATATAGCCGCCGCCGACGACCAGAAGCCGCTTCGGCAAGGTCGGAAGATGGAAGACCTCGTTGGAGGAGATGCCCAGCTCGCCGCCGGGGATCGGCGGGTCGAAGGCCGGCCAACCACCCGTCGCGACGAGAATATGCCGGGCGGTGACAGTCAGGCCGCTCTTGACCAGCCGAACGCTGTGCGGCCCCTCGATGATGGCGCGCTCCTCACGGATCTCGACCTTCGCGCCGTCAAGGCCCTTGCGATAGAGGCCGGAGAGGCGCGTGACCTCGTTCGCCACGGCGTCGCGCAGCGTCGGCCAGTCGAAGGACGGCTTTGCGGGAAGCGTCCAGCCGAAGCCGGCTGCGTCCTCGAAATCGTCAGTGAAGCGGCTGGCATAGACGAAGAGCTTCTTCGGCACGCAGCCGCGGATGACGCAGGTGCCGCCGATGCGGTCCTCCTCCGCGATCATCACACGGGCGCCGTGGCCGGCCGCGATGCGCGCAGCACGCGTGCCGCCGGAGCCCGCCCCGATGACGAAGAGATCGACGTCGAATTCAGCCATGATCTTCTCCTTGGCGTCCCGGTCCGAACCAGAGGATTCCGGCTCCCAGGAGGGCGATCCACCAGCCCTGCCAGGCCCCGTGCCCGACGACGGAAATTGCGAAAGCGGCGGCGAACATCGCCAGGCGCGGCGCCATCTCCCGCGCCGGCAGCCGGCGCAGTTGCACGAGCAGTAACAAGCCCGCGAGCAGGAGAATGCCCGCTCCGATCACCCCGGTCTCGGCCCATGCCTGCAGCGGCATGTCGTGAGGATGTCCGACTCCCAGCAGCGTCCTGTGCTCCGGCGCCACCTCGGCCGCCACGGGGTGCTGGTCCATGCTGGCCGAGGTCCCGAAGCCGGCGCCTGCGATCGGCCGCACCCGCACGACCTCGCCGAAGCTCTGCCAGATATCGATGCGGGCCTGCCCGGTCATCACGGCGAAGCGGTTCAGGATCATCGAGGGCAGCCAATTGTGAGCGGCGATGCCGAGCACCGGCGCCATCACCATGGCGAGGACGAAGGCCAGGCCGGCAGCCGTCAGCGTCAGGCGCGGCCAACAGGCCGACAACGCCCAGGTGACAACGCACACCGCGACTCCCAGCCGCGCCGACGCACTCTCCGAGCGCAGCGCCAATGCGGCGACGGTCAAACCAAGGATCACCGCCAATATCCGGTCGGACCGGCGTGCGGCCGGCGCATTCCAGAGACCGTGGATCGTCGGAACGGCCAGCGTCAGCGCTGTGATAGCGGGCCGGTTGAAGACGAAGGTCATCACCTTGCCGACACCCAGCGCAGCCCGCTGCGAGAGGCCCGAGGCCAGTTCGACGATCGACAGCAGGCAGGCGAGGATCAGCGCGAATGCGAGCGCGCGCAGCCACGCCGGCCGCGGCCTGAACCGGCCCGAGGCGGCAATCGCAAACGCGAAGGCGATGGGCAGAACAAGCTCCGCCCAGGCGCGCAGGGAGGCGCCCGGCTTGTGGCTCCACGCAATCGAGATCAGCGCCCAGGCAAGGAAGGCGGTCAGGGCCAGTCCCAGCGGTGTCGCGAGCAGGCTCCGCAGGCGCGCGGCGACGCCTCCCGCCTGGCCCGCAGCGACGGCCGCGGCGATGAAGGGAATGACGGCCAAGCCGAGCATGAGCGGGGCGGAGCGATTGGCAAGCCACATCGCCAGCGGCATCAGCACCATAAGCGCCGCGCCGATCACGGTCAGGCGTGACGGAAACCTCCCGGAGCTGGGCGCATGTTCGTGGCGATCGGCGAAACGCATCTGACTCATGAATTGCGCTTACGCGATCGCGGGAAACGTCGCCAGCGCCTTATCCGGAAGCCGGCCAGAGTCGTAGAACTAAAGGAGCAAGAGCCGCAGCGAACGCGGAGAAGTACGCCGATTATTGTCAAGACATTATTCAATCAGGCGCAATTGACGCCCTGCGTGGCAAGGTGTCACAGCCGATACTGCCCAAAAAAGCACGGCGGGGGCCGTAATCGGAGGAAATCCATGCTGACATCTATCTTGAAGCGTACGGCCCTGACCGCGGTGGCTCTCGCCGCTCTCTCGACGGCTGCCTTCGCCCAGCTCGCCGAACTCAAGATCATGGCCCCTGCAGCGCCCGGCGGCGGCTGGGACGGCACCGCGCGCTCGATGCAGCAGGCGCTGACCGCAGCCGGAATCGTCAAGAGCGTGCAGGTCAACAACGTCACCGGCGCCGGCGGCACCATCGGCCTCGCTCAGCTTATCGGCGCGAAGGGCGACGGCCACCAGCTGATGGTCAACGGCTTCGTGATGGTCGGCGCGATCCTGCTCAACAAGTCGCCGGTCAATCTCACGCAGGTGACGCCGATCGCCCGCCTCACCGCCGAAGCCGAGGTCATCGTCGTCCCGACGGAATCCCCGCTCAAGACCGCCAAGGACCTGGCCGAGCGCCTGAAGGCCGATCCGGCCAAGGTGACCTGGGCTGGCGGCTCGGCCGGTGGCACCGACCACATCCTCGCCGCGCTGTTCGCGCAGGCCGTTGGCGCCGACGCCAAGAAGATCAACTACATCCCGTTCTCGGGCGGCGGCGAGGCACTGGCCGCGATGCTCGGCGGGCGCGTCACTGCCGGCGTCTCCGGCTATGGCGAGTTCGAAGGCCAGATCAAGGCCGGCAAGCTGCGCGTGCTCGCCGTCTCCTCGCCCAAGCGCCTCGAGAACGCGCCGGACGCCCCGACGCTGAAGGAGCAGGGCATCAACCTCGAACTGCTGAACTGGCGTTCGGTCGTGGCTCCTCCCGGTCTCTCGGCCGATCAGACCAAGGCGCTGACCGACACCGTCGAGAAGATGGTCAAGTCGAAGGAGTGGCAGGAAATCCTCAAGGCCCGCGGCTGGGATGACGCTTTCCTCGCCGGCGCTGCCTTCGACACCTTCCTGAAGGCCGAGATCGAACGCGTCTCGAAGGTGATGACCGAAGTCGGCCTGGTAAAGTAAGCCGGGCAAAGCCGACAAAAACACGGGGGCCGGGAAACCGGCCCCTTTTCTCACCGCCAGAAGCGCCGCGAAGGCGCCGGCCTGCATAGCGGGAACGCCATGACGAACGAGACTCGGACGCAAGGTGCCAACAAGCCGGCCCTGATCGTGGGTGTGCTGCTGCTGATCGTCGCCTTTTTCGTCGGCTACGACGCGTCGCAGCAGACCATTACCTCCACCTATGGCATCGGGCCGACGGCCATGCCCTATGTCGTGATGGTCGGCCTCGTCATCCTCGGCCTGGCGCATTTCGTCGTCGCCTTCCGCGAAGGCCTGCCCGAGCCGGAGGCGGCCGACAACAAGGCCCTCTTGTGGATCGCCGGCGGCCTCGTCTTCCTGATCGCGTGCATCGGGCTCGGCGGCGGTTTCATCATCGCCATCTCGGTCGTCTTCGCCTGCACCGCGCGCGGCATGGGGCGGCGGGCCCTGCTGGTCGATGCGGCGATCGGCTTCGTCCTCGGCCTGATCATCTTTCTTGTCTTTGCGAAGCTCCTGACGCTGATCCTGCCGTCGGGACCGCTCGAGCAACTCTTCCTCTGAGCCGGGGCTGAACGATGGATACCTTGCTCTCGCTGATCAGCGGCTTCGGCGTCGCCCTCGAGCCCTCCAAGCTGCTGTTCTGCCTCATCGGCGTCTTTCTCGGCACCGCAGTCGGCGTTCTGCCCGGTATCGGCCCGGCGCTGACCGTCGCGCTTCTGCTGCCGGTCACCTTCAAGCTCGACCCTGCCGGCTCGCTGATCATGTTCGCGGGCATCTACTATGGCGGCATGTATGGCGGCTCGACCACTGCGATCCTGCTCAATGCGCCGGGCGAAAGCGCCTCTCTCGCCACCGCGCTCGAAGGCTCGAAGATGGCCAAGGCCGGCCGCGGCGGCCCCGCGCTTGCGACTTCGGCGATCGGCTCCTTCGTCGCCGGCCTGATCGCGACGATCGGGCTCGCCTTCCTCGCGCCCTGGCTCGTCGAGGTCGCGGTCAAGTTCGGTCCCTGGGACTATTTCGCCCTGATGATCGTCGCCTTCGTCACAGTGTCGGCGACCTTCGGCGACTCGCCGCTGCGCGGTCTCACCAGCTTGTTTCTCGGCATTACGCTGGGACTGGTCGGCATCGACAAGCTGACAGGCCAGGCGCGCCTGACCTTCGGCGTGCCGGAGCTGCTCAACGGCGTCGAAGTGACGACGCTCGCGGTCGGCCTCTTCGCCGTGGGCGAGGCCTTCTACGTCGCCTCCAAGCGCTTCCGCGAGCCGGAAGAGATCATCCCTATCAAGGGCTCGCTCTGGATGACGAAGGAGGACTGGAAGCGGTCATGGGCGCCATGGCTGCGCGGCACCGCCTTCGGCTTCCCGATCGGCGCCTTGCCGGCCGGCGGCGCCGAAGTCCCGACCTTCTTGAGCTACTCGACCGAGAAGAAGCTCTGCAAATACCCGGACGAGTTCGGCAAGGGCGCGATCGAGGGCGTCGCCGGGCCGGAGGCAGCCAACAACGCCTCGGCCGCCGGCACGCTGGTGCCGCTACTGACGCTCGGCCTGCCGACCTCGGCGACGGCGGCGATCATGCTCGCCGGCTTCCAGCAATACGGTCTCAATCCCGGCCCGCTGCTCTTCGCCGAGAAGCCGGATCTGGTCTGGGGCCTGATCGCCTCGCTGTTCATCGCCAACGTCATGCTGGTGATCCTGAACCTGCCGCTGATCGGGCTCTGGGTCCGGCTGCTCGCGATACCGCAGCCCTGGCTCTATGCCGGCATCCTCGTCTTCGCGACGATGGGCACGCTCGCGGTCAACGGCTCGGCGGTCGAACTGACCATGCTCTTCGTCTTCGGCTTCCTCGGCTACCTGATGCGCCGCTACGACTACCCGGTCGCGCCGATGGTGGTTGGCCTCATCCTCGGGCCGATGGCGGAGCAGCAGTTGCGCCGTGCCTTGCAGATCAGCCTCGGCGACCCGATGATCCTGTTGGAAAATCCGATCTCGGCGACACTGCTCGGCATCGCCCTCCTCGCTCTGGTAGCGCCATTCGCGATGAAGGGGCTGAACCGCTTCAAGGCCTCGGAGGACTGACGAGGCCGAGCCGCAGCAGGCTCTCGCCGGTCGCGACGAGAGCCTCGGCGGCAGGCCGCGGCTGCCATCCCAGCATGGCCTGCGCCTTGGCGCTGGTCGCGTTCTTGACGCGGCCGAGCTCCGGCGTCGCCGCCTGACGCGCCGTGGCGCTGAAGCGCGCGGCGAGGCGCACCAGCCAGTCCGGCAATACGCGGGTCGAGACGCCGCCCGCGCGCTCGCCGAGCCCGTCCTTCAACGCCTGGGCAATGGCCTGCATCGTCATGAAATCCCCGGCGGTCGCGAGAAAGCGCTCGCCCGCCGCAGCCGGGTCGGTCATGGCGCGCAAGTGCAGGTCGGCCACGTCGCGCACATCGACCACACCGAACATCAGGCGCGGAACCGCCCAGAGCCTTCCTTCCAGCATGGTCTTCACCAGCAGGATCGAGGCGGAAAGATCCGGCCCGAGCAGCGGGCCGAAGACGCCGACCGGATTGACCACGGCGAGTTCGAGCCCCTGCCCTTCCCCGTCGACGAAATCCCACGCGGCAAGCTCGGCCAGTGTCTTCGACTTCGGATAGGCGGCGAGGCCCGGCGCGGCCGGATTGGTCCAGTCGCGCTCGTCATAGGGCCGCTTCAGCGCGCGGCCATAACCTATGGCCGCGAAGGACGAGGTCAGCACAACACGCCTCACTCCCGCGCGGCGAGCCGCGCGGAGAACACGCAACGTACCTTCGCGCGCCGGACGGATCAGCTCATCCTCGTCCCTGGGGGCTGCTGACGCCAGCGGCGATGCGACATGCAGCACATGGGAGCAGCCGGTCATCGCCGCATCCCATCCTTCATCCTGCATCAGATCGGCGGCGGCGATCTGCAGGCGCTCGCCCGCATCGACACCCGCCCCTTTCAAGGCTTCCCTCAGGCGGCCTTCCCGCGCCGAGGAGCGCAGCGTGGCGCGAACATCGAAGCCCGCCGCAAGCAGCTTCAGGATGCAATGCCCGGCGACGAAGCCGGAGCCTCCGGTCACCAAAACGAGGTCGCGGGTCATGATCCGGGCTCCGAAAACTGCAACGGCGAGACCACGCAGATAGGTCGGGCTTCGGGCAAACACCAGCGAGCCAGCGAACCGCCGATGGAGGACATCGGCGGCACCGGCCCGGCTGACTGGCGCGCCATATGAAAACGCCTCCCCTTCCGGCGAAGGGGAGGCGTCGATGGCTGTGCGTTACCAGATCGGCAGCGTCAGAGCGTATGGCCGCGCTTGCGCATTTCTTGCGAGAAGCGATCGAAGAGATAGTTGCTGGTCTGCACGCTCCAGGGCTGCAGAAGCGGAAAGATTTCTTCCATCGCCTTGGCACGCAGGCTGGTATAGCGCTGCCCGACGTCAGACTTGAAGAAGCCGGCGACCGCCTTCAGATCAGATTCCGTCATCTTGCTGGCGAATACCGCAGCAGAAGTCTTGATCATCTCCTCGGAGCGCTTGTCAGCCTCGGCCTTCAGCTCGCCAAGAACGGCGTCCGTGTCTTTCGCCATTTCCGGCCGGGTCGCCACGAAGCCCTTCGCGCTCTCTTCGAATTCGCGATAGATGTTGTTGATGTTCTGCGTGACGCCGGTCAGCTCCATGACCTCGCGCGCCGCCTGGAGATGGCTCGGCGTCAATGTCGGCACCTGGGCAAAGGCAGGAGCGGCGCCCAGCAGCGCGAGGCCGAGGGCCAGGCTGGCGAGAATATGGCGGATCATGCGGTCAAAACCCCTTCATCGTTGACGAGCCGCCGATCAGCCCGGCAGCGTCGCCGGCCCTGCCGAGCCGACCGTTGTTTCGCGCGTTCCTTAGCGTGGATCGCGCAGGAATGGAATCATTCGATCTTGCCGAGCAGCTTGAGCCCGTCGGCACCGGCGAGGATCGCTCCCGACGCCAGACCGATGAACAGGCCGTGCTCCACGACCCCTGGCACCATGTTCAGAGCCTGAGCCAATAATTCCGGCCGCTCTATGGCGCCCAGATGAGCGTCGAGGATAAAATGGCCGCCATCGGTGACGAGCGTAGAGCCGTCGGCCCGCTGGCGCAGCGAGATCTTGCCGGCGGAGCCGGAAGCGGCGATGGCCTCAGCCACCGCGCGGCGCGTCGCCTCCAACCCGAAAGGCACGACCTCGATCGGCAGCGGGAAGCGGCCGAGCTTCTGCACCAGCTTGCCGTCATCGGCGATGACGATCATTCGGGCGGAAGCGGCGGCGACGATCTTCTCGCGCAGCAGCGCCGCGCCGCCGCCCTTGATCAGGCGCATCTGCGGATCGAGCTCGTCAGCGCCATCGACCGTCAGGTCGAGCTCGGGCGTCTCGTCGAGAGTCGACATCGGAATGCCCAAGAAGACGGCCTGCGCCTGCGTTGCCTCGGAGGTGGCGACACAGATCACCTCGAAGCCGGACGCGACCTTCTTACCGAGCAGATCGACGAAGTGCTTCGCGGTGGAACCGGTTCCGAGACCGAGCCGCATGCCCGGCCGCACGAGTTCGAGGGCGCGGGCGGCAGCCTGCTTTTTCAGATCATCGGCGTTCATAGGACTTGCCCGGATGGAGTTATCGAGACCGGCCGCTACCCACGGAAGATAGCGCCGCTCTCCTGCCGCGCCGCGCGCTCCATGTCCAGCGCGCGCAGCTCGCCAGGCATCATTTCGCTTGCGGCGTGCACACCGTCTTGTCGTCGAAAACGTAGCAGATGCTCATCTCCCCGGTGCGGATATTGACGCGGAAGATGCCGCCTTCGCGCTCATGCCGCGAGGGCATCAGCCCGTAGTCGCTCGGCGCCTGAGGCCCGGCCCCCTCGCCCGTCGGGAAGCACACAGTGAGGCCGACCCCGCCCTCCTTCAGCTGGAACTGACAGGCGCCGACCTCTCCCGTCGCCTTGTCGATGCGGTAGACGCGGTTGAGATCGGTCTGCGGCGCAGGCGCGAACTCGAACGGCCCAGCGAGCGCCGGGAGCGCGCACGACAGCGAAAGGCAGGCTGCCAATCCCAGGCGCATCACGCCGGGCCGGATTGCGATGAACTTCGACATGACATGGTTCCCTGCCGCGGGGCGACGAATCGAGCGAACGATACCATCATGCGCGGCGAATTTGGGGAGGCGGTGACGACTGTCCTTCCAAGGCGAAGCACTTGCCAGCCGGCGCGGGAAGCCCTTTAAGCCGGTCGTCTGTCGCATTGCCCGGAAAGCCACGCCATGAGCCTGCCCCCGATCGTCGTCTTCGATCTCGACGGAACGCTCGCCGAGACCGCACCGGATATCATGCGGGTTCTGAACGTCATCCTGGTGCGCGAAGGCCTGCCCGCATTGCCGTTGGACCGGGCACGCGAGCTCGTCGGCGCGGGCGCGCGCGCCCTGATCGAACGCGGATTCAAGGTATCGGGCCAGCCGCTCGATGCTGAAACCCTGGAGCGGCTCTTCGAGGATTTTCTCGCGATCTACGCCGACGACGTCGCCTCCCACAGCCATCTTTTCGACGGCGTGCTGGGCGCGCTCGATGCACTGACCGACGAGGGCTACGCGCTCGCCGTCTGCACCAACAAGCCGATCCTGCACACGCGCCTGATCCTCGACCATTTCGACATCGCCAAACGCTTCGCCGCCGTGGCGGGGCGCGACAGCTTCCCCTGGTTCAAGCCCGATCCGCGCCATCTCACGATGACCATCGAGGCGGCGAAGGCCGACGCTTCGCGCGCCGTGATGATCGGCGATTCCCGCACCGACATAGCGACGGCGCGCGCGGCGGGCATCCCGTCTATCTGTGTGCCCTTCGGCTATACCGACGTGCCGATCGAGACACTGGAGCCGAATTTCATCATTCAGCACTTCGACGAGCTGCCGAATGCTGTGGATCGTGCGCTCAATCTGGTGCCGGCACGTCCTTGACGGCGTGAAGCGCGCCGACTAGGAGAAGGCCGGTCCGGGCGGCTAGCTCAGCGGTAGAGCACTCCCTTCACACGGGAGGGGTCACAGGTTCGATCCCTGTGCCGCCCACCATTTTCTCCGACATCGTCAGCGCAGAACGCGTGCCGCGCCATCCGGCAGCGGCTGGCCGCCCTTGGCAACCCCGACCAGCTCCTCAGCGAACCGGGCTGCGATGGGCAGGCGGAAATGCAGGGGATCCCAGTAGTTTTCATCCCGCGCCGTGATCGGCGAGGCGTGCGCGTAATCGACCATTGTCGCGCCGTGCCGCCGCGCCAGAGCGGTAATCCCAGCCTTGCAGGCGGCATAACGCTGCCATCCCGCCGATCCCTCGCGGGGGTAGCCCATCAGATGTGCGGGCGGCAGGACGAGCATCACCTGCGTTTCCTTCGGGAAGGCAGCGATCGCCTCCTCCAGCCAGGCCAGCGCCGGAAAGCGCCAGGCCGCCCTTTCGGCGGCCGGCACCGGCACCGGCGGCAAGGGCGTCATATCCAGAGGCAGGCCGCCACTGCTCATGTAGATGTGGCTGCGCGCACGAGCGAGATCGTAGCTCGCCTCCGGCGGCGTGAAGACCTCGTAGCCGTCGCCGCGGACGCGTTCCCGCGACCAGCCGAGACGATAGGCCATCAGACGGCCGGCGATCTCCAGATTGGTCAGGTTGAGCAGCTTCGGCCAATCGGTCCAGCGAACCTCTCGCGAGAGCCAGTCCGGCATCGGCCGCGGCGTCAGGCGCTTCGCCGCATCGGTGGCGTCGGGCTCGCACCAGGTGACATCGAGACCCCAGATGATTCGCTTGGGAACGCGGACATGCGAGCGGAACAGCCCGGCCATCTGCAACTGCTCCCAGGGCGTCGCCGCATTCATCGCGAGGTTGACGAAGCGCGCATCGAGCCCCCGCGAAAGCGTCTGCGGATCGAGCAGCCGCATGGTCGAGGTGCCCAGCACCGCCGCGTCGAAGCGCCCGGAGCGCACGAGCTGCGGGTACATGAAGCGCTGGTTGATATCCATGATCGGCCGCGCCGGCTGGCCCGCTCCGACCCGCATACCGAAAGGATCGAGCGCCGCGATGAAGACGAACAGCAGCCCGGCGCAGCCCGCCGCCGCCGCCAGGAACCATCGCGACCAGACAATCCAGGCCTTCTCCATGCTGGCCCTGTACTCCAATTTCATGACCCTGACCGGTCAGCCGGCCGGCGCCCTCTTCGCACAGGCGATGCCTCCGTCACAACGCGGAAGGCGCCGCAGTTGGCAGCCGGCGCGCGAACATGCGAGAGAGGCCACATGATCTCAGGCGTCTTCCGCCGTCTGGCCAGCCCCGCGCCGCGGCTTATCGCCGCCCTGCTTGCACTCTGCCTGCTACCCGGGCCCGGGCATGCTGCGGAAGAGCCGTTGCCGCCTTCCTCCGGCATCCAGGATGCGCTGTGCCGCCTGATCGACGGCGCCGCGCAGCAACACTCGGTGCCGCCGGCCTTCCTGACCCGCCTGATCTTCCAGGAATCGAGCTTCCGCCCGCACGTCACCAGCCCGGCCGGCGCACAGGGCGTGGCGCAGTTCATGCCCGGCACGGCGCGCGAGCGCGGCCTCCTCGATCCGTTCGACCCCGAGCAGGCCGTGCCCAAGGCTGCCCATTTCCTGGCCGAGCTGCGCGACCGCTTCGGCAACTGGGGGCTTGCGGCGGCAGCCTATAATGGCGGCCCGAACCGTGTTGCCGGCTGGATTGCCGCCCGCGCGGCGGGGCAGACCCGGTTCCTGCCGACGGAGACCGAGAACTACGTCCTGCTGATCACCGGCGCCTCGGTCGAGGACTGGGCTCAGGATGCGCGCAACAGCGCCAATGGCGACGGACGCTCGCCGCCGGCGCGACCGGCGACGCGCGATCAGTTGGCCGCCTGCGCGCCGACGCTGGTTGCGATCCGGCAGGCGCGCCCGGTCCTGCCCGTCATTGCGGAGGCGCCCTTCGCGCCCTGGGGCGTGCAGCTCGCCGGCAATTTCTCCAAGGCCCGCGCACTCGCCAGTTTCCAACGCGCGAGCGCTCTCCACCGCACGATCATCGGCGAGCTTGAGCCTATGATCATCGGCACGCGCCTGCGCAGCCGCGGTACGCGGGCATTCTACCGGGTCCGGCTCCCCGCCGCGACGCGCGCCGAGGCAACCGCGCTATGCCGGCGCATCCAGGTCGATCGCGGCGCCTGCGTCGTCCTGAGGAGTTGACGCATTGCGGCCATGTTGCATGTGCGCAACGCGGAATGGCAAAGCTCGGAAGCTCTCAGGGATGTGATAAAAGCCCGATTGCGGCGGACCCGGGAAGCTGACAGGACGTTGAGGAGACGTTGACTTTTCCGTGTCAACTTCGTGTCCACACGCCGCCCCGACCGCCCGAGGTTCTCGATGATCCGCTCCATCCGTCTGGCCATGCTCGCCGGCCTTGGCCTGCTTGCCCTCGGCTCCGCCGCCCGGGCCGAAATCGATCCGCTGACCCGCCAGCCGCTCGTCCAGTATGTCGACCCCGCCAAGGCGCAGGCCACCGCCATTCCGCGCGAGATCGTAAGCTACCCGACGAACCAGCGGCCCGGCACGATCGTGATCAATTCCGCCGAGCGGCGCCTCTATTTCGTGATGCCCGACGGGAAGGCCATGCGCTACGGCGTCGGCGTCGGCCGCCCGGGCTTCGACTGGGCCGGCAGCCAGAGCATCACCCGCAAGGCCGAATGGCCGAGCTGGACCCCGCCGTCGCAGATGCTGAAGCGCCGTCCCGACCTGCCGCGCTTCATGCCCGGCGGCCCGGACAACCCGCTCGGCGCCCGTGCCATGTATCTCGGCTCGACGCTCTACCGCATCCACGGCTCGAACGAGCCGGAGACGATCGGCCAGGCCGTCTCCTCGGGCTGCATCCGCATGCTGAACGAGGACGTGATCGATCTGTACGAGCGCACCAAGGTCGGCACCCGCGTCGTCGTCGCGCGCTGAGCGGCTCACGCTTCACTACCGAGACAAGCCGGCGGAAACGCCGGCTTTTTTCGTTTGGCCCACCCCCATCTTGATCGCTCGTTGGCAGCCTCTCGGGACGCAAAGGCACCTGCGACGCCAGTGACGCGGATGCTGGGCTGTGGTGTCGACCGCCCCCAGCAGGGGGCATTCGAATTCGTCGGGCTCAACCATTTTCGTCAGATGGCCCGAAATCATCGGCCAAATTCGCCATACGGCGGTCAATATTCGCGAACACGGCCGCTCGATTTCAACAACGATGCTTACGCGCGCCGACCCCCCCAGGCCGGGCGAAGCGGCTCAGAAAGCATCGGAACACAGTCATGGCTCCAAAGGACTGGACCAAGCGCGCCCTTCCCGTCCGGGCGCCGAAAGCCGGGCGTCGCTGAGCCGTGACGACCACGATCGAAAGCCAAGGGGCGGCGACTGAGGCAGCCGACCGGAAATTCGGTCAAATCCTGCTTGTCATCACGGCATGCGGCTGGGGCCTGAACTGGTCGGTCCTGAAATTCGTCCTGCTCGACTGGCCGCCGCTGTTTGCTCGCGGCATGGCTGGCCTCCTCGGCGCGGCCGGCCTGGCTATTTTGGCATGGCACCGCGGCGAAACGCTCAGGGTACCGCGCGAATTCCGCCTCCCGCTCCTCCTAGCAGCCGGAATCAACGTATTCGCCTGGATGGGCTTTACGGCCCTGTCGCTGAATTGGCTCAAGGTTTCCGAGGGCGCCCTCATCGCCTATTCGATGCCGATATGGGCGATGCTGATTGCGTGGCCCCTGCATGGAGAACGCCCGGATCGCCGTAGCCTGCTCGCATTGGCGCTCGGCGTTGCCGGCATCGCGATATTGATGGGCGGGCCCAACCTTGCCGTCCAAAAACTGCCGGGCGTTCTCTTCGGCCTCGCCGCCGCCATTCTCTTCGCGGTCGGCACCGTCATGGCCCGCAAGCCCATTGCGATGCCTTTCACGGCGCTGACGGCATGGCAGGTCGCTCTCGGCTGCTTGCCGATGGTCGCGCTCAGCCTCCTTCTGGAACGACCACATCTTCTTGCCTTGTCCGGCCAAGGCTTGGTCGGTCTGGCCTATATGGCGGCCGTCCCGATGGCGCTGTGCTATCTGACCTGGTTCGGGGCACTGAAACGCCTGCCGACGACGACTGCGGCAACGGGCATGCTGATTGTCCCGATCGTCGGAACCTTATCGGCCGTCCCTTTGCTCGGAGATGCTTTGGGGGCGCGGGAAATCCTGGCGATCGGTGTCGCGCTCAGCGGTGTCGCATTGGCGCTCCGCAGGACCCGCCGCTGACATTCGCGGACGCAAAAGCGTTCAGCGATCCAAGCTGTGCCGTAGGCTCAGCAATCGCAGGGGCCAGCGCAGCCCGCCTCATCTTCAGCTGTAGAAGATGTGCCGGCCGATCACGTCCATTTTCTTCAGCTTCTTCGCCCAGCCGGGTTGGACATAGTCGGCGTGATAATGCATCGCGGCTCCCACCTCCAGGAGATAGGTTTTGCCCTCGTAGACCTCGCGCGCGATGCGCATCGCCGCTTTCCATGCCTCGGGTTCGGTGATCCGCAAGGCCTTGCCCTCGCAGGCGAAGGTGAACTGGCAGGCGAGCTTGCGGTGGCGGTTCTGGAAGACCACGCCGCAGATCGTGGCCGGATAGACCCCGCTCTTGACCCGGTTGAGCACGACCTGGGCAACGGCAGCCCGCCCTTCTTCCACTTCGGAACGCGCCTCGAAATAGACGGCCTGGGCCAGGCAGCGCTCTTCGCGCTCCAGATGCTCGGGCTCGATCAGCCCCACATAGATCTGCCGTGGCTCAGGCTCTTTCCCCGGCACGACGATAAAGCCCGTCGGCGTGACCCAGGCGATCGCCGTGCTTTCGCTCGTCGGCGTCACCGAGGTTTGCGCTGCGCTCGCGGCAGGGCGCGGGGTCGTTCCATCATTTTTCCCCAGGCCCTCGCCCGAGCGTTGCGCTGCTCCGGGCGGAGCCTGCTCGCTCTTCTCGCTGTCGTGCAAGGCGCGCGCGAGACTGTTGCGCCACTTGCCCCCCGGCCCGTGCACGATCGACAGCACGAGCAACGAACTGTCCGGCCTACCGAACAGTCCGAAATCATCGGCAAGGAGACGGCTTGAGGCAAGCGCCTTCGGATGGAAGCCAAGTGTGCGCTCATCGACGCCGAACGGGACATGCGACAGAGCGGGCGACGTCGTCGGCAAGGTCTTGGTAGGCAGCACGACGAGAGCCGCGAGCGCGAGCAGCGCCTGCGGGACGATGCGCTTCATGGAGTACGCTCCGGAAATATAGGGTCAGCCGAGCAGGCGCAGCACCGATCGATCGGCGGCGAGATCAGCGGCTCGTTTGACTGGAACTTGCTGGGAAACGGGAAGGGTGACGAGCTAGCGTTCCGCCATTGCGGGGATCAGGCGAGGCTGAATGGCGGAGCTAGTCGATGGCTTTGGTCGTCGGTCGATACTCGGATCAGCCGCAAGACTGCGGTGGTTCGCAGGCCATTTGCCACGGCAGGAGAATGCCAGGGATATGCTCGGTCGCATCGTCGGCCTTCGGCTTCATCGCGGCGCCATGAGCGATGACTGCGCGCCTTGCGGCGCAGGGCGAAAGCCTTCCGAAATAAGCTCCTACCTGCACGAGCGAACGCCCTGCCTATACGTGAAATTAATCCTATTCTCTTCGCAGACATCTGCGCCGATATTACTTTCACTCAACGGTCCATTAACTCCACATTAACGACGCCACGGATCGATCTACGCGCCCTATGAAGAGAGACTTCGGCAGCTTTGTGACCTGATCTACCTGGCACCGAAATCAACGACCGCCTTTCGCCGCGGACGCCCGGCACGCTCGGGCGCCCCCGCATGCAGTCCGAATGCGGATGAAACTCAGGTTTTGACTTCCTGGGTATATTCGGCAAGCAGCGATCCGGGTCCGTGCCTCGCCGCTCGAAGCGAGCGTTTGCCTCGGAGTCAGTCGGATATGCGCAGGTTCACAGCGAGAAGAGACCAGGGGGATCGATGCCGCATTTCTACGTTGTGACCGACTGCGAATTCGATGGGCCGATACCGGGCGCGAATTCGATGCTGTCGTTCGGCTCAGTGGCAGTATCAAGCACCGGCAGGATCCTCGGCGAATTCGAGGCTGTTCTGGAGCCTCTCGACGGCGCTGAACGGGACGCGGGAACCATGGCCTTCTGGCAGACGCAGCCTGAGGCATGGGCGGCTGCGACAAGCAACCCGGAACCAGCAGGGGCTGGCATCGAGCGATTTGTCGATTGGGTCAAATCGCTGGATGGCGAGCCCATTTTCGCTGCCCACCCGGTCGTCCTCGACGGGTTGTGGATCGACTTCTACCTGAGACGATTTACCGGACGGCCACTATTTGAAGGCCCATGGGTTCCCGACCGGCTCTTCAGGCATCCGCCTCTGTGCATCATGTCGATGGTCTCTGGCAGCACGGGGCGAGGACATTGGCAATGTGATGTCGAGCACTATCCGCCGGAATGGCTTGGCTCCATCGAACACACGCACCGCGCGATTGACGACGCTCGGGGCTATGCAAACCTCCTGAATCTCGTCGCCCTCAGCCGGCAAGCCAGCCGCGACCTTTAGCTGCCAAGAGCAAGGTCCGCCTTCCATCCCATTCCGAGGTTCAACCGAGACAACGAGGGCACCGCGGCGGGAGGCGAGCCAGGCGACGATCCTCCGTACCCGCGCTCCAGCGCGGATTGCGTGGCCCCTGGCGCTGCGGCTTCGCTTCGTCGAAGTCGCCGACCCCTGCAGCGGATCGGAACGGCTCCTAGCGCTGCCGATCGCGGGAGAGCCCCTTCTCCGCCAGCGCGGCCTCATAGGCCTTCATCTTCTCCTGCGCCTGCTCCCCGAGCTCGCGCAGATAATCCCAGGCATAGATGCCGGTCTCGTGCATGTCGTCGAAGCCGAGCCTGACGGCGTAGTTGCCGACCGGCTCGACCCTCAGGATCTCGACTGCGGCCTTGCCGGCGACGATCGTCTTTTGGCTGGGATGGTGACCCTGGACCTCGGCCGAGGGGCTTTCAACGCGCAGAAGCTCGGCCGGCAGCGCAAAACTCGCCCCGTCCTCGAACGCGACGTGCAGGGTGCGACGGTCCTTCGACAGGCGGATTTCGGTCGGCCAGGATGACATGATCGTGTACGTCCCTCGCAGGCTGCGGCAGTCATGCGCTTGACCTTGGCCGCAGTGGTGCCAATGTCTTGCTATAGCAATGTGCAAACCAGTCCGCATCCTGGGCGGAGCGGGCTGGGCGTTCGGAGTTGAGGCAGACGTGCTGCTCGACGACATGAAGCCGCTGACGCGGTCGCCACTGGTCGATCCGTTCGGCCGGAAAATATCCTATCTGCGCATCTCGGTAACGGATCGCTGCGATTTCCGCTGCGTCTACTGCATGGCCGAGAACATGCAGTTCCTCCCCCGGAAAGAGCTGCTGACGCTGGAGGAGCTCGACCGAATCGCCACTGCCTTCGTCAGCCGCGGCACGCGCAAGCTGCGACTCACCGGCGGCGAGCCGCTGGTGCGCCGCGACATCATGAGCCTGTTCCGCTCGCTCTCGCGCCACCTCGCCTCCGGTGCGCTGGACGAGCTGACCCTGACGACCAATGGCTCGCTGCTCTCGCGCTATGCCGACGAGCTCGCCGGCTATGGCGTGCGCCGCATCAACGTGTCGCTCGATACGCTCGATGCCGACAAGTTCCGCGAGATCACGCGCCGGGGCGACCTCAAGGTCGTGCTCGCCGGCATCGAGGCGGCGCGCAAGGCCGGCATGCGCGTCAAGATCAACGCGGTGGCGCTGAAGGGCGTCAACGACGACGAGATCGAAGAGCTGATGCTCTGGTCGCACGGCCTCGGCATGGACCTCACCCTGATCGAGGTCATGCCAATGGGCGAGATCGAGGTGGGCCGCATCGACCAGTACCTGCCGCTCTCGGTGGTGCGCGGGCGGCTGATGGACAAGTACTCGCTGGTCGACGACCCCTACCGCACGGGCGGGCCGGCGCGCTATGTCCGCGTCAAGGAAACCGGCGGGCTTGTCGGCTTCATTACGCCACTGACCCATAATTTCTGCGAGAGCTGCAACCGCGTGCGGCTGACCTGCACCGGCACGCTCTATATGTGCCTCGGCCAGGAGGATGCTGCCGACCTGCGCGGCGCCGTCCGCTCCTCGCAGGACGACGCCCTGCTCTACCGCGCCATGGACGAGGCCATCGCCCGCAAGCCAAAAGGCCACGACTTCGTCATCGACCGGCGCCATGCGCGCCCGGCCGTAGGCCGGCATATGAGCGTCACCGGCGGCTGATCGGCCTGGATGGCAGCCGCCGCTCGCTTGACCGGCCCGGCGAATGCGGTCACCGTCAGCTGACGGGTGGAGTTGCTGCGGGTCATGTTCAAAGCGATCGCAGGCCGCGTAAAAGCGGCGGCAAGCGCAATCGACGACGCCGTGCGGCAAACCCATGCGGCGCGGCTGGCGATCATGGCCGCGCGCTTGCGACGCCCCCTGCCGCTTCTTGCTATCCTGATCGCGACCATCCTGCTCTTCTGCCTGTTCCTGGGCTGGTCGTCGGGCCGCGGCGTCTTCTTCCTACTCTCTCCCGCCTCGCCGACCGGCATCGGGGCCGGAATCGCGGGCGCCCTGGCAGGGCTCGCCGTGCTCGAACTCTGCGCGGCGTTCGCGATCACGCTGATGAGCGCGGCGCTGCAGCTCGCCTACGACACCGGCCGCCATCGCGTGCTCGCCTTGCTCGTGATCGCCTGCGCCCTGGTGCTGGCCGGACTTGGCTGGCGGCTGGCCGCGCTCGATCGGGCGCCCCTATCGCTGGCTGCGATCCTGCCCATGCTGGGCGGAGCCGGGCTCGTCGCGCTGACGATCTGGTTCGAGCGCGCCTATCTGCGGCCGGCCTATCCGGGCTTCCGCGATTTCTGGGTCGATGTCGTCGATGCCCGCCTGTTCCTGACACGAGCCGCCCATGGCGAATGAGAACGGCCACACGGCCACGCGTCACGGCGCCACCCCGGCGATGACAGCGCATCATCTCGCGGAATCGGTCAGGGCCGGACACAACGGCGCGAGCGACGCGGTCGAAAACCTGCCCCCGGCCGACGCCACCATGCTGTCGCAGACCGAGCAAACGCTGATCGCCAGGGCGCGCGAGCATTACACCGCGCTGCGGCAGGAGGCGGCAGCCAGGCTCAACGCGATCCAAGCCGAAATCGTGAGCCGGCGGGAACTCTTCACGCAGCAGCGCTTCGAAGGACGGGTACGCGGTGTCGAGGCGACGATGCGGGCCATGCTCAACAAGCACGGCAGCGAGCTGGAGCAGCGCATCTACGATGCCCTCAGGGCCAAGCGCGAATACGCCTTCTTCAACTACGAGAACAAGCGCCGCGCCGATCCCAAGCTCGACAAGTGGCAGTTCATCCTGTTCTTCCTCGTCGTTCCGCTGGTGATCGAGAGCCTGCTCAACGGCAACTTCTTTGCAGAAGCCAGCGATTTCGGCCTGGTCGGCGGCGCGGCCACCGCCGTCATCATCTCGGCACTCAACATCGCGCTCGGTTTCTTCATGGGGATCGGGCCAGCGCGCTACTGCCAGCATGTGAAGAGCTCGCATCTGTTCTGGGCGCTGCCGGCCTATGCCGGGATGATCGCGCTCATCGTGCTGTTCAACCTCGCGGTCGGGCACTATCGGGAGATGCTGATCGCCAATCCGGATGCGCGTTCCTATCAGGTGATGCCGCGCATGCTGGAGAACCCCTTCGCGATCTACGACATCAAATCAGTCGCGCTCGTCATCATCGGCTGCCTCGTCGCCTTTGTCGCCGCGACAAAGGGCTTTACTGCTTTCGGCACCTATCCCGGCCATGCCGCCGCCTACAAGCGCTGGCGCCAGCGCTGGAGTGCCGTCGAGGAGGAGCGGCGCCGGCTCGATGGCGAATTGCTGCCGGAGCTGGAGGGAATCCGCACGCAGATCGACGGTTTTCGCGCCGATTGCCGTGACGAACTCGGCAAGCTGCAGGGCATGAAGGCAGCCGCCGAAAAGGCGCGCGACCTCTATCAGTCCCGCCTCGGGCAGCTGCGCGCGGCCAAGGACGCAGCGATGATGCAGTACCGCGAGGCCAATCTGCGCGTCCGCACGGATCTGCCCCCGGCCTATTTCGGGCAGTCACTCAACCTCGCCGAGATCGACCAGCCGGGAGAGCTGCCGGAATATGTCGCAGCACGTCGGCAGATCGAGGATTTCGAGCAGCAGCTCGCCAGCATGCCGGGGCTCATCGAAGCCAAGCTCAAGGACCGGCTGATGCTGCTGCGCGGCGTCGATCTCGCCGGCGAGATCGAGCAGGTGAAGCTGCGCGCGGCGCAGGCCGGACGCGAAGCTTTCGAGCGCGACGAGGCGGCCCAGAAGCAGGCGGCGGAGGATTTCGCCGCAATGCCGCGATAAAGGCTTGGGCATGAAGACCGAGAACCTGGCCATCGTCGCCTCCCTGCTCGCGGGCGTCGCGCTCGTCGGGTTTTTCGCGGCCCCTTCCCTGCTGCGCGGGCCGCCGCGCGACCAGGAAACGCTCTGCCCGAAGACCGGCCCCGTCGGCCATACGCTGATCCTCGTCGACAAGACGGATCCATGGAGCGAGGTGCAGGCCGGGCGGCTGAAGAAGCTGGTCAAGCAAATCGGCGACGAGCTGCCAGCCGAGCGCATGCTCTCGATATACGTCTTCAACGACGTGTTCGAGCCCGGCTTCCCGGCCCTGATCTCGCTGTGCAACCCCGGCAAGACCGCAAGCGAGCTGATCGGCAATCCGCGCCGCGAATACGTCAAATGGGTCGAGAAGTTCGGCCGCCCGCTCGACGATGCCCTGACCGTTCTGACCCAGCCGGCGAAGGGCAACCAGTCGCCGATCGTCGAGGCCATCGGCGACGTGGTGTCGCGCCGCGAGAACCGCGTGCCGAACGGCGACCGCTCGCTCGTCCTCGTCTCGGACATGCTGCAGAACTCGGGCCAGTTCACAGTCTTCGGCAACGCCGCCGGCGCACGCGACCCGGAGCGGCTGCGGCGCCTGCTCGACAAGGTCTGGCAGGATTCGGGCGCGAAAACGTGGTCTCTCAGTATCCACCAGGTCCAGGGCGTCTACGACCCTAACCGCCTGGAGCAGGCTGCTTCGCTGTGGAAGCAGGCCTTTCAGAAGCTCAACATCTCGGTGACCTGGGACAGGCTTTAGCCTAACGCCGCTTGCCCTGCTTGGGCCCGCGTGTCGTGGCCGTCAGAGCCTGTAGGCCATCCGGACACCGCCCCAGTGGCGCCCCCGCACCCGCAACGGCGCGTTGATCTCGTTGAGAGCTTCGCTGCACCCGTTACCGAAGTCATGGTGGCAGAGCTGGACCATGAACGGACGCACCGAGCGGCTCGCGCTGATGCCGGAGCGGCTATCGAGAATACGCCTGTTGCAGGCATGGACCGCATTCCACGCCGGATCGTAGCTGCGTTGCGGCTGCGACGTCCCCGTATGATGCACCGGCACGTAACCATTGCGATCACTCGGCACGGCGAAGACCAGGCGAGGGTCGCTGGCGAGCGTCCTTTCCAGCAAGGGCGGCAGGACGACTTCCAGAGCCGGCAGGCTCGGGCTCAGATACTGGAGCGGCTCGCTCTCGGGAACCGGCGCATAGTTCGCCTCGAACAGTTCCTCCTCCGCTATCAGTCCTTTCTCGATCGCGGCTTCCATCGCCGCAGCCACTTCCCGGGCAAAGTCCTGGGCGCGCTCGATCAGCGGCCGATAGGAGCGTTCGATGTCCTCGATCATCTGCGCCAGCGCGTCGCTGCCGGCGACGGCGTCGGGGTCGAAGGCGAGGTGCAATCCATGCTCGCTTTGCCCCGCCATGCGGCAGGGAATCGGTGGCAGCCCGTCGATCGTGATCATGCCGGCCTCACCGCCGACGCGGACGGCCTGGGTACCGGCGAGCAGGGCTCCGCCTCGGCCAACATCGACGATGCGGCTCGAGAGATCGATATCGCCGAGCTTCAGCTGCGCGCGGCGGACTGTCGGGAAGCGATCGAACCGCCGCCGATCGGCGAAAGCCGAATGCCTCAGCACCGGCTTGAAGCGCCGGAGCATGCGGCCGACCAGCCGGCTCCCCTTTTCCGAAGCGCGGCGGGCCCGTTCGCTTTCGGCGACCGTGGCATGGGCAATCCGGTCGATTTCATTTGCACGGAGTGCGACGTCCTCGACGAAAAGCGCGGTCTCAACGGCGTTGCGCGACAACTCCGCCGTCGAGAACGCCTGTTCCTGCGAGGCCTGGCTGATCGTGCTCATAAGCGGATTGACGTCCCGCACGATCTGCAGCGCCTCGTTGACGATGCCGGTCGAGCTTTGCGCTGCGTGGGTGAGGCGATCGACCCGGCTGCGGATATGCTCGACGGCCTCGCTCACCGCGATGGAGAGAGTCTTCACCTCATGGGCGACGACGCCAAAGCCGCGCCCGGCCTCGCCGGCGCGGGCCGCCTCGATTGCCGCGTTGAGCGCCAGCAGATTGGTCTGGCGGGCGATCTCCGCGATGGAATCGACGATCCCGCGGATCTCGCCGGTCGCCTCGGCCAGCCCATCGAGCATCAAGGTGGCCTGGCCCGCGCGCGTTACCGCGGCGTCGAGCCGGTCGCGGACGCTCGCCATGGCGCTGTCGACCTGCTCGGCCGACTGCGAAACCTGCTGCGTCGCCGCAGCCACGACCGAGGCGTTCTCGCTTGCGGCGCCAACGGCCATGCGCATGCTGCCGGCGCTCTCCAGAATGGTGCGCGAACCGCTTTCGGAATCGGCCGACAGCTTCTCGACCTCGCCCAGCTCCTTCGTGAGCCGATTCATCGCGAACAGGATATCGCGCTCGATGTCATCCACCGCGTCGCGAACGGAAAGGTCGCGGGGGGCGATCTGCAGAGCGGTCGTCTCGGCTGGCTCGACCGTCACCGGGTCAGGTAAAGCCTCGCTGCCCGCTGGAGTTCGGGCGCTCAGCCAGCGTCGTATCCTGCCCTGCATCCCCAGCCCAGTCTCACCTAAGGTCAGCCCTGCATCCGGTTATGGGTGGCGAGCGTTAACAAAAAGCTTCCTCGGCGCCTGCACGGCTCGTGTGCCGCAGAAGCATTGGACCGTCATCCCGGGGGCCGGTATAGCTTGGCCTTCCACGTCTGACGGGCACGAGCCATGAGCCAGCACAGCTATGACGTCATTGTCGCCGGGGTCGGCGCCATGGGGTCGGCGGCGTGCTGGCACCTCGCCCAGCGCGGCCTGAAGGTTCTGGGGCTCGAGCGTTTCGACCTCGGCCACGCCATGGGCTCCTCCCATGGCCTGAGCCGGATCATCCGGCTCGCCTATTTCGAGGGCTCGCACTACGTCCCGATCGTGCGCAGGGCGCATGAGCTGTGGGCCGAGACCGGCCGGCAGGCAGGGCTCAAGCTGCTCCATGTCACCGGCTCGCTCGATCTCGCGCCGAAGGGCGGCGGACCGGTCGAGTCCTCGCTGCAATCCTGCCTCGACCACGGGCTGGCCCATGAGGTGCTGGAGGGCGCCGAGGTGATGCGTCGTTTTCCCGGCTTCCAACTGCCGGCCGGGCATATCGGCCTGTGGCAGCCGGATGGGGGCTTCGTCGCCTCGGAGAAGGCGATCTATGCCCATGTCGGCCTGGCGCAGTCGCACGGCGCCGACATCCGCACCAACGAGCCCCTCCTGGACTGGACGCCGACCGCACAGGGCGGCGTGATCGTGCGTACCGAGCGCGGGACCTATTCCGCCGGCCGCCTCGTCATCACCTCGGGCGGCTGGATCGCCGACGCGGTGCCGGCCTTGTCGCAGCGGGTCAACACGGTGAAGCAGGCGATCGGCTGGTTCACCACGCACCGGCCGGAGCTTTTCCGCGAAGGCGCCTTCCCCGTCTTCATCCTCAGCGTCGAGGAAGGCAGTTTCTACGGCTTCCCGCTTTACGAGCACCCCGGCTTCAAGCTGGGCGGCCCGCATTTCGGGCGCGAGCCGATGGATCCGCGCGAGCCGGACCGGACACCGAGCGAGAATCAGGTCAGGCTCATTCGGGAGTGCCTCACGCGCTATCTTCCCGATGCTGCGGGCGAGCCTTTGACGGTCAAAGGCTGCGTCTACACCGTCTCACCGGACGAGGACTTCATCATCGACACGGTGCCGGGCGTGCCGCAGGCCCTCTTCGCTTCGGCCTGCTCGGGGCATGGCTTCAAATTCGCCAGCGCGATCGGCGAAATCCTCGCCGATCTGTCGACCACCGGCCATTCACCCTTCGACCTCGCTCCCTTCTCGCTTTCCCGCTTCGCGGCCTGAGCCTTTCCAGCAGGATACCCCTTTGGCCAGCGCAGCCGAAAATCGCCGCGGCATCATCTTCATGCTCGCGGCCATGTCGCTCTTCGTCGTCAACGACACGCTGATGAAGCTGGCGCGCGAAACCTACCCGGCCGGTCAAGCCATCGCGCTGAGGACGGCTTTCGCGATCGTCGTCGGTTTAGGGCTTGTCTTCCTCGCCCGCGAGAGCGACCGCCTCGCAATGGCCTTCCGGCCGCGCGTGCTGCTGCGCGGGGTTCTGGAGGCCTTCAGCGCGCTGACTTTCGGCTGGTCGCTCGGGCTGCTGCCGCTCGCCAACATCACCGCGATCAACATGGCCTCGCCCCTGCTCATCGTGGCGCTTGCGGTCGTACTCGGCATGGAACGCGTCGGCTGGCGACGGACGCTGGCGCTGACCGTCGGCTTCATCGGCGTGCTCTTCGTGGTGAAGCCGGGCGCCGCTTCCTTCAATTCCGCAGCGCTCGTCGCCCTGCTTAGCACCCTGCTTGTTGCCTGCCGCGATCTTGCGACCCGTACCATCGGCGACGACGTGCCCTCGACAGTCGTTTCGCTCACGACGACGGTCCTCGTCGGCACCGTCGCGCTCGGTTACGGCCTGACCGAGCAATGGCTACCGGTCTGGCGGCTCGAGACGGTCTATGTCGCCCTGGCTGCCGTGTTGGTCACGGTCGGCACCTTCTTCATCATCAGCGCGTTTCGCCGCACCGATGTCGGCGTCATCTCGCAGTACCGCTACGCCATCATCGTCTTCGCGACACTGCTGGGCTATCTCGTCTGGGGCGACGTGCCCGATCTCTTCGCCTTTCTCGGCATCGGGCTGATTGTCGGCAGCGGGCTCTACACCATGCACAGGCAGCGCGTGCGGCCGGATTCCAGGCTGAAGCTGGACCGCCGCTCCAATCCTTCGAGAGGACCCGCCTGACGGTCGACGGGCCACGAGGGCCCGTCTCAGGATTTCGTTGGGCAGCGCCGCTTTACGGCTCCAGGCGGGCGATCAGGCTGGAGGTATCCCAGCGATTGCCGCCCATTTTCTGCACCTCGGCATAGAACTGGTCGACGAGCGCGGTAACCGGCAGCTGCGCACCATTGCGGCGGGCCTCGTCGAGGACGATACCGAGGTCCTTGCGCATCCAATCCACGGCGAAGCCGAAGTCGAACTTGTTCTGGTTCATCGTCTTGCCGCGGTTCTCCATCTGCCAGGAGCCGGCGGCCCCCTTGGAGATCACCTCCAGCATGGTCTCGACATCGAGCCCGGCGCGCTTGGCGAAATGCACGCCCTCCGACAGGCCCTGAACGAGGCCAGCGATGCAGATCTGGTTGACCATCTTGGTGAGCTGGCCGGAGCCGGCCGGGCCCATCAGACGGCACATCCGGGCGAAGCTGGCGATGACCGGCTCGGCGCGGGCATAGACCTCCGGGTCGCCGCCGCACATCACGGTCAGCACGCCGTTCTCGGCGCCAGCCTGTCCGCCGGAGACGGGCGCGTCGACGAAGCCGAAGCCGCCTTGCTTGGCCGCCTCGTCAAGTTCGCGCGCGACATTGGCGGAAGCCGTGGTGTGATCGACGAAGATCGAACCCTTATCCATCCCGGCGAAGGCGCCGTTTTCGCCTGTCGTCACCGAACGCAGATCGTCGTCATTGCCGACACAAGCGAAGACGATCTCCTGGCCTTTCGCCGCATCGGCCGGCGTCGCCGCCGAGACGCCGCCATGCTGGGCGACCCATCCTTGAGCCTTCGTCGGATTGCGGTTGTAGACGGTGACGTCATGGCCCTTGGCCTTGAGATGGCCCGCCATGGGATATCCCATCACGCCGAGACCGATGAACGCGACTTTGGCCATGAGCAGCTCCCGCTCCTTTTTGAAGACTGACACGCTTTAGCGCGCCGTTGCCGAGCCGGGAAGGAGGATGCGCGCCAGCGGCCCATGCGGCATTTTCCGTTGCAGCCGGGACGCCGGCAGCTTAGCTCGGGTCCATGACCATATCGAACGACGACGAACTGCAGGCGCTCAAGGAGATCGGCGGGATCGTGGCCCGCGCGCTCGCCGCCATGGGCAAGGCGCTCGAGCCCGGCATGACCACGGCGGAGCTCGATGCCATCGGGCGCGATTTCCTCGAGCGGCACGGCGCACGCCCGGCCCCCGAACTGGCCTACGACTTCCCCGGCGCGACCTGCATCAGCGTCAACGAGGAGATCGCCCACGGCATTCCAGGCGAACGGCGCATTCTCGGGGGCGACCTCGTCAATATCGACGTCTCGGCGGAGAAGGACGGCTTCTTCGCCGATACCGGCGCTTCCTTCGCTGTGCCGCCGGTCAAGCCCAAGCTGGAGCGACTGTGCCGCGACGGCCGGCGCGCACTATGGACCGGCATCGGGCAGGTCGGCGCCGGCAAGCCTCTCGCCGGCATCGGCCAGGCCGTGGGGCGCTTCGCGGACAAGAACGGCTATACGCTCGTGCGCAACCTGGCGAGCCACGGCGTCGGCCGCTCGCTCCATGAGGAGCCGACCGAGATCGCGACCTGGCCCAACCGCCGGGAACGCCGGACCATGACAAACGGGCTCGTCTTCACCGTCGAGCCGTTCCTGTCGCTGGGTGCGGACTGGGCGGAACAAGAAGATGGCGATCGCTGGACACTCTACAGCGAGCCTCGCGCGCCCACCGTCCAGTACGAGCATACCGTGGTCGCGACCCCGCGCGGCGCCGTCGTCCTCACCCTGCCCGGCTGAGTCGGCTACACCCGGCTCAGCGCAGAGCCAGATGCCGGCTGAGTCTGAGCTCCACCCGGTCCCAGACGCGCCGGATGATCTCGACCAGCACCAGATAGATCAGCGCCGCATAGAGATAGATCGAGAGGTCGAAGGAGCGGGCGAAGGCGAGCCGCGTCGCGCCCATCAGGTCGAACAGCGTCACCAGCGAGGCGATGGCGCTGGCCTTGATCATCACGATCAGCTCGTTGCCGAGCGGGCGCAGCGCGAGAATCATCGCCTGCGGCATCACGACGAGCCGCAGTGTCGCCCAGCGATGCAAGCCGAGCGACAGCGCGCCCTCGAACTGCCCGCGCGGGATCGACTGGATGGCACCGCGCAGGATCTCGGCCTGATAGGCCGCCGTGTTGATCGTGAAGGTGAGGAGCGCACAGTAGAACGGGTCGCGGAAGAACCACCACAGCCCGATATCCTGCCAGAACAGACGAAACTGGCCGAGGCCGTAATAGACGAGGAAGAGCTGGCAGAGCAGCGGCGTACCACGGAAGAAGGTGGTGTAACCGCTGACCAGCCGGGCTACCCAACGCGTGCCGTAAAGCCTTGCGACGGCGAGCCCGAACGCCATCACGAAGCCGAGCAGCACCGAGAAGAAGACAAGCTCGACGGTGATCCACAGGCCCGACGCCATCCGGCAGCCGTAGTTCTGCAGGACCTCGCTGCCGAAGAACCAGCCGGGATATTCGCACCAGTTCATCGCGTCGCGCCTCCGAAGGCGGCGAAGCCGCGATTGGCGCGCCGTTCCAGCCCGTCGATCGTCCGTGCGGAGACGAGCGAGAAGATCAGGTAGATCATCATCGCCGCGCCGAAGAACAGGAAGGGTTCCTTGGTGACGACATTGGCGCGGGTCGTGATGAACATGATGTCCGGCAGGGTGATGACCGAGACCAGCGAGGTCTCCTTGAGCAGCACCATCCAGTTGTTGCCGAGACCGGGCAGCGCCACCCGAACGAGCTGCGGCAGCACGACGAGGCGGAAGGCCTGGGCCTTGCTAAGGCCGAGCGCCGCAGCCGCCTCGCGCTGGCCCTTCTGGATCGAGTTCAGCGCGCCGACCCAGACCTCGCTGGAGAAAGCCGAGAGCACGACGCCGAGCGCGACCATGCCCGCAACGAAGGGCGGCATGCTGAAGGAACCCGGCAGGCCGAGGCTCTGCCAGAGCTGCTGAAGCAGGATCTGGATGCCGAAATAGATGATGTAGAGCGTGAGCAGCTCGGGCACGCCACGGAAGATCGTGGTGTAGAGCGTGGCGAGACCACGCCACAGCGCATTGTCGGAGCGCTTGCCGAGCGCGACGATGAGCCCCAGCGCAAGTCCGAAAGGCAGCGTTGCCAGCGCGATGGAGATCGTGACGGCGGCGCCCTGCAGCAGGGCCCAGCCCCAGCCTTCGGGGCCGAAGCCGAGCAGCGCGAATTTATCGAGCATGGAGATGCCGGAGCAGGAGAAGCTTATGCCCGCCGGCCCGGCCGGGCCGGCGGAAACGGTTCAGGACGGCCGGCTCAGTCGTACTTGAACCACTTGTCCTCGAGCTTCTTGTGCGAGCCGTCGGCCATCGTCTCGGCGATGGCCTTGCTGATCTTCTCCTTCAGCTCGGGGTCCGACTTGCGCACTGCGCCGCCGACGCCGGGGCCATGGATGGCATCGTCGCGCTTCACCTCGGCGATCTTGCGACAGCAATCCTTGCCCTTGCCGCGCAGGAAATCGGAAAGCGCGAGCGCGTCCGCGACGATGTAGTCGAGGCGGCCGTTGATCAGATCGAGATTGGCCTCTTCCTGCGTCGGGTAGAGGCGGATGTCGGAATCCTTGTAGAACTTCTCGAGATAGTTGGCGTGGATGGTCGAGCCCTGCGTGCCGACCGACTTGCCCTTGAGTGCCGCCGGCGAGATGTCGTCCGACTTGGTGCTCTTCGGCCCGATCGCCCAGATCGGCGTCTTGCTGTAGACCGCGGTGAAATCGACCCGCTTCTTGCGCTCGTCGGTCGCGTTCATGCCGGCGAAGATGACGTCGTATTTGTTGGCGAGCAGCGCCGGGATGATGCCGTCCCAATCCTGCACCACCCAGGTGCATTTCACCTTCATCTTCTCGCAGAGCAGATTGCCGTAATCGATCTCGAAGCCTTCGAGCTCCTTCTTGGCGTTGAGGTTGTTGTAGGGCGGATAGGCACCTTCCGTGCCGATCCGAATCTCCTTCCACTCCTTGGCCTGGGCGAGAGCGCCTGTCGCACCAGCCAGCGTCAGCGCCGCAGCGGCGACGAAACGAACGAAACCTTGCATGGAACCTCCCGCAGTTTCGGAACCGCCGGATTTACCCTTGTCCCCGGTCCGGCTCCGTTGCGACAGATTGGGCGCAGTTTCGTGCCACCCGCAAGAGGGATCGACGCAGCTTTTCGCAGCCGCCCACGCCCAAGGCACCGGCAACGGCGTCAATGCTGCCAAAGACGAAGACGGGCCGGCGCAGGAACTCCGCCCGGGCCTCGCGCCTAGCGGCGCGCATCGATGACCGCGACGATCCAGATCGCGAGGCCGCCCAGAGCCAGCGCAGCACCGACCCAGCCGGTCGAGGTCCAGCCGTAGCCGGCAGCGATCACCATGCCGCCGAGCCAGGGGCCGAGCGCGTTGGCGGTGTTGAAGGCGCTGTGATTGAGCGCGGCGGCCAGCGTCTGCGCATCCTCCGCAACGTCCATCAGGCGAGTCTGCAGCATGGCGCCGAGACCGCCGCCGCTGCCGACCATGAAGACGACCAGCGACACCGCCCAGATGTTACCGGCAGCGAAGGGGAAAGCCGCGAGCCAGAAGGCACTCCACAGCAGAAGTCCCGCAGTTGCCGGAACCAGCGCCCGGTCCGCCGCCCAACCGGCGAAGAGAGTGCCGAACGTCAGCCCGAGCCCGAAGACGGCGAGCACGACCGGAACCAGTGCGGGCGAAGCACCGGTCACGGCCATCAGGGTCGAGGCCAAATAGGCGTAGACCGCGAAGAGCCCGCCGAAGCCGATCGCGCCGGTGGCGAGCGTCAGCCAGACCTGCCGGCGCTTCAGCGCTCCGAGCTCCCGCAGCGGGCTCGCGCCCGGCTGGACCTTGTCGCGCGGCGCGTAGAGGGCGATCAGCAGGACCGTCAGCAGGGCCAGCCCTGCGACGATGGCAAAGCCCGAGCGCCAGCCCAGCACCTGCCCCATCCAGCTCGCGGCGGGAACGCCGAGAATCGTCGCGATCGTCAGGCCAAGCATGACCCGCGCCACCGATTGCGCCCGGCGGTTCGGCGGCGAGAGCGAGGCGGCGACCAATGCCGCGACACCGAAATAGGCGCCATGCGGCAGGCCACTCAGGAAGCGGAAGGCCAACATCCAGTGATAATTCGGCGCCAGCGCGCTCAGGCCGTTGCCGATGGCGAAGACGGTCATCAGCCCGATCAGCAGCGTGCGGCGCGGCACCCGCGCGGCCAGCACGGCGATCAGCGGCGCGCCGACCACGACTCCGAGCGCATAGATGCTGATGACGTGCCCTGCGGTGGGCTCGTCAATGCCGAGGCCGGCGGAGAAATAGGGCAGCAGGCTCATCGCCGCGAATTCGGTGGTGCCGATCGCGAAACCGCCCATGGCGAGCGCGAACAGCACCAGCCCGACCGAGGTCGTGCGAAAGGCGGACGTGCCTGCGTTCAGGCTGCGATCGTGCGCGGCGAGGCTCATGGTCGGCTTTCGAAGGGATGGCGGCACAATGCTGCGCCGCAGCATGAAATAGCCATTCCCAAGACGCCAAGACACCAGCAGAAACGACGATATCTCATGCGTCACGGACATATCGATCCGCACCCCGCGATTCGCTGGGATGCGGCTATAAGACCGCTTCCAACAATGGTGAGAGCAACGTGATTCCCTGGACAGTCCTCGACAGCGCCCCCCTGCCCGACGGCAGCGGAGACCTGCGCCTGAAGCAGCGAGGCAGCGAATTCTCGATCATGCTGGGCAGCAACGAGCTGATGAACAGCCGTCTCAGCGGCTCGGAAGAAGCGCTGGCCAAGCTGGTCTGCGAGCGGCTGGCTGAGCGCTCCCGGATCAAAATGCTGATCGGCGGGCTTGGGATGGGCTTCACATTGCGGGCCGCCCTCGCCCATCTGCCGCCGGATGCGGAGGTCGAGGTGGCCGAACTGATCCCCGCCGTCGTCGACTGGGCGCGCGGGCCGATGGCGGCGGTCTTCGCCGGCTGCCTGGACGATCCGCGCGCACAGCTGACCGTTGCCGACGTGGCCGGCGTCATCGCCAACGCCAGGGGCCGCTACGACGCGATCCTGCTCGATGTCGACAATGGGCCGGAAGCGCTGACAGTCGCCGGCAACGACCGGCTCTACGCTGCAGGAGGGCTGCAGGCCGCCAAGGAGGCGCTGCGGCCGGGCGGCATCCTGGCGGTCTGGTCATCGGGGCCGGACCACGGCTTCACCCGGCGCCTGCGCAGCGCGGGTTTCGTTACCGAGGAGGTCACGGCGCGCGCCCGCCGGACGGGCGGCGGGGCGCGGCATGTGATCTGGCTGGCGGCGCGGCGCTGACGACACCGATGAACGGCCGGGATACCGGCCGATCACCTCAGTTGAGCCGGCAGAGCCCGTCGCAGGGCGCCGCCGAAACGGTCTGGATGAATTCGCCGACCGCCTTCTTCGCATCCGGCTTCAGAACCGGCTGAGCCGCCTGCAGGGCCGCGATCATCGCCTGCCGATCCGCAGGCGCGACGCCTGCGGCGATATCGGCCGCATTTTCGGCAAGGCTGCGCGCGATCAGAAGCTGATTCTCAGGCTTCAGCGCCGGATTGCGCAGCGCCAGCGACGCTCCGGCCACGATCTGTTGCAGGCCGAGGCGCATCTGCCGGATGCCCTGAAAGCGAGCCTCGGTCTTCTCGTCGGCCTGCAGATGCGCGCCGAAATTGTTGATCGCCTGGAGCGATGCGGCAACGGCCTTCAGCAAGAAGGCATGGGTCCGCGTCAGCTCATCCTGGAAATCGACGACGTTCCTGGCCGTGTCCGGCGGCTTCCGATCGGGCGAGAACAGGGTGTAGGCCTGCAGGATCCGGGTCTGCTTCTGGACGATGTTGAGCAGCGCCGGAATGTCCGCGCCCGTATAGGGCTTTTTCCCGAGAATGGCGGGCTCGTCCCAGACATCAGCCAGCACCTTGCCTTCGACGGGATCTGCCAGGCGCGGCAGGGTCGGCCTGCCCTCCGAAGCCTTGATCATCGTCTCCACCGAGGCGAAGGCGGCGTCCATATAGGCCGATCCGTTCTGCGGCACCTCGGCGCGAGCAGCGAGCCCCAAGAGGCAGGCCCCGCCCAGAGCGGCGAGCCGTGCGATCGAACCGAACCTCGTCATGGTCTTCCTTTTCCTGCGGCGCGAGCCTCCGCCAGAAGGCAGAGCTCGGTGAAGAGGACCTGCGCCGCGCATTGCGCCGTGTTGCTGGTCGCATCGTATTGCGGCGCGACCTCGACGACATCAGCCGCCACGATGTCGCGCCCCTTGAGCGCGCGCAAAATCGCCAGCGCCTCGCGCGGCGTCAAGCCACCGACTTCCGGCGTGCCGGTTCCAGGCGCAAAACCCGGGTCGAGCGAATCGACATCGAAGGAGACGTAGGTCGGCCCGTCACCGATCACGGCCAGCGCCTTGGCGATCACCGCATCAAGGCCGAGATCGTCGACCTCATTCGCGTGGATCACGGTCATGCCGGACTCGTAGGAGAACTCCCACAGGTATTCCGCACCACCGCGGATACCGATCTGGATGACGCGCTCGGGATCGAGCACGCCGTCGAGCACGGCCTGGCGGAACGGTCCGCCGTGATGGAACTTCGAGCCCTCATAGGGACCGGAGGTGTCGCAATGGGCGTCGATATGCACCATGCCGACCGGGCGCTTTGCGCCGACGGCCTTGAGGATCGAATAGGTCATGGAGTGATCGCCGCCAACCGCGAGCGGCGAGACACCGGCCTCGACGATGCTGCTAAAGGTCGCCTCGATATCCTCGTGGCAGCTTTCGAGCGAGTAGCGCGAGCGGAACGGCACGTCTCCGATATCGGCGGCCTTGATCATAGCGAAGGGCGCCGTGCCGAGCACGTGATCCATGGGCCCCATCCGCTCGATGGCGCGGACGGCGCGCGGGCCGAGACGGGCGCCGGCCCGGTTGGTCACGCCCAGATCCATCGGCACGCCGATGATCGCGACGTCGAGCCCGCCGAGATCGGGCTTGGCAAGCGCATTCGGGCGATATGGCGCACCGACGAAGGTCGCGACGTCCGCGAAAGGCCATTTGCGCCGATCGCCGGAGAACTGGCCGGCCGCGACCTTGGCGAATCGCGGATCGTGAATGTCGCCGCCGCTGGCGCCGGCATAGCGCTGCCGCAACCGGTCGAGCTTGTCCTGATCCATGCCTGTCTCCTTGCGGACGTTCCTCAGCCCGGAATGCGTTCGAGCATCAGCACCGGGTGGTCCTGATATTCGACCTGTCCGAAGCCCTTGTAGCCGAGCTTTTGTGCCACGCGTAGGGAGGCGAGGTTCTCGGGCGCGATGATGCAGACGCTGCGCCGTGAGCCATGGGTTGCAGCAAACCAATGGTGAGCAGCAGCCGCCGCCTCGGTCGCATAGCCCTTGCCATGCGCCGACGCCGCGAGAATCCACCCGGCCTCCGGAGCATTGTCGAAATCCGGAGACAGCCCCCGGCAGCCGTCGAACAGACCGATCTCGCCGACAAAGGCGCCGCTGCGCTTCTCGACCGCCACGAACATGCCGTATCCGCGCAGAGCCCAATGGCCGGCGATGCGGGTCAGCCGATGCCAGGCCTCCTCCCGGCTGAGCATCCGGCCGCCCAGGTAGCGAACGACATCCGGGTTGCTGCGCATGGCGTGGATCGCGTCGAGGTCGTCGATCTCCGGGCGGCGCAGGCGCAGGTTTTCGGTCTCGATCATGACCGCTTTAAGCATCGCCGCAGGAGCGAGCCAAGACATGCCTCGGAACTAGCCGAAAGTCGCAATAATCGTCGATGAAATCCCTCGCACTTCGAAAATCCATTCGCTACAACGCGTTTTCGAACGCCGAGCGACAGAACCGATTTCGAAACGCTCGCACCCCCAGATGTCCGAGGAGAATCGCTAGATGAAGCGTCGTCAGTTTATCCAGACCGCGGCGGCTGGCGCCGCGGCCACCGCCGTTGCTATGCCGGCAGTCGCGCAGTCCAATCCCGAGGTGAAGTGGCGTCTGGCCTCGAGCTTCCCGAAGTCGCTCGACACGATCTATGCCGGCGCCGAGATCATGGCCAAGATGGTCTCCGAGCTGACCGACGGCAAGTTCCAGATCCAGGTCTTCGCCGCCGGCGAAATCGTCCCGGCCCTGCAGGCTCTCGACGCCGTCACCAACAACACCGTCGAGATGTGCCACACCGTCTCGTATTACTATGTCGGCAAGGACCCGACCTTCGCGGTCCCCGCCTCGGTCCCGTTCGGCCTCAACGCCCGCATGCAGAACGCCTGGCTGTTCCAGCACGGCGGCAACGAGCTGTTCAACGAATTCTACAAGAAGTTCAATGCCTACGGCCTTCCCTGCGGCAACACCGGCGCGCAGATGGGCGGCTGGTTCCGCAAGGAGATCAAGTCGACCGCCGATCTCCAGGGCCTCAAGATGCGCATCGGCGGCATCGCCGGCTCCGTGCTGCAGAAGCTCGGCGTCGTGCCGCAGCAGCTCGGCGGCGGTGACATCTACCCGGCGCTCGAAAAGGGCACCATCGACGGCGCGGAGTGGGTCGGCCCCTATGACGACGAGAAGCTCGGCTTCGCCAAGGTCGCGCCCTACTACTACTATCCGGGCTTCTGGGAGGGCGGACCGACCGTCCACGCCTTCGTGAACCTGGAGAAGTGGAACTCCCTGCCGAAGACCTATCAGGCCGCGCTGACCGCCGCCTGCACCTATGCCAACACGCAGATGGCGGCGCGCTATGACGTCGTGAACCCGCCGGCGCTGAAGCGCCTGGTGGCGGCAGGCACGCAGCTGCGCCCCTTCCCGCAGGACGTGCTGGAAGCGAGCCTCAAGGCCTCGAACGAGCTCTACGCCGAAATTTCGGCGAAGAACCCGGACTTCAAGAAGGCGATCGAAACGATGGCCGCATTCCGTTCCGACCAGTATCTCTGGTGGCAGGTGGCGGAGCTCAGCTTCGACGTCTTCCAGGTCCGCACGCGCGCGCGCTGACCGGCGAAGGCCAGACGGATTGTTTCAAGGCCCGGCATCCTGCCGGGCCTTTTTCTTGACTGGTCTCTCAGCCTGAACAAGGTCGCGCCGTATTACGACTATCCCGGCTGATGGGAGGGGGGCGCCGCGCTCCACTTCTTCATCAACACGGCGAAGTGGAACGAACTGCCGAAGGTCTACAGGTCACTGCTCACGACGGCGGCCGCGCAGGCGAATACTGACATGCAGGCGAAGTATGACGCCCGCAATCCGGCCGCTCTCAAGCGCATTGTCGCCGCCGGCGAGCAGCTGCGCCCGTTTTCGCAGGAGATCCTCGAAGCCTGCCTGAAGGCGTCGAAGGAAATCTATGCCGAAACCAGCGCCAAGAATCCGGACTTCAAGACGATCTACGAATCGATGGCGGCCTTCCGCTGCGGCGAATATCTCTGGTTCCAGATCGCAGAATATGCCTACGAAAACTTCCTGATCCGCTCGCGCGTTTCGAATCTGCTCTGACCCGACGGAGCGTCTCGCGTAAGCGATACTTACCCCGGCGCAAGCCGGGATTTTTCATGGGCGCTGCACCACTCCCCCGGCGATGCGCACCATGCTATCAAGTTGTCGGATGCCACGACCGCGCCTTGCTTCAGGGTTAGCAGGCACCATAATTCGGAAATCGCCATGCCCCGCACCGCACTCGCCCTGCTCCTGTCCTGCCTCGCGACAGCAACCGCAGCGCAGTCGATCGGCGAGCCCTTGCCGGGGCGCGCCGCTCCTCGCGAATCCTTCAGCAAATCGGCCCCCGCCGCGGGCAAGGGCGCCCGCCCGTGCCCGGAGTATGGCGCCGGCTTCATCAAGCTCGAAGGCTCCTCGCTCTGCGTCCGGGCCGGCGGCTCGGTCCGCGCCGAATTCGGGAAGAGCTCGCGCAACGGCTACGGTAGCCGCGCCGACGGGATGGTCTATCTCGAAAGCCGCGGGCAGAGCGCAATCGGGCCGGTTCGCTCGGTGCTCAGCGTTCGCGGCGGGGTCGACCGCGGGCTGGATTCCGGGCCGTTCCGCTACTGAGCTAGCCCGGCGGCTTAAACAGCCGCGCGACCTCCGCCTGAAGCACCGGAACCAGCTCTCCCTCGAACCAGGGATTGCGCTTGAGCCAGGCATTGTTGCGCCAGGACGGGTGCGGCAAGGGCAACACGCGCGGATGGACCGGCCTGGCCAGGATCTCGCGCCAGTTCGCAACCGTCGCCGAGAGATTGGCGGCCTCCCTGGCGCCGAGATGCCAGCCCTGGGCATAGCGCCCGATCGCAAGCACGAGCTCGATGCGCGGCAGCGCCGCAAAGACGCGTCCGCGCCAGGTCGGCGCGCATTCCCGGCGCGGCGGCTTATCCCCGCCCTTCGCGTCGAGCCCCGGGAAGCAATGGCCCATCGGCACGATCGCGACCTTCGCGGCATCATAGAAGACCGCCTCGTCGATGCCGAGCCAGCTCCGCAGCCGCACGCCGGAAGGATCGGTGAACGGGCGGCCGCTGGCATGGACGCGCGTGCCCGGCGCCTGCCCGGCGATGCAGAGCCGCGCCGTCGCTGCGGCCTGGATCACCGGTCGCGGCTGGTGCGGCAGCGGCGGCGGATAGAGCGGTGCATCGCGGCAGATACGGCAGCTGCGCAGTTCCGCCAGCACCTCGTCGAGCGTTTCCGCCTCGCTCATCGGTTCGCCAGCCTGGAAGGTCCGGGAGCCTGCGAGATCAGTCCGTCGCAGACCCAAGCGGGCTGCTTCCCTGCATAGTCGTGCGGGTCGCCCTTCTCGATCCGGGCAAGACCGTTGATGCGCCCGCTCGGGCGGTTGCGGATGACATAGAGATCGCCGCTGACCTCGATGGTGAAGCAGTAGGTCCGGCGCGTCTCCTGCGGGCCATAGTAGTAGCAGACGGCATCCTCCGTCGTAGTCCAGCAGGCATCCTTGTTTTGCACGCCGCGATTGTGACCGCTCGCACGCCCATCGGGGTGATGATACTCGCTGAACGGCAGGTTGCTGCCAGTATAGACCCCGGAGACGGTGTTGCCTTCGAAGAGGCGCCGGATCTGCTCGCCATTCAGCCGCTCGGCCGCGCCGGCTTCGGCCGTGGCAAGAAGCCCGAGGACGACAGCCGCGATGCCTGCACAGTGCGGCATCAGCGTTGCGCCAGCTTCCGGCTCATCGGCGGCATCGGCGCGCGCGAGATCAGGCCGTCGCAATACCAGGGGGTACCGTTATCGGTGTGATTGCGCGGATTGCCGAGTTCCACCTTGGCCAGCGCATTGACGATCCCGTTGCCGGTATTGCGCAGCACATAAAGATCGCCGCTCATCTCGACGGTGAAGCAATGCACCGTGCGGTCACTCGGCGGGCCGTAATAGTAGCAGATGCGGTCCGGCTTGGTGATCCAGCAGGCGTCGGTGTTGGGTTGCCAGCCATTGTGCCCGAGCGCTCGCCCGTCCGGGTCGTGATACTCGGTGAAGAAGCCGCCATTGGTGTAGCGCCCGGACACCGTGTTGCCCCGGAAGGCGCGCTCGATCGCCTCCCCGCTCAGGCGTTCGGCCGCCTGCGCAGCAGCCACCGGGACCAGCAGAGCAAGCAGGAACGGAAAAAACCGAAGCATCACGCCTTCCAGCTCGGGCGCGACGAGAGCTCGCCATGCCAGCGGCGGATATGGACGAAATCCTCGGATAGCGGAATGCGCGACGGCTTCATGAAGTCGATGGCAATACCGGCGGTGATATCGGCCACGGTCATCGCATCACCGCAGATATAGGCGCTGCCGGCCAGTTGCAGTTCCAGCAGCCAGAGATGGTCGTCCATCTGGTCGCGGTTGGCCTCCGCCCATTCCGGGACCTGCTCCTCGAGCGCCGCCATCGATGGATGGCTGTGGCGGAAGACGGCGGCGACGCTGGCGAACAGACCGAGCTCGACGCGCCGGTTCCACATCTCGATCAGGGCCTGTTCCTTCGCATCCCGGCCGAACAGTGCCGGCTGCGGGTGCAGGGCCTCGATGTAGCGGCAGATCGCGACGGTCTCGGCGAGCGCGGTACCGTCGTCGAGTTCGAGCACCGGCAGACGCTGCGCCGGGTTGATCCTGGTGAAGGCCTCGCTCCGATGTTCCTTCTTGGCGATATCGACCGGCACCAGCTCCGGCAGCGACACGCCCTTCTCCGCGAAGAAGATGCGGACCCGTCGCGGATTCGGCGCCCGGCCACCGTCATAGAGCTTCATCAGATGTTCTCCGTCTCCGGCGCACCGGATCACGGCCCGCGCCGGAAGGTCAACCACATGCTGCCGCTTCGTGACGCCAGCATGGCGAGCGATGCCGCATCCGGCCGGGATGGCGCGGGTTCAGCGCGGATGGGCGCGGCGCCAGGCCTCAGGGCGCTCGAACTGCAGCGCCCAAAGCCCGCGCCCGGCGGCCCGCGCCTCCTCCTCCTCGGCCCGGTAGGCGCCGTAGGAGACCGCATGGCCATCGCGGACCATGCGGGCATTGATGTCCGCCTCGCCGATCCGGCATCGGGCAAGCCCACGGCCGTAGCGATCGATCTTGCCGATCTCGCAACTCGCCATGCCGCCCGCCAGCATGGCCTGCAGCGCACGCCGCGCCTCGCGTCCGCAGGCGACCTGCCGGCCAGCTCTATCCGTACAACTCTGGCGATATTCGGGAGCGTCGATCCCCTCCAGCCTCAACTCCTCGCCGAGGAGCCGTAGCGAATCGCCATCGATCGCCTGCGCCGGCCCGACGAGGCTCCGGGCCGGACCGAGGCGGTACTGCAGGATCGCGCCAGCCAGCGCGAGGAAGCCCAGCAGTCCGAGCGCCACGACGAAATCCGTGACGCGGCCGACACGGCGCCACCCGAAAGGTCCATAGCGAGAGCTAAATCCGAAGGGAGCCATCAGGAAGAGCTTAACGATTTGGTGTCCATGATGGCCAGCCGTCCGCGCACGCCGCGCGGCGGAACGAGGATACACGCTCCCGACCATGGCGGAAGTGACGGCCGAACAGGTGCAGCGCGGGCGCGGGCCCGATCCTTCCGTCGTGGCGCGCCGAAAGCACGTTTCGCGGGAGGTGAAATCCGTGCGCGAGCGCCTGACGTCCTCGACCGGGCTCGAGCGCGCCTTCGATTCCGAATTGCTGCGCGTCTTCGCGCAATACCGCCTTACCGGCTCCGCCGGCACGCTGGTGCTGGTCATCGGCATCGCCGCAGCCGCCTGCCTGTGGCTGCCGACCATGTATGTCGCGCTGTGGAGCAGCGCGGTGCTCGCGAGCACGCTCGTCATCTTCGCCCTGTCGCGCCGCTATCTGCGCAAGCCCGCCGATACGGTCCGGCTCAAGCGCTGGCGGCGGCTCTTCACCCTGGCGGAAGGCATACACGGCCTGTCCTGGGCGCTGCTCCTCATGCTGTTCGCGCCTGTCGAGGCTCCCGGCGCGAAGGTCTTCGTCACCACGGCGCTGCTCATCGTCAGCGCCCTCACGGTCATGCTCTCCGCCACGATTCCGATGGCGGTCTATGCCGGGCTGACGCCGGTCATCGCCGGAATCATGGCGTTCTTCTGGGAACGCCGCGACATGGACAGCGTAACGATGGCGCTGATGGCGGCCTCGGCACAGCTTTTCTTCATCTTCCTCGCCAACCGGCTCTATGCCAGCTCGGTCGACTCGATCGGCTTCCGCGCCGAGAAGGACGCGCTGATCGCCGAGCTCGAAACCGCCAACGCGAATTCCGACGAAGCCCGCCGCAAGGCGGAGGAAGCCAATCTCGCCAAGTCGCGCTTCCTTGCAACGATGAGCCATGAGCTGCGGACCCCCCTCAACGCCATTCTCGGCTTCTCCGAGGTGATGAAGAGCGAAATCTTCGGGGCGCACGCCAATGCCGCCTACAAGGAATACTCGGCCGATATCCACGGCTCGGGCCAGCATCTGCTCAACCTGATCAACGAGATCCTCGACCTGTCGCGCATCGAGGCCGGCAAATACGAGCTGAACGAGGAGGCGCTGTCACTCGTCGAGATCGTGGAGGACTGCCGGCACATGCTGACGCTGCGTGCCAAGGCCAAGGGCCAGACGATCAGTTCGCTCGCCGAGCCCGACCTGCCACGGGTCTGGGCCGATGAGCGGGCCATCCGGCAGGTCGTCCTCAACGTGCTGTCAAACGCGATCAAGTTCACGCCGCAGGGTGGCGAGATCACCATCAAGGTCGGCTGGACGGCGACGGGCGGACAATATGTCTCGGTCGCCGATACCGGGCCCGGCATCCCGGAGAACGAGATCCCGATCGTGATGCAGAGCTTCGGGCGTGGCTCGCTCGCCATCAAGACCGCCGAGCAGGGCTCGGGGCTGGGTCTGCCGATCGTGAAGGGGCTGATCGACCTGCACGGCGGCGGCTTCAACCTGAAGTCGAAGCCGCGCGGCGGCACGGAAGTGACGGTCACCCTGCCGGCCGAGCGCGTGATGGACACGCTCGCCGCCCTGCCGGAGCCGAAATCGCGGGCGGCATGAACTGCATCTCCGCGGCGGCAACGCCCGAATCTCGCCCCATCGATCGGCAACATCCATAACCGCCTCACTCGGGGCGCTCACACTCTCCTCTCGGACCATCGCATCATGAACCGGAAAACGCGCGTCGCCGTGCTCTATGGCGGAAAATCGGGCGAGCACGAGGTCTCGCTGAAGTCGGCGGCCTCCGTCCTGCGCTATCTCGACCGCGACCGTTTCGAACCCGTGCCCGTCAGCATCGACAAGCAGGGCCGCTGGCAATGCCACGACCTGCGCCTCATCGAGGGCACGAACGGCGACAGCCTGCCGATCCCGGCGGGTTCGCCGGCGATCCGGCTCGAACCGCAGGGCGAGCGCACCGCCATCCTGCCGGCCGACAACGCGGCACCGGCCATCGAGCCGGTCGATGTGGTGTTTCCCGTCATTCATGGCCCGCTCTGCGAGGACGGCGCGGTACAGGGTCTGCTGGAGCTCTCCGGCGCCGCCTATGTCGGTTCAGGCGTGCTGGCTTCCGCCGTCGGCATGCACAAGGACATCGCCAAGCGCCTCGCCGCGCTCGCCGGCTTGCCGGTAGCGCCCTATCTCGCGCTGTCGCGCCGCGACTACCGTCGCGATCCCGAGGGATCGGCCAGGGCAGCGCACGAGACACTGACGCTCCCGGTCTTCGTCAAGCCCTGCAACATGGGCTCCAGCGTCGGCGTCCATAAGGTCAAGCACTGGGAGGACCTCGGCGCCGCGCTCGCCGACGCCTTCCTGTACGACACCAAGGTGCTGATCGAACAGGGCATCGATGCCCGCGAGATCGAAGTCGCCGTTCTCGACGGCGATCCGCCGGTGGCGAGCGTCGCGAGCGAGCTCAATGCCGGCCCGCAGCACGAGTTCTACTCCTACGAGGCCAAGTACATCGATCAGGACGGCGCCACCGTCGATCTGCCGGCGAAACTCGATGCCGACCAGATGGCCCGCGTGCGGCAACTCGCGATCGACGCGTTCCTCGCGCTGGAATGCAGCGGGCTGGCGCGGGTCGACTTCTTCCTCGACCGCCAGAGCGGCGCCTTCTACTTCAACGAGATCAACACGCTGCCGGGCTTCACCGCGATCAGCATGTATCCGAAGATGATGGAGGCTTCAGGCCTGCCCTACCCGGCGCTGATCACCCGCCTGATCGAGCTGGCGCAGGAGCGCCACGCCGAGCGTGCCGGGCTGAAGACGGATTACGCGGTTTAGGCGCGCCGTCATTCTCGGGCGAAGCGCAGCTTCGACCCGAGAACCTTATGACAAGAAGGCGTTGGTTTCCGAGATGCTCGGGTCAAGCCCGAGCATGACGCGGGGTCCTACCCCTTCCGCGCCACCTGCGCCTGCTCGAAGGTCGCCATGCCGGAATGGACCGCCGCCGCCGCCTTGACGAGGCCGGCGGCGAGCGCAGCCCCCGTACCCTCCCCCAACCGCATGTCGAGTGCGAGCAGCGGCACCTTGCCGAGACGGGCGAGCACATCGGCATGGGCGCCCTCGGCCGAGAGATGACCGGCGATGCAGTGGTCGATCGCGGATGGCTCGATCGCATGCAAGATCGCCGCGGCGGCGGTCACCACATAGCCATCGAGGATCACCGGGATACGCTGCGAGCGCGCAGCGATGATCGCGCCGCAGATCGCCGCGACCTCTCGCCCGCCGAACCGGCGCAGCACTTCGAGCGGATCCTTGAGATGGGCGCGATGCAAAGCAAGCCCCGCCTCCACCGCCGCGACCTTGCGCTTGAAGCCGGCTTCGTCGATGCCGGTGCCATGGCCGCACCAGTGCGCGGCGTCACCGCCATACAGAGCAGCGTAGATCGCCGCAGCCGAGGTGGTGTTGCCGATGCCCATCTCGCCGAGGCAGAGCAGGTCGGTTCCGCCGACGAGCGCTTCCATGCCGAAGGCCATGGTGGCGACGCAGGCGCGTTCGTCGAGCGCATCGGTCTGAGTGAAGTCGCCGGTCGGCAGGTCCAGCGCGAGATCGAAGACCTTGAAGCCGAGATCATAGGCCGCGCAGATCTGGTTGATCGCGGCGCCGCCGGCAGCGAAATTCTCCAGCATCTGGCGCGTCACCGTCTGCGGGTAGGCCGAGACGCCCTGCGCCACCACACCGTGATTGCCGGCAAAGACGCAGACCAGCGGGCGGTCGACGCGCGGCGGCGCCTTCCCCTGCCAGGCGGCGAGCCACTCGGCGATCTCCTCCATGCGGCCGAGGCTGCCGGCCGGCTTCGTGAGGTTGGCATCGCGGGCACGCACTGCGTTCGCGGCCGCCATATCGGGGCCGGGCATCGCGGCGATGAGTTCGCGGATATCGTCGAAGGGCAATCCGGAGGCGGCCATGGCTGTTCCGTCGAGCAAAGGGGCTTGCGCCGACGCGCGCAGGCGTGGCGGCGAGGTCTGCGCTGCTGCTATAGGGTCAAGCTCGGGAAGACAATCGAGCAGAGCAGCGCGGCAGGCATGGCTGAGGCCGAGACGACGACGGAGACCACCCCGCCGGACTGGCCGGGCTGGACGATCGCGACGGCGATCTGCCTGCGCTTCTGGTCGCGCCTGCCGGTCCCGCCATTGCCGGGCGAGGCCGACAGCCACGCGATCCCCGACTTCCGCAGCGTGCCCCGCGCCCTGCCCTTCGCAGCGCTCGTCATCGCGCTGCCGGCGTCGCTCGTCGCACTGGGCGCCGGGCTGGCCGGCCTGAGCGGTTTCGTCGTCGCCGCGCTCGCGCTCACCGCGCTGGCGCTGGCCACCGGCGCCTTCCATGAGGACGGGCTCGCCGACACCGCCGACGGGTTGTTCGGCGGGCACACGCCGGAACGTCGGCTCGAAATCATGAAGGACAGCCGCATCGGCTCCTATGGCGCGCTGGCGCTCGGCCTGTCGCTGCTGCTGCGGGCGAGCCTGATCGCGATGATCCTCGACCGCTCCGGCGCCTGGGCCACAGCGGCGGCGCTGCTCGTCGCCGCCCCCTGGTCTCGCGCCGAGGCCCTGTTCCTGCTCGCAACGCAACCGGCCGCACGCAGCAGCGGCGCGGCGGCGGCTGTCGGCCAGCCGACGATCGTCACGGCGCGGATCGCACTCGCCCTGAGCCTCTTCCTCGCGACCGGGATCGCACTGGCGGCGCAGCTACCTGTCGCGGGACTGCTTCTAGGCTTTGCGCTGGCGCATGGCGCGGCGGCCGTTCTGTCGCGGCTGGCGCGGCGGCTGATCGGCGGGCAGACCGGCGATATCCTCGGCGCGGCGCAGCAGCTCGCCGAGATCGCGATCTATCTCGGAATCGCCCTGATGCTCTGGCCGGGCATCTGAGCGCTTGGCCGGCCGCGCGCCGTTCCGAACCGGCATCGCGTTTCGAGATGAAAGGTCACCGTTGCCTGTTGCGACTTGACGGGAACGCTTCTTTGGCGCTGGCTCAGATTGCCTCCAACCTGCTTACGTTAGGTAACACTGCCATGCGCAAAGCTATTTTCAGTCTCCCGGCCGGACTGGTTGCAGTCGCGTTCGCCTATGCCGTGTCCAGCCTCGTTCTTCCCTCCACCGCCTCCGCTGTGGTCTGTGCCAAGGGTGTCTATCGGGCGGGATGCGCCGGGCCGAACGGCGCCGTCGTCGCCAGACGCGGCTATGCTGCTCCGCGCTCGCACGGCGCGGTGTGCCGACGCTATGGTGTCGTCGGCGGCGTGCGCCGCTGCGTCGCCTGGTAAGCAGCGCATCAGGTAACGCCTGTACTGGACGGTTGAGTTGATAAGCGCCATCTCGACGCCCTGTATCAAGGTCTGCATCATCGCCCCTCAGAACAGGCTCTGCGAGGGCTGCGGGCGGACGCTCGCCGAAATCGCGCAGTGGGGCCGCCTGAGCGAGGCCGAGAGGCTGGCGATCATGGCCGTGTTATCGGAGCGGTTGGCCCAAGGAGCTTCCCAGCAACCGCCACGTCATGCTCGGGCTTGAGCCTTGAGCACCTCGGAAACGAGCGCCATCTTGTCATGAGATTCTCGGGTCAAAGCTGTGCTTCGCCCGAGAATGACGGCTACTTGCTCGCCAGAGCGATCAGCGCATCTCCTGTCAGGCGATAGAACACCTTCTTCGGATACGCGACGGCGCCGAGGCCCTCGTAGAAGCGCAGCAGCGCCGCATCGTCAGCATCCGCCGTCCAATCGATGCGGAGGTGGCCGCGTTCCAGCGCGAGCTCCGACAGCGCGGTCATCAGTGAGCGGCCGAGCCCCATGCCACGCGCCGCATCGGCAACGTAGATCTCCTTCAGGAAGAAGCCGGATTTCAGCCCCGGCCCCGGATAGAGATTGCAGGCCGAAGCAAAGCCCAGCACCGCCCCTCCCCTCACCGCGACCAGGATGTCCACGCCAGCCGGCAAGGCGGCGAGGCCTGCCAGAATTTCTGCGACCGGCGGACACGGCACCCGGTAGTGGCCCTGCATCTCGACCATCAGCGCCGCCAGCGCCGGATGATCGGCGGGCTGGAGCAGCCGGATCGCGGTCTCGCTCATCAGGCGCCCCGCCCGCTCAGTGCAGCAGCGACCAGATGAAGCGGCCGGCGACGACAAGAAGGAATAGGCCGAAGGCCACTTCCAACCGCCGCTTCGAGAGCCGGTGCGCCAGGCTTGCGCCTATCGGCGCCGTCCAGATCGAAGTCGGGATGAACAGGATCATGCCGATCAGCGAGACATAGCCGAGCGAGAGCGGCGGCAGGATGTCCATCTTCGGCCAGCCGGCATAGATGAAGCCCAGCGCACCGGGGATCGAGATGAGCACCCCGAGGCCCGACGAGGTCGCGACCGCCTGATGGATCGGACGGCCGTAGAAGGTCATGAACAGGCTGGAAAGCTGGCCGCCGCCGATGCCCATCAGCGCCGAGAGCACGCCGATGATGCCGCCATAGGCGACCATCAGCGGCTTTCCGGGCATGTCCTCGCCGAACTTCCAGCGGTCGGCGGCGAAGAGCAAGCGGACGGCCGAGATCGTTGCGACGATGACGAAGACGATCTTGAAGAGATCAGCGGGTGCATAGCGGGCGATATAGCTGCCGACGATGACGCCGATCACGACCGGAGCGGCCCAGATCTTCAGGATGGAGAGATCGACAAGGCCCCTCGCGCGATGCGCGTTGAAGGAGCGGATCGAAGTCGGGATGATGACGGCGAGCGAGGTGCCGACGGCCAGCGGCATCCGAACCTCATCGGCCACGCCGATGACACGGAAGACCTCGTACAGCACCGGCACGATGACCGCGCCGCCACCGACGCCGAAGACGCCGGCCAGCAAGCCCGTGGCCGCGCCGGCGAGCACGAGGGAAACGGCCAGGAAGGCGAGATCGCCGAGAGGAATGCCAGCAAGCATCGAGATTCGATCCGGTGAAGCAGCCCGATCTCTCGGCCATTTGCACGACCGGGACAAGATACCGCCCCGCATGACCGCTGCGAGAAATCATGGCGCCAGGCAAATCGCCACCTCGACGGCGTGATGGTGTTCAACGCCACCGGAAAGGTGATCGGGCTCGCCTCGGCCACCGGAGGCCTGCGGCAATATCTGCTTCGGCGGGCCGAGGTGGGCCCGCCCGTTCAGGGCGCAAGCCGGTCGATCTATGCGCTCCACCTCGCAATGCAGGCTCCGGGCCGGGCTGATGGCCCGGCCCCGATCCCCGTCATTCCGGACCAGCCGCTTTGGCAGCGCCGATCCGGAGTCCATCCGAGAGCGTTGCATGCCACGATGGAGTCCGGGGCAAGCCCCGGAATGACGGCCTCGTCACGGCGCTTCACACATCGAGAAGCGGCGCGAAGCCGGCATGGACCGAGCGCTTGCCGTCGAAGGGCAAGGACATGGCCTTCATACGCGGATCCTGCATCAAACCGGCCCAGGCGGCGTCGCGCACCGCCTTCGACGGCCACTCGATCCAGGAGAAGACCACCGTCTCGCCGGGCTCGGCTTTCACCGCCCCCTTGAAGTCGGTGAGCTTGCCATCCGGCACGTCATCGCCCCAGGCATCGACGACGCGCAACGCGCCATGCTCCTCGAAGAGCGCCGCGCCCTTGGCTGCGAAAGCCTGGAAATCCGCCTTGCGCCCATCCGGCACCGCAGAAAGCATGCCGTCGATATAGCCCGCCCGGCCGCCCTCGCCTTCGTCGAGGACCGAAGCGAAGCCGCCATAGATCATGCGCTTGCCGTCGAAGGGCATCTGCAGTCCCATCATCTCCTTCATGCGCGGATCGCTCATGATCCTCTCATTGGCAGCATCACGCGTCGCCCGGTCGGGATATTCGAACCAGGAGAAGACGACGACCTCGTCAGGCGTCGCTTTCACCGCACCCTTGAAGTCCGTAACCTTGCCATCGGGGACATCGTCGCCCCAGGCCTCGACGTGGCGCTTGACGCCGAATTCCTTGAACAGCGGCGCCGCATCGGCCGCATGCTTGCGGTAACTGTCCTTGTTCGCGGCCGGAACCGCGACGACGAAACCATCGACATAAGCCATTGCGTTCTCCTCACTTGCGGCCGCCCAAGCGGCCATGCCCAAAAAATGTTGATATCAACAATACCCCCCGCACCGCGATGCGAGGAATCCACTCTCAGCCGCAGCAGGATCCCGCCGCCAATTCGGGCTGGAAACTCGCCGCTCCCTTTGGCTTGCTCTGGTAGCGGTCGTGATGGCGGACCCAGTCCATGATCCCGACCTCGTTGCGCCCCTTGGGAGTCATATCGAGGAAGTTATGGGCGCCGATCAGGAGGTCGCCGCCGCGGGCATAGGTCGAGTAGGTGTGGAAGATCTTGCCCGCGTCGTTGCGGTAGAAGACACTGAAGCCCGGCATCTCGCCGCCCTGCCCGTCATGCATCTCGTAATTGTACTCGTAGCGGCCGGCCGCCCTCTCCTCCGGGCTCGGCGCGACGTGGAAGTCGTAGTTGAAGTCGCTGTTGGCCGAGGACACCCAGGGAAAATCCCAGCCCATGCGATGCCGGAAGGCCTGGAACTCGGCATAGGGCGCCCGCGAGACCACGACCAGGCTGACATCATGGTGCTTCAGATGCCGGTTGGCGCCGTCGAAATGGTCGGCGAGGAAGGAGCAGCTCGGGCAGCCTTCCCTGGCGCCCGGGCCGAACATGAAGTGATAGATGATCAACTGGCTGTTGCCGGCGAAGAGATCCGCCAATGTCAGCCCGCCATCCCAACCCTCGAAGGCATAGCCCTTGTCGATCCTGACCCAAGGCAGCGCGCGCCGCTCGGCCGAGAGCGCATCGCGCTGGCGGGTGAACTCCTTTTCACGGGCGAGATGGGCCTTGCGGGCCGCAAGCCATTCTTCACGGGATACGATCCTGTGTTCCATCGTCTCCTCTCCTGTGTTTCCGCCGGCCCACGCCGGCGGCTCGTTCAAGCGCTGCCGGACAGAGCAGCGCCGCTCTCCGCCTTCAGGCGAAGTAGGCCTCGAGCTTTTCCATGGTTCCGGTCCAGCCATGGGTGTGGCCGCGCACGGCCGCATCGTCGAACAGCTTCTCGTGCAGAAGCGTCAGGATCGTGCCCCCACCATCCGGCTTCAATGTGACGGTGACGCGCGAGACGCGCTCCGGCGTCGTCACCCAGGACCAGCTGAAGACCAGACGCTCGTTCTCGACGACCTCCAGGTAACGCCCGGACACCTCGTGGCGCTGCCCCGTGTCCTCGATCATCACGACGCGATACGCGCCATCGACGCGCGGATCGATCTCGGCCTCCTGCGCCACGACGTTCTCGGGCCCGAACCAGCGCACCAGCAGTTCAGGGTCGGTCCAGGCCTTGTAGACCTCGACCGGCGGCGCATGGAGGCGGCGCTTCATCGTAAGACTCGGTGTCACCTGCTGATCCATGCGCCTGCCCCTTCAACCTTCGCCCTTGCGCCGCGCTTCGAGCAGCGCCTCCAGCGCATCGAGCCTTTGGGTCCAGAAGCGCTGATAATGCGCCAGCCAACCCATCGCTTCCTCCATCGGCTCGGCGTTGAGGCGGCAGGACACGGTGCGCCCCGTCTTCGTCCGCTCGACCAACCCGGCGTCCGACAGGACATCGAGATGCTTCATGATGGCCGGCAATGAGACCGGAAACGGCTTCGCCAGCTCGCTGACCGAAAGCCCGTCTTCCCGCTCCAGCCGCGCCAGCAAGGCCCTCCGCGTCGGATCCGCCAGCGCGGAGAACGTCCTGTCGAGCTGCGCTGCTTGAAACTTAACCATTGAGTTAAGTGTAGACGCGAATTTTGCACGCCGTCAAGCCCCCCCCGCTTTGATGGGCAGGAAGGTATTGGAGAAACCTATATGAAAAACCGAGCCGTGGCGGGCGCAAGCGCTGTTGTTTTCACCACGGTACCTACAGCAACCCACGGGCCGCTGCAGCGGACGCGGGGTTCGATGGACTGCAAGGGCGCGCATTGATTGGAAGTGTCGCGGCGAGCGATTGGTTCGAGCCTGCGGCCCGCCCTGAGATTGCTCTACCGACAAACTCAAAGATTCAATGTCAGCTGCTGCGCGGATCGAGCGTTACCTTTGAATTCATGTATTCCTGAGCACTATCGCTCAACGCAACATGACTTCCAGTGCGGCTGGCGAGCCCTCTTTCATATTCGATCACCGCATTAATGTCGCTTGACCTGCCGTAGTGCTCACCCGTGACGTCTCGGACAGCCCAGTCCGTACCGAGGCGGCACACGGTCAAGGTCTGGGCCATCACAGTTCCTCGATCCAAACAACCCTAACAACCGAAGAGCCCTTTCGTTCCGGGGCGCGCTCAAATGACGGGGGCATTCGACCGGCGGTTTCAAATGAATAATTTGAAAATGAGGATTAATTTTTATCGCGCCTTGTAAGATGACGTCAGAAGAACAATATCCAAAACTGCGAAATTTTCTTCTGATTATTCTTTTCCTAAATTTCGAAATTTCCCGCTTTTTGACCAAAACAACGGATCGCCGTCATGTCGAATCTACCGGCGCACTGGGATATTTACCGATTTAGGCGGTCGACCCTATGTGTGGGCCGGGCACGTTGGCCTTGTCGCCGAATTCACGCTTACCTTCACACTCGTATTGAAATGAGCTTCTCATGAAACTTCGCGCAGAGAAGGCTCGGCAAGCAGCCGCTGCCTATGCTCCGGCCCCCGAAGCTTCGGCGCTCGTTTATGGAATTGTCGGGATGACGCTTTTCGGCGTCGGGATATGGGGTGCAGCCGCGTTTTATGACGTGCGCCTGCTCCCGCAATGGGCACTGCTCGTCGCTGGCTCGGCTGTCGCTTTCTGTCTGGGAGTTTGGCTACGGAGGAGGCGGAGGCTGCGCTACGTCCACGCCTATCAGGCTGAGCTCACTGGGCTTGGCGGGCAGTCCCCGTCATGAGTATCAACTTTCCCAATTCCATCCGACGATACGAACCTGGCCGCGGTTGCGTGAGCTTCTGGGGCTCCGCGTCATCGTTGGAAGTCATGTTTCAGATCGAGCTGGGGGTACTGCGGACCTTAAGCCCCAGCATCGTTGATGAAAGCGAAGCTTCGTTCCTCGCTGCGTTCGACCTCAACCGATCGGCTATATTGCAGGCGGCGCGTTCTGCTTATTTGAAGAAGCGGGACAGCTATCACCGACTTTCGCCTTCCAACTTCCGTTAGCTCTCGGCACGATGGCGGGGCATGTTACGAAGGCCCCCGTCTGGCTTGGGCTGGGCGCTTCCGTTGAAGCGTACCCTGCATCAACAGGCTCACATTCGCCTATCGTTCACTATTTTGAGCCAAGCTCTCAAGGCGCCTTCGATGCGGCGTGGCGCCGAGCTGCCGCCATTTCCCCTCCCATGGCGTGGGTGGCTCGGCGTCTTTTCCTGATCGATTGAAGGATCGAGAACTACCCGCAAGCGCGGTGGCGATTTCGTGCTCGGCTGCCGCACGACCGCACAATCAGAGCGGCCAAACGATTGCCAACACAGAAATCCAGTTGGCCGGGACGGCCCCGCTGCCGAAGTCCGGGCCCTATTCCTCGGATTCGCCCGCTTCCGCGTTGGTGGCGATGCGATGGGCAATTAGCACGACAAGTTGGCGAACCGTCGTGCAGGCTCGCATCTCGTCGTCCGGGATCATGTCGCAATCAAACTCGCGCTCGATCGCGTTCCCGATCAGCGTCAAGTCATCGAGCGAGAGCCCCAGATCGCCCTCCACCGTCGCGGTGGGATCGAGCTTTCCGTGATGGATGAGCCCTTCACGTGCGATGATTTCCAGAAGCCGCTGAGCAAGAGCTGCTTCACTGGCTGTGTGATTGGACATTGGCGCCCCCTTCAAGCTCCATTGGATATGCGAGAGTTGGCTGCCCCCCGCGCTTATACGCTCTGCGGATGCGGGTGAGGCGGAATCTGCAGCTCGATCGATCGAATTGCAGCAATCCACTTTAATCGATCAGGCGGCGCTGCTTTGAGGGCTGAGCACAGTGAGTTCATTTCACCATTATGCCCGGGAATGTGACTTGCGCTCTCCAGTGAGAGTGCGCGGATGCCGCTGAGTTGTCTCCATACAGCTTCTGGAAAGGACCGTCGCGGCGCTCATGACGCCGCCAAGCGGAGATACCCATGATGCTCAACGGAGCCGGCTTTGTCACCTTGCGCAGTGGTCGAAGACTGTCTGCCAAATACTAGTTCGGCACTCATCAGGAACATCATTGGGTCGGGTATTTGATCTGTGACACGGGGTCCGCCGACCCAAGCGAGTTCACTTACAGAATCCTCCTTCACTGTGAGGGCGGAACAGCGGTCGAGCTTGCCGTTGCCGATTGGACAGAACGGAACATGGCGGTCGTCGGACGCCCCTTGCCGGAGTTCGACCGGGTGGCGTGAACGCCTCCCGGTTACCGAAGAACCGCGCCCCAGAGGTCTTTTGCCGCCAAGCAGCCCCGCATAACAGCGAGGAGCACGCGCTCCGTTGGCGCAATGGCAGTGGTGAAGCCGTCGGCGCGGATGATGGCTGCCCCCTTCGCTCGGTCGCGCTTTGGCGAAGCCTAGCCTTTTCGCTCTTACCGGAACGTCGGCCCAGGACCGGCGCGAACGCTGGTTCCGAGATCGAGCTTTCAGTTCGCGGTACGAACGCGGTGTTCTTGGAGCTTGGCCTGCATCTGCGTGACGAGCCGCAGCAATTCGCTGTGTGACATTGTCATCGTTACATTGTGGTCGCCGACCGTCAGTCTCAGATGAAACTTGGCTTGCGTTACCCCATCAAAACGCGGCTCGTCAGCATCAATCGATGTCGCCATCACCTCATGCTCTCCCTCAAGGCTTGCGGGTATATCGATCAGGACTTCGTCACCGGCGGGGGCGGGCATGTAGGCGATGAGACCGGCTGCCAGCTTTTCAGCCTGAAGCCGATCCAGCAGGAAGACCTGGCTATGCCCGGGTGCGGAGAACTTGAAGGCAACATGCTGCCGACCCGCGGGTGTGATCCACTCGACGTTTTCGATAAGGGCAGCATCGACCGTTGTCAGGTCCAGCATGGTGCCTCCTATGCGGCTTTGCCGTTCAACAAGCGGCGAAAGTGATCGGCCTGCTGATAGAAGCGCTCGGCATCGACCTTGTCGCCTGTCGCTTCGCACCCTTGGGCACGGGTGACGGCACGGTCGTAACGTGCCCGAAGGTCCGAACCCGTCCATCTATCCGTCTGGCTGCGCCTATCGGCATCCCGCGACGTGCGATGATTGAGGTTCATGGTTCCCTCCTCAGCCCATGATCCGCGCGACGATCTTGCGCAGCTCCTCGCGGGAAAGGCCACAAGGTTCGGGTTTCCAGTCCAGCGAGGATTTCGGGGGCAATGGCAGCGAGGCAGATGCGCCAAGGCACTGCGTCGTCGGATGTTCGTATTCTGTTGTGCTTTTCATATCGGTCCAAGGGCGCGCGGCTTGACCGCGCTGCCTGTAAGGCTGCCGGGCGGAATGCCGGCGGCAGCGTGCCGCGAAGCGGCGTTCAATTGTCGAAAGAGTTGGAAAGTCGGGCAACGCGCCTGTAGCGGCGAGGCCAGCCGATTAGCTCGGTCGATGGAGCACCAATAGCGCGCCATTGTGGCCGTTTGAAGTTGCCGGTACCCGTCAGGGGAAATAATCGGCTGGCACCATGGCAGCGCCATGCAGACAAGACCCGTGCAGGGTCTTCTCAATGGCCTTCATCGCGCCGTCTATCGCCTTGAAGGGGCCGCGCCGCACTTCAACCATCCGTGGAAGCTCGTCGGCTGTCAGGACGATCCAGAACTGGTCGTGAGGGCCGCGTATGATCGAGCAGACCGAACGCTCCAGCAGATCGGTGACACCCCATCGGTTGGATAGACTTGGCCGAACCGTCGTATCATAGCCACCTCCTGTTTCGCGATCAGGGAGAGGTCCGTTTCGTCCGAGCGCTGCCCTTTGCCTTCGGTTGCGTTGCAGCTTCGCGAGTTGCCTCGGCTTCGGCGGCCTCTTTGGCCAGTCGCAGCGCCCGCAATCTTGCAGTGCGCTCGCGGACGGCAGCCTGCTCGATACGCAGCGCTTCCAACACGGTTTCCGCTTCGGCGCGACGTTGCGCGGCCAGCGTGGCCCTGCTCTGTGCCCGCAACTGAGACTGTTCCGGCGAAATCCTGTTACCGGGCATCGGCGAACTCCTTCCCGAACGGACGATGCCGAAGCATCAGCGTCGTTTTCCTGCCGCGCGCTCCCGCATGTATTGAACAGCCTCGAGCAGAACCTTGCGGGGACGCTCCGCTTCGGCCCTCGCCAGTTCAGCCTGGCGGGCCGCTTGGCGAGCAAGCTCCTCCTGGCGCTTCTCTTCGGCGAAGCGCTCGCGTTCAGCCGCAGCCAGGCGCTCCATTTCGGCAAGTCTTGCGGTCTTCTCCGCCTCTCGCTCGGCTCGGGCTTTCGCCACGGCTTCGCGCTCGGTCCGGCGCTGGATCATGACCGGATCATCGGCCCCGGGACGCGCCCTGAAGTGCTCCAGCAGCGCCTTTTTGGCGTTGGCCGAACTGGCCTGGCGGTCGGCGAAATTCTGCGGATTGAAGCTCAAGCCTGAAACCTCGCTTATCGTGCCTGCGCGGGCTGGGCCGGACGAACTGGCCGCTCTGCGCGCTTCGGCGCCGGCAGCAATCCTTCGCGTTGCGCCTGCTTGCGTGCCGCCTTGCGAGCGCGGCGGATGGCTTCAGCCTTTTCGCGGGTGCGCCGCTCGGACGGCTTTTCGTAGGAGCGACGCGCCTTCATCTCGCGGAACACGCCCTCGCGCTGCATCTTCTTCTTGAGAACGCGGAGCGCCTGATCGACGTTGTTATCGCGGACGAGAACCTGCATTCGAACTTCCCTTCTGGTGAAAAAAAGGGCCGGGCTGATCCCGACCCTCCGTGGCCATTCGTCGCTCAATCGAGACGGCGCCGGTACATCCGCGGTCGCCGCATATCTCCATTGCCACGCCGAACGGCGTCTCGGCTCACTCGGCCTGCAGATTATCCGCAGAGACTTTTCCGGAGCGCTTGTCCTGCACCAGCTCGTAAGAGACCTTCTGGCCTTCCCGGAGCGTGCGCAGGCCTGCTCGCTCTACGGCGCTGATATGGACGAAGGCATCCTGCCCACCGTCCTCCGGCTGAATGAAGCCGAAACCCTTATCGGTGTTGAACCATTTGACAGTGCCGCTGGCCATGCTGACCTCCTGTAAAAGCGACCGCCCACACGCCACGGATGCAGCGCATGTCTCGATTTGAGCAGGAAATTCGTCAGCAGAGCGCCATGAGGCGCGGGGCCAATTCGTTCGGCCTAGATCGATTTTTCTAACATGGTACTTGCAGAGCGCATTGTCAAATGACGTAAAATTCTTCTCAGTATTTTTCGAAAATTATTGAGCGACTGAACCGGCAAGTGCCGCCGCTTGTGTAGCCAGCCTCGCGCCGGTCTCGTTCAGCGTGCTAGCCACCTTGAGATTACGCTGGGCTGGTTTCAGGTAGAGGCGAGGTGCGGCCTCAATTCCGCGCAAGCGCCCGCGCCGTCGAGAGCCACGATCAGCCATCGCTGCCACTCCAAGCTGAGCTTGTTGAAGGCGCTCGTCGCCCCTTTGGAATGGACCTTCGGTCCCTCATTGGAGTATCCCGCGCTTCTCCCGATGGATCGACGGAATTGGTCGACGGACGAATGCTGCATGGCGAGGTCATCTAAAGCAGGCGGGACTACCGCCGACGGCGCGGCGCTGCACGCCCCGGCGGCATCTTCCGGCATGGGTGCGAGGTCGTCTGCAATGCCGCCCCCATCCTGGAGACAGCTAACCGACACCCATAACTCTTGGACGAAACCTTGAAATCGATCGCTAAGACGGCATTACAAACACTACACCGGAGTGATATACTTTAATAAATATCAATAATTTATCGCTCGGTAATCCTATTTGAATCTCCTTCTTAGTATTACCAGCCGAAAATCATCCGGGCATTCATCGACCTCGAAACCCTGCTCACGTTCGATTTCGATCGCTTCATGATTTTGGCGGTCTTCGAGCGACTCGAGCACTTTCACTCCCTTCGCCTCGGCAAATTTGGAAACGTGTCTGAGCAATTCCCATCCCACACCCTTATGCTTGTGTTCGCTTCGGACTGAGATCGCCACTTCGCCTCTGTCCAAAGCAGCGTCACAAGCCAACATGCCTGTGGCGATGATCGTCTTTCCGTCTTCGGAAAAGGCTATGAAGGTCTCGGCCTGTCGATGATCGACCTGCAGCATGGCCGCCAGACGATCATGGCCAACCTCCCTGACCGTAGAGAGAAAGCGGAAGCGCAAATCTTCGGGCGTCACATGCTTGAAGAACTCCGCCAGCCCCGCTTCATCTTCGGGACGAGCAGGCCGGACATGAAACCTGAAGCCCGTTCTCGTGGTCAAACTCCGGTTGAGATCGTCGGTCATCATCCGATTCTCCTCCAATCGCCGCGCAATCGCGCGAGCTCCGATTCTCCTCCGAATTCCCTCCCCTGCTTCGTCCTCAGTGCACCATGCTTCGGCCGTAAGAACGTTGGACGGAGTGCCCGGGATTTCGGCGGACCGACAACCCGCTTCATGACCGCTTCCTGCGCGGGCCACGAACAGATCGACGCCATGATCGTTTTCAATCATCCTTGCTGTGGTCAGCTATTCAATACCCGCAGAATCTCTGAAGTTCTTTGCCGTAAATCAAAGTGCGCAGGACAGCGCGATAAAATCGGCCTCCCTTCCTGACGACCCGCTTCCGGGAGCGCAGCAATGATCTCGAGGGCTATCGATACGGTGGTGCAGACAGCTCTTCGCCCGGATGAGTTGGTCTTGATGCAATCCTGGTGGCGGGCCGCGAACTACCTCTCCGTGGCGCAGATTTATTTGCTGGACAATCCGCTGCTGCGGGAGCCGCTGCGGATCGAGCACGTCAAGCCACGGCTGCTCGGCCATTGGGGGACGACGCCAGGGCTGAACTTCATCTATCTCCATCTCAACCGCATCATCAGGGCGCGGGACCTCGATATCCTCTACATCGCCGGGCCTGGCCATGGTGCGCCGGGCGTGGTGGCGAGCACCTATCTCGAAGGAACCTATAGCGAGCTCTATCCGGACATATCGCAAGACGAGGAGGGCTTGCGGCGCTTCGTGCGGCAGTTCTCTTTCCCCGGCGGCATTCCGAGCCATGCCGCACCCGAAACGCCCGGTTCCATCCATGAGGGCGGCGAACTCGGTTACAGCCTCGCGCATGCCTTCGGAGCGGTGCTCGACAATCCCGACTTGATCGCCGCCTGCGTCATCGGCGACGGCGAGGCCGAGACGGGGCCGCTCGCCGCGTCCTGGCACTCAAACAAGTTCCTCAACCCGGCGGCGGACGGCGCTGTTTTGCCGATCCTGCATCTGAACGGCTACAAGATCGCCAATCCGACCCTACTGGCGCGCATCGCCTCGGACGAGCTCGACGCACTGCTGCGCGGCTACAGCTACGATCCGCTCTTCGTCGAGGGCGAGGAGCCGGAGGCAATGCACGCGGCGATGGCGGCAGCCCTCGACACGGCATTTGCCGGAATCGCGGCGATCCAAAAGGACGCGCGCGAAGGGTCTGGAAGCGGCTATCCGCGCTGGCCGGTGATCGTACTGCGCAGCCCCAAGGGCTGGACCGGGCCGAAGACCGTCGACGGCCTGAAGACCGAGGGATTCTGGCGCTCTCACCAGGTGCCGTTCAGCGACATGTCAAAGCCCGGGCGGCTGCAACTGCTCGACGACTGGCTGCGCAGTTACCGCCCCGAAGAGCTGTTCGACGAAGCCGGGCGGCTGCATGCCGCGATCGCTGCGCTGGCGCCCTCTGGCGAGAAGCGAATGAGCGCCAACCCGCATGCAAATGGCGGCGCGCTGCGCCGCCCCCTCAGGATACCCGACTACACCCGCCACGCCGTGCCCTTGGAAAATCCCGGAGACGGTAAGGCGGAGGCGACCCGCGTCATGGGCAGCTTCCTGCGCGACGTCATGAAGGCCAACGAAACCAGCCGGAACTTCCGGGTCTTCGGTCCGGACGAAACGGCGTCGAACCGCCTGCAGGCCCTCTTCGAGGTAACGGACAGAGCCTGGCAGGCGGCGACGATTCCCGAGGACGAGCATCTCGCACCGGGCGGGCGCGTGACGGAGGTCCTGAGCGAGCATCTCTGTCAGGGCTGGCTCGAAGGCTACCTCCTGACCGGCCGCCACGGCCTCTTCTCCTGCTACGAGGCCTTCATCCACATCGTCGATTCGATGTTCAACCAGCATGCGAAATGGCTGAAGACGGCCAAGGAAGTGCCTTGGCGGCGGCCGATCGCCTCTCTGAACTACCTTCTTACCTCTCATGTCTGGCAACAGGACCATAACGGCTTCAGCCATCAGGACCCCGGCTTCATCGATCACGTGGTGAACAAGAAGGCCGATATCGTGCGGGTTTATCTGCCGCCGGATGCCAATACGCTGCTCCACGTCACCGACCATTGCCTGCGGAGTTGGAACCGGATCAACGTCATCGTCGCCGGCAAGGCGCCCTCGCCGCAATGGCTCGACATGGATGCGGCGATCAAGCACTGCACCCAGGGCATCGGTATCTGGGACTGGGCCAGCAACGACCGTAACGGAGAGCCCGACGTGGTGATGGCCTGCGCAGGCGACGTGCCGACTCTGGAGACGCTGGCGGCGGTGACGCTGCTGCGCGACCATCTCCCCGATCTGAAAGTTCGGGTCGTCAACGTCGTCGACTTGATGACGCTGCAGCCGAAGACCCAGCATCCCCACGGGCTGACCGATCCCGATTTCGATGCACTGTTCACCACCGACAAGCCGGTGATCTTCGCCTATCACGGCTACCCCTGGCTCATCCACCGGCTCGCCTACAAACGGACGAACCACGCCAACATGCATGTGCGCGGCTATGAGGAGGAAGGCTCGACGACGACGACCTTCGACATGGTCGTGCGCAACCGGCTCGACCGCTTCCACCTTGTCGGCGATGTCATCGACCGGGTACCGGGGCTGGGATCGCGCGCCGCCTACGCCAAGCAGGCGATCCGCTACAAGCTGATCGAACATGGGCGCTACATCCGCGAGCACGGCATTGATATGCCAGAGGTGCGCGACTGGCGCTGGACCGCGACGGCGTGACTGATGACCTCCGCGCCTTCGGCAATGGATCATTGAAGCTGACTGGGATGGCGCCGGCGCAGCACGGTGCATAACGTTGCCGGGGCCTCTCGCGGATGAAACGGCCTCGCGATTGGCATCATCCGCGCCGATTTCCAATCCGACGATCCCGCCTGCAGCGTCGCCCCCCTGTCAGCAGGCATTGCGGGAGATCGGCTCAGCCATGGCGCGCCGTACCGGTTGGGCCACAAGCCGGATGTTACAATCGGTGACAATTTCCCACACATGCGAACAAGCAGACCGTAGCAGCGCCATGCGACGCCGCTTTCCTCCCTTCCGTGAGTTTGGTGCGGAGGACAGAGCTATGCTTGCTGCGAATGCGGTCTCTCAAATTCCTGCCCGGCTCCCGGTGGTCGCGAACGATCAATCGGCACCGGGTCTGCTGGGACTCTTCAGCCCGCGGCCGCTGGAAACATTCGGGCGTGGCGAGACGATCTTTCGGGACGGCGATCCGGCTACGCATGTCTTCAAGATCGTGGCCGGGATCGTCCGCATCGCAAAGATCCTCAGCGACGGCAGCCGCGTCATCACCGGCTTCTTCTACCCCGGCGACATCTTCGGCATTTCCCCCGATGAGCACTATCTCGGCGATGCCGAGGCCGTCAGCACAGTGAAACTGCGCCGGCTGAACCGGAATCGCTTTCGGCAGGCGGTCGATAGCTCCGAACAACTGCGCCCCCAATTCGTCAATTGGCTCTGCCGGGAGATGGCCAACGCACAGGCGAGAACGGTGTTGCTCGCCCGCAAGAATGCCGAAGAGCGCGTTTGCGATCTCCTGCTCGCGCTTGCGCGCCGAGCTGGCGACGAAAGCGAGCCCGCCAAGGTGATCGACATCCCGATGAGCCGCGTGGACATGGCAGATTACCTCGGCCTGACGATTGAAACGGTATCGAGGACGATGACGAACTTGATCAATCGAGGCGTCATTCGGTCATTCGCACGCTACCGTTTCGTCATTTGCAAGCCGGCGCTCCTGAGAAGCCTTGTCGATGGCAGCGACGAATACGATATCTGAACGGCACTTCTCCCGGCCGGCAGGCCATGCGACCGCATTGACGGGTGGCGGGTGACGGTAGCGCGCGGGCCAATTGCTATCAGCCAGCAAAGCCTGGACGAGATCGTTCAGGTTCTCGATGATGCGAACAGCGTCGTCTATGACTTCGACGGCAAGATTATCCGTTGGAGTGGAGGCTGCGAAGACCTCTACGGCTGGAGCGCGCAGGAAGCGCTAGATCAGGACGTCGGCCGCCTCCTCAAGACAGAATTTCCGCAACCCTTCGACGAAATCCTCACGGACCTGCGGCGTGACGGCACCTGGAAAGGCGAGCTGACGCAAAGTCACAGGGATGGACGCCCTATATTTGTGGTCAGCCGCTGGGTGGTTGTCACCAGGCAGGCTCCCGACGATCAGGTCGTCCTGGCGACGAATATCGACATCGGCAATCTGAAATATGCACAGGCCGACCTCGCCGCTCGCCAATCGCACCTGCTCTCGATCCTTGAGACCGTGCCGGAAGCGATGGTGGTGATCGACGAAGCCGGCATCATGATCTCGTTCAGCAAGGCCGCGGAGAGGCTATTTGGCTATTCCGCCGACGAAGTCTGCGGTCGGAACGTCAAGATTCTCATGCCCAATCCATATTGTGACCGGCATGACGGATGCATCGGCCGCTATCTGACGACGGGCGAGCGGCGCATCATCGGGGTCGGGCGCGTCGTAGCCGGAAAGCGCAAGGACGGCACGACCTTTCCGATGGAACTGGCGGTTGGGGAGGCCGCGGCTAACGGCAAGCGCATCTTTACCGGATTTATCCGCGATCTGACCAGTCGGCACCGGATGGAAGAGGAACTGCGCCAATCTCAGAAGATGGAGGCGATTGGGCAGCTCACCGGTGGAATCGCACATGATTTCAATAATCTGCTGACGGTCATCAGCGGCAACCTCGAGATGATCGAAAGACGCCTCGAAGACAGGCGGCTCCGGGATTTGTTGCGGGAGGCGCAGGACGCGGCCGATGACGGCGCCAAGCTTACCGGGCAGCTTCTCGCCTTCGGCAGGCGGCAAGCGCTCAACGCGAAGCTGACAGATATCGGACAGCTCGTCTCGAACTTCGCCGAGCTGCTCCGCAGAACGCTTGGCGAAACGATCGATTTGCAGACCGTCGTCACAGGCCAAGCGCTCTTGGCACTTGTCGATACGACGCAACTGCAGAACGCCCTGCTGAACCTCGTGCTGAATGCGCGTGATGCCATGCCGCGCGGCGGCCGGCTCAAGGTCGAGGTTTCGCGCATCCGTCTCGATGCCGACTATGCCCGGATGTATCCGCAGACGCGCCTTGGAAACTACGTGCTCGTCAGCGTCTCCGATACCGGCGCCGGGATGAGCGAAGAGGTCAAACAACGAGCATTCGAGCCGTTCTTCACGACGAAAGGTGTCGGCGCCGGCACCGGGCTCGGTCTGAGCATGGTCTATGGCTTCGCCATGCAATCCGGCGGCCATGTCCGGCTCGACAGCGAGCCCGGCGGGGGAACGACCATACGGCTGTTTCTTCCGACAGCCAGTCCGGATGTCACTGCCGGCCGTAGCGATGCCGATCCGTCCGCCCCCGCGGCCAAGCCACGCGCGGCGGAATGCATTCTTGTGGTTGAGGACGATGCGCGCGTAAGGCGGGTCGTCGTTGCCCGCCTCGAAGAGGAAGGATATCGCGTCATCCAGGCTGTCGATGGCAACAGCGCGCTTTCCCTGATCGCTTCCCACCCCGAAGTCCGGCTGCTCTTCACCGATATCATCATGCCCGGCGGAATGTCCGGCGATGAACTCGCCAGAGAAGCGCGTCTCCTGCGCCCTGAGCTGAAGATCCTCTTCACCTCCGGATATGCGGAGCCCAGACTCGCCGGACGGGAATTGGCCGAAGGGAGCTGGCTGAAGAAGCCATATACATCAAAGGAACTGGCAGCGCGCTTGCGCATGCTCCTCGATTGAAAGTCTCCTGATCGAGAACATGAAGACGAATACAGTAGGGACCAGCAGCAAGGTCGCGAAGATTGCATGGACCACCGCCGTCATCCTCGACAAGGTGACAAGGATCCAGTTCGCGGATCGGGAGCCGGCATCCTGCGGGCACCCGATCCCCCGGCCGCAGTTTGAGACGGTCAATTTCGCTGCAGACGCTGTTTGTTGCGCTGGATCAATGTGAGACGGGGCATCAGGGGGAAAGCTTGGATCGAGCGACGTCAGCGTACCCAACCGGGAGGACGAGCCATGAACCTACGCATTCCCCATAACGGCTGGGTGGTCGTGTGTGACGCTCGCAAGGCGATGTTTCTCCGAAACGAAGGAGATGCAAACATGCCCAAGCTGAAGGTCGAGCAGGTCAAGCAAGCTGCCGTCAATCCACCTAGCTCCGAGCAGGGCACGGATCGACCCGGTCGTATGCAAAATGCCATTGCGCCCACCAGCGCAACCGAGGGAACCGATTGGCATGAACTGGCTGAGAAGCAGTTCGCGCGCGACACGGTCGCGGCCCTCAAGCTCGTGAATCGAGCCGGCCGCCCGGGTGACATCGTGCTCGTGGCGCCGCCGCGTATACTCGCGGTAATCAGGCAAAATCTCGACGATGACTTGCGCTCCCGCATCCTCGCAGAAGTCGACAAGGATCTGACGAAGCATCCGACCCACGAAATTGGAAGGTTGCTGACGGGCGCATAGAATCGACGGCCCCTCAGGCGCCAGACGAATTTGTTCTGCCGCATTTCATTGCATGGGCAGCCCAGTCAGCGAATACGACCGCGATGCTGGGATCTTTCGGCGCGGTCAACTCGGCACCACCCGCATGCAACCCGGATGGCCGAGCAGGGTGCGGAGATCTTCAGGGGCGAGCGGCCCGGCTATGTTTATGGTCGCTCCAAGAACCCGACCCAGACCATCCTCGAGGAACGGATGGCGAGCCTGGAAGGCGCCGAGGCCGGCATGACCATGCCATCGTCAGCCGGGAGGACCGATTGAAGCAAGGCATCGGCGACGGGCTCCTGCGTCGTTCGATTGGGCTGGAGAGCGCGGACGACATCCTCGACGATCTCACCGGAGCGCCCGACGCGCTCTAGGCCGACGCGATTCCGGCGGCCCCGAGCCGAGGCCCACCGCTTCGAAGCGAGCAAATTTCATCCATCACGTTCGCCACTCTCGAAAATACAAAACACTCAACCACTCTCAATAGAGGTAAATATACTTATTTTATAATCTGCATTGATTGCGCGACATGCGCGGATACCAATGTCATTGGCGAACCTTCTTGCTGAACAACATTCGCTGGAATTGTACCATGCCTGAGCTGATCGTGCGATCGCGTCCCTCAACCCGAAGGCGGAGGCTCTGCTCGAAGGTCTCATCGCCGAGTATGATGGCCGATACGATATCAACAGCAGGCCGGGCGGGGCGCGTTCGGAAATCCTGCGCTATCCACCAGAGGCTTTCGCCCCGCCGCTCGGGGGATTTCCTGCTGCTGGGTGAAGGCCGGGCAGGAAGCCAAGATTGCGGCACGCTGGCTGCACACCGCGCCGCGGCAGCCCGAGGCGCAGATGGCACGCTCCCGCTCTGCCGCTCGAGACCGGCCCCAGGGAGTCTGCCTGCGGACCGTCTCTTGAAGGCTGAGCGCGTCGCGACGGCCTCATCCCCTCCCGAAAGCACATCATGGCACCGAGAAACGATCATTTCGCAGCTCTGGTCGGCAACACCCCGTTGCTCGCGCTAGGGCGCTTTGCCGAAGCGCTGAAGCTCGGCTCGCGCATCCTTGCCAAGATCGAGTATCTGAACCCCGCCGGTAGCATCAAGGACCGGACGGCCTGGGGCATCATCCGGGAGGCTGAAGAGAGCGGCGACCTGAAGCCGGGCCAGCGCATCGTCGATCTCACCAGCGGGAACACCGGCATCGGCCTTGCTGCCCTGGCAGCGGCGCGTGGCTATCGCTCGAAATTCTACCTTCGGAACACGATCAGCGAAGACAAGATCAAGCTCCTTCAGCACTACGGCGCCGAAGTCGTCCTGATCGACAACAGCGAATTCCTCGAGGCGGGCGCGATCCACACGATCATCGACCGGGTGCGGCGCGAGAACCCCGGCGCCTACTACACCAACCAGCGGGCAAACCCGGCCAATCCGCGCGTCCACTTCGAAACGACCGGCCCCGAGATCTGGCGCGAGACGAAGGGCGAGGTCGACATCTTCGTGGCAGCGGTCGGCACCGGCGGCACGATCTCCGGAACGGGTCGCTTCCTGAAGGCGCAGAAGCCCGGCGTGAAGGTCGTCGTGGTCGAGCCCGGCCCGGCCTCGGTTCCCTCCCCAGAAGTGCCCTATCCCGACAGCATCGAGGGCGTCCACAAGGTGACCGACGTCGACGCCGGCTACCTGCCGGAGAACTTCGACGCTGCCGTGGTCGACGAGGTGATCGTGACCGAGACGGCCCAGGCCCGCGAACTCGCCCGGAGATTGGCGCAGGAGGAAGGCATCCTCGCCGGAACGTCGTCGGGCGCCGTGCTGTTCGCAGCCTCGGCGCTCGCCCGGCGCCCCGAGAACCTCGGCAAGACGATCGTCACCATCATTKCCGATAGCGGCGAACGCTATCTCAGCCCGCCCAAACTCGGCCCCAGCGCCGCGCAGAAGCAAGCAGGCTCCTCATCGTGTCTGGATGTCGCCGCGACCGCCTGAGACAGCTTCTGGTAGATTTGATGGCGATTTAGCAATATCGGAACGATTCAAGACACTGAGAAGGCCAAGCAAAATGCCGGACCCGCTCCGTACTTCGTGTTCGCGAAATCTTGCAGATGATCGCTGCCAAGCGTGAAGGCGCGACTCTGACGGAGCTTTAACGCCACTTTTTTCAGCGGTATTCTGCGCTTGCAGCGCTGCACCTCGTCCCGCGCCCTTTTTGTAGCACCGGGCGTCGGAGTTCGAGCGAATTATCGGCCCCAAGCCGCTGCAGCCGTTCGAACCGCCTAGGATGGCGACTCTCGAGGCACACGGAGCCTTAATGCGAGAGTTACCATTCTCCGCCACATTCAACGGACCCGGGCGTCGCGCCTTGGGTCTCAATTGGACAAAAGTTCGCGCCAGTGAAGACGGATGCTGCAAGGCCGGCTGGCCAGTTCCTGGCGCCCGACATGCGCGAAACCATCGGGAGACGCGCCCGCCTGACGGCATGGAGCGGCATGGTCGCGGCCGCCATCATTGCCGTGACTGCCGGCTTTGCGCTCTGGCAGGGCCGCCAGACTGCAATCGACATATCGCGGCAGCAACTCAGTACACTCGCGGCGCTGCTCTCCGAACAGACTCACCAGACGCTCGCGACTGCGGATCTGGCGTTGCGCGGCTGGTCCGAAGCCGGCAGTGGGGCCGATATCGCCTCGCCGGACGATTTTCGCGCGAAGTTCGGCACGCGCCAGCATTTCGAAGCCTTGATTGAGCGCTCCCGCGCTATCCCGCAGATCGCAGCGGTGACGATCGTCGACATCCAAGGCGAAGTCGTCAACTCGACACGGTCCTTCCCGCCGCCCCCAGCCAGCCTGAAGGACAGGGAATCGTTCCTGGCCCGTATGGCCGATCCTGCGCTTGCGCTGCATTTGGCCGCGCCCGCCCCCGGCGCAGCAGGAAGGACGATGGACCTGTCCCGCAAGATCAAGAACAGGAGCGGGGCCGTGGTCGGCCTCGCCATGATCGAAATCGAGACGGGCTTCGTAAATGCCCTCTACGACAAAGCGCGGATCGATGCGCTCGTCCATGTCGCGTTGTTTCGCCGCGATGGTGTTTTGCTTGCCAGCCTGCCGAACAATGACGACGCCGGCGCTCCCCCGCTCACCGGCCGTTCCGCCCTGTTCCGCGACCTGCCCGAGGCGGCCGAATCCGCCGGCGCCATGTTCGTCGGAACCCACATTGCCGGCCCCCAAGACAGCGAGGAGGGGCTGATTTCGGTGCAGGCTGTTCGCGATTACCCGCTCCAGATCAGTATCGCGGCGCCCGGAGAGCTGGTCTTTCATTACTGGAGGAAACGCGCGCTGATCCTCGGCGGCATCGTCGCCTTCTTCGTCGTCATGATCGGCCTCCTGACCTTCTGGATCGCCAAACTGCTGCGGCAGCACGGCGTCATGCTTTCCGAGCTTGCGGCTTCCGAAAAGGCCGCCTCCGACCAGATGCAGGAGCTGCAGATCCGCGATGCACGCGAGGCGTTGCTGCGGCGCGACGCCGCCATGAAATCCCGCGTGACGGCCTTCGACGCGCAATTGTGCAGCTCGCTCGACCGGCTCGGCCAGATGATCGAAAGTGTGGCGAGCCTGTCCGAGAGCATGACGGCGGCGGCCGGGCACGCCCGCGAAGGCAGCGAGCGGGCCGAGGTCGCTTCCAGCCGTGCCGCCGACCATGTCGCCAGCGTGGCTGCGGATGCCGAGAGCATTTCCAGCGCCGGACACGAGATCGCGGCGCGCGTGGCGGCCTCGGTCAGCACCGCCGCCGACGTGATCGCAGAAGCCGACCGGACCGACCTCGCCATCGCGCAACTGGCGGAAGCGACGAACCAGATCGACAACGTCTCGGCGCTGATCAGAGAGATCGCCAGCCAAACCAATCTGTTGGCGCTCAACGCCACGATCGAGGCCGCCCGCGCCGGCCAGGCCGGCCGTGGCTTTTCGGTCGTTGCCTCCGAGGTCAAGTCGCTGTCCGCGCAGACGAGCGGCGCGACCAGCGAGATCGGTCGCCAGATCGAGGCGATCCAGTTGGCGAGCCAGCGCTGCATCGAGGCGCTCCAGAGCATCCGGAACCGGATGCTGGACGCGCAGACGATCGGCCAGGGCGTCTCCGACGGGATAGCCAGGCAGAGCCGCTCGACCGCCCAGATCGCGGCCACCATCCGGGCGGCGGCAGACGATGCGCAGGGTGTTCTATCCAGCGCCAGTGCCGTGCGCCAGGCGGCCGACTTGTCCAACACCAGCGCAATCGACGTGATGGCACTGGCTCGCGACCTCGACGGCGAAGCACGCAGGATCAGAAGCAAGGTCAGCGAGTTCTTCGGGACGCTCGACGCCGCTTAGCCGTGCCCCGCCCCCTGCCGTACTGACTACCCTCACTTATGTCTTGGGGCGGCAGGAGGATCGCAATGGCGCGACAGCCGGAAACATGCCGGGCGGAACGTCGGCGCGGCCGGCGCATTTCGTGTTGGTGATGCGCCGGCCTCGGCGGAGCCAGCCGCCCACCGGAGCAGCCGGGAGCCTGTGGCACTTCAGCAAAGGAAGGAAAAGTGATGGCGATTGCCAAGAACACGATCTGCCTCTGGTACGACAAGGACGCCGAGGCCGCGGCCCGCTTCTATGCCGAGACCTTTCCCGACAGTGCGGTCGACGCAGTCTTCCGTGCGCCCACGGACTTTCCGTCCGGCAAGGCCGGCGACGTGCTTACCGTCACCTTCACGGTCCTCGGCACCCCCTGCCTCGGCCTCAATGGCGGCCCCACCTTCAAGCACAGCGAAGCCTTCTCGTTCCAGATCGCGACGGACGACCAGCAGGAGACCGACCGCTACTGGAACGCCATCGTCGGCAATGGCGGACAGGAGAGCGCCTGCGGCTGGTGCAAGGACAAGTGGGGCATCTCCTGGCAGATCACGCCGCGCGTGCTGAGCGAGGCGCTGGCTGTCGGCGGCGAGGAAGCGAAGCGCGCCTTTACCGCGATGATGGAGATGCGGAAAATCGATGTCGCCGCAATAGCGGCGGCACGGCGCGGCTAAGGAAGAATCCGCTCCAGCGGCTATCAGGCCGCTGCGGCAGCCTCGTGGCGCGAGACATGCGCCGCCGCGGTGCGCAGATCGCCCAGCGTCGCATCCGCTCCGACACAGCGCTCGGCGAGATGGCGACGGAAGAGTCGCGCGCCCGGCCGGCCCGGAAACAGTCCGACGAGATGGCGGGTGAAGGCATGTAGCCGCCCGCCCCGTTCCAGATGCGCGGCGATGTGCGGCTCCAGCGCTTCCAGCATGGCGAAGGCATCGGGCACCGGCGCATCCGAACCGAAGAGCAGCGGATCGACCTGCAACAGGACCTCCGGGTTCTGATAGGCCTCGCGGCCGATCATCACGCCGTCGACTTTCTCCRGATGCCGCAGCCATTCGGAGGGCGCCTTGATGCCGCCGTTGATGGCGATCGGCAGGTCGGGGTTGGCCGCCTTCAGGCGATAGGCGCGCTCATAGTCGAGCGGCGGGATCTCGCGGTTCTCCTTGGGCGAGAGACCCTGCAGCCACGCCTTGCGGGCATGGACGATCAGCGCCTCGACGCCTGCCGCCCGCACCGAAGCAGTGAGCGCATCGAGGGCGATCTCCGGGTCCTGATCGTCGACGCCGATGCGGCATTTCACTGTGACGGGAATGGAAACCGCCGCCTTCATCGCCGCGACGCAATCGCCGACCAGCACCGGCTCGCGCATCAGGCAGGCGCCGAAGGCCCCGCCCTGCACGCGGTCCGACGGGCAGCCGCAGTTCAGGTTGATCTCGTCATAGCCGAAATCGGCACCGATCTTCGCCGCTTCGGCCAGCAGCTTCGGATCATTGCCGCCGAGCTGCAGCGCGACCGGGTGTTCTGTCTCATCGAAGCCGATCAGGCGCTGGCGGTCGCCGCGGATCACCGCCTGCGCCGTCACCATCTCGGTGTAGAGCAGCGCATGGCGCGACATCAGGCGATGGACGATCCGGCAGGCGGAATCTGTCCAGTCCATCATGGGCGCCACGGAGAAGCGCATTCCGGGAAGCAGCAAGCTCATGGCCGCTCCCTATAGCATCGGGCCCGAAAAGTGGAATCCACTTTTCGGAGGCATCCGATGCGACAACAATGGAATATCGCCGTTATCGCGTCCGATGGGACGCGATAACGGCGATCTATGCATTCGGCCCGGTTTTGCACGCCCGAGCCGCCGCCCTCACTTCTTGGCGCGGGCGACGATCTGCGTCGGGTTGACGAAGCGCAGCGCGATGATCAGCCAGATCAGCGTCGTGATCATGTAGATCACCGCCATAGCGTCGATCGACTGCACCGCGCGCACGCCGGCGGCGAAGACCGCATAGTAGAGCGCGACGACGAGCGTCTGGCTGGTCGGACCGGCCGTCAGGAAGGTCAGCTCGAACATGGCGAGCGTCCTGACCAGCACCAGCAGCAGCGCAGCGAGGATGCCGGGCATCAGCAGCGGCAGCAGCACATGCACGAAGAGCTTGAAGGTGTTGGCGCCGAAGACGCGCGCCGCCGACTCGATCTTGGTGTCGATCTGCTCGATGAAGGGTATCATCACCAGGATGACGAAGGGCACAGTCGGCACCAGGTTCGCCAGCACCACGCCCGACATCTGGCCGGCGAAGCCGGTCTGGTAGAGCACGGTTGCAAGCGGGATGCCGAAGGTGATCGGCGGCACCAGCAGCGGCAGCAGGAAGAGCAGCATCACGAGCCTCTTGCCCGGGAAATCCCGCCGCGCCAGCGCATAAGCCGCCGGCACGCCGATCAATCCGGAAAGCGCGACCACCAGGAAGACGATCTGGAAGGTGACGAGCAGCACGTCGTGGAGCTGGAACTCCGCCCAGGCGGCCGAATACCAGCGCGTCGTCCATCCGGCCGGCAGCCAGGTGCCGAGCCAGCGCGTGGCGAAGGAAGACGTCACCACCGTCGCGATCATCGCGAAGAGGTTGACGATGAAGAAGCCGATCAGCGTCCAGTTGGCGGCCGCCCAGAGCTTCGTCGAGAGACGGGTATCCTTGACCATCGGATCAGCCCTTTCCGCCGCCGGCAGGGCCGCGATAGAGCAGGCCGCGCGCCGCCAGCACCACGACGACGATGGCGAGCTGCACGAGCCCCATGATCATCGCGACGGCTGACGCCATCGAGTAATCGTATTCCTCGAAGGCCGCCTGATAGGCCGCGATCGAGATCACGCGGGTTGGCCCCGCCGGCGCGCCGAGCAGCACCGCCGAGGGGAAGACCGAGAAGGCCTGCACGAAGCTCAGGCAGAAGGTGATGGCGAGACCCGGCAGCAGCAGCGGCATGAGAATGTGCTTGAAACGCTCCCAAGGGCCGGCGCCCAGCGTCGCGCCCGCCTGCTCCAGCGCCGGATCGATGCCGGAGAGGTAGGACAGCGTCAGCAGGAAGGTGAAGGGGAAGCCGGTGATGACCAGCGACAGCATCACGCCCCAGTAGTTATGAAGCAGCTTCACCGGCGTCGAGATGAGGCCAAGCGTCATCAGCGTGCGGTTGAACCAGCCTTGCGGTCCCAGATAGTTCAGCAACCCCTGGGCGACCAGCACGGTGCCCAGCGTGATCGGGATCACCAGGATGGTCGTCAGCAGCCGCTGATTCTGCATCAGCCGCACACGGAAGGCGATCGGGATCGCCAGCAGGAGCGTCGCGACCGTCACCGGCAGAGCGAGCCAGAGCGTCGTCGCGATCGTGCCGTAGAGGAAAGGATCGGAGAAGAAGCGCTGGTAGTTGGCGAAGACGCCGCCGGCCTTCGGCTCGAAGGAGAGCACGAGCCCGTAAAGGAACGGGTAGATGAACAGCGCCAGCAGGAACAGGATCGCCGGCACGACGAGCAGGGTCAGCCCGTCGAAGCCGCGCGCGGCCAGCCTCTGCTTCAGCGGAATGGAGGAGACGTCCGTGCTCACGCGGCGCCTCCATAGACGAGGACGCGGTCGGGATCGGCCGCGAGCGTGACAGTCTCGCCCGGCGACAGCTTGTCATGGGCCAGGAAGGACAGGTCGGTGCCGTCAGCCATGCGGGCAAAGCCGACGAACTCGCGGCCGCGGAACTCGGTCGAGATGACCTGGGCCTTGAGGCCCGACTGGCCGGCTGCCACGGGGTGCAGATCCTCCGGGCGGATAGCCAGAGTGCCGTCGGCACCGGCCGAGACCGCCGCGCGGGCACGGCCGGAGAGCTGCGCATCGCCGACTGCAACGGTCGCCCTGCCCTCGCCGGCCGAGACGACCTTGCCCTTCACCTTGTTGCGGAAGCCCATGAACTCGGCGACGTCGAGATGGTCGGGCCGCGAGAACAGATCCTCCGGCGTGCCGACCTGGCGAACCTGCCCGTCACGCAGCACGACGATGCGGTCGGCGAGCGAGAGCGCCTCCTCCTGGTCGTGGGTGACGTAGATCGTGGTGGCGCCGAGCGTATTGTGGATGCGACGGATCTCGGCGCGCATCTCGAGGCGCAGCTTGGCGTCGAGGTTGGAAAGCGGCTCGTCCATCAGCACGAGCGGCGGCTCGACGACGATGGCGCGGGCAATGGCGACGCGCTGCTGCTGGCCGCCCGAAAGCTGGCCCGGCAGCTTCTCGGTCTGGCCCTGAAGCCGCACCAGCGCAGCAGCCTCGGCCACACGCTTGTCGATCTCGGCCTTGGACACACCGCGCATCTTGAGGCCGAAGCCGATGTTCTTGTTCACCGTCATGTGCGGGAACAGGGCATAGTTCTGAAAGACCATGCCGAAGCCGCGCTCTTCCGGCCGCAGCGGGTCGATCCGCTTGTCGTCGAGCCAGATGCCGCCGCCCGTCGCGGGCAGCAGGCCGGCGATCAGGTTCAAGGTCGTCGACTTGCCGCAGCCCGAAGGTCCGAGCAAAGCGATGAACTCGCCCTTGCCGATCGTCAGCGAGACGTCCTTGAGCGCGTTGTGGGTGCCGAAGTCACGGCTCAGGCGATCGAGCCGAAGCTCGCGGAACGAAGCTGCGTTGATGGTCATGGCTTCCGGAATCTTGAGAATGGTGTCGAAGGATGCCGGGCGGTGGGCTTCGGAGCGTTGCCGAAGCCCACCGCCGCAACCGGTCTTACTTCTTCTTGGCGCCGCCGACCTGCTCGTCCCAGATACGGAAGGCGACGACCATCTTCTCCGGATCGAGCGGCGTTTCCATCGGGTTGTCGGCGATCAGCTTCTCGTATTCGGGACGACCGAACTCCGCGATGGCCTTTTGGCTGGAGGCGGGCGCCATCGAGAGCGGCACGTCCTTCACGGCCGGACCCGGATAGAAGTAGCCTTCGTCATAGGTGAAGGCCTGCTGCGCGGGCGTCAGCATGTGGCGGACCAGATCGAGCAGAACGGCGAGCTTCTCGTCGGAAACGCCCTTGGGGATCATCATATACTGGGCGTCGGTGACCCAGTGGAAACCCTTGAGCGCCTGGATCTTGGCCTCCTTCGGCACGATGCCCAGCACGCGCGGATTGATGTCCCAGCCGGTCGTGCTGACGATGATGTCGCGCGAGCCGTCGCCGAGCTCCTTCATCGTCGCGCCGGTGCCGCCCGGATAGTACTCGATGTTCTCGCCGAGCTCCTTCAGATAGGCCCAGGTCTTGTCCCAGCCCTTCTCCGGATCCTTCGGGTCCTTGTCGCCGAGGATATAGGGCAGGCCCATGATCCAGGTGCGGCCCGGGCCGGAATTGGCCGGGCGGGCATAGAGGAAGCGGTTCTTGTTCTGCTTCGTCCAGGCCAGCAGCTCCTCGGCCGTGGTCGGCACGTTCTTGACCTTGTCCGGCATGTATTCGAGCAGCGGGCCGGAGGGGTAATAGACCATCGCCATGGCCTGACCCTGCCCGAGATTGTGCATGGCCAGCGCCGGCTTCAGGAGCACGTCGTCGGGCTTCGGCAGTTCGGCGGCGAAGCGCGGGAACAGCTCGATCCAGAGCTTCTGGTCGATGCCCGCGGAGAGCACGTCGAGACCGCCGATGACGAAGTCGATGTCGGAACGGCCGGCGTTCTGCTGGGCCTTCAGCTTGGCCGGCAGCTCGGGCGCCGGAGCCTTGGTGAAGACCATCCGCGAGACGGCCTTGGGGTTTGCCTTGGCGTAATTCTCAAGCGGCGTCTGAACCAGCGCCAAGGCGCCGCCGACGTCGATGATGCTGATCGTGAGCGGCGATGCCGGCAGCTTGAGTTGCTGCGCGAAGACGCCCGGCGCCTGCATCGCTGCGCCGAGACCGGCAACGCCACCAATGAAATGACGCCGGTTGATGCTGTCCTGAGCCATGATTTCTCCTCCAGATGCGGATGCCCGCTTCTTCAGCTTTTTTATGTTCTGACGGTCCGGCCGCCGCCATCCGGAACCCGCCCCTTGCCCCGCGGAACCTGCCAAGTTGACGCGGCCCCCGGTTGATCGGTATCCTAGTATACTAGTCGTCAAGAGCTTGGCAATGGCCCACCCTGCAGCCCGTCATAGCACGGATCAGATCTACAGCGTGCTACGCACCGACATCATCAGCGGCGCGCTGAAGCCCCGCGAATCGATGTCCGAGGCGCGCATGGCGCTGCGCTTCGGCGTCAGCCGCACTCCGGTGCGGGAAGCGTTCAAGCGTTTGGTCGACGAAGGCTTCCTGGTCGCGGTACCGCAGGTCGGCACCTTCGTCGCGCCGATCGACCTCGCCGCCGTCCATGACAGCCAGTTCGTCCGCGAGACGCTCGAATGCCGCACCGTGGTGCTCGCCGCCCAGCGCATCGGCGACGCCGACCGCTACCGGCTCGAAGCCCAGATCGAGGAGCAGGCGGAGGCCGTGCGGCGGCAGGACCGGTCCGAGATCTTCCGCCTCGACGAGGTGTTCCACGCCGAAATCTCGCGCATCGCCGGCCACCGCGCCGTCTGGAGCATGATCGAGGGCGTGAAGGCACAGATGGACCGGGTGCGTTGCCTCTCCCTCGAAACACCGTCCTGGTCCGAGGTGATCCTGCACGAGCACAGGATCATCGCCGCCTGTGTCATGAAACATGACGCAAACGGCGCCGAGGCCGCGATGCGCGCGCATCTGCGCACCGTCTTCGCGACGATCGACACGATCGCAAAGGACCATGCGGACGCGTTCGACGATTCCCGCCTCGCCCACGACGGCTCCTGAGGCCCGTCTTCCCCGGTAAAGCGACTTTTCTCGAAGGATTACAGACAATGGAACAATGCTGGCGCTGGTTCGGGCCGGACGATGTCGTGACTCTGGCCCAGGCCAAGCAGGCCGGGGCGACCGGCATCGTGAACTCTCTGCACCAGATCCCTTATGGCGTGGTCTGGAGCGTCGAGGAGATCGAGAAGCGCCAGGCGATCATCCGTTCCGACAAAAGCTTCGGCCTGGAGTGGAAGGTGGTCGAAAGCCTGCCTATCCATGAGAGCGTCAAGATAGGCGAGGGCGACCTCGAAACCGTCTTCGAGAACTACCGCCAGTCGATGCGCAACCTCGCGGCCTGCGGGCTCGAGGTGATCTGCTACAATTTCATGCCGGTGCTGGACTGGACCCGCACAGAACTCGCCCACAAGCTGCCCGGCGGGGGCACGGCGCTGCGCTTCAACCTGCATGAATATGTCGCGCTCGACCATTTCATGCTGAAGCGCAAGGGGGCCGACGAAGGGCACTCCGCCGAGGTGATGGACAAGGCCAAGGCCTGGTTCGACGGCTCGACGCAAGCCGACCGCGACCGGCTGCTCTCCAGCGTGATGGCCGGGCTACCCGGCGCCTTCGACCGCTACGACCTGCCCGGCCTTGCCGGCATCCTCGAGCGCTACAGCGGCATGACGCATGAGAAGCTCAGGGCCAATCTCAAGCGCTTCCTCGAAGCGATCATCCCGACGGCCGAGGAAGTCGGCATCCGGATGTGCATCCACCCGGACGATCCGCCGCGCTCGCTCTTCGGGCTGCCGCGGATCTGCTCGACCGAGGACGATATCGCCTTCATCCTGGGCTCGGTCGACTCGCCCGCGAACGGGCTGACCCTGTGCTCGGGCTCGCTCGGGGCCAATCCGAAGAACGACGTGCCGGGGATCGCGCGCCGCTTCGCCGACAAGATCTGGTTCGCGCATTTGCGCAACGTCGCCAAGGACCCGGACGGCTCCTTCATGGAGGCCGAACATCTCGGCGGCGATACCGACATGGTCGCGCTGGTCGATGCGCTGATGGCCGAGGAGCAGCGCCGCAAGGTTGCCGGTCACCCGCATTGGCAGATCCCGATGCGTCCGGACCACGGCCACGAGCTGCTCGACGATGTCGGCAAGGGCAGCTTCCCGGGTTATCCGGCGGTCGGGCGCCTGCGCGGGCTGGCCGAACTGCGCGGCGTGATGACCGCGCTGGCGCAGGTCAAGGGCTACGCCGCCTGAGACGCGAAAGGCGGGCTGGAGCCCGCCTTGGCAATAACTCGGGGCAGTCCCAAGCCGTCATTCTCGGGCGAAGCAGAGCGAGGACCCGAGAATCTCGATCCGGAGATGCTCGGGTCAAGCCCGAGCATGACGCGGCATTCCTGCGTCAGTGGTCGTGGGAATGGCCCTTGTGGCCATGCGCCGCGCCATGGCCGTGACCGTGGTCGTGGTCGTGATCATGGCCGCAGCCGCAACCCTCGCCATGCGCATGATGGTGGTGCTCGTGCCCATGTTCATGGTTGTGAGCGTGCTGGTCGTGCTGATGATGCCCATGGCCGTGGTCATGCCCATGATCGTGATTGTGGTGATCATGGTCGTGCCCGCAGGCGCAGTCATCGCCGTGAGCGTGATGGTGAACCTCCTGCTCCGGCTGGAACGGGCGCTCGACTTCCGCCATCGAACAGCCCTGGCCGCGCACCAGCTCGGCCAAAGCGGGATGGCTGGGGACATAAAGCGCGTCGGCCGTCATTTCCGCCGGGACGTGATGTCCGCCGAGATGCCAGGCGAGGCGCACCAGCCGCAGCGGGTTCTCGGCACGGACCTCCAATAGGCTTTCCGGAGCGGCCTTGACCTGCACGAGGCGGCCATCCTCCAGCTTCAGCGCGTCGCCGTCGTTCAGCGTCGCCGGCTTGTCGAGATCGATCGCGAATTCGAGCCCGCCTACAGCCGTCATGGCGACACCGTTGCTGTTGCGGTCCTGATATCCAAGGCTGAGCGTATCGACGACGCGCTCAGCGCGGACGGCGGCCTTGCGAAGGACGGAAGTGGCGCGAAGCATATGCGGCGATCCCATGGCTGGGGCTGGAGCGCGAGGCTCCAAGCCCGGACCGGAGCTTAGTAGCATAAACCGAGGGGCGCGCTACCAAGCTCTCGGGATCGTGGCAGGTCAGCGCGGCAGCGCCTTGACCTCGGCGTCGAACTTCTTGAGCAGGCGCGAACGCTCCGCCGGGGAGCCCCAGCGCGGCGTGTCGTAGTCGATCAGCTTCATCTCGGCGAATTTCGGCGCATCCGGCGAGAGCAGCGCATTCTTGTTCGACGGGATCGAGTTGATCTTCAGCTTCGCATTGATGTTCTGCGCATCGGGCGAGAGCGTGAAATCGACGAATTTGCGCGCGGCCTCGGGGTTCTTGCCACCCTTGATGATCGAAACCGAGCCGGTTTCATAGCCGGTCCCCTCGCAGGGGGCGACGGTTTCGATCGGCGCGCCCTGCAGCTTCTGCGTCAACATGTCATGGATGAAGGCGATGCCGACCGCCGTCTCGCCGAGCGCGGCAGCCTTCACCGGCGCGATGCCGGATTTGGTGTACTGGCTGATGTTCTTGTGCAGGCTCTTGAGGAACTCGAAGCCCTTGTCCTCGCCGAGGCGCTGCACCGTCGTCGCCAGGAAGACATAGGCCGTTCCGGAGGAGCTGGGATCTGCGATCTGGACCTCGTCGTGCAGCTTCGGATCGAGCAGGTCGGCCCAGCATTTCGGCGCGGCGACGCCCTTCTTCTTCAGCACCTCAGTGTTGTAGCCGATGCCGAGAGCGCCGAGATAGATGCCGTTGGTGMGGAACTTCGACTGCTCGGCATGGCGCTGCGCCCAGTCATGCAGCTCCGGAAGCTTCGGCGACTTGTACTCGTCCAGGAGCCCTTCGTCCGCCGCCTGCAGGTGCGGCTCTCCCGGCCCGCCCCACCAGACGTCGCCACGCGGATTGTTCGCCTCGGCCTTGACCTGAGCATAGACTTCGCCGGTGCTCTTGCGGACCATCGAGACCTTGATCCCGGTCGCCTTCTCGAACATCGCCGCGCCTTCGCGGCACTGCTCCTCGAGGATCGAGCAATAAACCGTGACCTGCCCCTGTGCGAAGGCCGGCAGGGCAGCGACCGAAAGCGTGAGGCCTGCGAACAAGGCACCAGCGGGCGCGAAACGCGAAGCGAACACTATTTTCCTCCCATCGGATTCGTTTGCCGACGAAGAAATCGGTCGTGCAATGGGGAGTCAAGCGAAAGCGCCGGCTACTTGTCGCGCGGGCTCACGATTCGATCAGCACCCGCCAGGCCAAGCTCAATTCGCACGGAGCCCACGCCATCAAAACGCCGCGAGCTCTAGCCGTCGCCCTCCGGTTTGGCCGGTGAGGAGGCAGCAGTCGATCCGGCAGGCCCCTCCCCCGAGATCGCCCGCTTCTTCTTCGCCGCCGGCTTCTTGCGCCGCTTCGGCTTGGCCTTCGGAAGCTGCGTATCCTGCAGTATCTCGAGCTGGACCTGCTGGATCTCGGCGAGGCGCTGCCATTGCCGCGTGATTAGATGGTCCATCTTCTCATGCAGGTGCCGGATTTCGAGCTCGGCCTTCAGGTTGACCTGATAGTCGTTGAGCGAGCGCAGCCGGTCCTTCGTCTCCTGCCGCTTCTGGCTCATCATGATGATCGGCGCCTGCACTGCCGCGATGCAGGACAGGACGAGATTGAGCAGAATGAAGGGATAGGGGTCGAAGGCCTTGCCCTCCCCGATCGCGGCATTGATCGCCATCCAGATGACGAGCACGACGCCGAAGCTGATCAGGAAGGCCCAGGAACCGCCAAAGCTCGCGAGATTGTCGGACAGGCGCTCGCCCAGCGTGCGATGCTCCTCGAAATCGTCCTCGACATTCTCGGCGATGGTCTCCTGCCGGGCGATGCTCTCGGCCACCTCCCGATCGAGGTCGGAATATTCGCCGTGCTCCTCGCGCAGGATCTCCTCGACATAGCGCGTCCGATAACGCGCCAGCTCCTTCAGGCTGATGAGCGCATGGTCTGAAAGATCCGGGAAGTCGGCGCGGATGTGATCAACGAGCGCCGGGCGCAACGTACCGATCTCGACGAGGTTCCTGCGGGCCATCTCCTGGCCGCTGATGGCGCAGATGCCGCGCTTCTTGCTGAGCGGGCTGTGGGAAGCCGGCGGCTCGATCACGGGGACCGGCGGCACGGCTGGAATTTCGCTCTCCAGATCCGTCATGCGTGCATCATGCCTCTTCCCCGTCGCGGCCCTTGGCGCCGCGTCCGGTCATTTGCTACGGGCGCCTTTGCGACCCAGAAACGCCCGAAGGAGCGGACTCCTCCGGGCTGCTCTCAGCCGGTATCAGACTCAGGCCTTCACCTTCTCGTCATCCTCGGCATCTTCCGCCGAATCGTCGTCCTCGTCATCCTCGGTGGCCTCTTCGTCTTCCTCGTCCTCTTCGTCGGTATCGAGGTCGAGATATTCGTAACCGAAGACGATCTCCCCGGTCTCGGGATCGAAGGCGCTGACCGAGGAATCCTCGAAGGCTTCGATCAGCATCTCGGCATCATCGGGCCCATCGACGTCGAAACGGCGCACCGCTTCCTCGCCAGCGGCCTTGAGAACGAGTTCGATCGACCAGCCCCGCCCGGTGGTGTCGTAGATGCATTTCAGACCCTGGATCGCCAGCATGGTGCTCTCTCCTGAGATTGATCCGATGCGCGGCTGCGCATCGGTCAGATGCCCGAGCTGCGTGACGGGCACGCGACGCCCCGAGGGCGTCGCCGGGCGAACAGCAGCTCGGGCGCAGAAGCGCCCACCGGCAATCGGGTTTATCGCGACGCCTGGGCCAAGAAGAGCTCGACCTCGTCGCGACGGGGCGCACCACTGCGGCCGCCGAAGCGCGTGCACTTGATGGCGGCCGCGGCGGAGGCGAATCGGATCGCCGCGGCTTCCGGCTGCCCCTCCGCAAGCGCCAGGGCGAAAGCGCCGTGCCAGACATCCCCCGCCCCCAGAGTATCCACGGTTTCGACGGGAAAGGCGGGGCTGTGACGAACCTCGCCCCGCTCGACATGGAGCACGCCCTCCTTGCCGAGCGTCACCGCCAGCCAGCTGGGGACGCCCGCAGCCACCTTGGCGAGCCCGGCTCGCGGATCCTCCTCACCGGAGAGCTCGCGCAATGCCTGCTGGCTGAAGGCGACGTGGCTCGCCGTTCCGACGAGATCGGGATGAGGCGGCCTGCGGTCGCCATCGAGCACGCCGGGAACACCGGCGGCGCGAGCAAGCTTCAGCGCCGCCAGCGCCCCCTCGCCCCAGCGCGTGTCGGCGAGGACGGCGTCGGCCCCCTCCGGCAAGCGCGGCGGCAACCAGTCGACATCCTCCGGCATTGCCGGGTCGGAATGGGAGATCACCATGCGCTCGCCTTCGGCATCGACAAGGATCGCGGAGACCGGCGAGGTCAGGCCGGCGACGCGGCGGGCGAAGCTGGCATCGACACCCTCTGCCTTCAGATCCGCGACGATCTGGTCGCCGGTCAGGTCGTCGGCAAGGCGCGTCGCCAGCCAGCAGGCGCCGCCTAGCCGCGCAATCGCGACGGAGGCGTTGCCGGCGCAGCCGCCGCCGACCACGGCGAGCCCGCGTGAGCGGTATTTCTCGCCGCGGGTCGGCATGGTCTCGACGCTGTAGACATAGTCGAGCGTGGCGATCCCGAGGCAGAAGACGCCGGCCAAGATCTCACCAGGCCCCGGTGTTCGGCATGCTGGCCCAGGGCTCGGCCACAGGCTTCGGATCGCCCTTCTGGAGCAGCTCGATCGAGATGTTGTCGGGCGAGCGGATGAAGGCCATGTTGCCGTCGCGCGGCGGCCGGTTGATGGTGACGCCGGCCTTCATCAGCTTCTCGCAGGTCGCGTAGATATCGTCGACCTCATAGGCGAGATGGCCGAAATTGCGCCCGCCGGTATAGGCTTCAGGGTCCCAGTTATAGGTCAGCTCGAGCGTCGGGCGGCCGCGGGAGGCGCCGGCCTTGGCCTCGGCCAGATCGTCCGACGCGGCGAGGAAGACCAGGGTGAAACGGCCCTTCTCGTTCTCGATGCGGCGGGTTTCGACCAGCCCGAACTTGTTGACGTAGAAATCAAGCGCCTGATCGAGATCGGTCACGCGGACCATGGTGTGGAGATATCGCATCGTTCATCCTCGTTGTGCGGGAACAGGGTTGATCCTTTCCCTAATTCGGGCAAGAGCTGCCGCGTTCCAAGGTACGCCAAGCAGGACGAGCCATGACGACAACGCAAGACGGCCCGGTGACGGCGCCGCCTGAGCGCGCCACGCCCGCCCAGATCGCACAGATCAAGCAGCGCGCCGCGATCCTCTCGGTGATGGCGACCATCCTGCTCACGGCAGCGAAAATCGTCGGCGCCATCATTTCCGGCTCGCTCGCCCTGCTGACCGACGCGCTTCAGGGGCTGGTCGATGTCGGCTCGACGCTGTTCACCTGGTTCGCCGTGCGCGCCTCGGACAAGCCCGCCGACGACGAGCACCACTACGGGCATGGCAAGGTCGAGGCGCTGGCGGCGCTGGTCGAGACCGCGATCTTGTTCACGCTGGCCGGCGCGATCCTGTGGGAGGCCGGCAGCCGGCTGTGGAACAACCTGATCGAGCATGTCGCGGTGACGCCGCTGGTCATCGGCGTGATGCTGCTCTCGATGACGGTCGATGCCATTCGCTGGCGCTCGCTCACCCGGGTTGCCAAGGAGACCGGCAGCGAGGCGCTCGCCGGTGAAGCCACACATTTCTCGGCCGACTTCGTCGGCTCGGCGCTCGTGCTCGCCGGCCTCATCGGCGTCTGGTACGGCTTCGAGCGCGCCGACACGGCGGCCGCCTTCGCCATCGCTGCCTACACCGCCTTCTCGGCCTTTAGGCTGGCCCGCCGCGTCCTCGACACGCTGATGGACGCCGCCCCCGAAGGAGTCGGCGAAAAGCTGCGCGAGGCCGCGCGGCGCGTGCCGGGGGTGGTCGGGATCAACTGGCTCCGGGTCCGGCCCGCTGGCGGGCGCGTCCATGGCGAGATCGGCATCAGCGTCTCGCGGACGCTGCCGCTCGAGCGCGTCACCGCGATCAAGGCCGAACTTGGCGGAGCGCTGCTGAAAGCCGAGCCGGATTCTGAAATCACGATCACCGCCGATCCCGTGCAGGTCGACGACGAGACGGTGCTCGAACGCGTGCTCCTGATCGCGCTCAAGCTGAAGATCCCGGTGCACCACGTCACCGTCCACAGCATCGGCGACAAGCTCTCGGTCAGCCTCGACATGGAGGTCGATGCCAATCTGCCCCTTGGCGAGGCGCACGAGATCGCGACCCGGCTCGAAAATGCGATCCGGGCCGAATTCGGCGGAGAGACGGAGGTCGAGACCCATATCGAGCCGATGGAGACCGGCCAACCCCACGGCCACAACGCCGCCTGGGAGACGGTCGAGGACATCGGCAAGGCTCTCGCCGGCGAGGCCGCGAAGCTCGACGGCCCGATCCACGACATCCACAGCGTGCGCGTGCGCCAGACCGCCAAGGGGCTGGTGGTGAACTATCACTGCCGCGTCGACCCGACCCTGAACGTGGCGGCCGTGCATGACGCCGTCGACGCAATCGAGCGGGCCGTGCGGATCGCGCGCCCCCAGGTCTGCCGGCTGGTCAGCCATGCCGAGCCGGCGGTTTCGCCAGTCGTGTGAGCGCTCCCGCCGTCATTCTCGGGCACAGCGAAGCGCAGACCCGAGAATCTCCGGCCGGAAGATGCATCGGAATCTCTTTCGTCACGAGATGCTCGGGTCCAGCCCGAGCATGACGGCATGTTTCCATCCCAGGCCGGCATGCTCTAGAAACGCTCCCTGACCTTCGCCATCAGGGTTTCCATGCGCAACGACGATGCTCCGCTGATCCGTCTCGAGGATTACCGTCCCTCCGACTGGCTGATCGACACGGTCGATCTCGATATCAGCCTGCAACCGCAGAAGACGCGCGTGCGCGCCCTGCTCGCTTTGCGCCCCAATCCGGAAGGACAGCCCGGCGCACCGCTCAAGCTCGACGGCGACGAGCTGACGCTGAAATCGCTCGCCCTCGACGGCAAGCCGCTCGATGCTTCCGCCTATACAGTGACGCCGCAGGCGCTGACGATCCCGAGCCCGCCGCATGATTTCACGCTCACGATCGAGACCGAGGTCGATCCTTCCGCCAACACGAAGCTGATGGGGCTCTACCGCTCGTCGAAGGTCTATTGCACCCAGTGCGAGGCGGACGGCTTCCGCCGCATCACCTATTTCCTCGATCGGCCCGACGTGATGAGCGTCTACACGGTCAGGCTGGAGGCGGCGAAGGCCGAGGCGCCGGTGCTGCTCTCCAACGGCAACCTCATCGCCACCGGCGAGGTGCCGGGCACCGACCGGCATTTCGCGATGTGGCACGACCCGCATCCGAAGCCGGCCTATCTCTTTGCGCTGGTTGGCGGTGCGCTCGACCATGTCCGGCAGGACTACGTCACCGCCGACGGCCACAAGGTCGAGCTCGCCGTCTATGTCGAGCCGGGCAAGGCGGGACGGGCCGGCTGGGCGCTGGATTCGCTGGTGCGCTGCATGCGCTGGGACGAGAAGGTCTTCGGCCGCAACTACGATCTCGACGTGTTCAACGTCGTCGCCGTGTCGGACTTCAACATGGGCGCGATGGAGAACAAGGGCCTGAACATCTTCAACGACAAATACGTCCTGGCCGACCCGCAGACCGCGACCGACGGCGACTATGCCTCGATCGAGGCGATCATCGCGCATGAGTACTTCCACAACTGGACCGGCAACCGCATCACCTGCCGCGACTGGTTCCAGCTCTGCCTGAAGGAAGGGCTGACCGTCTTCCGCGACCAGGAATTCTCCTCCGACGAGCGCTCGCGCCCGGTGAAGCGCATCGCCGATGTCCGCACCCTGCGCTCGACCCAGTTCTCCGAGGATGCCGGCCCCCTCGCCCATCCGGTGCGGCCGCGCGCCTACAAGGAGATCAACAACTTCTACACGCCGACCGTCTACGAGAAGGGCGCGGAGGTCATCCGCATGCTGAAGGTCCTGATCGGCGACGACGCCTTCCGGCGCGGCATGGACCTCTATTTCGAGCGCTGCGACGGCACGGCAGCGACGATCGAGGAGTTCCTCGCCTGCTTTGCGGAAAGCTCCGGCAAGGACCTCAGCCATTTCGCGCGCTGGTATGAGCAGGCCGGCACGCCTACCATCGTCGCCTCGGGCCGCTACGACGCGGCTGCCCGGCGCTATACGCTCGACCTCGCCCAGAGCACGCCGCAGACGCCCGGCCAGAACGACAAGCAACCGGTGGTCCTGCCGATCAAGCTCGGCCTTGTCGGGGCCGGGGGCGATCTGCCGCTGCAGACGCAATCGAACGCCTATGCCGGCGACGGCCTCGTCATCCTCGACAGCGCCGCGCTCTCCGTCACCTTCGACAACGTCTCCGAGCCGCCGATCCCGTCGCTGCTGCGCGGCTTCTCCGCGCCCGCGCGGCTGGAACTCGACCTCTCCGACGGCGATCTCGCGCGGCTGTTCTCGGCAGACAGCGATTCCTTCAATCGCTGGCAGGCTCTGCAGACCGTCGCCACCCGCGCCCTCGTCGCCGCCGGCAAGCCTGGCGCGGATCGCAGCGCGCTGACCGCGACGGCCGGCGAGCTCGGCCAGGCGCTCGACGGCTTCCTCAAAGCCGAAGCGCTTGCGGATCCCGCCTTTGCCGCGCAGGTGCTGCGCCTGCCGGCACCGGCCGACATCGCGCGCGAGATCGGCCGCGACGTCGATCCGGACGCGATCTTCAAAGCCCATCGCAGCCTATCGGCCGCGATCGGAACGTCCCTTCTCCCGCAGTTGTCTGGCTTGCGGGAGGCGCTGGCGACAAAGGGCCCCTACAAGGCTGATGCCGCCTCCGCCGGGCATCGCGCGCTTCGCAACGAGCTGCTCGGGCTCGCCGCACTTGCCACCCCGGCCGAGGGCGCCGGCCTGTGCGAGGAGCAATTCGCTACCGCCGACAACCTGACCGACCGGCTTGCGGCACTGGCAGCGATGACACTGATCCCCGGAGAGCGGCGCGAAGCCCTGATCGCCCGCTTCGCCGCAGCCTATGCAGGCGAGCCGCTCGTCCTCGACAAATGGCTGATGGCGCAGGCGCTGATCCCCGAGCCCGAGACGCTGGAACGGGTTAAGCAACTGATGCAGCATCCCGCCTTCTCGCTCGGCAATCCGAACCGGGTGCGGGCGCTGATCGGCGGCTTCGCAGCCAATCTCACCCAGTTCAACCGCGCCGACGGCGAGGGCTACGACTTCGTCTGCGACATCGTCATCGCGCTGGACAAGACCAACCCGCAGGTCGCCTCGCGCCTGCTCGGCTCGTTCAAGAGCTGGCGCATGCTGGAGCCCGGCCGCAAGCGGCTGGCACAGGAGGCGTTGAGCACCGTCGCACGGATGCCGAACCTGTCGCGGGATGTCGCCGACATCGCCGAAAGGGCCCTCGCGTGACCCATATTCCCAAAGGTTAACGCCGACCTGTCCAATTTATTAACGTTTCATTACCCGCACAGGATTCATTGGATAAACAGCACAACCTAAAGGAGAATTCGAAGCAACTGACTCAACTCAGGGCTAGACAAAATCGGCCTCTCGGATTCAACTGACGGTGATTCGCGGGGATGCGGCACGTCTCCCGATCTTACTGACGGTAAAGTTTTCCGAAGGGGGACGGGCATGTCGCGTGCCAACGCGGATTGCGCATCCGTGCGCGCCGATACGATTCTGGGTGTAGCGAGGTCGCTGACCCATCCGTTGTATCAGCGCTTCGAGGGTTTCGAGCCCGCGCTCCGGACCGCCATCCCCGTCCTCGTCGGGCTCTTCCTCGTCATCCTCGGCGCCGGCGCGATCATGCAGACCTCTGCGATGCGCGACGACGCGCTGATCGATGCCGCCGGAGACATGGATCTGGTTTCCGCGCTGGTCGCCCGGGAGCTCGACACGGCGACGCTCGCCGGCAAAGAGCCGGCGGCGGTTCTCGCCGGCCTCACAGCCCGCCACCTCGCCGCTCATGGCCGCATCGTCCATGTCAGCGGCGCCGACGGGCGCGTGATCGCCAGCGAGCCGGTGATCGGCCAGACGCAGCGCACGCTCACCGACTTCCTTGGCCAGACCCAGCCGCTCACCGTCTTCGGGGACCGCGCCGGCGTGATGCGCATCACCCTGCCCAACGGCACCGACGTCTTCGCCAGCGTGCGCAACCTCGCCGCCCCGCTCGGCCAGGTCGCCGTGCTGCAACCGGTCTCGCGCGCCCTCTCCGTCTGGCAGATCCGCCGCTCCGGCCTCGCCATTCTGTTCGGCGCGGCGGGGCTCGTCCTCGGCGTCATCACGCTGGCCTTCATGCTGCAGTCGAAGCGCGCCCGTGCCGCCGACGAGGATTGCGACTGCGTGCGCGAACGCATCGACACCGCCCTCAACCGCGGCCATTGCGGCCTCTGGGATTGGGATCTCGCCCGCGGCCGCATCTACTGGTCGGATTCGATGTATGCCCTGCTCGGCTACGACCGCGCCGGCGAATACATGTCCTTCGGCGAGGTCAGCAGCTTCATCCATCACGATGACGTCGACCTCTATGCCATCGCCGATGCGGTGAGCCGCGGCGAGGCCAGCCATCTCGATCAGGAATTCCGGGTTCGCGCCATCTCGGGCGAGTGGATCTGGCTCAAGGCCCGCGCCGAGCTCGTCATCGACCGCCGCACCCGCTCGCGCCACCTCGTCGGCATCGTCGTCGACATCTCCGAGCAACGCCGCATGGCCGAGCGCACCGCAACCGCCGATGCCCGCCTGCGCGACGCGGTCGAGGCGATCTCGGAGGCTTTCGTTCTGTGGGATGCCGACAACCGGCTGATCCTCTGCAACGCCAAGTACCAACAGCTCCACCAGCTCCCCGCCGATGCCCTGCAATCCGGCATGAGCTATGACGAGATCATGGCGCGCTCCGCCCAGCCGCAGATCGACCAGGAGCCGATGCGCGTCCAGCGCGGCGCCGCCGGCGCCACCTCCTACGAGGCGCGGCTCTCCGACGGGCGCTGGCTCCAGATCAACGGCCGGCGCACCAAGGACGGCGGCTCGGTCTCCGTCGGCACGGACATCACCAAGCTGAAGCAGCAGGAAGAGCGGCTGACCCAGTCCGAGCACCAGCTCATGACCCATGTCACGGACCTCAAGGCCTCACGCCAGAAGCTCGAAACCCAGGCCCAGCAGCTTGCGGATCTCGCCGAACGCTATCTCGAGCAGAAGGCCGGTGCCGAAAGCGCCAACCGCGCCAAATCCGAATTCCTCGCCAATATGAGCCATGAGCTGCGCACGCCGCTCAATGCCATCATCGGCTTCTCCGAGATCATGGAGAACGGGCTGTTCGGTCCGCTCGGCGAGAAATACACCGACTACGTCCGCGACATCCGCTCCAGCGGCGGCTACCTGCTCGGCATCATCGACGACATTCTCGACATGTCGCGCATCGAATCCGGCAAGATGCGGCTGGAGAAGTCGGAGATCGCCATCGGCCCGGTGCTGGATCAGGCCCTGCTCAAGGTGCAGCCGGAGATCGAGCGCAAGCAGCTCATCGTCAATCTCGAAGGCCCGCTCGACACCCATCTCGAGGCCGATCCGCACGCGCTCTACCAGATCCTCAGCAACCTGCTCGACAACGCCGCCAAGTTCACGCCGGAAGGCGGCCGGATCGCGGTGCGTACCCGCCATGTGCCCGGCGCGCTCAACATCTTCATCGAGGACACCGGCATCGGCATCCCGAAGGAGAAGATCGACCGCGTCGGCCGGCCCTTCGAGCAGGTCGAGGGCGATCTGGTGCGCAGCTACAAGGGCTCGGGCCTGGGTCTCGCCATCGCGCGCTCGCTGGCCGAGCTGCATGGCGGCTCGCTCAGGCTGCGCTCGGCGATGGGCGCCGGGACGATCGTCATGGTCCACCTGCCGCTCGACGGCGGTGCCGAGCGCGTCACCGCGCAGGCGGCGTAAGGCTCAGCCAGCCTTCGCCTGCGACAGGATGCGGGTGAAGATCGCCCGCACGCCGGAGCGGACCTCGTCGAGCTCCGCCTTCAACACCTTGGCGTCGGGTCTTCCGACAGCCGTCGCGATCCGCCGCAGCACGCGAGGCGGCACCGCCTTGGGATCGAAGGCTTCCTCGACGGTGAAGCGTTGCCAGAGCTGGACGTCGCCGATCAGGCGGTGCGCCTCCAGAAGCGCCGAGGCATCCGCTTCCGAAAGCAGACCGGCGGCGCGCGCGGCGACGAAGACCGAAGCCGTATCGTTGACGATCAGCCCGGGATGGTCGCTGGCATAGGCCAGCAGCAGGAATTGGGCGAGGAAGTCGAGATCGGTCAGCCCGCCGGCCGCCAGCTTCAGATCCCAGGCATCTTTTTCTCCCTTCTCCCTGGCGATCAGGGCCCGCATCTCGGCCACGGCAGCCGCAACCTTGGCGGGCTCGCGCTTGCGGGAGAGGATCGCGCGGATCGAGGCTTCCGCCCGCTTCGCCAGCCCGGCGTCACCTGCGACGACGCGAGCACGGGTGAGCGCCATCTCCTCCCAGATCTCCGCCTCGCCCGCGTGATAGGCCTCGAAGCCCGCAAACTGCGTGGCCGCGGGGCTCTTGTTCCCGGTCGGGCGCAGGCGCATGTCGACCTGAAAAAGCGTGCCGCGCCGCGTCGGCACCGTCAGCGCCGCAACGAGGCGCTGGGTGAAGCGGATATGCCACGTCACCGGGTCGAGGCTCTTGGCGCCGTCGCTCGGCGCCGCATCATCGGGCCGGTCGTAGAGCAGGATGAGATCGAGGTCGGATGACGGCGTGAGCTCGCCAGCGCCGAGCCGCCCGAGGCCGAGCACGACGGTCTCGGCCCCTTCGATCGCGCCGTGATCGGCCGTGAAGGAAGATCGCGTATTGGCAAAGGCAACGCGCAGGCAGGCTTCGGCCACGGCGCAATAAGCCTGTCCCGCCCCCTCGGCCGCGTAGACGCCCGAAAGCAGGCGCGCGCCGACGAGGAAATTCTCCTGTCGGGCGGCGTCGCGCAGCCGGTCGAGCCCGTCCTCGACGCTGGGCGGCGGCGAGCCGACATGAGCCCGGATACGGCGCTCCAGGGTGTCGACGTCGAGGACCGCCTGCCCGAAAGCCGGGTCGATGACGCCGTCGAGCACATGCGGGTGCAGGGCTGCGACCTTGGCCAGGCGCGGCGCACTGCCGAGGATCTCGGTGAAGAGCGTCAGCAGGGAATCATGCGAGCGCAGCAGCGTCAGCAATTCGACTGCCGCAGGCATGCGAACGAACGCATTGTCGAGATGGGCGAGCGCGCCGTCGGGATCGGCAGTGCGGCCAAGCGCGACGAGCAGCGCGGGGGTCAATTCCGTCAACACCTCGCGGGCGCGAGCACTGGTGACCGCAGCGCGGCGGCCGAAATGCCACCCGCGCACCGTCTCCGCCGCCGTCATGCCATCCCGGAAGCCGAGCCTGCCGAGTGTTTGGACCGTCTCGGGATCAGGCTCGGAGCCGGTGAAGCTGAGCGTCCCGGCTTCCGAGGCGAGGCTGGGCCCCTCCTCGAACAGCAGGGCATAGTGACCCTCGACACGCCGGGCATGGGCCGTCAGCGCCTTGCCGAAGGCGGCGGCGTTGGCATAGCCGCAGAAGCGGGCGAAGGCGTCGAGGTCTCCCGCCGGCTTGGGCAGGGTCTGCGTCTGCTCGTCGTCGCGCATCTGCAGGCGGTGCTCGATCGTGCGCAGCCAGCGATAGGATTCGGAAAGCTCGTCGCGAGCCGCCGGCGTGATCCAGCCTTCGTTCGTCAGCTCCTTGAGCATATCGAGCGTGCGCGGCCCCCGCAGCGCCGGGCGACGGCCGCCGAAGACGAGTTGCTGCGTCTGGACGAAGAACTCGATCTCGCGGATGCCGCCGCGGCCGAGCTTCACATTGTGACCGGCGACCGCGATGGTCTCGTGGCCCTTCACCGTCTGGATCTGGCGCTTCATCGCATGGATGTCGGCGATGGTCGCGAAATCGAAATATTTGCGCCAGATGAAGGGGGCGAGATCCTTGATGAAGCGCTGGCCGAGCTCGGTATCGCCGGCGATCGGGCGCGCCTTGATCATGGCGGCGCGTTCCCAGTTCTGGCCGACCGTCTCGTAGTAGGAATAGGCTGATGGCAGCGCGATCGCGACATGGGTCGAGGCCGGGTCGGGTCGCAGCCGCAGGTCGACGCGGAAGACGTAGCCGTCCGGCGTGCGCTCCTGAATGATGCGGGCGATCTGCTGGGTGAGTTTGACGAAGAAGCTCGACGGTTCGCTGACGCCAGCCGCCTCCGCCGCCTCGGGATCGAAGAAGACGACGATGTCGATATCGGACGAGTAGTTCAGTTCCCCAGCGCCGTGCTTGCCGAGCGCCAGCACGACGAGGCCAGAGCCGGGCCCCGGATTGACCGGATCGGCCAGGTTGATCCGCCCGAGATCGGCGGCCTGGCGCAGCACATGGTTGGTCGCGAGGCGCACGGCCATGTCGGCGGTCGCGGTCAGCGCTGCCGTCACGGTCTCGACATTCCAGACGCCGCCGATGTCGGCAAGCGCGATCAGGAGCGCCATGGCGCGGCGGAAGCGGCGCAGCTCGCGCATCAGGTCCGAGGTCTCGCACCCGGCCGCGGCGAAGGCTTCGATCCGGGCGAGCAGCGCGTCGCGGCGCGCCTCCGGCGCCTGCACCAGGCAGGCGAGCAGCGCCTCCGGATCGAAACGCATGACCTGGGAGAGGAACGGAGAATGCGCCAGCACGCCCGCAACCAGCGCAGCGCTGCGCGGATGCTCGGCCAGATGAGCCTTGAGCGCCTCTGCCGCCGCCTCGTCATGCAGCCGCTCGATCAGCTCGCGCGCCAGCAGCGCCTCGGCCTTGGCGCGTGCCGGCAAGACCGGCGCCGCATCCAGCCTGTCACAGAGCCGCTCAGCCATCACACACCTTCCTCCTCAGGAGGACGGCACGCCAGCAGGGTTTGCGACGGCTGTCGAGCTTTGAGCCTCGGGAGCCGGCTGCGTTTCCACAGACTTGGACTCGGCCATCGGCAGGGTGATGACGACGCGCAGCCCGGGAGCGTTGTCTTCAAGGCTGAGGTGGCCGCCATGCAGACGCACAACACCGGATGCCAGCGACAGGCCCAGCCCGAAGCCGGGCTTGCTGCGGCTGGTGTCGAGGCGCACGAAGCGGTCGAGCGCGCGGCCGCGGTCGGCTTCCGGGATGCCTGGCCCGTGATCGGCCACGGAAAGTTCGATCTCGGCTCCGTTGCGCCTCGCGGCGATGGTCACGGTACCGTCCCCGCCCTGTTCGGGGCCGCCGTATTTCAGGGCGTTGTCGATCAGATTGGCGATGGCCTGCCCGACCAGCTCGCGGTTTCCGACGATCCGCAGATCCGGTTCGACCTCTCCGACGAGCGCGAGCCCGGCTTCCTCGGCGAGCGGCTCATAGAGTTCCGCCATTCCCGAGACGATCTCCGAAAGATCGAGCTCGGCCATGTTCTCGCTGACGCGGCCGGCCTCCAGCCGTGCCAGCATCAGCAAGGCGTTGAAGACGCGGATCAGGTTGTCCGCTTCCTCGATTGCCCCGTCGAGCGAAGCGCGCAGCTCATCGGGAGACTTGGCGCTGCGCAGCGCCTCCTCGGCCCGGTTGCGCAGGCGGGTCAGCGGTGTCTTGAGGTCATGGGCGATGTTGTCGGTCACCTGCTGCATGCCCGCCATCAGCTCCCCGATACGGTCCAGCATGGCGTTGAGGTTCAGCGCGAGGCGATCAAGCTCATCGCCCGTGCCGGTAATGGCGAGGCGCCCCTTCAGGTCACCTTCCATGATGCCATGCGCAGTCTCGCTCATGCCGTCGATGCGCTTCAGCACGCGGCGCGCCACAAACCAGCTTGCAAAACAGCCGAGAATGAAGACCAGCGCCGCCGACCAGCCGGCGGCACGGCGGATCACGGCGCCAAGCCGATCACGCTCCTCCAGATCGCGGCCGACGAGGAGGCGGAACCCGGCCGGCAGCATGAAGACGCGCACGAGCGCATGGCTCGGCGTATCGACCGTTTCGCTGGAGCGAGCGTATTCGATCTCGCTCTCGCCGGTGCGATCGAGCGTACCAGGCGGGATAGCCTCGACATTGCCGGCGATGCGCTCGCCCACCGGCGTCGTGACGAGATAGAGCGAGGCGCCGGGTCCGCGCGAGCGGCGCTCGATGATGTTGACCAGCCGGCGGATGCCGCCCTGGCGCTGCTGCTCGGCCAAGCCCTGGATCTCGGCATCGATGGTCGAGCGGATCTGGTCGGTCAGCAGGCGCTGCGCGTTCCAGGCGACATAGCCGAGCACGAAGGCGGCGAAGAGTGCGAAGATGACGAGATAGGCCGCCGTCAGCTTGAAGGCCGTCGTGCGGAACAGGGTCGGCAAGAACTTCTGGCGCCGTCGTGCGGGAGCATCAGCGGGCGTTGTCACGGACCATGTATCCCGCGCCGCGGATGGTGTGGATCATCGGCTGCTCGAAGCCCTTGTCGACCTTGGCGCGCAGGCGGCTGACATGCACGTCGATGACATTGGTCTGGGGGTCGAAGTGATAGTCCCAGACGTTCTCGAGCAGCATGGTGCGCGTAACGACCTGCCCGGCATGCTTCATCAGATATTCGAGCAGGCGGAACTCGCGCGGCTGGAGGACGATCTCCTGCCCCTCGCGAGTGACGCGATGAGCGAGTCGATCGAGCACCAGCTCGCCGACGCGGTAGGTGGTCGGCTCCGAGGCGGGCGCACCACGGCGGCGCGCCAGCACCTCGACGCGGGCCAGCAGCTCGGAGAAGGCATAGGGCTTGGGCAGATAGTCATCGCCGCCGGCGCGCAGCCCCTTCACCCGGTCGTCGACCTGGGCCAGCGCCGACAGGATGAGCGCCGGCGTCTCATCCTTCTGTTCGCGCAAGGAGCGGATCAGGGAAAGCCCGTCGAGGCGGGGCAGCATGCGGTCGACGACCAGCACGTCGTAGCCGCCGCCCTCGGCCATGGCATAGCCCTGCAGGCCGTCCGCGGCATGGTCGGCGACGTGGCCGACCTCGCGGAACGCCTTGGTCAGATAGGCCGCAGCCTCGGCATCATCTTCGACGATCAGGAGTCGCATGGGTCGAACCTAGCTCAGAGCAAACGCCGATCCAAACGGACCGGCCTTCGCTCTGTATTTTTGCTTATCGCTTTTTCTTCAGGCGAGCCGGTTTTCACTTCACTCGCAAGTGCTTCGAAAACAAAAAACGGCAGGCCGGAGGATACGCATCCGGCCTGCCGCCGCGACGGCTTGTCCCTCGGCTGGGGCGACAGAAAACCGAAGAGACCTGCCTGCTTCGCTGGGGCCCCGCGCCGGTCGGCTTGCTGCACAATCCGACCGGACTACGCGGTTTCCCCAAATCCTAGAGGCGGCTTTACCGGGCAGGTTGCTTCAACCTGCCTGGATCCCGCTCTACGCCGCGGGCTGGCGGCCAACCTCGAAGGTCACGTCACGGGACTTGCCTTCGCGGAACAGGGTGATCGTGGCCTTGGAGCCAGGGGCGAAAGTCGCGATCTTGCGGGAGAGGTCGCGTGCGTCCTTGATCACCTCGCCATTGACCGCAGTGATGGTGTCGCCGCGGCGGATACCGGCCTTGGCGGCGGGGCCATTGCCCTGCGCCTCGGCGACCAGCGCGCCCTTCGCTTCCTTCAGGCCGATGGCATCGGCCATCTCGCCCGTGACCGGCTGGATCTGCACGCCGATGAAGCCGCGCGCCACCGTGCCATCCTTCTTCAGCGAGTCCACCACCTGCTTGACGGTGGAGGCCGGGATCGCGAAGGCGATGCCGACATTGCCGCCGGAAGGCGAGTAGATCGCGGTGTTCACACCGACGACTTCGCCGTTCTGGTTGAAGGTCGGGCCGCCCGAGTTGCCGCGGTTGATCGGCGCGTCGATCTGGATGAAGTCGTCATAGGGACCCGAGCCGATGTCGCGCCCCTGGGCCGAGACGATGCCGGCCGTGACCGTGCCGCCGAGGCCGAAGGGGTTGCCGATCGCCAGCACCCAATCGCCGATGCGCGCCTTGCCGTCGGAGAGCTTCACATAGGCGTAGTCACCGGCGTCCTTGACCTTCAACAGGGCGAGATCGGTGCGCGGATCGGTGCCGACGACCTTGGCGTCCAGCGTCTTGCCGGAGTCGGTGACGAGCTGGACCTCCACGGCGTTCTCGACGACGTGGTTGTTGGTCACGACATAGCCGTCCTGGCTGACGAAGAAGCCCGAGCCCTGGGCCATGCCCTGGCGCGGCTGCGGCTTGTTCGGACGGTCGTTCTCGCCGGGCTCGCGGAAGAAGCGGCGCAGCTGCGGCGGCAGATCGTCCAGGTTCTGCTCGTCGCTGGCCGCTGCGGCCTGCGTCTTGACGCGGACGGAGACGACCGCGGGCTTCACCTTGTCGACGAGATCGGCAAAGGAAGGCAGCGCGCTCTGCGTGCCCGAGAGCTGGATCGGCTGTGCAATAGCGTTGTGATTCTGCATCAGGGCGCTGTCGGCGATGCCGGCGGCCAGGCCGATGCCCAGGATAGCGGTGCCGGCGAGAAGGGCGCCGCGCTTGAGGATGGACTTACGGGTCTCGTTCTGTGTCGTCATAATTTGAACCTCGTGAGCGTCAGGGTTTTCTCCCCTGTTCGTGACGAGGACCATGATGCCGGCCGCCTTACGCGGTTTTGGCCTGAACATGACGGTTTCGTAAGATTCAATTGCAAGACCGCGCGCACCGTCTTGACGGCCGCCGGCCCGGCGGTGCCCCCTGTCTCTGGGATGGGGGATGCCGATGCGTATCAGCTGGGGAATTTCGTTTGTCGCGGCCTGCCTCGGTGGGCCGGCCCTCGCGCAGCAGGGCTCAGCCTATAGCGCCGGACTGCGGGTGGCGCAGGCGCGGGGATATGAAAACGCCGACTGCTACGCCCGCGTCTTCGCGAAGCATGCGGTCGTCGTCGAGAAGCCGAACGGCCGGCGCGGTTGGTACGCAGCCTCGACCCCCGCCTACAATGCGGAACAGCGCTCCCGCTGCGGCATCGACCGGCTGCAGGATATGGCGGCGCGGCAAACGGCCCGAGGCGGCGGGACCGGGCATTCCCCAGCCATTGCCCAACGTATTGGCCTCGGCCTGGCCGCCCGCCACGGCTATTCAGGCAGCAGTGCAGCCTGCTTTGCTCGTATCTATGCCGTTTATGCTTCCCCGCAGCCGTCCCAGAACGGACGAGTCATGTATGGCGTATCCGGGGCCAGCGAGCATGTCTTTGCGCAGGAGCTGATGCGTTCCTGCAGGCTCACCTACTAGGGCTGTCCTCCGACTCGACCAAGGCCGCAACCTTGGCCTCTTCCTCGGCCGAGAGCCGCACGGGTTCCACGGCCGGAGCCGGGCGTCGACGGGCCAGGCGCCAGACAAAGATGAAGGCGAAGAGCAGAATTGCAAAAGGCGCCGCCCAGAGCAAAGCCGTGTGCGCATTGAACGGCGGTCGCAGCAGCACAAAATCGCCGTAGCGGGCGACGACGAAATCGACCACCGCCTTGTCGGTGTCGCCGGCGACGAGCCTTTCCCGGACGAGGATGCGCAGGTCGCGCGCCAGCGGCGCGTCGGAATCGTCGATCGACTGATTCTGGCAGACGAGACAGCGCAGACCACCGGAAATGGCGCGCGCGCGCTGCTCCTGCGCTGGGTTCGGCAGCACTTCGTCGGGCTGCACAGCCAATGCAGCCGTGACCGCAAACAATGCGATGCCGATGGCGAGGATGATCCGGCGCATCGGCCTACTCCGCCGGCTGCGGTGCCGCCACGGCCGGCGCGGCACGCTTCGGAGCCGCCAGCCGGAAGCGCCGGTCAGTGAGCGAAAGGCAGCCACCCATGGCCATGATGATCGAGCCGATCCAGATCAGCAGGATCAGCGGCTTGTCGTAGAGCCGCACGGCGACACCGCCATCCTGCGCCTCGCCGAGGCTGACATAGGCCTGGCTCAGCCCGTCGGTCCGAATTCCCGCTTCCGTCGTCGGCATTCCCCGGGCCGTATAGACGCGCTTGGACGCCTCAAGCGGCGCGAGCTCCCGATCACCCGAAAAGAGCTGGAAGCGGGCGACTTCGGCGCGGAAATTCGGCCCGGTCCGGGGCGTGACACCCTCCAGCACGACCGTATAGCGCCCGCTCGTCAGCCGCTCGCCCGGCTTGAGGACCGTGATCGCCTCGCTGCTCCAGGCGGCAGCCGCGATGCCGATGATGCTCACTCCGATGCCGGCATGCGCCAGCGCCGTGCCCCAGGCAGAGCGCGGCAGGCCCTTGGCGCGCGACAGCACCGCCTTCCAGCCGCTGGCTCGCGTGACGATACGTTCGCCTAGATCGACGGCCGCGCCGAGGATCAGGAAGACGCCGAGCCCGACGCCGAGGGGCGCCAGAACCGGCCCGCCACGGGTGAAGGCGATCACGGCGAGTGAGGTCAGCACCGCGACCCCGAAGGCGGCAGCATTGCGCTGCGCGGCGCCGAGCAGATCACCGCGCTTCCAGGCGAGCGACTGGCCGATCGGCAGGACCAGCAGCAACGGCACCATCACCGGGATGAAGGTCGCGTTGTAGAAGGGCGCGCCGACCGAGATCTTGTCGCCGGTCAGCATCTCCAGGACGAGCGGATAGAGCGTGCCGACGAAAACGGTGGCGCAGGCCGTGGCGAGGAAGATGTTGTTGACGACCAGCGCCCCCTCCCGGGAGATCGGCGCGAACAGCCCGCCCTGCCGCAGCAGAGGTGCGCGCCAGGCGAAGAGTGCGAGCGAGCCGCCGACGAAGAAGACCAGGATGAAGAGGATGAACAGGCCCCGCGCCGGATCGCTGGCGAAGGAGTGCACCGAGGTCAGCACGCCGGAACGAACGATGAAGGTGCCGAGCAGCGAGAGCGAGAAGGTCAGGATCGCGAGCAGGATCGTCCAGACCTTGAGCGCGTCGCGCTTCTCCATCACCACGGTCGAATGGATCAGGGCCGTGCCGGCGAGCCAAGGCATGAAGGAGGCGTTCTCGACCGGGTCCCAGAACCACCAGCCGCCCCAGCCCAATTCGTAATAGGCCCAGTAGGAGCCCATCGCGATGCCCAGCGTCAGGAAGGTCCAGGCCAGCAGCGTCCAGGGCCTGACGGCCCGCGCCCACATCGCGTCGATCCGTCCGTCGATCAGGGCGGCGACGGCGAAGGCGTAGGTGATCGAGAAGCCGACATAGCCGATATAGAGCAGCGGCGGATGGATCGCGAGCCCGAGGTCCTGCAGGATCGGGTTGAGATCCTGCCCTTCCGCCGGGGCCTGCATCAGGCGCTGGAACGGGTTCGAGGTCAGCAGCAGAAAGGCGAGGAAGGCCACGGCCACCAGCCCCTGCACGGCCAGCGTCCCGGCCCGCAGCCGCGGCGGCAGCGAGTTGCGCGACAGCGCGACCAGCGCCCCGAACAGGGTCAGGATCAGCACCCAGAGCAGCATCGAGCCCTCGTGGTTGCCCCAGACCGAGGTGAGTTTATAGATCAGCGGCTGCGTCGAATGGGAGTTCGCGACGACGTTCGCCACCGAGAAATCCGAGCGGACATAGGATGCGACCAATGCCGCGAACGACAGCGCGACCAGCGCGAAGCTGATCAGCGCCGCGCTGCTGCCGACCGACGCCAGCGCCCTGTCATGCCGCACGACGCCCCAGAACGGCACCAGCGTCTGGATGACGGAGACGCCGAGCGCGAGCGCCAGCGCGTAATGACCGATCTCGACGATCATGACCGGCTCATGGCTTGGCCGCTGGCGCGGCGGGTGCGCCGGGGCCGCCGGGCTGCCAGTGCCCCTGCTTCTTCAGCGTGTCGGCAACCTCGCGCGGCATATAGGTCTCGTCATGCTTGGCCAGCACCGAATCCGCCTTGAAGCGCCCTGCCCCTTCGAAGACGCCCTCGGTGACGACGCCCTGCCCCTCGCGGAACAGATCCGGCAGCAACCCGTCATAGCTGACCTTCATGGCGGTCTTGCTGTCGGTGATCGCGAAGGAGACGCGCTGGCCCGGCCCGCGCTGGACGGAGCCCGTCTCGACAAGGCCGCCGAGGCGCATGCGGGTGCCGGGAGCTACGCCCTTCTCGACGATCTCCGTCGGGCCGTAAAAGAACACGATCGTGTCGCGCATGGCGAAGAGCACGAGCCCGGCCGCGAAGAACAGCACGGCGCCGGCCGCCGCGATCAGCGCAAGGCGGCGCTGCTTCCGGGTCAGGCGGCGCTTGGCCGGCATGGGGCGGGTGGGCTGGGCGACACTCACGGCTTGGCTTCCTTCAAGGCCAATTCATCGGCCAGGGCATCGATGGCCGCAAGTGCTGCCTGATCCTGCGACAGCCGCTCGCGCGCCGTCTTCACCGCCTGCACCGCGGCGTCCCGATCGCCGAGGACGGCGCGGGCGCGGATCAGGCGGCTCCATTCGGGCAGCGTTCCGCCGCCACCGGCCAGCCGCGCGGCCAGGCCGTCCACCATGCCCTTGATCGCCTGCTGACGTTCGGCCTCCGGCAAAGCCGCGACCGCCTTGCGCCCGGCATCGGCCTGCATCTGCTCGATACGGGCGCGCACGGCAGCGGCCCATTCCACTTGCGGGGGCGCATCGGCGAGGAGCTGCTGCAGAGCGGACAACGCGCCTTCCCCATCGCCGTCCTGCTCCTTGCCGACGGCGAGATAGTAGCGCGCCCGCGCGTTGCTCGGGTCGAGCTTGACCGCTTCCGCCAAGGCTTCCCGCGCAGCCGCCGTCACGATGCCACCGGCTTCGAGAATGCGGGCCTCGCCGAGCCCGGCGAGCAGATCGGTGTCGGGCTTGCCGTAGCGAACTGTCGCCGCGAAAGCCTTGACTGCCTCGTCGTAGCGTCCCTGTCTCAGATAGATCGGCGCGATCAGGGACCAGCCTTTGGCGTCGGTCGGATTGGCCGCAAGATGGGCCTCCATACGCGCCAGGACAACGGCGAAATCCTGCTGCGGCCCGGCCTTCTCGAGCCGCGCGGCCAGCGGCTGGTCGGAGAAGCCCGGCGAGCCGTAGAGCCCGTAGACCAGCAAGGCGAGTAGCGGCACGACCGACAGCATCAGGGCCGAGCTGGCACGGCGGCGCCGCAGGGACGGCTCGGTCTCGCCCGAAGGGCCCACCTCGTCGTTGGCGGCCCGCAGCAGGCGGCGCGCCGCCTCGGCACGCGTCGCTTCCGCTTCCGACTCGGCGATCAGCTTGCGGCCGAGATCGCGGTCGATCTCCTTGAGCTGCGCGCGATAGAGGCTCTTGGCATCCGCTATATCGGCGAAATCCTGAAGCTGGCCGTGACTGAGCGGCCGGAGCAAGGCGAAGATCGCCGCTCCCGTCATTGCCGCAAAGATCGTCCAGATCATCATAGGGTGTTCTTAGCGAATCGGCCGGTCGAGTTCATGGCGACAAAGGGTCACGCGGGCTTGGATTTGATCTAGATCGAAGGCAAGACGAGCCGCGCGCGCAACCCGCCCAACGGCGAACGCTGCAGCGTCAGCTCGCCGCCATAGAGCTTGGCGAGATCGACGACAATCGACAATCCGAGGCCGGACCCCGGTGTCGCCTCGTCGAGCCGGCGGCCGCGCTTCAGCACTTCCGCCATGGCACCATGCGGGAGGCCTGGACCATCGTCGTCGATCAGCAACGCCATCTTCTCATTGTCATCGGCCTTGCCACTCTCCAGCGAGACCTCGACTTTCGACGACGCCCATTTGAAGGCATTGTCGAGCAGGTTTCCGAGCATTTCCTCGAAATCCTGCTTCTCGCCGCGGAAGCGCAGCGTCTTCGGAACGGCGTGCGAGCCGGCGATCTCCCTGTCCTGGGAGATCTTCATGAATGTCCGCAGGAGCGCTTCAAGCGACGGAACCACCTCGGTGACGCCGCCCAACGCGCCGGACAGCGCAGCGGCCCGCGCCCGATCGAGATAATACTGGACCTGATCCCGCATGATCGCGGTCTGTGTCCGAACGGTCTGCGGGAGTTGCCCTTCGCCCGAACCTGCCTCGTTCATCATGACGCTGAGCGGCGTCTTGAGGGCATGAGCGAGGTTGCCGACCTGCGTGCGGGCGCGATCGAGAATCTCGTGATTGGCGTCGATCAACTGATTGAGTTCGCTCGCGAGCGGCGCGAGGTCGGGCGGGTACTGGCCCGCGATGCGCGGGCTCTCGCCCGTCCTTACCGAACCGACGGCGGTCCGCAGGCGCACCAGCGGCCGCAGGCCGAACCGGACCTGGACTAGCGTCGAGGCGACAAGCGCAAGGCCGAGCAGCAGGAAGGTCATCGCCAGCGCGAAGCGGAAATCCTGGATATCGCCTTCGATCTCATCGGCCGGCGCGGCGACGGCAACGGTGAAGCGACCGTCCTCGCCGACATCGATCTCGCGCTCGAGAATGCGCAGCTGGCGATCGTCCGGGCCGGAAACATAGCTCTCCCGCAGACCGCGGCTGTTGGGCGCGATCGACTGGTCGAGGAGCTTCGGCAGCTGGCCACCGACCAGTGACCGTGACGCGCGCACATTGGGCCGCTCGCCATCGAGGCGGGTGATTTGCCAGTACCAGCCGGTCAGCGGCAGGTCGAAGCGCGGCTCGCCGAGATCACCGACCGTCTGGCGCTCCGTTTCGGGCGGCGCGGCGAGATCGGCGACGAGTTGCTTGATATAGACCGAGAGCCGCTCGTCGAAGCCGCGCTCGGCCGAGCGGCGGTAGAAGGTGGTCAGGCCGACACCGGCCAGGACCAGGATGAGGACGCAGCAAAACGCCGCCGAGAGAAAGAGCCGCGCTCCCAGCGAATAACGATGGGATTTGAGGACCATCTCCCGCGATCAGACCTTTTCCGGAGCAGCGGCGATGTAGCCGAGGCCCCGGACGGTCTCGATGACGTCGACCCCGAGCTTCTTGCGCAAGCGGCCGACAAAAACCTCGATCGTGTTGGAATCGCGATCGAAATCCTGGTCGTAGAGGTGCTCGACCAATTCGGTGCGCGAAACGACCCGCCCCTGATGGTGCATCAGGTAGGAGAGCAGCCGATACTCGTGCGAGGTCAGCTTCACCGGGTTGCCATCGACCACCACGCGGCTTGCCCGCGTATCGAGCCGAACCGGTCCGCAGACGAGTTCCGATGTGGCATGGCCGGCCGCGCGGCGCAGCAAGGCGCGGACGCGTGCCAGAAGCTCCTCGACATGGAACGGCTTGACGACATAGTCGTCCGCGCCGGCATCGAAGCCCCCAACCTTGTCGCTCCAGCGGTCGCGCGCCGTCAGGATCAGCACCGGCATGGTCTTGCCAGCCCGGCGCCAGCCCTGCAGCACCGCGACACCATCGACCTTCGGCAGGCCGAGATCGAGAATGACGGCGTCATAGGGCTCGGTCTCGCCGAGATAGAGCCCCTCCTCGCCGTCGAAAGCCTTGTCGACGGCGTAGCCGGCGTTCTCCAGAGCGGTCACGATCTGGCGGTTGAGGTCCTTGTCGTCCTCGACGACGAGCAGTCTCACGGTGGGTTCGCTCCAGTTTGTGCAGATGCCGGCAAGCAGTCAGCGGATGGTGGCAATCTTGCCGGATTGTCCTTCCAGCGTCACGCGTGCAACGCGCCCGTCGCGTTTCAGCGTCGTGACGACATAGACGAAATCGTCGCCCTGCCGACAGAGCCTGATGCGGACAACTTCGCCTGGAGCCGCATGGCGGGCATGGCGCGAGGCTTCGGCCGGCTGCATCACCCGGCCGTCGGCAACAGCATCGCGCGTTTCATCCGAGGAAAGGCAGGACATCGGCGTCGCATCGTCGATGCGGATGATCGGCATCGGCGGCGAGGTCATGAGCGCGAAAGCGAGGATCGGTTCGACCGGCATCATCGACATGGGCTAATCCCATCCGCGTGAATGGGCCATGAATGCATCACCCCGACCACAACCTAGACTAAATCACGCGATGGCGATCCGTCCACGCCATTCGCGCCCTCGCCCCACGGTTGTGCTGAGCTGGGCCAAAGACAATGAAAGTTCCTCCTGCTGCGAACCGAAATGCGCGAGCTCCTGCGCAGCCGGATAGAGCCACTCGGGCGCATTCACGATTTCGGCATGGATGGGCAGCTCGCCGTCGAGAACGCGGATTTCGTAGCGCTCGCCCTCCTCGCCGATGGGAACCTCGGCCAGATCCCACGAATCACCGTCGCTGCGGGTCCGCCGCACCCAGCTCAGACGGATGCCGGCTCCCGAACGACGAGCCTTCGCCCGGACCGGGGACAGCGGCAGCAGCGCGTCGCTTCTCACCTCTGCCGTGACCTGCGTCATCGTCGGGTCGCCGACATCGTGGCGCGCCGGGCCAATGCGGTAGCGTTGCTGCTTGCCGATATCGGACAGATCCGTCGTCAGCGTCACAGCCGCCCCATCGAGAACGACGACACGGGCTCCGGGCGGCAGATGGCGAGAAGCAGCCGCTTCCGATCCAGCCATTCCGCGGACGAAACGCGAGAGGCGGAAGCGCTGCGGACCGATGAGATCGACCTGCGCCACCGTGACGATCTCGATCTCGCCGTCCTCGCCAATCAGAGCCAACGCGTTGGCGCCGGCGAGCGCTGCATCCGACGACACGGACGACATGACGCCGCCGCGCAACAGAACCTCGAGCGCGGCACGCCGATCGGTTCGCCAGAGCGGCCCTGGCGGGAGCTCGGTCAGCGTTTCGCCAATGATCGAGGGAGCCTCGACGAAGCCGCCGAGATCGAACAAGCCGGCCTCGTCGGCGCTCCAGATCGCCAGCGCCCCCGGCCAGGGCGATGCGAAAGCCGCGAGCGAGAGCAATGCCGGTGGCTGTGCCGCAACGATCGGCAAAGCGAGCGGAACCACAAGAGGCCGGCCGGGCAAGGCCGGCGGCGTCCGCGGAGGGCGAGGCCCGCCCTTCGCGCCTGCGCTCGCGTAGATCGCGGGTTCGACGGCACGCGCGCTGATCTGCCGGATCGTGCCATCGGCGATACGCGTGATCCGGAACAGGCGGCGGCCCGCATCGACCGGCACGGAGACGACGTCCCCCGGCTCCAGGTCGAGGCAACGCGGCGACAGCTCGCATTCCAGCGTCTCGCGCCCGGCCCAGGCCTCCTGCAGGCGCTGGTCGGCCAGGCGCTGGGCCTCGGCGGGGCGGGTTACGACGGCCGTCTCGACCGCAACCTCCCGTCGCGCCGCGCCAGCAAGGCGGCGTGAGCGGCTTCCGGCTTTGCGATAGTCGCTTTCGCTGTCGCTGAAGCCGAGGCGCAGCTCCAGCGGCAGCTCAGTCTCCTGGGTGCGGCGCAGCGTGAAGGGCTCTCCGTCGCGATCCGCAACGAAATCGTCATGGCCGAGCAGCCGCGAGACCTTGCCACCCCGCCCCTCGAAGCGCATGCGGCCCGCGCCCATCACCGCATCGAAACCGAAGGTCTGAGCGAGCGGTTCAAGCGCCTGGCGCGCGGAAAGCGGCCGGTCGAGCACATAGCCGTCCACGAAGCCGTCGACAGCCATGCCGTCTGTAGGCGGCAGGCCGAAATCGGCGAGCAGCCTGGTGATGAGACGATCGACGGGGGTACCTTCCAGGCGGCCGTTCAGCCAGTGCCCCGTCTCGAAATTGACGCCGTCCGCCCAGATGCCGCCAAGATCGGGAAATGCGGGAAACGGCCGGGCGTCCCAGTTCCAGACGACAATATGTGCCGGGTCGACCATGCGGATGCCGCTGACCGGATGAACCGGATTGCGCGCGGGATCGAAGCCGAGGCGGTCCGGATCGAAACCGGAGATGATCGCTTCCAGCCCGCGCGCCTGCACCAGATCGTCGCGCGCACCGCTGGAGAAGGGCGGGAAGCCGCCTTCGGCTGAACGGGTATCGGGAAAGACATTGGGCGCGTTGGCGCCCTTGTCCACCGCCGGGATGCCGATCTCGGTCAGCCAGATCGACTTCGCGCCCGGCACGAAAGGCGTGGCAGTGGTCTCGGCACCGCCCGAGCGCCGGATATGCGCGTTGTTCCACCAGCCATGGAGGTCCTTGGGCCGGAACAGCCAAGGCTTTCCGTAGGCACCGTCGGTGATGGGCAACCTCGCCTGCGCGGCGCGGCCATCTTCATCGGCATAGCACCAGTCGAAGGCTTCGCCCGCGGTCAGCCGGTCGCGGAGATAGGCGAGATCAGCAGGCCCGCGCGCAATGGCAGCATCGGCGTGTTCCCCGGAATCACGCCAGTCCGAGAGCGGCGGATAGTAGTCGATGCCAACAGCGGCGATCGCCGGCGAGGCCCAGAGCGGATCGAGCGGAAAGTCGACGTGCTGGCCGCCGTCACGGACATCGGCACCATATTCCGTCCAGTCGGCGGCATAGGTCAGGGTTGCCGTGGGCAGAATGGTCTTGACGTCCTCAGCGATCCCAACGAGGTGGTCGGCCATCGGATAGCCGGACGCGCCACGCAGATGCGTCAGCCCGACCAGTTCGGAACCGATCACGAAGCCTTCGACGCCACCTGCGGCCTGCGCCAGCATCGCGCAGTGCATGATCTGGCGGCGATACGACCACTCGTCGGGCTTGGCGCAGGCGATGACGCTGCCCGCGAGCGCCATGTCGGCTGGGCCGACCGTGCCGACGAATGCGGCGATCTGCGACGCAGCCGCGGCTGTGCCTTCCACGCTCCCCGGGCGGCCCTGCGCCGGATCACAGGTGATCCGTCCGCGCCAGGGGTAGCGCGGCTGGCTCCCCCCGCCTGACCAGGGATCCGACAGCACATTTCCCACGGGGACGTCCATCATCAGGAAGGGATAGAGGACGACTTCGAGCCCGTAATCGAAGCGCAGGCGCTGGATCAGAGCTATGATGCTCTCGTCGGAGGGAGTGCCGCCGAAAGCCGGGCGGCCGTCGATCTGGCTGACAGCGCGCGCCGAAGCGCGCGTCAGCCCCGCGACGGACCATTCGGCGCCGACTGTCGGCTTGTGCGGGATCTCGACGCGCGGCGCGACGCTGCAGGAACCGGCGCGCAGATCGTCGCCGAACCATGACACCACGAGCGAAACGGAGCGCAGGTTCGGGCAGAGCGCAAGGAGATGGCCGAGCGCGGTATCGACGTCCGACCCGCCATAGAGCTGGTGGCGTGTCAGCCCCTCGCTGACGCCCGGCTCGGGCTCGTGGCTGACAGGCCGCGTATCATAGACGAACTCGCCAGCTCCCGGGATCAGCGAGACGGCGCGGATCATGCCGCCCAACCCCTCGACAGCGCGGACAACCTCGAAATCGAACTGGGGCACGCGGTTGCCGTAATCCGCGAGCGGGAAACGCTCAAAGACGACATAGGCGAGGCCGCGATAGGCCGGGGCGTCGCCCGCCTCCTTCGCGGCGATGAGCGGATCGGGCTCTTGCGTTTCGTGCCCGTGATGGACGCGCATCGCGACGGTGCTGACGTCGAGCTCACGACCATCGACCCAGATGCGCCTGATGAAGGCGATCGCCCCCTCGCAAAGGCCGATCGCGAGGTTGGCGTGGTAGCTATAGGTCGTCTCATAGGTCTTTTTCGAGCGGCCGCCCTTGCCACCGCTCTTGCCGCGGTTGACCGAGACCGTGACCTCCTCCTCGAAGCGCGTCGCCCAGATGAGCTGGCCGCCGAGGCGTGCCCGGCCATAGACCCGCGGAATCGATGCCCCCTCGGTCGCAGCGAGCCCGTTCACCTCCTTCAGGCGCGGCCCTTCGACGACCTTGTTGCCGCCCGCGCTGCCGAGCCAGGCCTGATCGATCGTCGCGCCGGCAAGACCGCCGAGCGCCTGGCCTATCGCGCCGCCGAACGGTCCGCCCAGCGCGGTGCCGAGCGCCGCACCTGCGACCTGGAGGAGAAGCGTCGCCATCAGTCGGTCACTCCGGGGAAGGAAAAGGCATGGCTGAGATGGCGCCGCCACCAGGGCGTGAAGGCGACCTCGGCAACGGCCGCCCCGTCATGGGCATGGATGATGCGATCAGGCTCGCTCAGGATGGCGCAGTGCTTGGCCGGCAGATGCTCACGCCAGCGGAAGAGCAGCACGTCACCCCGTCGTTCGGCCGTGATCGCGACCGGCGCGAGATGGCGCAGTGCCGCGCTCGCCAGCGTCTCCTGCCGCAGGCTTTCGGCCCAGTACGGCGTGTAGGGCGGCGGCGCCTCGGGTTCATCGCCAAGCAGATCGCGCCAGATCCCTCGGACGAGGCCGAGACAATCGCAGCCGACGCCGCGCAGCGAGGCCTGATGGTGATAGGGCGTGCCAAGCCACAGACGCGCCGCCTCGACGATCTCGTCGCGCCTCATCGGAACAGGCTCCCGCCGTCGAGCGCTCCGTCTCCGGGGCGGACGCCGCCGATGATGAAATCCGTCGTCGGCATGTGCGGAAAGCCGCGGAAATTGACGCCGTTGCCGAATTTCGCCCGGCAGGTGGCGAAGCTCTTGTCGCAGCCCGGCGCGACGCTGAAATCGTCGCCGGCCAGGATCGCCGCGGCCGGTGCCTGCCAGAGCTGGAAGACAGCGCGATCACCCTCGATGCCGTGCCGCTTCACCTCCGTGGCGAAGCCGGCATTGGCTCCGCCGGTGAAGACGAGCCGCCCGCCGGTGAAATGGCCATCCGGGTAGGAAGCAAGCCCTTCGGCGGCGAGCGCCAGGCGGCCATCGCTCGCAGTGACTTCAGCAGAAACCGGCGCCAGTGCGACGCCGCAGCGCGCATCGCCGAGATCCGCCGAGCAGGAGCGAAGGTAAAGGCGCCCGCGCTCCTCATCGAAGGCCTTGGCGAAACCGCGCACCTCGGCCGTGAAGCTGTGCTCGCCGCGCCTGACTTCGCCGACGAAACCCTCCTCGAGCAGCAGCCTCTGCTCGGGCACGGCCCAATTGACCAGCCAGATGCGGACTCGCGCATCGTCATAGAGCCCCCGCGCAAGGTCGGCCTCGTTCAGGCCCGATGCCGCGAAGGCGCCGGCGACATCGCCGCCGCCGATGGCGAAGCCGAGCTCGGCCGTCGCCTCCGCGGCCTCCAGCCCGGTCGCCGCCGCATAGGTCAGACCGTCGAAGGCAAGCGCCCGGTCATGGTCGGTAAAGCCGAGTACGAGCCCGTCGCGGCGCGTCAGGCTCCAGCAGCGGCACAAGGTGGTTGCCCCGCTCTCGATATGGGCGGCCAGAGCGGCAGGGATATCGCGCATGGTGCAGCCTCAGGGCAGTATCTCGACGACGGGGATGCGCGGGATCTCGCCAGCCTCGAACGCCGAGAGATCGACGTCGATCGCATCGATGTCGAAGCGCACGGGCACGTCGAAGGCGAAGCCCGCCGTCACCGTCGCATCCGGTGGTGGGACCGAGCCCGGCACAAAGGTGACGCGCCCGGTGGCGGTGTCGCAGGCGAAGTTCGCCGTCGGCTGTTCGACGCCATCGAGCGCGATCCGGACGGTTCCTTCGCATGGCTTGGCGATGTCGCGACGATAGGCTGACGGGCCGGAGCCATAGGACTTGCAAAGCTGGAAGACGCTCGTGGCGCCATCTCCGACCCCGATGGCTTGATCCGTCGCGGCGGGCTCCCGCGAAGGCGACGAGCTCTTCCAGTCGAGCTGATCGCGCCAGCGGAAGCCATAAAGCCGGCCCCTCCGCTCCTCGAAGAAGCTGACGACGGCAGCCAGGGCGTCGAAGCTGCGCACACCGAGCCCGGCGTCATAGCGGCGTCGGGAATGAGCCCAGCGGCTGTTGCGCACTTCGCGGCCCGAGGCGAGCGTAACGATCTGCGTCTGACGTTCAGGCCCGCCCCGCGCGCCACGCGCCACATCTGTCGGGAAACGGACTTCGTGAAAATCGGTCATCACGCTCTCCGCTCAGAGCGCGCGGCTGCCGCGCGCGACGGCACGGGCGATCGCGGCCGAGACCTGCGCTTCCGAACGGCGGAAGCTCTCGGCGTCAGGCGTTGAGACCTGAACGACGACGTTGAGCGGGCGCGCCGAGCCGCCGGCCGCGGCACGCACGCCGAGCCGGCCGTCCGGGCCGCGCAACAAGGGCATGATGGCCTCGGCACCGCGCTCGCCCATCAGGCCGAGCCCGCGCCCCGTCGGGAAATAGGAAGGGGAGGCAACGATGCCGCCTTCCGCGAAAGCTTTGACGGGAACGCTCCCACCGGAAGAGCCAACGCCCCCGCTGAACAGGCCCGTAAGACTTTCCACACCCGTGCCGAGTAGTTTCGACAGGCCGGTCTGGAGGGGCTTCAGAGCCGTCTTGAGCAGGCTGTCGGTCATCGAACGGCCGACGCTGCGCAGCACGTCCTCGAAGCGCTTGCCCTCTACGACGCCACGAGAGAAGGCATTTACGATCGATTTACCAAAGCTTTCCGAAGACCTGTTCAGAGATTGAGTCAGCGTATCCATCGTCCGCAGATCGGACGGGCGGACGGAATCGGCGCCATCTTCGCTGGCCATGATCATCCTCTTCAGAAATTGATTCAGGACTTGCCGTCAGCTGTCTGGATAGGCAGCCATGAGTGCCGACAAAGCCGCGCGATCAGTGGCACTGGTCGCCACACCGCGATGCGCGTTCAGAGCGGCTGCGATCTCGCGCGGCGTCGCCGCCCAGAACTGGTCTGGCGGCCAGGCAAGTCGCCCGAGCCCGAAAGCCATGACGTCGTTCCAGGGAAAGGCCGCCGGCGGTTTCACCCCGCCGGCGGCTGCGGAGGGCGGCCGGCGTCCTCCTCCCCGAAAGTGGCTTCGAGCAGGGCGATCGCGGCCTTGATCGCTCCGCTCAGCCCGCCGTCGAAGGACAGGCCTGCCACGTCCTCGTCCCGGATTGCCCTGCCCGCTCCCCGCAAGCCGGCTGCGATGATGCGGATAATGTCGCGGGATGAGAGCCGGCCATCCACGAAGCGCTCACCGAGAGCCGGCAGGCTGTCGACTGCAAAGGCGTGCTCGAGCTCGGCGAGCGCACCCAACGTCAGCCTCATCGGTAGGGCATCCCCCGCAACCATGAGCGTCGTCTCGCCACGATGACGATTGACCATCGTCCCCTCCTCAGAGTGCCGTGAAGGCGAGCGAGCCGGCGGATTCCAGCGAGAGATCAAACGTGACCTCTCCGGCGTGGTCGCCGCGATATTCGAGGCTCGTCAGCTGAAAGGGACCTCCGATCGTGCCGAAATCCGGCACGACGACTTGCCAGTCCCGGATGACGCCGTCGAAAAAGCTCTGCCGGACGAGGGCATCCGAGGCCTCGTCCTTGAAGATGCCGGAACCGCTGATGCTGGCACGGCGCACTCCCGCCCCCGCCAGCAATTCGCGCCAGCGCCCAGCCGATTCCGAATGAGTCACGTCGACGGTCTCGGCGTTGAACGCGATCTGCCTCGCCCTCAACCCCGCCACAGTGACGAAAGCGCCGGCGCCATCCGCCGCCTTCAGCAGCAGGTCCTTGCCTTTCTGTGCCGCCATGCGGCTTCTCCTTCCGATGTCAGAGTGTTTCGGTGACCGCGCGGAAGCGGATCGTCACATGGCCGAGCCCGCTGCGCGGTTCGCGGGCGAGCCGGCTCGACAGCCAACCCAGATTGACGAGAGAGTGCCCTTCCAGAGCGAGCTCGGCGTCGTCGAGCCCACCGACGATCAGCCCTGCCGCTTCCAAGGCCTGCCGCGAGGAAGCGCTCTGCGCCGCCCACACGACGAGTGCGAGTTCCTGCTCGCAGCCGCGCTCGCTGCCGGTGGACCAGTTGCGGGCCTCGACATCGCCATGGACGACATAGAGACCGCGCGTCGCGCGCGGCGCCTCATCATGGATGCGCCCGGGACCGATCAGCGCCGTCAGCGCCGCATCGGCCGTCAAGCGAGCCTGAATCGCCGCCCGCAGAGCCAGGACCGCGTCGCTCATGGCTTCACCTCCTCCACGAGGCAGATGAGGCGCCGACGCGAACCGTCGGGATCGGAAACGGTTCGAATGTCGAAGATCCGGTCGCCGTCCCGCAGCCGCTTGCCCGCATCGAGATCGCCGCGCCAGCGCAGCGTCACGCGGTGGGTCGCAACCTGCTCCGGGCGCCCCTGGCGCCACTGCTCGGTGCCCGAGAGCCATTCGACCTGCGCCCAGAAGGCGGCGACCGCCTCGAAGACTTGGGTTGATCCTCCCAGCTCATCCGGCGTGGAGGCCGGCGCCTCCAGAATAAGCCGACGCCTCAGCCGGCCGATCGCAGCTCGAACAGCATTCGCCATGTTCAGAGCCTTCCACGGCGGAATGGGGCCACCAGCGCGGCGATCGTGCTCGGCAATGCCTGGGCGTCCCGGCTGGCAACGTCGCCCCGCTCCTCGAACCAGCGGGCGGCCAACCTCAGCACCGCCTGGCGCAGCGGGGCGGGAACGGCGGCGGCCGTCGCCCCGTAGCCGGCAACGATGTCGATCTCGATCGCGCCGTGATTGCGGCCGATCTCCGGCAGTTCCCCGGTCGCGCGGATCAGCGGAGGGTCGGCATTTCTGTCCAGGGTGAGCGCCGCCTCGGAGACCGGTTGCGGGGCCCCGAGCACATCGTAGACCCGTGCCGCCTCGATCCGGGCGATCGGTGACAGCGGCAGCCTGATCTCGCCATTGCCGGGCCAGCGATCGAGAACGATGCGCCAGGGCTGCTCGATCAAGCAACGGCCCGCCGCCGCCTCGATCATCAGCCGTGCGGCCGTGATCAGTGTAGCGAGCAGATCATCCTCGTTGCTATGGTCCAGGCGCAGGAAGAGCCGGGTCTCGTTGAGCGTGACCGGTTCCGCCGTCGGCGGAGCCAGGGCGAGCGGCGTCATGTTCATCCCCTTCATAGGATCGTCTGGACGGTTCAATTGCGGAGCGCGGCGCGCTATCAGCGTTCCGTCGGAAAGGAGCACTCATGCGCATCGCGAATTGGATCGTCGCCGCCTTGCTCGGCAGCGCGGTCTGCGGGCTCGGCCCCCTGCCCGCGCAGGCCGTGGTCGGCGGCCGCGAAGGCGGACCAGCCGCCGACTCGACCTTGATGGTCCTCAACGCCCGCGGCGGTGTGTGCAGCGGGATCGTGCTATCGGCGCGCGCCATTCTCACGGCCGCTCATTGCGCCGCCGGTGGAACGGAACTACGCATTCATTGGCGCGAGGCGGGAGAGCCCGTTCTGATCGCGCCTGCGACAGTCAGCTTGCATCCCGAGTTCGATGCCGGTGCGATCCGCAGCCGGCGGCGCTCGATCGACCTCGCTCTCATCCGGCTGGCCGAGCCTCTGCCGGCGCGTTTCGCCCCGGCGGAGCTGATCGACGGGCCGCTGCCTCCAGCGGGAAGCTCCGTGACGCTCGCCGGTTACGGGGTCGCCCGCGAAGGCGAGGCCCGCAGCACGGGTACATACCGATCCGCCACGCTGGCAGCCATCGAGCCCTATGGCCCGAGCCGCATCCTGCTCTGGGCGGCGGATCCGGCCGGTGCCGGCAAGCAGCCGGGCGCCAGCGCCTGCCAGGGTGATTCCGGCGGACCGATCTTTGCCGATGGCGGCATCAGCGCCGTGACCAGCTGGTCCACCGGTCCGAAAGGCCGCAATTGCGGGCTCCTCACCCAGGGCATCCTGGTCGCGCCGCAGCGGCACTGGATCGACGCGACACTGTCCCGATGGGGAGAAGCGGCACGCTGGTCGAGGGGCCGGTGAAAACGCTGGACTGCGCCGCGCCACCTCCTAGATTGATCAGCCGTCCACTGGTTCACGTCATGATCCTGCGCTCGCTTGCCGCTCTCGCGTTTTCCCTTCTGGCTGCCGCAACGGCGCAGCCCGCCCTGGCTGTCGTCGGAGGCACCGACTCGCGCGATGCCCATGGCGCCCGCGCCTGGACCGTGCGGGTCGAGACCAGCCGCGGCGAGCTCTGCTCGGGCGCTGTAATCGCGCCTGAGATCGTGCTGACGGCCGCGCACTGCCTGATGGGCGGTGGCTCGATCAGCGTCGTCAGCCTCGATCCCCGTTTCCGGGCGCGGCGGCAGCTGGTCGTTGCCGTCCTGCCGCATCCGAGCTTCGTGCCCGGCACCACGCCGCGCACGCAGCCCGGCACCGACCTCGCCCTGCTGCGACTGGCACAGCCGCTGCCGCAGGACATTGAGCCGCTCACACTGGGCGGCGGCCTATGGCAGGGCGAAACCGTCACCATGGCGGGCTTCGGCCTCTCGGCCGAGAACAACAAGCGCACCGCCCRTCGCCTGCGCGAAACGCCGCTGCTCAACGCCGGCAACTATACGACCCAGAACACGGTCAAGGTCGCGGTGGATGTCGAGGCGCGCGGCGAAGCGCCGGGCGCCGGCGCCTGCCGCGGCGATTCCGGCGGCCCGGTGCTGCGCGGCTCGACGCAGTCGCGGGACCTCGTGGGAATCGTGAGCTGGTCGAGCGGACCGCTCAACACGCGCGCCCGGCGCATTTGCGGCGGCTTCACCGCCATCACGCCGATCAGCGATTACCGCGGCTGGATCTCCGAGGGTAGCGCGCGGCTGCTTTCATTCGGCGGCGAAGCGCAACCGAACGAAGCGGCCCAGCCGCGCGCTGCCTTCAGCTGGTGGTTTTCGCACTGAGCAACTTCAGACCGCGAATTTCAGCCCCTTGATCGCCGCAAAGTCCTGGACGCCGCCGCCGACGCGCTTAGTCGTATAGAACAGCACATAGGGCTTGGCGGAGTACGGGTCGCGCAGGATGCGCACGCCCGCCCGGTCGACGACGAGGTAGCCGCGCCGGAAATCGCCGAAGGCGATCGAGACCGCGTTGTTGGCGATATTCGGCATGTCCTCGGCCTCGACCAGCGGGAAGCCGAGCAAGGTCGCCGGCRCACCGGCGGAAGCCGGCGGCTGCCAGAGATAATTCCCGGTGGAGTCCTTGAACTTGCGGACCGCGGCCTGCGTCTTGCGGTTCATGACGAAGGAAGCGTTCTGGCGATAGCCGGCCTTCAGCGCATAGACCAGGTCGACCAGCACGTCGGACGGGTTCGAGGCGGCGAAGGCGCCGGCCACACCGGTGTTGAGCACGCCGATATTGCCCCAGGCCCAGCTCGCATCGGCCACGCTCGGATAGGCGAGGAAACCCTTGGGCTTGTCGGTGCCGTCGCCATTGACGAAGGCTGCGCCCTCCTGCTCGGCGAAAGCGCTCTCGACCTCTTCGGCGATCCACTGGTCGACGTTGACGATGGCGTCGTCGAGCAGCGTCTGCGTCGCGGCCGGCATGGCGTAGAGTTCCATCGCCGGAAAGGAGAGCTCAGCCAGGGTGGGCGAGCCTGTCTGCGGGCGCGCCGCCGTCTCCGCTACCCAGCCGGAGGCCGGGCCAGTAGTGGAGAAGGCCTTCTTGTAGGTGCCCGACGAGATTGTCCGCACCGTCGCCAGCGAACGGATCGGCGAGGCGTTGGCCAGGCGGCGTAGGATCTCGCCCTCGACGGTCGAAGGAGCCAGGTAGCCGCCATCCGGGCCGGAGCCGGCGGAAAGGGCCTTGGCCTCCAGCCGCTTCAGCCCGCCGGCTTCGCCCGTGCGGACATAAGCCGCGAAGGCGGCCTTGTGCTCGGCGACGAGCGGGTCGCGGGCCGGACCGTCCTGTCCGAGGGACGGCCGGGCGCGCTCCAGCGTCAGCCGGTCGATGCGGCGCATGGTGTCGTCGAGCGCGGCATCGATGCGGGTGAGCTTCTCCTCGGTCAGCGGATCGGCGCCGTGGCGGGTTTCGATGCCGGCGAGGCGCTCGTCATTGGCGGCGCGATAGCTCTCCAGCGTGTAGCGCAGGTCCTCGAAGGCAAGCGCGAGATCCGCGCCGGCGGCCTTGGTCTCCGGAGCAGTGTCGAGATGGGTCATGGCTTCTCCTCAGGGTGATGGTCAGGCGAAAGCGGGCCGGGGCCAGGCCGTCTTGACGGCACTGATCCGGGCCTGGGGCAGCATCGGGAAGGTGACGATCGAGACCTCCCAGAGGTCGACGCGCTCAAGCCGGCGCAGGCCCGTGCGGGGCTCGTTGCGGGCGCGCTCGGGGCGGAAGCCGATCGACAGCCCGTCGATCGCGCCTTCCCGCATCAGGGCGTGGATTTCGCGAGCCCGGGTGACGACGAGCGAAAGCCTGCCGCGGACGAAGAGGCCGCGGCTGTCCTCGGCGAGACTGAGCCAGCGGCCGAGCGGCTCGGCCGGGTCGTGCTGCCAGAGCAGCTTGACGCCGGAGGGGCCACGCCGGGCGAGACTGTCGCGGAAGGCACCGGGTTCGACTACGTCCTTGCCGAGATCGGGGATGCGGAAGAGGCTGGCATAGCCTTCGAAGACCCCGTCCGGCATGACGCGCGCCGGCTGCAGCGGCAGCAACTTGGATTCGAGCGGGAGCCGATGCGAGCCGCTCATTGGCCGCCCTCCCCGCCTTTGCCGGCTCGCGGACGCCCGCCCTCCAGCTTCGCAAGGTTGCGGACGAAGCTGCTGAAAGTCTCCGTCGTCACCCCTTGGGGACGCGCCTTGGCTGGTTGTGCCCGTCCACCCCCCTGCCGCTTCGACGGAGGTTTCGCGTCGCTACTGCCCTTCATGACTGGTCCCCCTCGTGGCGTGCATTGAAGCGGTTGAGTTCGCGGACGAAGTCGTCGAAGCGGCGGTTCGCGGCCGTGAGTTCGCGCAGGACGAGCCAGGCGAGGCCGGAGGCGCTCGCCGCCCAGAGCAGCAGGCCGAGATGGCCGACATCGGCCCGGCCGATGAAGGCTGTAACGATCTGGTCGAGCAGGTTCATGATCGCTCCTTGCCGAAGGCGCGCCGGCCGTAGCCGACCGCCTCGCGTTTCTCGTCGTCGTCGAGGAAATTCGCCGCGCCGAGGCGCCGCCAGAGCGACTCGCGCTCGTCGGCCAGTGCCTCGACCGCGTCGAGATCAGGTTCCAGCAAAAGGTCATCGCCGAAAGCCGGGCCAAGCCATTGCGCCAGAGACTGCGCCGTGCGCCTCACCAGCGGGATCACGGTCTGGCGCCAGAGTGCGCGGTTGGCCTCGGCGAAATTGGCGTGGGTGTTGTCCCCCGGCAGGCCGAGCAACAGCGGCGGCACGCCGAAGGCGAGCGCGATCTCGCGCGCCGCCACGCCCTTCGCCGCAACGAAGTCGAGCTCCGCCGGGGTCAGCGAAAGCGGCTTCCAGTCAAGCCCGCCTTCGAGCAGCAGCGGGCGGCCGGCATTGCGGGCGCCCTGGAAGGAATCCTCCAGTTCCTGCTTCAGCCGGTCGAACTGGGCCTCGGTCAGCGTCGCGCCTTCCGGCCCGTCATAAACCAGCGCGCCGGAGGGCCGTGCGGCATTGTCGAGCAAGGCCTTGTGCCAGTTGCTGGCGGCGTTGTGGATGTCGAGCGCGCTCGCCGCCGGCTCGACCGGCGAGAGGCCGTAGTGATCGTCGACCGGATGGAACAGCGTCAGATGCAGGATCGGCGGCAATTCGCCCTCGTCCTGCCGGAAGCGCACCGTGTCGCCGCCGACCGTGTAGTCGTAAGCCTCCGGCCAGCCGTCGCGGCCGGGCACGACCCGCATCCGGTCGGGCCTGAGCGCATAAAGCTCGCGTGGCTCGCGGCCCGTGCTTACCCCCTCGACATAGGCGTTTCCCGCGACGAGCAGATGGCCGAACAGCATCTCGCGGAAAGCGATACCGCACTGGCGCGGGTTGGGCCGCTCGATCAGCGCCAGCGCCGGATGCTCCGGCATCTCCCGCGCCCCGACCTTGGCGACGAGCGGCGTCTGCGCCGCAGCTTCCGCGATCAGGCGCACGCAGCGATGCACCACGGGATTGCGCTCATAGCCCTCGCGCGACAGGGCGACATAGTCGCGCGGGGTCCAGACGGCGCGCCCAGCCTCGTGCAGCGCGATCAGCGGCCCGACGCGCGAACGCTTCTGGTCCGGCGCGGCACCGCCGCGCAGGTTGCGAAGAAAATCGAACATGGGAATCTCGCTTTCTGACGTGCCGTCATGCTCGGGCTCGACCCGAGCATGTCGGAAACCAGCGCTGTCTCGTCATGAGATTCTCGGGTCGAAGCTTCGCTTCGCCCGAGAATGACACCCTTACATCCCCCTCACCCGCGGCCGGCCCTTCGGCGCGAGCATCAGATGGGTCAGCGCCCAGACGAGCGCGTCGAGCCGGTCGGGCGAACGGCCGCCTTCGAGGCCGCGTGGCCCGAAGGCGCACATCTCGTCCTCCAGATCCGGGAAGGTGCCGGCATGGCGCACCCGGCCCTGCGCATAGAGCGCGGCGACCGGCTCGGCGCGCAGGTATTTGCCCCGCGTCGCCCTGACGGAAACGACGGGAACGCCGGCATCGACCTCGCGGATCACGCTCTCGACCATCTCGCCGCCCTGGTTGACCTCGACGACCAGCGCGTCCGCCTCGTGCCGGCGATAGAGCGCGACAGCCTTCTCGGCCCACTCATGAGGTCTCGCGCCGGCGAGCGTCGCATCCTCCAGCACGTGGCCGATGCCGTCGCTATCGATGCCGGCCACGACCAGCCCGCAGCGATCGGCCCGCTGTGAAGAGGAAGCCGGCGGGTCGACGGCGACGGCGATGCGGGCGAGCGGCGGACGCTGCCGCTCGCGAGCCGACTCGATCATCACGCGGGTCCAGAGCGCGTCCGGGCTCTCCTCGACGATCTCGCCATCGAGCTCCTGCCGGCCAAGCCGCGTCCCGCCATAGGTTTCGGTGACGGTTCGGACGAAATCCGCGGCAAGGTTGAAGCGGTTGTCCTGTGTCTTCGCCCGGCTGACCGCGACATGCGGCTCGACCAGCAGACGTCTGACCAGAGGCACCGGACGCGGCGTCGTGGTGACGACCTGGCGCGGGCTGTCGCCGAGGCGCAAGCCGAATTGCAGCATGTCCCAGCACTCCTGAAGGTTCGGCCATTTCGCCAGCTCGTCGGACCAGGCGGCGCCGAATTGCGGGCCACGCAGCCCCTCCGGATCCTCGGCGGAGAAGACCTGCGCGATCGCGCCGTTCGGCCATTGCAGGCGGCGCAGCGAAGGCTGCCAGGTCGGTCGCTCCCAGCGCGTGTGGATCGCGAGCAGGCCGGAGACGCCTTCGATCATCACGTCACGGACCTGACCCTGTGTCTCGCCGACGAGGGCGATCCGCTCCGTCGGCATCTCCGCGAAGGGCGGATGGCCCAGAGCCATGCCTTTCACCCATTCGGCGCCAGTGCGAGTCTTGCCCGCGCCGCGCCCGCCCAAAACCAGCCAGATCGGCTTCAGCGGCTCGGGCGGCAACTGATCGGGGCGTGCCCACATGTCCCAGGTACAGCGAATGAGTTCGACGTCATCCGCGGTCGCCGTCGGCATCAGCTTCTTGAGAAGGCTCACCCGCATCCTGAGCGGCCAGCGCTTCAAGACGTCGAGCAAGATCCTGACGGAGCTGTGCGACATGTCGCAGATCGTCGGCAGCGGAAGGCTCATCCGTATGCTTGTCCTTCCTCGCGGCCTGAGGCTCCTCGATCGCGACCAGCTCGCGCACGGTGCGCGCAAGGACCGCCAGCGCCTTGGCGTCGGCCTCGCTTGCAGTGGTGCCTTTCGGCAGGTCGGCGAGATGCTCCTCATGCGCATCGATCTGGCGCTTGGCGGCGCGCCAGAGTTGGCCCACCACCGCCCGCCGGGAGACAGTCGCCCGCTTTGGCTTCGGCTGGGAGGGCGGTTGCGGCGTGGTGCCGTCCTGTTCAGCCATGCGTCCCTTCCCGATGGCAGGCACGAAAAAGCCGCCGGCTGGGGGCGCGGCGGCTTCGTTCGGGCAGATTTCGTGAGCGTTCCTGATCTCTACACGATCAGCGTCACGATGTCAAGACAATATTCCTACAACCTGGAGACGCAGTGCGCGAGAATAACTCAGGCCTGCTCCTTCTCGATCCATTTGTAGGTCGCGGCCGGAACATAGTTCTCCATCCGGTCGAGCAGCGTCGCCGGCTCGGTGTCGGTCATGGCCATGGCGCGATGACTCTGCTTCAGGAAGCCGACTTCGACGGTCTGGTCCAGGAAGGTCGCCAGCGGATCGTAGAAACCGGCGACGTTGAGCAGGCCGAGCGGCTTGGCATGGATCCCGAGCTGCCCCCAGGTCCAGATCTCGAACAATTCCTCGAAGGTGCCGATGCCGCCGGGCATGGCGATAAAACCGTCCGAAAGCTCGGCCATACGCGCCTTGCGGGTGTGCATGGTGTCGACGACCTCGAGCCGGGTCAGTCCGACATGCCCGACCTCCTTATCCTTCAGTGCCTTGGGAATGACGCCGTGGACTTGGCCACCGGCTTCCATCGCGGCGTTGGCGACGATGCCCATCAGCCCGACGGCACCGCCGCCATAGACCAGCGTCAGGCCGCGCCGGGCGATCTCGGCGCCCATGGCGCGGGCCCCCGCCGCGTAGATGGGATCATTGCCCGGGTTCGAACCGCAGAAGACGCAAACCGATCTCATGAACCAAGAGCCTGCAAGATACGGGCCCAGGAACGCTGGCCCTTGTGGAAGGAGGACAGGTCATATTTCTCGTTAGGCGAATGCACCCGGTCGTCGTCGAGGCCGAAACCGACGAAGAGCGTGTCGATGCCGAGCGTCCGCTTGAAATCGCCGCCGACGGGGATCGAGCCGCCGCTGCCGATCGAGACCACGCGCCCACCCCATTCGTCAGCGAGCGCCTTGCGTGCCTTCTGGAGCACCGGCGAATCCGTCGGAACCGCCAGCGCCGGGGAGCCGGAATGACTGATGAATTCGGCCGTGACGTCCTCGGGCAGCCGATCGCGGACGAACTGGCGGAAGGCTTCGGCGATCCTGACCGGATCCTGATCGCCGACGAGGCGGAAGGAAACCTTGGCCGAGGCCTTGCCGGGAATGACGGTCTTGCTGCCCTCCCCCGTATAGCCGCCCCAGATGCCGTTGACGTCGCAGGTCGGACGCGACTGGATCTGCTCGATCAGCATGCGCCCCTTCTCGCCGATGGAATGCTTCAGGCCGACCTGTCCGAGGAACTCCTCTTCCGTGAGGTTGAGATCGGCCCATTCGGCCTTCTGGGCGTTGGTCGGCTCGTGGACACCTTCATAGAACCCGGGAACGGTGATGCGGCCGCTATCGTCATGCAGTTCGCCGAGGATTTTCGTCAGCACATGGATCGGGTTGCAGGCCGCACCGCCAAACAGGCCCGAATGCAGGTCGCGATCGGCCGCGGTCAGCGTCACCTCCTGATAGACCATGCCGCGCAGGGTCGAGGTGATCAGCGGCGTCTCGCGGTCCCACATGCCGGTGTCGCAGACCAGCGCGTAGTCGGCCTTCAGCTCGGCGGCATTGGCCTTGATGTAGCCAGGAAGGTTGACCGAGCCGGACTCCTCCTCGCCCTCGACGAGGATCGTCAGGCCGATCGGCAGGTCGCCGGTCTCGGCGAGCGTCGCGCGCACGGCTTCGATGAAGGTCATGACCTGGCCCTTGTCGTCGCAGGCGCCGCGAGCCGAGATGACCTTGCGGCCTGGCTCCAGCTCGCGGACGGTCGGCTTGAAGGGATCGGTATCCCAGAGGTTCAGCGGATCGACCGGCTGGACGTCGTAGTGGCCGTAGAACAGCGCATGCGGCGCGCCCGGCTTCGGCCGATGGGCGAGGACGACGGGATGGCCGCCAGTCTCGCGCAGCTCGGCCTTGAAACCGAGAGATTCAAGATCGGCCCTCAGCCATTCGGCAGCGGCGCGCGTCTGCGCATTGAACGCCGGGTCGGTGCCGATCGAAGGGATTTCGAGCCAGGAAGACAGGCGTTCGAGGGAACCGTCGAGCCCGGTGTCGAGACGGTCGAGAATAGCGGGGAGCTTGGTCATGGCTGCCATCGGAAGCGATTCAGGTGACACCATCATGGCAAGAGCCCGCACGGGCGTCAGCCCACAATCATGCATTGCCGCCCGGCCTGGTCGCAACTCTAATTGACAACGCTTCGCAACTGCATTGACAGCACCCGGAACGGCAGCTACTCCTTATTGCGAACAAGTTGCAGCAAGGTCCAATCATGTCGCAGGGCGCCCCGGAATCTACCTCGATCTGGCTTCGGTCTCGGGGCGAACCTTCGCTGACGGACGTCTTCCGAACGGTCGCGGTGACGCCGACCTCCTCGTCCTGGCGCAAGTTCCTGGCCTTCTTCGGCCCGGGCTATCTCGTTGCCGTGGGCTATATGGACCCCGGCAACTGGGCGACCTCGCTCGCGGGCGGCGCTCAGTTCGGCTACACGCTGCTCGTCGTCGCGCTCGTCTCGAACTTGATGGCGATCATCCTGCAGTCGCTCTGCGCGCGGCTCGCCATCGCCACCGGGCGCGACCTCGCCCAGGCCTGCCGCGACGCCTATCCACCCTATATGGCCTGGCCGCTCTGGCTGCTGGCCGAACTGGCGATCTGCGCCACCGACCTCGCCGAGGTGATCGGCACGGCGATCGGTCTCAATCTGCTCTTCGGCATCCCGCTCGAGATCGGTGTTCTGATCACCGCCTTCGACGTGTTCATCATCCTGTGGCTGCAGACGCGCGGCTTCCGCTGGATCGAGGCCTTCATCATCACGTTGCTCGGCGTCATCGCGCTGTGCTTCGGCATCCAGATCGCGCTCGCCGATCCGAACTGGGGCGAGGTGATCCGCGGCTTCGCGCCGACGACCGAGATCGTGACCAACCCGAACATGCTCTACATCGCGCTCGGCATCATCGGCGCGACTGTCATGCCTCACAACCTCTACCTGCACTCCGGCATCGTGCAGACCCGCGCCTATGGCCACACGCTGCCGGAGAAGCGCGAGGCGCTGAAGTTCGCGACGATCGACTCCACCGTCGCGCTCTGCTTCGCGCTGCTGATCAATGCCTCCATCTTGATCCTCGCCGCCGCGACCTTCCACAAAGCCGGGCATACCGACGTCGCTGAACTCGGCAAGGCGCAGGAACTACTGCAGCCCCTGCTCGGCGCTTCGATCGCGCCCTCGCTCTTCGCCATCGCCCTGCTCTGCTGCGGCCTCAACTCGACCGTGACCGCGACCATGGCCGGGCAGATCGTGATGGAAGGCTTCCTGCGCATCCGCCTGCCAGCCTGGATGCGGCGGCTGGTGACGCGCCTCGTCGCGATCGTACCGGCGATCGCCGTCACGCTGATCTATGGCGAGAGCCAGACGGCGAAACTGCTCATCCTGAGCCAGGTCGTGCTCAGCCTGCAGCTGCCTTTCGCGGTAGTGCCGCTGGTCATGTTCACCGCATCGAAGGGCAAGATGGGTGCTCTGGTGGCGCCGCGCTGGCTCAGCCTGACCGCTGGCCTCGTCGCCGCGATCATCATCCTGCTGAACATCAAGCTGCTGTTCGACCTCGCGACCGGGGCGTAAGGGCGGCGACAGCGTTCCTATAATGAACTCGTCATGCTCGGGCTTGACCCGAGCATCTCCTGCCGAAAGAGGCGCCAGTGCCCTTTCGGGGCGGAGATTCTCGGGTCTGCGCTTCGCTCCGCCCGAGAATGACGACCGGGCTCAGCGCTTCCCGGACATGGAACCGAGAATGCCCCGCAGGATGGCGGTGCCGACCTGGCGGCCGATCGAAGTCGCGGCCGAGCGCGCGGCCGAGGTGATGACCTTCTCGGCCATGCTCTGCGGCAGCGGGCCGCCGCGAGAACCAGGCCCCGTCTTCGGGCGCTGTTGAGGCGCGCCGCCGCCGAGCCAGCCGCCAATCGTATCGAGGATACCGCCGCCCCCGCTGCCACCCGTCGAAGCCTCGACGGGCGAGCCGTCCGGATTGAGGTTCTTGCGCTTCATCAGCATTTCATAGGCCGACTCGCGGTCGATCATGGTGTCGTATTTGCCCTTCTCGGGCGAGGCATTGATGGCCTGCTGGCGCTGCTGGGGCGTACAGGGTCCGACCTGCGCCATCGGCGGCGCGATCAGCGCGCGCTCGACCATTTCCGGCGAGCCCTTGCCCTCCAGCATCGAAATCAGCGCCTCGCCGACGGCGAGCTGGCTGATCGCCTCCTCGGTCTTGATCTTCGGGTTTTGCCGGAAGGTCTCGGCGGCGGCACGCACCGCCTTCTGATCGCGCGGCGTGAAGGCACGCAGCGCGTGCTGGACGCGGTTGCCGAGCTGGGCGAGCACCGTATCCGGGATGTCGAGCGGGTTCTGCGTCACGAAATAGACGCCGACGCCCTTGGAGCGGATCAGGCGCACGACCTGCTCGACCGCCGTCAGCAGCGCCTTCGGCGCGCCGTTGAACAGCAGATGCGCCTCGTCGAAGAAGAAGACGAGCTTGGGCTTGTCGAGGTCGCCGACCTCCGGGAGCTGCTCGAACAGCTCCGAGAGCAGCCAGAGCAGGAAGGTCGCGTAGAGCCGCGGATTGTTCATCAGCTTGTCGGCGGCGAGGATGTTGACGATGCCGCGGCCATCGCGATCCGTCTTCATCAGGTCGTTGATGTCGAGGGCAGGCTCGCCGAAGAAAAGATCGCCCCTCTGGTTCTCCAGAACCAGCAGCGCGCGCTGGATCGTGCCGACGGTCGCCGAGGTGACGTTGCCGTATTTGGTGGTCAGCTCCTGGGCGTTCTCGGCGATGAAGGTCAGGATCGCGCGCAGGTCCTTCAGGTCGAGCAGCAGGAGCTTCTGCTCGTCGGCGATGCGGAAGGCGATGTTGAGCACGCCCTCCTGCGTGTCGTTGAGATCGAGCAGGCGCGCCAGCAGCAACGGCCCCATTTCGGAGATCGTGGCGCGGACGGGGTGGCCCTGCTCGCCGAACACGTCCCAGAACACCGTGGTGAACTGGTCCGGCTCGTATTTCAGGCCGAGTTCCTTGGCCCGGTTGACGAAGGCCGGGTTGGAATCGCCGGGCGCGACGATGCCGGAGAGATCGCCCTTGATGTCGGCCGCGAAGACCGGGACGCCGTTGCGGGCGAAGCCTTCGGCCATCACCTGCAGCGTCACGGTCTTGCCGGTGCCGGTCGCGCCGGTCACGAGGCCGTGGCGGTTGGCGAGCTTGAGCAACAAGTTTTCAGGCTTGCCACTCTTGCCGATCAGAATCGCACCGTCATCCGCCATCGCATCCGCCTATGAGATTTCTCAGAACCTGTGTGGAGGGTGTAACCAAACGACGCAGAAGGCGGAAGCCCGAGCCCGTTGGAATCAGATCGTAAATATGTAAACTATTTTTGGAGGGCTTCGCGGCGAAGCCGTTTTGGCGAGGGGATTGGGACTATGGAAGAACTGCTCACGCGGGTTGCTGCGGCGGCCGGCATCAACGAAGAACTCGCCCGCAAGGCGGTCGGCATCATCCTCGCCTTCCTGCAGAAGGAAGGTCCGGCGACCGAGATCGGCCAGCTGATGGCGGCATTGCCGGGCGCGCAGGCGCTCGCGGATGCCGAAGGCGGCGCCAAGGGCGGCATGCTCGGCGCGATCGGCGGGCTGATGGGCGGTGGCGGCGGCGTGATGGCGCTCGGCGGCCAGCTGATGGGCGCGGGCCTCTCGATGGGCCAGATCCAGAGCGTCTCGAAGGAAATGTTCGCCGTCGGCCGCGAGAAGGCCGGCGAGGACGCGATGGGCGCGATCGTGGGCGCCATTCCCGGCCTCGGTCAGTTCGTCTGATTTAATCGGAATTTGATGCCGCCGCTGCGCCGTCTTCGGGCGGAATCGCGGCGGCATTTTCGTATCCCTGCCCCTATTCTTGCACCTGCCCTGCGACGAAGTAGGGATGGCGGTGCGCACGCGCCCATGGCAATCAGCACTCCACGGCTGCACACTATGCGGAAGAGGAGCATTGGCGCGCATGAACTCGGCTGCCCCATCCGACCTTCCCTATCTCGACGCCTTCCCGGCGCCGTCGCATGACGTCTGGCGCGCGGCGGTCGACAAGGTTCTGAAGGGCGCGGATTTCGAGAAGCAGCTCGTCGGCCGCAGCGCCGACGGCATCCGCATCGAGCCGCTCTACCCCGCCGCCGCCTCGGCCGCGCGCGCCCTGCGCGCCGAAGCCGGGCGCTGGCATGTCGCCGCCCGGCTCGACCATCCCGAGCCGAAGGAAGCCCAGGCGCTCGCGCTGGCCGATCTGGAAGGCGGCGCCGACACGCTGACGATCAGCTTTGCAGGTGCGCCGGCGGCGCGCGGTTACGGCCTCGTCGCCGACGATGTCGCGGCTCTCGATGCCGCGCTCGACGGCGTGATGCTCGATCTCATCCGGCTGCGGCTCGACCCTGCCCCGGAGGGCCGCATCAACGCCTTGCTGCTGGCGGCGCTGATCGAGAAGCGCGGCCATGCACCGGCCGAGCTTTCCGTGGAATTCGGCCTCGACCCGATCGGCGCCTTCGCCGGGCTGGGCTCGCTTGCCGTCTCATGGCCCGAGGTCGGGCGCCGGCTCACTGAGACCATTCGCGCCCTCAAGGACCACGGCTTCTCCGGCCCGTTCATCACTGTCGACAGTCGCCCCTACCATGAGGCCGGCGCCAGCGAGGCGCAGGAGCTCGGCGCGGCGCTTGCCACCGCCGTCGCCTATCTGCGCACGCTCGAAGCCCAGGGTTTTTCACTGGCAGAGGCGCGCGACACCCTCGCCTTCACACTGGTCGCCGATACCGACGAATTCCTGACGGTCGCGAAGTTCCGGGCAGCGCGGCTGCTCTGGGACCGCATCCAGCAGGCCTGCGGCCTGTCACCGAAGCCGGCGCGGATTCATGCGGAGACGGCCTGGCGTTCGCTGACCAGGCGCGATCCCTGGGTCAATCTGCTGCGCGGCACCGTCGCCGCCTTCTCGGCCGGGGTCGGCGGAGCGGATTCGTTGAGCGTCCAGCCCTTCACCGCCGCGCTTGGCCTGCCCGATGCATTCGCGCGCCGTGTCGCGCGCAACACGCAGCTCATCCTCCTGGCGGAAAGCAACCTCTGGCGCGTCGCCGATCCCGCCGCCGGCGCCGGCGGCTTCGAGGCACTGACGCAGGCGCTCTGCCAGCAGGGTTGGCTGGCCTTTCAGGAGATCGAACGGCAGAACAGCGGCGACCTGCGCGGCATCGTCGCCGGGCTCACCAACGGCTCCGTGCAGAAGACGCTCGCCGAGCAGAGGGCGGCGCGCATGAAGGCGGTGGCGACGCGCCGGGAGCCGATCACCGGCACCAGCGAGTTCCCCAATATCGGCGAGGGTGCGGTGACCGTGCTGGAAGTCCCGCAGGTCGCCCGCAGAGAACGGCGTCCTCCCGGCAGCCTCGCCGAGCGGAACCAGGGCGAACTCATCCGCTCCTTCGTAGGCGGCGCCGGCCGAGCCGATGCCCGGATCGCGCCCGGTGAGGCCCTGCGCGCGGATGCGCTGCCCTCGGTCAGATTGCCGGAGCCGTTCGAGGCCCTGCGCGACAAGGCCGATGCCCTGCCGCAGCGGCCCGTCGTCTTCCTGGCGACGCTGGGCTCCGTCGCCGAGTTCACCGCGCGTGCCGGCTTTGCCCGCAACCTGTTTGAGGCCGGTGGCCTTGCCGCGCCGAGCGGCGACGGCTTCGCCACGGACGGCGCCACCGATCTCGACGCGCTGGTCAGCGCCTTCCGCGCCTCGGGTGCGAAGCTCGCCTGCCTGTGCGGCTCGGACCCGTCTTATGCCGAAGAAGGCGCGGCGGCTGCCGAAGCGCTCGCCACAGCCGGCGCAACAGTGTGGCTCGCCGGGCGCCCCGCCGAGAGCGAGGCGTTGAACAAGGCCGCCGTAGCATCGTTCATCTTCACGGGCTGCGACGTTGTCGAGACGCTCGAACGCGCGCAGGCCATCGCAAGCGCCTGACCGGAGACATGAGTTTGACTGCCATCGCCCTCACCATCGCCGGCTCGGATTCGAGCGGCGGCGCCGGCATCCAGGCGGACCTGAAGACCTTCGCGGCGCATCAGGTCTACGGCGCCAGCGTCATCGTGGCGCTGACGGCGCAGAATACGAAGGGCGTCAGCGCCATCCATGCCGTGCCGCGCGATTTCGTCGCCCAGCAGATGGACGCCGTTTTCGAGGATCTCGATGTCGGCGCGGTCAAGATCGGGATGCTGGCAACGGCCGAACTGATCGAGACGGTCGCCTCCGGGCTGAAGCGTCACGGAGCGAAGAACGTCGTGCTAGACCCGGTGATGATCGCGGCCTCGGGGGCGAGGCTTCTGGAAGCGTCGGCGGTCGAGGCGATCCGCAAGCATCTCTTTCCGCTCGCGACGCTGATCACCCCCAACCTCCCCGAGGCTGCCGCCCTGCTCGGCTCCAGCATCGCGGAAACGGAACTGGCGGTCGACGAACAGGCAGAAAAGCTCGCGGCGCTCGGCGCGGCCAATGTCCTGATCAAGGGCGGCCATGGCAGCGGCGATCTCAGCAGCGACCTGCTCCTGCTCGCCGGGGGAGCGCGCCAACACTTCAACGCCCCCCGCCTTGCGACCCGCAACACGCATGGCACCGGCTGCACCTTATCCTCTGCGATCGCGGCGAACCTCGCCAAGGGCTTGCCGCTGCCGGAGGCGATCGGCCACGCCAAGAGCTATATTTCCGCCGCCATCGCCGCAGCCGACGAGGTTGCGGTTGGCCACGGCCACGGACCGGTGCATCATTTCCACCATTGGTGGGACAGGACCGACGGGAGCAAACCATGACCGCGATCCCGGATTTCACGAAACTCGCCTTCTCCGCCACCCGGACGGCGGCCTCTGCAGAGCTAGCGGCGGCCGACCCCTGGCTGACGCCGGAAGATATCCCGGTGAAGCCGCTCTACACGGCCGCCGACCGCGAGGGGCTGCCCTTCGTCGACAGCCTGCCGGGCCTGCCGCCCTATCTGCGCGGCCCCTACCCGACCATGTACGTCAACCAGCCCTGGACGATCCGGCAATATGCCGGTTTCTCCACGGCCGAGGATTCGAACGCCTTCTACCGACGCAACCTCGCCGCGGGACAGAAGGGCCTCTCGGTCGCCTTCGATCTCGCGACTCATCGCGGCTATGACTCGGATCATCCGCGCGTCGCCGGCGATGTCGGCATGGCCGGCGTCGCGATCGACTCGATCTACGACATGCGCACGCTGTTCTCAGGCATCCCGCTCGACCAGATGAGCGTGTCGATGACGATGAACGGCGCGGTGCTGCCGGTGCTGGCGCTCTATATCGTCGCGGCCGAGGAACAGGGCGTGCCGCAGGCGAAGCTCTCGGGGACCATCCAGAACGACATCCTCAAGGAGTTCATGGTCCGCAACACCTATATCTATCCGCCCTCGCCCTCGATGCGGATCATCGGCGACATCTTCGCCTTCACCTCGGCCAATATGCCGAAGTTCAACTCGATATCGATTTCCGGCTATCACATGCAGGAGGCCGGAGCGACGCAGGATCTCGAGCTCGGCTACACGCTTGCCGACGGGGTCGAATACATCCGTGCCGGCCAGCGCGCGGGCCTTTCTGTCGATATCTTCGCGCCGCGCCTGTCCTTTTTCTGGGCGATCGGCATGAACTTCTTCATGGAAGTCGCCAAGATGCGTGCGGCGCGGCTGATCTGGGCCAAGCTCGTCAAGGATTTCGGCGCTGAGAACGAGAAGTCCCTGCCACTGCGCACCCATTGCCAGACCTCGGGCTGGTCGCTGACGGCGCAGGACGTGTTCAACAACGTGCCGCGCACGATGATCGAGGCGATGGCGGCAACGCAGGGGCACACCCAGTCGCTGCACACCAACGCGCTCGACGAGGCGCTGGCGCTGCCGACCGACTTTTCGGCGCGTATCGCCCGCAACACCCAGATCCTGCTGCAGCAGGAAAGCGGCACGACCCGGATCATCGATCCCTGGGGCGGCTCCTATTATGTCGAACGTCTGACCGCGGAACTCGCTGAGAAGGCCTGGAGCCATATCCGGGAAGTCGAGGCGCTCGGCGGCATGGCCAAGGCGATCGAGGCCGGCATCCCCAAGCTCCGGATCGAGGAAGCCGCCGCCAAGACGCAGGCCCGCATCGACGGCGGGCAGCAGGCGATCATCGGCGTCAACTGCTTCAAGCCGGAGAACGAGGCTTCGATCGAGGTGCTCAAGGTCAACAACGCCTCGGTGCGCGCCCAGCAACTCGACAAGCTTAAGCGCCTCAAGGCCGAACGTGACGAGACCGAGGTGCAGGCGACGCTGACCGCGCTGACCAATGGCGCGGCCGGCAATGCCAATCTGCTCGACCTCGCGGTCAAGGCTGCGCGCGCCAAGGCGACGGTCGGCGAGATCTCGCTGGCGATGGAGAAGGTGTTCGGTCGTCACAGGGCCGAGATCAAGGCGATCTCGGGGGTCTACAAGCGGGAGGTCGGCGAGATGAACCCAGCCGTCACGCGCGTCCAGTTGATGTGCCAGGCGTTCGAGGAAGCCGACGGACGCCGCCCCCGCATCCTCGTCGCCAAGATGGGCCAGGACGGCCATGATCGCGGCCAGAAGGTCATCGCCTCGGCCTTCGCCGATCTCGGCTTCGACGTCGATATCGGGCCGCTCTTCGCCACGCCGGACGAGGCGGCGCGGCAGGCGGTTGAGAACGATGTCCACATCGTCGGCGTGTCGTCGCTCGCGGCAGGTCACCTCACGCTCGTGCCAGAACTGAAGGCGGCRCTCGCCAAGGCAGGCCGGCCGGACATCATGATCGTGGTCGGCGGCGTCATCCCGCCGCAGGATTTCGAGGCGCTGATGGAGGCCGGCGCCTCGGCGATCTTCCCGCCCGGCACGGTCATCGCCGATGCGGCCGAGAAGCTGCTCGAGGAGCTCAGCCAGCGCCTCGGCTACGCCCAGCACACCGCCGCCGCCGAATGACAGAAAAGGCGGGCGCTGCCCTCAGGCCGCGCCCGCCCTATGGTCACAGCCGGCGTGGCGACACTTACCGCCAGCCGTAACCATAGCTGGAACGCGGCGGGGGCGGCCGCATGCCGTAGCCGTCATAGTAGCGATGCCAGCGGCGCTGCCCCCAGAAGCCGTGGACGGCGGGCGGCGCAGGCCGCCAATCGGCGCCATAAGCCGGGCGCTCATAGGCGCGTTCGTAACGGTCGCCGAAAGCCTGGGCGTTTCCTGTTCCGGCGAAGGTGGAAGCGGCGAGCACGATGCCGCCCAGTGCGAGGGCCGCCAAACCGATGCGGGCGCGATTGCGGAACATGATCCTTGTCCTGTCTCGTGGCGGGGAGAATTCCCCTGCCGTGAGAAGGACATTCGCAAAATCCGCCTGAACGAGCTTTGAGGGCGCCGTTCAGCCGCCGTTTAACCTCCGGACAACTGCTCGCGCTTCAACAGCAGCGACGCCGCGATCACCACCACGGCCACGGCCGCGATCATGATCGTGCAGGCGGCATTGATCTCGGGCGAAACGCCGAGCTTGACCGCCGAATAGAGCCGCATCGGCAGCGTCGTCGCGCCGGGGCCCGTCGCGAAGCTCGCGATGACGAGATCGTCGAGCGAGAGCGTGAAGGCGAGCATCCAGGCCGCCGCTACCGCCGGCCAGATCAGCGGCAGGGTCACGGTCCAGAAGGTGACGAAGGGCGTGGCACCCAGATCCTGAGCCGCTTCCTCCAGCGAGCGATCGAAGCCGGCGAGCCGCGACTGAACGACGATGCAGGCGAAGCCGAGGCCGAAGGTCGCGTGCGCGATCGTCACGGTCCAGAAGCCGCGCTCGACATCAACAGCCACGAAGAGCAGCAGCAGCGACAGGCCCGTCACCACCTCAGGCATGACGAGCGGCGCCAGGACCATGCCGGAGAACAATGTTCGCCCGCGAAAGCGGCCGTGGCGGGCGAGCGCCAGCGCCGCAAGCGTGCCGAGGACCGTCGCCAGCGTCGCCGAGACAACGCCGAGGCGGATCGAAAGCCAGGCGGCGTCGAGCAGCGGCTCGTTGGCCATCAGGGCGCCGTACCAATGCGTCGAGAAGCCGCCCCAGACCGTCACCAGCCGCGAGGCGTTGAAGGAATAGGCGACGAGCGTGAGGATCGGCAGGTAGAGAAAAGCGAAGCCGACGATCAGCGCGAGGATCAGTCCAGGGCCGAGCCGGTTCATGCCGCCATCTCCCGCCGCAGGCGCGCCCGTTGCAGCAGGACGAGTGGCAGCACGAGCACGACGAGCAGCACGACCGCGACCGCCGAGGCCAGAGGCCAATCGCGATTCGAGAAGAACTCGTTCCAGAGCACCTTGCCGATCATCACCGTGTCCGGGCCGCCGAGCAGGTCGGGGATGACGAACTCGCCCACCGCGGGAATGAAGACCAGCGCCGAGCCGGCGAGAATGCCGGGCAGCGAGAGCGGCAGCGTCACCGTGAAGAAGGCCGTAACCGGGGTGGCGCCGAGATCGGCCGCTGCTTCCAGCAGCCCGCGATCGAGTTTTTCCAGCGTCGCGAAGAGCGGCAGCACCATGAAGGGCAGATAGGAATAGACCATGCCGAGCTGCACGGCCGCCTCGGTATTGAGCAGGCGCAGCGGCTCCGCCTCGAAGCCGAGGAAGGCGAGCGCCGCGTCGAGCTGCCCGTCCGGCCTGAGGATGCCGATCCAGGCGTAGACGCGGATCAGGAAGGAGGTCCAGAACGGCAGGATGACGAAGACGAGCAGGATGCCGCGCCAGCGCGCCGGCACCGAAGCCATGGCGTATGCGAGCGGATAGCCGATCGCGAGGGCGAAGACGGTGGTCAGCGCCGCGATGCGCAGGGAGTAGAGATAGCTCTGCCAGTACAGCGGGTCGTCGCCGAGCAGCTTGAAGTTCTCGATATCGAGCTGCGACAGGAATTCGCCGAGCTGCGCCAGCCCTTCGAAATGCGGCGCATAAGGTGGCAGCGCCGTCGCAGCATGTGAGAAAGCCATGCGCAGGACGATGGCGAAGGGCGCAAGGAAAAACAGCGCGAGCCAGAGATAGGGCACGGCCACGACGAATCGACCAAGTCGCTGCAGCGAAGCGACCGCTCTCATGGCGTCGTTCCGCCGTCATGCTCGGGCTTGACCCGAGCATCTCTTGCCGGAGATGGCGCAGGGGCCTCTGCCTGCCGGAGATTCTCGAGTCTGCGCTTCGCTCCGCTCGAGAATGACGCGCCACTCCGCCGGGCTTTCCCCGCCCATCTCATGGCGGCAGCACCACGCCAGCCTCGACGTCCCAGGAGAGCCAGACCTTGTCGTCCCAAGCAAAGGGCCGGGCCATCCGGCGCGTGCGGTTGGCGAGCGCGACCTTGACGAGCTGCCCGCCCTCCCCCTGATCATTCTGCCCGCCGAGCATGACCTGGATCATGGTGAAGTCGCCGAGATAGCCGATGTCCCAGATCTCGCCCGCGACCTTGTTGACGGCCTGCGCCGGCTCGTCATGGCCAATCTCGATCTTTTCCGGGCGGATACCGACGATGAGAGGGTCGCCCAACTTCAGCGCCGGCGCCTCCTCGTCGAGTTCGACGGTGCCGACGAAAGGCACGTCCGCGCGCACCAGTTCGCCGTCAACGGCCTCGACCCGGCCCTCGAAGATGTTGATGTCGCCGACGAACTCCGCGACGTGCCGGTTGGCCGGCGCCTCGTAGATCACATCCGGTGGACCGATCTGGACGAGCTTGCCGTGATCCATCACCGCCATGCGGTCGGCCATCGTCATCGCCTCGTCCTGGTCGTGGGTGACGACCATGAAGGTCAGGCCGAGCTCGCTCTGCAGATCCATCAGCTCGAACTGGGTCTGCTCGCGCAGCTTCTTGTCGAGCGCCGCCATCGGCTCATCGAGCAGGAGCAGCTTCGGCCGCTTGGCGAGCGAGCGGGCGAGCGCGACGCGCTGGCGCTGGCCGCCGGAGAGCTGATGCGGCTTGCGGCCGCCAAACCCGGAGAGCTTGACCAGCGCCAGCATCTCCTCGACGCGTCGGTCGATCTCGGCGCGCGGCAGCCCCTCGCGCTTCAGCCCATAGGCGATGTTGCCGGCCGCGTTGAGATGCGGGAACAGCGCATAGGACTGGAACATCATGTTGATCGGCCGCAGATGCGGCGGGATGCCGGTGATGTCCTGCCCGTCGAGCAGGATCGTGCCCTCATCCGGCCTTTCGAAGCCGGCGAGCATGCGCATCAGCGTGGTCTTGCCGCAGCCGGAGGGCCCGAGCAGTGCAAAGAACTCGCGCGGATAGAGCGCGAGCGAGAGATCGGCCACTGCGGTGACGTCGCCGAAGCGCTTGGTCACGCCCCGGAACTCCACCAGCGGCTTCGCCGCAGGGTCGTTCCAGGGTTGAAAAGCCCGGCGCACGCTGCCGGGCGAGGTCTTCTTCATGGGATTGGCGACCTGTCCGGAACCGGTCACTTGCCGGTCTTCACGCGGGTCCAGAGCCGGTTCACCAGCCGCTGTGCCTTCTGGTCGTATGGCGTGATCGTATAGAGCCGCGCCATCACCGCGTCGGACGGGTAGATACCGGGGTTGTCGCGCACCGCAGCCGAGAGCAGCGGCTTGGAGGCGATGTTGCCGTTGGCGTACTGGATGAAGTCCGAATTCTTCGCCGCCATCGCGGGCTTGTTGACGAAGTCGATGAACTTCAGCGCCGCGTCGACATTGCCGGCATCCTTCGGGATCACGAAGGAGTCGAACCACATCAGCGCGCCTTCCTTCGGGATCGAATAGGCGATCTGGACGCCGTTCTTGGCCTCCTCGGCACGCTTCTTCGCCTGGAGGATGTCGCCGGAATATCCGACGGCCAGGCAGATATCGCCATTCGCCAGCGCGTTGATGTATTCCGAGGAATGGAACTTCTGGATGTGCGGGCGGATCTTGCGCAGGAGCTCGTCGGCCTTGTTGAGATCGGCCTCGTTCTTCGAATCCGGATCGAGCCCGAGATAACGCAGCGCCGCCGGGAACATCTCCTCGACCGCGTCGAGCACATGGACGCCGCAGTTGGAGAGCTTCTTCAGCGTTTCGGGCTCGAAGACGATCTTCCAGCTGTCGATCACGGCATCGGGGCCGAGGCGTTCCTTGATCTTGGCGACGTTGTAGCCAATCCCCGTGGTGCCCCACATGTAGTTCACGGCGTATTTGTTGCCGGGATCATACTTGGACAACCGGGTCTGGATCTCCGGCCAGAGGTTCTTGAAGTTCGGCGCCTTGTCCTTGTCGACCGGCTGGTAGAGGCCGAGCGGGATGTGGCGCGGCAGGAAGGAAGCCGTGACGACGATCAGGTCGTAGCCGGTCTTGCCAGCCAGAAGCTTGGTCTCCACCGTCTCCATCTGGTCGAAGGTGTCGTAGACGACGGTGATGCCGGTTTCCTTCTTGAAGGCATCGAGCACCTCCGGATCGACATAATCCGACCAGTTGAAGATGCGCAGCTGCTTGTCCTGCGCGGCCGCGGGCGCGGCGAGAAGTCCCAGTCCGACCGCACAGGCGGCAATGGCCTCGGTCAGTCGCTTCACAGTCCTACCCAATCTTCCCCTCCATCAAGCTCAGGCGCGCGCACGCTACCAGCTTTCCCCCCCGCATCAACCGGCATAAGGCGCGACCGGATGCCCGCGCACAGCCAAGCTGCGCCTGACGCAAGCGTGAACGGCCGCAGCCTTGCCGGCCTCCGCCGTCATGCACATACCGTACCGCATGCGCCTGTTCCGCCGCTTCCTGCTGTTCTTCGCGGTCGCCTTCCTGCTGCCGCTCGCGAGCCATGCGGGCTGGTGGTACTGGCAGACACATGCGCCGAACTGGCAGCGCGCCGCCTGGACGAGCGCCAAGCTCCTGCCGGCGGCTTCCGCCGAGCCCGAAGCGACGGTGCATGTCTTCGCCGCGCGTGTCGGGCGCTGGCGCGGAATCTTCGCGCATCATTCCTGGATCGTGGTGAAGGAACGGGGCGCCAGCGCCTATACACGCTTCGACGTGGTCGGCTGGGGCACGCCGGTCCGGGTCAACCACCGCGAGGCCGACGGGCACTGGTTCGGCAACATGCCGGAGCTGGTGACCGAGATCCAGGGCAAAGCCGCCGAACGCCTGATCCCGCGCATCCGTGCGGCGGTGACGAGCTATGCCTATTCAAGCCCCGGCAGCTATCTCGCCTGGCCGGGGCCGAACTCGAACAGTTTCGTCCAGCATGTGCTGTCGGAGGTGCCGGAACTCGGACAGGCGCTGCCGCCGACCGCCATCGGCAAGGATTGGCGCGCCGACGGCGTCTTCGCCGGGCTGACGCCGAGCCGCACCGGCATCCAGGCCTCGCTCTACGGCCTTGCTGGCGTCACCGTCGGCTGGGTCGAGGGTATCGAGATCAACCTGCTCGGCCTCGTCGCCGGGCTCGACCTGCGCAGCCCGGCGCTGAAGCTGCCGGGCTGGGGGCGGATCGGGGTTTAGCTTTCCGGCATCCGCCAGCCTTGCAGAGCGCAGCGGCAAACGTTACATGTAACATTCCCGGGAGTGACCCGCATGGCCAGTTCGACCGCTAGACGCGTCCAGAAGCGCCGCGACGCTTTGCGGGCGGCTGGATTGCGCCCGGTGCAAATCTGGATTCCCGATACGCGGCGGCCCGGCTTCGGTGAGGAATGCCGCCGTCAGGCCCGCCTTGTCTCCCTCAGCGACAGTACTGATCGGGAGCTCGATGCCTTCCTTGACGCGGCCCTGGAAGATCTGGACGGCAGCCCTGAATGAAGCGCGGCGACCTTGTCACCGTTGCGCTCGGCGGCGATTTCGGCAAGCCCCGCCCTGCCCTGATCGTCCAGGCCGACCCGTTCGACCTGACGGCGACGGTGACCCTGCTGCTGATGTCCAGCGACATCGTCGATGCGCCGCTGATCCGACTGACGGTCGAGCCTGACGCGACGAACGGCTTGCGCCTTGCTTCCCAGATCATGGTCGACAAGGCGATGACCGTGCGGCGCGACCGGATCGGCCAGGCTTTCGGCTATCTCGATCCGGAAACGATGATCACGGTGAACCGGTCTCTGGCGCTGTTCCTCGGCCTCGGCTGAGCCCGATCGTCATTCTCGGGCGAAGCATAGCTTCGATCCGAGAATCTCGGGACCAGAAGATTCTGGTTTCCGAGATGCTCGGATCAAGCCCGAGCATGACGGCAATGTCCCTCAAACCGCCTCGAAGGCCTGCGCCAGATCCGAGATCAGGTCCTCGATGTTCTCGATGCCGACCGAGATGCGGATCAGGGCGTCGGTGAGGCCGATCTCCTCACGCAGCTCCCTGGCGACGCCGGAATGGGTCATCGCGGCGGGGTGCGAGACCAGCGTCTCGGTGCCCCCGAGGCTGACGGCGAGCTTCATGATCTGCAGGTTGTCGAGCAGCGCGAAGGCTTCCTTCTCGCCGCCCTTGACATCGAATGCGAAGGTCGAGCCGGCCGCGGTGCACTGCCGGTCGAAGACAGGCTTGCGAGGATCACCGTCCTTGAGGTTGCCGAGATAGTGGACCTTGGCGACCTTCGGGTGGTTCTCGAGGTATTCCGCCACCAGCTTGGCGTTCTCGTTGGCGCGGCTCATGCGGATGTCGAGCGTCTCCAGCGAGCGCATCAGCATCCAGCAGGAGTTCGGGTCTGCTTGCGTGCCCAGCGAGCCGCGCCAGGCCTTCACCTGCCGCACCAGCGCCTCGGAACCGCTGATCGAGCCGCCGACGAGGTCGGAATGGCCGCCGACATATTTCGTCAGCGAGAGCAAGGTCAGGTCTGCACCGAGTTTGAGCGGCTTCTGATATTTCGGGCCCAGCAGGGTGTTGTCGACCACGACCGGCGGGCGATGGCCCTGCGACTGCTCCAGTTCATCGGCAATCGCCTTGCAGGCGGCGAGATCGACGAGGCCATTGGTCGGGTTGGCCGGGGTCTCGACCAGGATCATCGCGACGCGGCCCTTGGCGGCGGCCGCCTTGGCGACCTCCCGCATCTGCTCGATGTCGAGCCCGTCGGTGAAGCCGAACGGCGTGATGCCGAAGGCGCCCATCTGGTTCTTGAGCAGGGTCTCCGTGCCGCCATAGAGCGGCCGCGAATGGAGGATCGTGTCACCCGGACGCAGGAAGGCGAAGCAGGTCGTGGCGATCGCGGCCATGCCGGACGCGAAGACGGCGCATTTCTCGGCCTCGTCCCAGATCGCCAGGCGATCCTCGAGGATTTCCATGTTGGGATGGTTGAAGCGTGAATAGACCAGCCCCGGCTTCTCGCCCGGCTTCGGCTGGCGCCGCCCCGAGGTGAAGTCGAAGAAATCCTTGCCCTGCTGGGCGTTCTCGAAAACGAAGGTCGAGGTCAGGAAGACCGGCGGCTTGAGCGAGCCTTCCGACATGGCCGGCGAATAGCCGAACCCCATCATCAACGTCTCCGGATGGAGCCGGCGATTGGCGATCCGGTCCTTGTGATAGCTGTCATCGCTCATGGGCTGTCTCCCTTTTTTCCGGCCGCGCCGCTGAATCCCTGTCGTTCAGAATAATCTCATCGGAGCGCCATTGCTTGGTTGATGAAGCTCACCGTAAACTCACGATTGCAGCTTCCTGCTCACAAACCTGCACAATGGAGCATATCGTGCTCGATACGATCGATCGTCGGATTCTCTCGGTGCTCCGCGATGACGGGCGGATCACCAATCAGGATCTCTCGCAGCGCGTCGGACTGTCGCCGACGCCCTGCCTGCGCCGCCTCAAGCGGCTGGAAGAGACCGGCGTCATCCAGGGCTATACAGCAGTCGTCGACCCCAAGGCCTACGGCCTGCCCTTCAGCGTCTTCGTCTCGGTCAGGCTGACTCAGCAGAACCAGGAGCAGATCACCGAATTCGAGAAGGCGGTCGAAAGCTGGAGCGAGGTTGCCGAATGCTACCTCATGACCGGCTCGCAGGACTATCTTCTGCGCGTCGTCACCGACGGCATCGAAGGCTATGAGCGCTTCCTGAAGCAGAAGGCGACGCGGCTGAAATGCATCCAGTCGGTCGAATCCAACTTCGCGCTGGCGACGATCAAGAAGCGCTCCGGCCTGCCACCGATCTAGGGGCTGGCCTCGTCAGGCGCCGCGATCCATGGCGCGGCGGACGACCTGCGTGACCTCGCTGTTCGACAGGAAGAGGTCGTGACGCAGCATGCTCCAGCCGCGGCCAGACGTGTCGGCGACGCGGACGCCCAGCGCATCGAGCCGCGAGCGGTCGGCGGCGCCGGCACGCGCGACGCCGCCGGCGATGCGCGCCGAGACCGCCAGTGCCCGGTCGCCCGGGTCGATGATGACGGTCATGCGCTGGGCCAGGGGGCCGAGCTTCTTCACCGTCTGCTCGAAGGCGTCGATGTCGACATCGGGCGAGGCCAGCACGACCGAGCCGATACGGGCATAGACATCCTGGGAGTCGCGCAGTTCGCGCAGCCCTTCCAGCGTCAGGAAGGTTCCCATCGAGTGCGCGACGATATGGATGCGCCCGACCGTCGGGTTGGAAACGAGCGCCTGCAGGCTCTGGACGAACCCGTCGCGCGACCAAAGCGCGCTCTCTCGATCATAGGCATAGTCGAAGAGCTTGCCGCCGGACGGCCAGGTGAACAGCGCCGCGCGGCCCTGGAATTCGAGCGAATGCGAGAGCTGGCCGGCGCTGCGGGCAGCCGATTCGAAGGTCTCGTTGAAGCCGTGCACATAGAGCAGCACATCGCGGCCATTGGCGGCATCCGAGAAGGCGCGCGGGGCGTCGTTGGTCACCTCGCGGCCAACGCCGAGCACGGCCCAGTCGCCGCTGACGGCGGAGGAGACGCGCCCCGAGATCCCCCTTCCCGGCGGCGACAGGCGCACCTCGGCGAAGGTCAGCGGTCCGCGATCGGTGCCGAAATAGGGCGCGACATTGCCCACAGATCTGCGGGTTGTCATGACCAGCAGGCGCGGATCCTTGCCGAGCGCCGAGGCGTCCGCACGCTCCGGCTCGGCGAAGGGCGAGACGCTCGCTTCGCTCTGGGCGCAGGCGGCGAGCCCGAGCGGCAGCAGCGCGGCGAGCGCCAGCGAACGGCATGAAAAGTCGCGCCTCGTGACAGGCATGGCGGCAGGCATCCAAAATCGATCGTGAGAGGCCGGAATGGCCAACCGGCCCTTAAGGGCAGGCTAACGCGGCCAGAATGGGGCAACCTCGCGGCCTGGCTGCGGGGATCGCCGGCCGTTGCAGCCATGTGACATCACCGCCCGCCCGAAAGGATCGTCACCGGCGCGTTGACGACGAGCCCGACCGTCGAGCCCACGGTGCCGACGACGCCGCCGGCGATATCCCCGATTCGGTCGCCGAATTGCGGCCCGGCGAAACCGATACCCTTGTCCTGCCGCAGCCGCTCGCCGATGAGCTGAACCACTTTTGGCGAGGAAGCGAACTTGGCGTGGTTCAGGCTGTCGCTGGACGACACCTCCGAGAGGTCGATGATCCGCGCGCCGAGCTTGTCCAGCTCCGCGATGATCTCCGTGTCCTTCGCAGAGACGGAGCCCAGCCGGGTCTTGTCGCCCGCGAAGCGGCGCGAGAAGTCGAGCGCCTTGTCGTCAGCCGACACGAAGACGGTGACGGGCCGCCGGATCTGCGCCATCTGCGTCTTGAAGACGTCGAGATCGACATCGGGCGCGGCCAGCATGACGTCGCGCAGCTTGCCGCCGAAGGCCCCGTCGCCGCGGATCGCGGCCTGGCGCAATGTCTCCAGCGTCAGCAGCGTGCCCATGGAATGAGCGAGAATATCCATGCGTGTGGAGCCGAGATCGCGCGGGATGCCGCGCAGACTGGCTTCGAGGAAGTCGCGCGAGTAGTAGGCGCTCTCGCGGTCATAGGGATAGGCGAGGAGTTCGCCGCGCGAGGGCCAGGAGAACAGCACCGGCACGCCCTTGAAGCCGGAATCATAGACGATCTGGGCGAAGCGGTAGACCGCATCGGCGAAATTCGTGTTGTAGCCGTGGACGAAGACGAGCACGTCGCGCTGATCGGCCGGCCGGCTCTGGAGCTCCTTGCGCACATCCGAGATCACGGGCGCGAGGTCGAGCCGCTGGACATAAGTCGCGGTGAAATGCTTCGCCGGATCGCCCGGCCCGGAGCTCGGCAGCTCCAGATTGCCGGGCTTGTGGCTGCGCGGCACCGTGATGTCGAGCCGGGCGAAGGAGAGCTTGGGCGCCCGCTCTCCATTGAAATAGACCGGCTGCGCCGAGGGTTCGCGCGTGGTCGCGACATAGATCTCGACGGTGCCGGCGATATCGGCGGCAGGTGCCTGGTTCAACGCAAGGGTGCGCGGCGTCGCGCAGGCTGCGAGAGCGAGCGGCAGCAACAATGCCAAAACCACACCACGAAACCGCATTGCCGCGCCGATCATCGCCCAGTCGTCTCACCGCCCACGCAAATCTTCAAGATGCGTGCATGACACAGTGATGAAGCAGATACGACGCAGGCGATGCCTTGTCGCCTTCGGCAGCGGCTTGCTAACTGGCGGCATGGCCGACCGCATCTCTCCTGCCGACTCGCTCGGCGACGCGCTCCTCGCCGGCGAACGCGCCGCGCTGGCCCGTGCGATCACGCTGGCGGAATCGCGCCGCGCGGACCATCGCGAGCAGGCGCAGGCATTGATCCAGCGGCTGCTGCCCCACACCGGCCGCGCCATCCGTGTCGGCATCACCGGAGTTCCGGGCGTCGGCAAATCGACGACGATCGACGCGCTCGGCAGCTACCTTACGGCCAAGGGCCACAAGGTGGCGGTGCTCGCGGTCGACCCCTCCTCGACCCGCACCGGCGGCTCGATCCTCGGCGACAAGACCCGGATGGCGCGCCTCTCAGTCGATCCCGACGCCTATATCCGGCCCTCCCCCTCCTCCGGCACGCTCGGCGGCGTCGCGGCCAAAACGCGCGAGACGATGCTGCTCTGCGAGGCCGCCGGCTTCGACATCATCCTGGTCGAAACGGTCGGCGTCGGGCAGTCGGAAACGGCAGTCGCCGATCTCACCGACTTCTTCCTCGTGCTGATGCTGCCCAATGCCGGCGACGAGTTGCAGGGCATCAAGAAGGGCATCATCGAGCTCGCCGACATGATCGCGGTCAACAAGGCCGACGGTGCTGGTGCGACCGCAGCCCGCGCGGCCGCAGCGCAATACAAGGCCGCGCTCCACATCCTTGCGCCTACCTCGACGCTGTGGAGCACGCCGGTGGTGACGATCTCGGGGCTGACCGGAGAAGGGCTCGACGCGCTCTGGGCCAAGATCGAGGACCACCGCGCCCGCTTCGAGGCCAAGGGCCTGATCGCTGAGAAACGCCGGCGCCAGGACGTCAAATGGATGTGGGCGATGGTGCAGGATCGGTTGCAGGCCAAGCTCAGGCATGACCCGGCCCTGAAGGCGCGCACGCCGGAGCTCGAGGCCGCAGTCTCCTCCGGCAAGCTCGCCCCGACGCTTGCCGCCGAGGAGATCGCCCGGGCGCTCGGGCTCTAGCCGACGCCCGCCGCATCTTGCGTGTTCTTGGCGGCGGCGGTTCCAAATCGGGACAGCAGAGCTGGCACGCCGCTTGATCGTGGCGGAACCGAAGGGGAGGTTCCATGGTGCTTTCGCGGCGCGGTTTCCTGGCTGCCGGCCTGGTCGGCCCGGCTGTGTTCCACCTGCCGGCCCGTGCGCAATCGGTTTCGCCGCCCCGCGGCCCACTCGGCCATCTCGGTCTGGACGCCAGCCAGTTCGGGCTGCGGCCGGGCGCATCGGAGGATCAGTCAGGGCGGTTCCAGGCGGCGGTAAACGAAGCGGTGAAGCGCAATGCGCCGCTCATGGTGCCGCCCGGGCGTTATCGTCTCGGCTCAGTCCAGCTGCCGGAAGGCGCGAGCATCGTCGGCTTGCCGGGGGAGACCCGCCTTGTGACCGCAAACGGCAGCCCGCTGCTTGTCGCCAACAATATCGCGCGCGCAAATCTGACCGGCCTTGCCTTCGATGGGCTCGACATCCCCTCGCCACAACGCGGAGGCCTCGTCACCGGCAACAACATCGGCGCGCTCACCATCTCGGATTGCGACTTCGCCAAGGCCGGCTCGGTCGGCCTGACCCTGCACCGCTGCGGCGGGCGCATCACGACCAGCCGCTTCCACGCCATGCGCGATTCCGCCCTGTTCTCGCTCGATTCGCTGGGCCTCGTTATCGAACAGAACGATGTCGAGGACTGCGGCAACAATGGCATCCAGATCTGGCGGAGCCAGCCCGGCGACGACCGCTCGATCCTGCGCAGCAATCGCGTCAGCCGTATTCGCGCCGATGCCCGCGGCGACGGGCCGAACGGCAACGGCATCAGTCTCTACCGGGCCGGCGGCGTCATCGTCGAGGGCAACCAGCTGCGCGACTGCGCCATGACCTTCATCCGCAACAATTCCGGCTCCGGCGTGCAGATCCTCGGCAATCAGGGCCGCCGCTGCGGCGAAGTGGCGCTCTACGCCGAATTCGCCTTCGAGGGTGCGATCATGGCCAATAATCTGATCGAGGACTGCGCGCAGGGCGCCAACATCACCAATCTCGACCATGGCGGGCGAATGGCGGTTTTCGCCAACAACATCATCCGCAATGCCCGGCGCGCCATCGCGCCGAACGGCAGGGAGCCGATCGGCGGCATCGGCGTCCATGTCGAGGCCGAAGCGGCCGTGACCGGCAACGTCATCGAGAATGCGAGCGAGATCGGCATCTCGCTCGGCTGGTCCTGGGGGATGCGCAATCTCGTCGCGACCGGCAATGTCGTGCGCAAGGCCGGCATCGGCATCGCGGTGTCGCTGGTGCCGAAGGAGCGCAACGCCCTGATCGCCAACAACCTCATCGACGAGGCGCGCGACGGCGCCATCGTCGGCACGGAATACGGCAAACCTGTCACCGGCGATCTCGCCAAGGCGCCCGACGCAAAAGCGGCGGGCATCAGGATCGAGAACAACGCCGCGCGTTGAGATATCCTAGGCCGCCGGGGCGCGGATGCGCCCCACCTCGATGCCGTTCCAGTTCTTCAGGACGGCCTCGCGCAGCGGCGCAAAGGCAGTCTGCGTCGCTTCGTCCATCGGCAGGAAGCGGGCGATCAGCGCGCCGAGCGCGACTTCCGCGGCACGGCCAGCGCCGTCATCGCATTTCAGCGCAATGCCATAGCCGAGCTCCGGCAGCGCGGCGCAGTAGACGCCCTCGGCCCCGGTCTTGGTAAAGGCGCGGGCGCCCAGCAGGCCCATCAGCCGCGTGTCGTACCGCCCAGTGCCCGCGACCATGAAGGGATGCCCGGCCGCAGCAGCTCGGATGCGCGCGGCGGCCTTGGCCCGTTCGGGACCGAAGCCGCGACCGGTGCCGAAGCGCGCAAAGCCGAGCGCCAGCGCCTTGAGCGGCACGGCGTAGGAGGGAATCGAGCACCCGTCGATGCCCATGCGCACGCTGGAATGCTCGGCGCCGGTCACCTCTTCAAGGGCGCCGCGCACCGCCCGCTGGACGGCATGACCCTGCTTCACATAGCCGGCCGGATCCTCGTCTAGGCTGCAGGAGAGGCAGACGAAGCCGGCGTGCTTGCCGGAGCAGTTGTTGTTGAGGGCGCTCGGCTCGGCGCCCGACTTCGCCAGCGCCCGCGCCACGGCCTCGTTCATGGGCCAATGCGCGCCGCATTCCAGGCAGCCGACGTCGCGGCCGGCCTTCTTCAGTATCGCGAGCGAGGTCTCTGCATGCAGCGGCTCGCCGGAATGCGAGGAGACGGCGAGCGCGATCTCCGCCTCTGTCAAGCCGTAACGGTCGGCAGCACCGCTTTCCAGCAGAGGCAGGGCCTGGATCGCCTTCACCGCCGAGCGCGGGAAGACCGGTCGCTCGATGTCGCCGGCTGCGAAGACGACGCCGCCATCGGCATCGACGACAATCGCAGACCCCCGATGACGCGATTCGACGACATTGCCGCGCGTGACTTCGGCGAGGACGGGGTTTTCCATGGCGACCTCCAGATTCCGCTTGCTGCGGATTGCCGCTTTTGGCGCCGGGCGCGCCACCTGTCAAAAGCGCTGGCGGAAACCGCCAACGGCTGCCACCGTAGGCCCGTCAGCCGTGCCCTTCCCGAGCAGGATACCGATGTCGCCGGACTATGAGACCGAGTACAACAACCGCGCCCGCGTGCCGGAGCATCCCGGCATCATTGCCGGCTGGCAGACGGACGCCGCGGCGTACCGCGCCGCGGCGCTGTGCGAGCTCGGCGTCTCCTATGGCGAGGGCGAACGGCAGCTCTACGACGTATTCAAGCCGGAAACGATCCGCGGCAATGCGATCGTCATGTTCATCCATGGCGGCTACTGGCAGGCGCTCGACCGGAGCTTCTTCTCGCATATGGCGCGCGGGCTGAACCAGCTCGGCCTGCCTGTCGCGGTCGTCGGCTACGATCTCTGCCCGCAGGTCAAGCTCGGCCATATCGTCTGGGAGTTGCAGCAAGCCACGGCGGCGCTGTGGCGGCGCTTCGGCCTGCCGGTGGTCGCGACCGGCCATTCCGCCGGCGGCCACCTCAGCGCCTGCATGCTCGCCACCGGCTGGAAGAATGTCGGTGCCGACCTGCCGGAGCATCTGGTGCCGGCGGCCTATGGCATCTCCGGCCTCTACAACCTCAAACCCCTGACCGAGACGAGCATCAACACGGCGCTCGGCCTCGACATGCAAGCGGCCGAGCTCGAAAGCCCCCTGTTCTGGTCGGCGCCGTCGCGGCTGACGATGGATGCCGTAGTCGGGGGCGAGGAGAGCGCCGAGTACCACAAGCAGAGCCGCCGGCTCGTCGATGTCTGGGGGCTGGAAGGCGTGACGACGCGCTATGAGGAAATCCCCGGCGCCAACCATTTCACCGTCATCGCCGGGCTGACGGACCCGGACAATGCGATGACGCGGCGCATTGCGGCGCTCGCGGGCGCTTGATCGCACCACTCTGAGGATCGCCTTTGTTTCGGCATCGGCCTTGTCCGAAAACCGCATTCCACTTTTCGGGCCGATGCCTTATCCAGACCGCATCAGAGTTTCGGAGCGAGCGATGCAAACCTTCTTCGTCGAGATCAAATGCAAGCTCGGCAAGACCTACGAGGTCGCCAGCGAACTGGCCGATCGCGAGATCGCTTCCGAGATCTACTCGACCGCCGGCAACTACGACATCCTCGCCAAGTTCCATGTCGGCGCGGATGTCGATATCGGCCATTTCGTCGCGCAGAAGGTGCAGTCGATCCCCGAGATCGCCGACACGCACACGATCATCACCTTCAAGGCGTTCTGAGCCGCGCCCGCGGCTGAGCTTTCGATTCACCCGACCCATCCTCTGGTTCAAGGCCGCGATTCCTGAGTCGCGCCAACAGGTTGTCATCGCCGGCTCACAAGGCGATTCACCTCGTTCACAAATTGATTCAATCCGCCGCAGCCCGATCTTCGCGCGCGCTGCGGCCGCCGAGGCATCCTGACCGCTTGACGCCGCATGGCCTTTCGCGCGACCAGCATCCTTCGGACCGCAGGGACCATCGCGCCATGAAAAGCACGCTCTCCACCGATCTGCGCTCGGGCGCGCTCGTCTATCACCGCCAGCCCCGGCCCGGTAAGCTGGAGATCCAGGCGACCAAGCCGCTCGGCAACCAGCGCGACCTGGCGCTGGCCTATTCGCCCGGCGTCGCGGCTGCCTGCGAGGCGATCGTCGACGACCCGTCGGAAGCCGCCGAGCTCACCTCGCGCCAAAATCTCGTCGCCGTCATCACCAATGGCACGGCTGTGCTCGGCCTCGGCGATATCGGCCCGCTGGCCTCCAAGCCGGTGATGGAGGGCAAGGCCGTCCTCTTCAAGAAATTCGCCGGCATCGACTGCTTCGATATCGAGGTCGAGCAGAAGAACGTCGAGAAGTTCGTCGAGGTCGTCGCGGCGCTGGAGCCGACCTTCGGCGGCATCAACCTCGAGGACATCAAGGGGCCGGAGTGCTTCGAAATCGAGGAGCAGCTCAAGGCCCGGATGAAGATCCCGGTCTTCCACGACGACCAGCACGGCACGGCGATCATCGTCGGCGCAGCCGTCCTGAACGGCCTCGACCTCGCCGCCAAGAAGATCGCCGACGTCAAGATCGTCGTCTCCGGCGCCGGCGCAGCCGCGCTGGCCTGCACCAACCTGCTCGTCGAGCTCGGTGCGCAGCGCAAGAACATCTGGGTCACCGATCTCGAAGGCGTGGTCTACAAGGGCCGCAACACGCTGATGGACCGCTGGAAGGAGGTCTATGCGCAGGAGACCGACGCCCGCACGCTCAGCGACGTCATCGGTGATGCCGACATCTTCCTCGGCCTTTCCGCCGCCGGGGTGCTGAAGCCGGAGATGGCCAAGCGCATGGCGGCGAAGCCGCTGATCCTGGCGCTCGCCAACCCCAATCCCGAGATCACGCCGGAGGACGCCCTCGCCGTGCGACCGGACGCAATGATCTGCACCGGCCGCTCGGATTATCCCAACCAGGTCAACAACGTCCTCTGCTTCCCCTACATCTTCCGCGGCGCGCTCGACGTGCAGGCGACGACGATCAACGAGGCGATGAAGCTCGCCGCGGTGCGCGCCATCGCCGCGCTCGCCCGCGAGGCGAGCTCCGACATCGCGGCCCGCGCCTATGGTGGCGAGACCTCGACCTTCGGCGCGACCTCGCTGATCCCGAATCCCTTCGACCCGCGCCTGATCATGCGCATCGCGCCGGCCGTGGCGGAGGCTGCGATGGCCACCGGAGTCGCGCGCAAGCCGCTGGTCGATGTCGAGGCCTATCGCGACCAGCTCTCGCGCTTCGTCTTCCGCTCCGGCTTCCTGATGAAGCCGCTGTTCCAGCAGGCCAAGGCCGATCCCAAGCGCGTGATCTACGCCGAGGGCGAGGACGAGCGCGTGCTGCGCGCTGCCCAGGTTGCGCTCGAGGAAGGGCTCGCCGTGCCGATCCTGATCGGCCGCCCGAGCGTGATCGAGACCCGCATCCAGCGCTTCGGCCTGTCGCTGAAGCCCGGCGTCGATTTCCAGGTCGTCAACCCCGAGGACGACCCGCGCTATCGCGACTATGTCCAGACCTATCTCGACATCGCCGGCCGGCGCGGCATCACGCCGGAAGCGGCGCGCGCGCTTGTCCGCACCAACAACACGGTGATCGCGGCGCTTGCGGTGGCGCGCGGCGACGCGGACGCAATGATCTCCGGTCTAGAAGGCCGGTTCATGTCGCGCCTGCGGCACATCAAGGACATCATCGGCCTGGCGCCCGGCGTCTGCGACATCGCGGCGATGACGCTGATCATCACCAACAAGGGCGCTTTCTTCCTCTCCGACACGCATGTGAAGCACGATCCGAGCGCCGAGGAGATCGCGGACATGACGGTGCTTGCCGCGAGCCATGTCCAGCGCTTCGGCCTCGAGCCCAAGATCGCTCTGCTCTCGCATTCGGATTTCGGGGCGGCCGATACGCCCTCCTCGCTCAAGATGCGCAAGGCGTTGAAGCTGATCCGCGAGCGCGCGCCGCAGCTGGAATGCGACGGCGAGATGGAGGCCGATACCGCGCTGGTGCCGCTGATCCGCGAGCGCGTCCTGCCTTCCTCGACACTGAAGGACATGGCGAACATCCTGATCTTCCCTAATCTCGACGCCGCCAACATCTCCTACCAGTTCGCGAAGGTGATGGCGGATGCGCTGCCGGTCGGGCCGATCCTGATCGGCACCGCCAAGCCCGCGCATATCCTCACTGGCTCGGTCACGGCCCGCGGCGTGGTCAACATGACCGCCGTGGCGGTGGTCGAGGCGCAGGAGAGCGCCGCGAAGGCGGCCAACCGCTGAGCCTGTAGCCAGCTGCTGACAAACCCAAGCAGGCCTGCCTTGGCGAGCCTGCTTGGGTCTCCGAAGCCGCTGGCCCCTTTTGCAGAACCTTCACGGCGGCGAAAACCGCGGCCGCGCCGCCGTTTCCCGCTTGGCAGACTCACTCAGGCAGGTTCTACTTCCTTTGTCGGGCATCGCTCGCAACGACGCCCGGTCGAGGGAGGTTGCCATGCTCGACGTCACGCGCCGCACCGCACCTCTGGCGTTCGCCGCCATCCTGGCCGCGACCCGCGCTGATGCGGTCCAGGGCCGGATCGTCTTCCACCGGGGCAATGACGGCGACCCGGAAACACTCGATCCCCACAGAACCTCGACGGTCGCCGAAGCCCATCTGCTGCGCGACCTGCGCGAAGGCCTCGTCATCCACAACATGAAGGGAGAGGTCGTCCCCGGCGTCGCCGAAAGCTGGACGATGAGCCCGGACGGAAAGCTCTGGCGCTTCAACCTGCGCGCCAATGCGAAATGGTCCAATGGCGACCCGGTCCGGGCCGCCGACTTCGTCTATTCCTTCCGGCGCATCCTCAACCCGGAAACCGGCGCCCGATACGCCAACCTGCTCTATCCGATTGGGAATGCCGAGCCGATCCACAAGGCGACGGCAGGCTCATCGCTCGACAGTCTCGGCGTTTCGGCCGTCGACGAGCGGACGCTTGAGATCAAGCTCGAACGGCCGACGCCCTATCTACTCGAATTGCTGACCCATCAGAGCGCCCTGCCCGTCCACCCCGCCAGTATGGCCCGGGCGACGCAGGAGCCGGGACGACCCGAGAACCTGATCACCAATGGCGCCTATATGCTGAAGGAGTTCGCGCCGAACTCGCATATCCGGCTCGAACGAAACCCGCATTTCCACGACGCGGCGAATGTGAAGATCGACACGGTGATCTTCTATCCGGCCTCCGATCTGGTGGCAGCAGCCCGGCGCTTCCAGGCCGGCGAGTTGCACCTGACGACCGACATTCCGGCCGACCAGTTCAAGCAATTGCGCCAGAGACTTGGCGATCAGGTCCGGATCGGCCCCTATCTCGCGACGTATTTCCTGATCCTCAACAGCGCCAAGCCGCCCTTCGACGATGCCCGCGTGCGCCGGGCACTGTCGCTCCAGATCGACCGCGAATTCATCGCCGACCGGGTCTGGGGCGGGACGATGCTGCCGGCCTACGGCGTGGTACCGCCCCATATCGGCAATTATGGTGAGCGGGCCGAGCTCGATTTCCGCTACGCCTCGGTGCTGGAGCGCGAGGAGGAGGCCAGGCGCCTCCTGGCCTCGGCCGGCTTCGGCAGCGGCATCCCGCTTCAGGTCGAGTTCCGCTTCAACACGACCGACAACAATCGGCACACGGCCGAGGCGATCGCCGGGCAATGGCGCGCGATCGGCGTCGAGACCCGCTGCGTCGAGACCGACTACCGGACGCATTTTGCCTATCTGCGCGAAGGCGGGGATTTCGACGTGGCGCGCTATGGCTGGATCGGCGACTACTCCGATCCGCAGAACTTCCTGTTCCTGTTCCAGAGCGACAACGCCGGCTTCAACATCGGCAAGTACAGCAACCCGCAATTCGATGCGCTGATGAAGCTCGCCGCCGATGAACTCGACATCGCCAGACGCGCCGTCATTCTGCGCGAGGCCGACAGCATCGTCATCGCCGAAGAGCCCTGGATCCCGGTGCTGCACTATTCGACGAAGAATCTCGTCTCGCCGAAGCTCATCGGCTTCGAGCAGAACCTGCGCGGCGCGATCCCGACGCGGTTCCTGAGCCTGAAGCCCTGAAACTCGTTTGGTTAGGAAGCCCTCATCCTGAGGAGCGGACGCAAGTCCGCGTCTCGAAGGATGGGTTGTGAAAATCTGCCGACCCCTGCGCCAGACGCCGGGCCGTTTCCCCGCCTTGAGGCTCGCAACCGGCGCAAAGCTTCGCTAGGAAGGGCGCGTTCCTCTCCATCCAGCAGGTCCGCAGCGATGAGCCGTATCGTCTATGTCAATGGCGCCTACCTCCCAGAGGAGGATGCCAAGATCTCCGTATTCGATCGCGGCTTCATCTTCGGCGACGGCATCTACGAGGTTTCGGCCGTGATCGGCGGCAAGCTCGTCGATTGCGAGGCGCATCTGGCCCGCCTCGAACGCTCCTGCGGCGAAATCCGGCTCGACCTGCCCTGGTCGAAGGCCGAGCTGGTTGCGATCCACGAGGAACTGATCAAGCGCAACAATCTCGACGAGGGCGGCATCTACCTGCAGGTCTCGCGCGGCGCAGCCGATCGCGACTTCCCCTTCCCGAAGGATGTCCAGCCGACGCTGGTGATGTTCACCCAGGCCCGCAACTTCGTGAACGCGCCGACGGCGAAGACGGGCATCAAGGTCGTTTCGACGCCGGACCTGCGCTGGGCCCGCCGCGACATCAAGAGCGTCAACCTGCTCGCGCCCGTGCTCGCCAAGCAGTTCGCGCTGGAGAGCGGCGCGCAGGAGGCCTGGCTGGTCGAGGACGGCGTGGTGACGGAGGGCGCCTCCTCCACAGCCTGGATCGTCAAGGGCAAGACGCTGATCTCGCGCCCGCTTTCTAACAAGGTGCTGCCGGGCATCACCCGCAAGGCGGTGCTCGCCTATCTGGCGGAATCGGGCTTCTCCTTCGAGGAGCGCGAATTCACGCTGGAGGAGGCACTCGACGCCGAGGAGGCCTTCATCACCTCCGCGACCAGCCTGGTGATGCCGGTGACCTCGATCGACGGCCACACGATCCACAACGGCGCGCCCGGCCCGACCGCGCAGCGCCTGCGCGAGATCTATATCGACTACGCCCGCAAGGGCGGCGTTCTGGGCTGAGATAGAGCTCTCGTGACCTTGGCGTCATGCTCGCCCTCGTGGCGAGCATCCACGTCTTGAACACTGCCCTCGGTCAGGGAAGACGTGGATGGTCGGGACAAGCCCGACCATGACGGCTGGCGTCAGGGAGCGCCTTCCACGCGCCCCACCCTCTCCCCCATCACATAGGTCGCGGCGACGTTGCGCTCGTCGCCGAGCGTGACGAGTACGAAGAGCTCCTCCGCCAGATCTCGCACCGTCTCCATGCGATGCGCCATAGCCCGMGTCGCAGCCGTATCGATCACCACCGCATCCGCCTCACGGCCGGTTTCGAAGCTCCCGATCAGATGATCGAGGCCGAGCGCGACGGCATTGCCGAGCGTGATCGCATGCAGCGCCGCGAAGGCCGAGAGCGACTGGCCCTGCAGCTGCAGCACCTTGTAGGCCTCAGCCATGGTCCGCAGCATCGAATAGGAGGTGCCGCCGCCGATATCGGTCGCGACGGCAACCTTCACGCCGCGTTGCCGGGCATGGGCCCAGTCGAACAGGCCTGAGCCGAGGAACAGGTTCGAGGTCGGGCAGAACACCGCGACCGCACCCGTCTCGGCGAAGGCCTTCCATTCATTGTGAGTCATGTGGATGCAGTGGCCCATCAGACTTCCGGGGCCGAGCAGCCCATAGCCCCGATAGATGTCGGCATAGTCAGCCGCCTGCGGAAAGAGCTCACGGGCCAAGGCGATCTCGGCCCGATTCTCGTTGATATGGGTCTGGACGTGGCAGTCGGGATGCTCGGCCGCCAGCCTCCCGGCCGCCGCCATCTGCTCGGGCGTCGAGGTGATCGCGAAGCGCGGTGTGACGGCGTAGAGTTGCCGGCCCTTGCCGTGCCAGCGCGCGATCAGCGCCTTCGAATCGCGATAGCCGCTCTCGGCCGTATCGGTCAGCGCTTCCGGGGCATTCCGGTCCATCATTACCTTGCCGGCGATCATGCGGGTGTTGCGGCGCTCCGATTCGGCGAAGAAGGCCTCCGCCGATCGCGGATGGACCGAGCAATAGACCGCCGCCGTGGTGGTGCCGTTGGCCAGAAGCTCGTCGAGGAAGAAGCGCGAGAGCTTTTCGGCATGCCCCTGCTGGGCGAGCTTCTGCTCCTCGACGAAGGTGTATTTGTTCAGCCACTCCATCAGCTGCGCACCATAGGAGGCGATGACCTGAGTCTGCGGCATGTGGATGTGAGCGTCGATCAAGCCCGGCATGATCAGATGCGGGCGGTGATCGACGACCTCGGCATCGGCCGGCAGCGTCCGCAGCAGTTCCCGCGCCTCGCCTGCCGCCTTGACCAGCCCGTTCTCGACGACCAGCAGCCCGTCCTCGACATAGCGATGCGCGCCCTCGCCTGCGGTCTCAGGGGCGTCGACGAACCAGAAGAGGCGGCCGCGCAGGGCGCGGAGGGAGGTGGAGGCGGTCACGTCGGGCAGCTCCGGCACAATTCCACATCACATCTGCACCAAATCGAAGCTTCCGGCCAAGGCCGGATCATGCCTAATCTGCAGGCATGAAATGGCTGTGCGAGCGGAGCGGGCGGGATGCGTGAGATGTTGCGCTTTCTGCTCGGCGACAGGCTGGTCGAACTCGACCGCTGCGACCCGACCTTGACGGTGCTCGACTGGCTGCGCCTGGACCAGCGCATGACCGGCACGAAGGAAGGCTGCGCCGAGGGCGACTGCGGCGCCTGCACCGTCGTGGTCGGCCGGCTCGACAAGGGGCGGCTGCGCTACGAGGCGATCAATGCCTGCATCCGTTTCCTGCCGACGCTGGATGGCTGCCAACTCCTCACCGTGGAGCATCTGAAGGGGGCGGACGGCAGCCTCCATCCGGTCCAGCAGGCGATGGTGGAGTGTCACGGCTCGCAATGCGGCTTCTGCACGCCGGGCTTCGTGATGTCGCTGCTGACGCTCAGGCTTAACGAAGCAGAGCCGAGTGTCGGGCGCATCGAGGATGCGCTCGCCGGTAATCTCTGCCGCTGCACCGGCTATGAGCCGATCATCGCCGCAGGCCGCCGCATGGACGAGATCGCCCCGCGCGAAGCGGATCGTTTCCATCAGGAGCGCGAGGCCATTGCGGGCCGCCTCATCGCCCTGAATGATGACGAGACGCTGTCCCTGCAAGGCGAAGGCGGGCGCTTCTACGCCCCCGTGACGGTCGATACGCTGGCCGAACTCGTCGCCGCGCATCCTCAGGCGACGCTGGTGGCGGGCGCGACTGATGTCGGACTCTGGGTCACCAAGGCGATGAAGCGCCTCGATCCGGTGATCTATCTCGGACGGATCGAGCCGCTGCGCGCCATCACCGACGAGGGCGACCATCTGCGCATCGGTGCGATGGCTGGTCATATCGATGTGCGCGAAGCGCTCGCGGCCCTGTCGCCGCAGCTCGATGAATTGATGCGGCGCTTCGGCGGCGAGCAGGTGCGCAATGCCGGCACGATCGGCGGCAACGTCACCAACGGTTCGCCGATCGGAGACCTGCCGCCGGCGCTGATCGCGCTGGGCGCGACGCTGGTGTTGACCTCTCGTCATTGCGAGGAGCGCAGCGACGAAGCAATCCAGGGGGACGTAGAGCGCGCGCGCCTGGATCGCTTCGCTGCGCTCGCGATGACGGGTGAGGATGAACTGACTCGCCGCGCCATCCCGCTCGAGAGCTTCTTCCTCGACTATCGCAAGCAGGACCGGCGCCCCGGCGAATTCGTCGAAGCCGTGCTGGTCCCCAAGCTCGCAGACGGCATGCTGTTCCACACCTCGAAGGTCTCGAAACGCTTCGACGAGGATATCTCCGCCGTCTGCGGCGCCTTCCGGCTGACGCTCGGCAGCGATGACCGCGTCAGCGAGGCCCGCCTCGCCTATGGCGGCATGGCCGGCATTCCGAAGCGCGCGGCTGCGGCCGAGGCTGCCTTGATCGGCCGAGCCTGGGACGAAAAGGCCGTCAGTGCCGCAATCGCTGCCCTGTCTCAGGATTTCACGCCGCTCGACGATATGCGCGCCTCGGCGCATTATCGGGTCAAGATCGCCGGCAACCTGCTGCGCCGCTTCCTGATCGAGACGACACAGCCCGAGACGGAAACGCGGGTCGCCGGCCTGCTGGCGGAGGCCGCCCATGGCTGACGCGCGTCGCAAGCTTGATATCGTGGCGGAAACCGGGCCGGTCGGCTCTGCCCGGCCACATGATTCCGCTTCCAAGCATGTCGCGGGAGAAGCGCTCTATATCGACGACATCGCCGCGCCCGAAGGGCTGCTGCATGCCTATCTCGGCACGAGCAGCATCGCCCATGGCAAGCTCATATCGCTCGATCTCAAGGCCGTCCGCGCCGCGCCGGGCGTCGTCGCCGTCCTGACCGCGGCCGAGATTCCCGGCGTCAACGACATCTCCTCGACGCATCTCCATGACGAGCCGGTCTTCGCGACCGAGGCCATCCTGTTCCACGGCCAGCCGCTCTTTGCCGTCGTCGCCGAAACGCGGGAGCAGGCGCGGCACGCCGCCGTCTTGGCGAAGGCCGAATACGCCGAGGAAGTACCGCTGATCGACATCGCCGCGGCGCGTAAGACGGGCGGCCAACTCGTCACCGCGCCCCTCAAGCTCGAACGCGGCGACGTCGCTGCCGCGCTCGTCGAAAGCCCGCGCCGGCTGAAGGGTTCGATGGCGATCGGCGGGCAGGAGCATTTCTACCTCGAAAGYCAGATCGCGCTGGCGATCCCCGGCGAGGATGAGGACATGCACGTCCTTGTCTCGACCCAGCATCCGAGCGAGGTCCAGCACATGGTTTCCGCCGTGCTCGGCACCGGCTCGCATGCGCTGACGGTCGAGGTCCGGCGCATGGGTGGCGGCTTCGGAGGCAAGGAAACGCAGGCCAATCTCTTCGCCTGCGTCGCCGCGCTCTGCGCCCACAAACTGAAGCGCCCAGTCAAGCTCCGGCCCGACCGCGACGACGACATGGCGATCACCGGCAAACGCCACGACTTCGTCTGCGACTACGAGATCGGCTTCGACGATGACGGCCGCATCCATGCGCTCGATGCTGTCTACGCCGCGCGCTGCGGCTGGAACGCCGATCTGTCGGGGCCGGTGACCGACCGCGCGCTGTTCCACATGGATAACTGCTATTTCTACCCGGCGGTGCGCGCCCGCTCGGAGCCGCTCTTCACCAACACATGCTCGAACACCGCCTTCCGCGGCTTCGGCGGGCCGCAAGGCATGGTCGGGGCCGAGCGCTTCATCGAGGAAGTCGCCTATGCCACCGGGCTCGACCCGCTGGAGGTGCGCCGACGCAATCTCTATGGCGGCCCGGGCCGGGACGTCACGCCCTATCACCAGACGGTCGAGGACAATATCGCGGCCGATGTCATCGCCGAGCTGGAGCGGCGCTGCGACTACCAGGCACGCAAGGCGGCGATCCGCGAAGCCAATGCCAAGAGCCCGATCATCAAGCGCGGCATTGCGCTGACGCCGGTGAAATTCGGCATCTCCTTCACCGCGACTTGGTTCAACCAGGCCGGGGCGCTGGTGCATGTCTATACGGACGGCACGGTTGCGCTGAACCATGGCGGCACCGAGATGGGGCAAGGGCTCTACATCAAGGTGGCGCAGGTAGTGGCCCATGCCTTCGGCATCGGGCTCGATCAGGTGAAGATCACCGCAACGACCACCGGCAAGGTGCCGAACACCTCGGCCACCGCCGCCTCCTCCGGCTCCGATCTCAACGGCATGGCCGCGCTCGACGCCTGCGAGACGATCAAGCAGCGGCTGACGGCCTTCGCTGCGAGGCACTGGCAGGCTGCGCCGGAGGATATCGCCTTCCTGCAAGGGCGCGTGAAGATCGGCCCCCGCGAGATCGCATTCAAGGAGCTGGTCGCCGCCGCCTACCTGGCCCGCATCCAGCTTTCGGCGACGGGTTTCTACGCGACGCCGAAGATCCATTGGGACCGCAAGGCCGGGCGCGGTCATCCCTTCTACTATTTCGCCTATGGCGCGGCGGCGGCCGAGGTCGCGATCGATACGCTCACCGGCGAGTACAAGTTCGAGCGCGTCGATATTCTCCACGATTGCGGGCAATCGCTGAACCCGGCGATCGACAAGGGGCAGATCGAGGGCGGCTTCGTGCAGGGGATGGGCTGGCTGACCACCGAGGAACTGGTCTGGGACAGGAAGGGCCGGCTCTGGACGCATGCGCCGTCCACTTACAAAATCCCCGTCGCGTCGGATCGGCCTCGCATCTTCAACGTGCATCTGCTGGAGAACGCGCCGAACCGCGAGCCGACGATTCATCGCTCCAAGGCTGTCGGCGAGCCACCATTGATGCTGGCGATCTCGGTGCTGCACGCTCTGTCCGACGCTGTCGCGAGCGTCGGCGATTACCGGATTTGCCCGCGCCTCGATGCGCCCGCGACGCCGGAGCGGGTTCTGGACGCGGTCGAGCGTGTAAGAGCGGAAGCGGGACGATGAGGCTTTCAAGCGGCCTGCGCTCCTCGCGCGTCATGCTCGGGCTTGACCCGAGCATCTCGGGACGAGAACACTCCTTTTCCGGCCAGAGATTCTCGGGTCTGCGCTTCGCTCCGCCCCACAATGACGGCGGAGGTTCTCCATGACCCTCGCCGCCTTCATCACCGGACATCAGCATGAAGGCATCGTTCTCGTGCGGATCGAGGGCACGGAAGGCTCGACGCCGCGCGAGGCCGGCGCCTGCATGGCTGTCAGCCCTACGGCGATCGCGGGAACGATCGGCGGCGGGCAGCTCGAGTTCCACTGCATCGACCTCGCCCGGCATATGCTGAGCGAGGGCGCCGAGGACCAATTGCTCGACATTCCGCTCGGCCCGCAGATGGGGCAGTGCTGTGGTGGGCGGGTGCGCGTCTCGCTGCGCCACGCCGGAGCTGCCGAAATCGCCCTGTTCGCCGCCTGCGAAAAGGCGGAGGCGGCGGCGCGGCCCCCTGTCCTGATCTTCGGTGCCGGCCATACCGGCAGGGCCCTGGCCCATGCGCTGGCGCCCCTGCCCTTCTCGATTGCGCTGATCGACGATCGCGACGACGTCATGAGCGGGCTGCCGCCGGCCGTCACCTGCATCCGCATTGCCGATCCGGTCGATGCAATCGCAAGCGCGCCGGCGAACGCAGCTTTCGTCGTGCTGTCGCACAGCCACGCGCTGGACTACCGTCTGGCGGAGTCGGCGCTGGCGCGCGGCGACGCTGCCTATGTCGGCATGATCGGCTCGGGCACCAAGCGCGCCCGTTTCGAGGCCAGCTTCCTGCGTGCCGGTGGCCGGCGTGCGACGCTGGCGCACCTGACCTGCCCGATCGGCGGTTCGGATGTGGACGACAAGCGCCCGGAGGTGATCGCGGCCTTGACGGCAGCCGAGCTGGTGCGTTGCTTGCTTGGCCGCCGGGAGCCGGCGAAAGGGAGACGCTCGAAACATGAATCAGCCGCGTGAGCAGGAAGTGCCGCCGCGGCTGGCGCTCGCCCATATCTCGAAGAGCTTTCCCGGCGTCAAAGCCAACGAAGACATCAGCTTGAGCGTCCGGCCCGGCGAGATCCACGCCCTGCTCGGCGAGAACGGCGCCGGCAAATCGACGCTGGTCAAGATCATCTACGGCGTGCAGCAGGCCGACGAGGGCACCATCTCCTGGAACGGCTCGCCCGTCTCGATCCCTTCGCCCAAGGCCGCGCGCAAGCTCGGCATCGGCATGGTCTTCCAGCATTTCTCGCTGTTCGACGCGATGACGGTGATCGAGAACATTGCGCTCGGGCTCGACGAAGCGGTGGACCGCGAGGAGCTGAAGCGCCGCGTCGCCGCGATCCTGCAATCCTATTCGCTGCCGCTGGATCCGGAGCGGGAGGTGCATACGCTCTCGGTCGGCGAACGCCAGCGCATCGAGATCGTGCGCTGCCTGCTGCAGAAGCCGAAGCTGCTGATCATGGACGAGCCGACCTCGGTGCTGACGCCGCAGGAGGTCGAGCGCCTGTTCGCGACGCTCAGACAGATCGCGGCGGAAGGCTGCTCGATCCTCTACATCTCCCACAAGCTGCATGAGATCAAAGCGCTCTGCGACGGTGCCACCATCCTGCGGGCAGGACGGGTCGTGGCGACCTGCGATCCGAAGGCAGAAACGACCAAGCGCATGGCCGAGCTCATGATCGGCGCGGAGCTCCGCAAGATCGAGCATGGCAAGACGGCCGGCGGCGGTGCTGTCCGGCTGGAGGCCAAGGGGCTTTCGCTGCCAGGCGAGCCGCCCTTCGGCACCGATCTGGAGAACGTCTCGTTTGAGGCGCGCGCCGGCGAGATCCTCGGCATCGCCGGCGTCGCCGGCAACGGGCAAGCGGAGCTGCTGACCGCGCTCTCCGGCGAGCAACTGGTTGCCAATGCCGAAGCGATCAAGCTCGACGGCAAGGCCATCGGCCTGGAAGGCGCCGGCGCGCGCCGGGCGCTCGGCCTCGCCTGCGTGCCCGAAGAGCGCAACGGCCACGCCGCCGTGCCGGATTTCTCGCTCGCCGACAACGGTGTCCTGACCGCGCGCCACCGGCTGCCGCTGGCGCCGCATGGCATCATCAGCCGCGGCGCCGTCCAGCGTTTCGCCGACGGCGTCATCAAGCTCTTCGACGTCAGGACCACCGGCAATGCCGCACTGGCGCGCTCGCTTTCTGGCGGCAACCTGCAGAAGTTCATCATGGGCCGCGAGATCGGCCAGCAGCCGGCCGTGCTCGTCGTTTCGCAACCGACCTGGGGTGTCGATGCGGGCGCTGCCGCCGCGATCCGGCAGGAGCTCGTCGACCTCGCCGCCAAGGGCTCGGCCGTGGTGGTGATCTCGCAGGATCTCGACGAATTGCTCGAGCTCGCCGACCGGCTCTGCGTCATCAACGAAGGCCGCCTCTCGGCCCCGCGCCCGGTCGCGAGCCTGGGCATCGACGAGATCGGCCTGATGATGGGCGGCGTCCACGGCGCGGAGGAAGCCGTTCATGCTTGAATGGCGCCGCCGCCGCGAGCCGAGCACGCTGATGCTGGCTCTGAGCCCGCTGATCGCGATCGGGCTCACCATGCTGCTCGGCATGATCGTCTTCACCGCGATGGGCTATGACGGTTTCCATGCGGTCGGGAGCATCTTCCTGACACCGCTCCTGGAGCCGCAGCGCTGGGCCGATATCGGCGTGAAGGGCGCGCCGCTCATCATGATCGCGCTCGGACTTGCCATCGGCTTCCGGGCCAATGTCTGGAACATCGGCGCCGAGGGCCAGTACATCATGGGCGCCATCGCCGGCACAGGCGTCGCGCTCGCGACCTACGACATGACCGGCTGGTGGATCCTGCCGGCCATGGTGCTGGCCGGCATCCTCGGCGGCATGGCCTGGGCCGCAATCCCCGCCTTCCTGCGCGTCAAGCTGCAGGTCAGCGAGATCCTGACCAGCCTGATGCTGACCTATGTCGCCGTGCAGTTCCTGTATTTCCTCGTTCGCGGCCCCTGGAAGGACCCGGACGGCTTCAACTTCCCGCAAACGCGGATGTTCACCGCCGACCAGACGCTGCCGACGGTGCTCGAAGGCTCGCTCGTCCATCTCGGCATCCCGGTCGCGCTCATCCTCGCCATCGTCGCCTGGCTGCTGATGGAGAAGACCACTGCGGGCTACGCGATCAAGGTCGTCGGCCTCGCGCCCGCCGCCGCCCGCCATGGCGGCTTCAGCGCTGCGCGCACGACCTGGGCAACGCTGCTGATCAGCGGCGCGCTCGCCGGCCTTGCCGGGCTGTTCGAAGCGGCCGGGCCGTTCGGGCAACTCACCCCGCAATTCCCGGTCGGCTACGGCTTCACGGCGATCATCGTCGCCTTTCTCGGCCGGCTCAATCCGCTCGGCATCGTCTTCGGCGGCATCGTACTGGCCGCGACCTATGTCGGCGGCGAGATCGCGCAATCGACGGTGAGACTGCCGCAGGCGGCGACCGGCATGTTCCAGGCGATGCTGCTGTTCATGCTGCTCGCCACCGACGTGCTGGTCCGCTGGCGCATCGTCTGGAAGCGGAGAGCGGCATGACCACGGCCATGCTCGTCTCCATCCTGATGACCCTGATCGCGGCTTCGACGCCGCTGCTGCTCGCGGCGCTGGGCGAGCTCGTCGCCGAGAAGGCCGGCGTACTCAACCTCGGCGTCGAGGGCATGATGCTGTGCGGCGCGGTTGCGGGCTTCGCCGTCGCCTTCTCGACCGGCAGCACAGGCTTCGGTCTCCTCGCCGCAGCATTCGCCGGCGTCGCCGCCGCGATGATCTTCGCCGTGCTCGCCCTCTCGCTGATGGCCAATCAGGTCGCGACCGGCCTCGCGCTGACGATCTTCGGCATCGGCGCCTCCTCCCTCATCGGCGCGGGCTTCGTCGGGCGCACCGTGACGCGCCTGCAGCCGGTGTTTCCGGCGGCGCTTTCGGAACACCCGCTGCTGCGGGTGATCTTCGGCCACGACATCCTCGTCTATCTCTCGCTGGCACTCGTCGCGGGCGTCAGCTGGTTCCTGCGCCGCACGCGCGCGGGACTGATCCTGCGTGCTGTCGGCGAGAACGACGCCTCCGCCCATGCCATCGGCTATCCCGTGATCGCGATCCGCTATGCCGCGATCGCCTTCGGCGGGGCGCTCGCGGGACTCGGCGGCGCCTATTTCTCGCTGGCGCTGACGCCGATGTGGGCGGACCGTCTGACGGCCGGACGCGGCTGGATCGCGCTCGCCCTCGTCGTGTTCTCGGCCTGGAAGCCCGGCCGCCTGCTGCTCGGCGCCTATCTCTTCGGCGCTGTGATGACGCTGGAGTTGCAGGCCAAGGCAGCCGGTGTCACCTGGCTCGCGCCGGAGGTGCTGGCGATGGCCCCCTACCTTGCGACCATTGCGGTTCTGACCATGATGTCGCTAGGACGGAAGACCGGCCGGCTCGACGCGCCCGCCTGCCTCGGCAAACCCTTCTCGGCGTCCTGACGCCGCAACCGACAACGAGGAGTTCACAGGACAATGACCAGCATCATCACCCGCCGCAGGCTGACCTTCGGCGCGGCCGCCGCCTCCACCCTGCCGATCCTCGGCCGCGGCGCCTCGGCGCAGGCGCCGCTCGGCGTCGGCTTCATCTATGTCGGCCCGATCGGCGACCATGGCTACACCTGGACGCATGACCAGGGCCGGCTCGCGCTCGAGAAGGAATACGGCGCGAAGATCAAGACCAGCTTCATCGAGAACGTCGCGGAAGGCCCGGATGCGGCCCGCGCGCTGCGCCAGCTCGCCCAGGCCGGCAACCAGCTGATCTTCGCGACCTCCTTCGGCTTCATGAACCCGACCATCCAGGTCGCGAAGCAGTTCCCGAAGATCAAGTTCGAGCACGCCACCGGCTATATGCGCGCCGAGAACGTCGCGACCTACAACGCACGCTTCTATGAGGGCCGCGCCGTGATCGGCACCATCGCCGGCCACATGTCGAAGACGGGCCAGGCCGGTTACGTCGCCTCCTTCCCGATCCCGGAGGTGGTGATGGGCATCAACGCCTTCCACCTCGCCGCCCGCAAGGTGAACCCGAACTTCAAGACCAAGGTCGTCTGGGCCTCGACCTGGTACGACCCTGCCAAGGAAGCCGACGCGGCCAAGGCGCTGATCGACCAGGGCGCCGACATGATCACCCAGCACACCGACTCCGCCGCCCCGCTCCAGGCGGCCGAGCAGCGCGGCGTCTTCGCCTTCGGCCAGGCGTCGGACATGAAGGCCTTCGCGCCGAAGGCTCATCTCACGGCCATCGTCGACGACTGGTCGGGCTACTACATCAAGCGCGTCAAGGAGGTCATGGACGGCAGCTGGAAGACCGGCGACGTCTGGGGCGGTATCAAGGATGGCTTCGTCAGGCTCGCGCCCTATAACGACGCCGTTACGCCCGCAGCACGCGCAGCCGCCGACGAAGTGATCAAGGGCATCTCGGCCGGGACGCTGCACCCCTTCACGGGCGAGCTGAAGGACCAGAAGGGCGAAATTCGCCTCAAAGCCGGCGAGACGGCCAGCGACGAGATGCTCTCCAAGATGGACTGGTACGTCGACGGCATCCAGGCCTGATCCTGCTTTCCATCAACGCCGGCGGGCTTCCAATCCGCCGGCGTTTTGATTCGCGCGATGCGCTCCTCGTCCTGTCTCCAAGTCCGCGTCGGGACGCGTCCCCCTAAAAAGCGGCATTATCAGCCCTTGTATCGACGGAACGAAGCCGTTTTCTGTGCGTATCTACCGCCGCGGGCATCGTCTTTCCTCGATAACCGTGGCAACTGCGTGAGTTGCGCGCCGCGAATAGCATCCATGTGTCGCGGTCGCTCGTGTCGGAAACGAGCATGAACGGCCGTCATCCAGCACGCGACGCCTGAAGCACCTTCTCAAGGAGGATTTCATGACCAAGAATGAACTGATCGCTGCCATCGCGGACGAGACCGGGAAGACCAAGGCGGACGTCTCCGCCATCCTGGCCTCTCTCGGCACGACCGTCGCCAAGACCCTCAAGAGCGGCGACGACGTCACGCTCGGCGGCATCGGCAAGCTCTCCGCCGCCAAGCGCGAGGCCCGCGAGGCCCGCAACCCGTCGACGGGCGCGACCATCAAGGTTCCGGCCAAGACCGTCGTGAAGTTCAAGGTCACCAAGGACCTCGCCGACGCGGTGGCGTAAGCCAACGTTCGGGATCGAGCGGCGTTCGCGCTTCGCGTGGACGCTGCTTGAGTCTCGCCGTCATGCTCGGGCTTGACCCCGGCATCTCTTCGACGCGATTCTCGGGTCTACGCTTCGCTCCGCCCGAGAATGACGCTGGCTGCATGTTCCTTCGCCTCTTCACCGATCTGCGCGCCGCCAAGGTCCCAGTGACCCTGCGCGAATACCTGACGCTGCTCGAAGGCGTCGAGGCCGACCTTGCCGAGCACAAGGTCGACGAATTCTACTACCTCGCTCGCGCCACGCTGGTGAAGGACGAGCGCCATCTCGACAAGTTCGACCAGGTCTTCGCTCAGGTATTCAAGGGCATGGAGACACTGGGCCAGGCGATCGAGCAGGCAGCCATCCCCGAAGAATGGCTGCGCAAGCTTGCCGAGAAATTCCTGACCGACGAGGAAAAGGCGCAGATCGACGCGCTGGGCTGGGACAAGCTCTGGGAGACGCTGAAACAGCGGCTTGAGGAGCAGAAGGGCCGCCACCAGGGCGGCAACAAATGGATCGGGACCGGCGGCACCTCGCCCTATGGCGCCTATGGCTACAATCCCGAAGGCATCCGTATCGGCCAGGACAAGAACCGCAACTTCCGGGCCGTGAAGGTCTGGGACAAGCGCGAGTTCAAGGATTTCGACGACACGCGCGAGCTCGGCGTGCGCAACCTGCGCGTCGCGCTGAGGCGGCTGCGCCGCTTCGCCCGCACCGGCGCGGCCGACGAGCTCGACCTTGACAACACGATCAGCGAGACGGCCAAGCACGGCTATCTCGACGTCAAGCTCAGGCCCGAGCGCCGCAACGCCGTGAAGGTGCTGCTTTTCCTCGATGTCGGCGGCTCGATGGACTGGCATATCGAGCTGGCAGAGGAGCTGTTCTCGGCGGCGCGGGCCGAGTTCAAGCATTTCGAGCACTTCTACTTCCATAACTGCCCCTATGAGCGCGTCTGGAAGGAGAACCGCCGCCGGCATGATCAGGTCATCCCGACCTGGGACGTTCTGCGCACCTACCCCTCCGACTACCGCCTCGTCTTCGTCGGGGATGCCTCGATGAGTCCCTACGAGATCGCGATGCCCGGCGGCTCGGTCGAGCACTGGAACGAGGAGGCCGGCGAGGTCTGGATGAACAGGCTGGTGAACAGGTTTCCTAAATCGGTCTGGCTCAATCCGGTGCAGCAGCACCTGTGGAACTATACCCAGTCGATCCGGCAGATCGGCGGGCTGATGGCTGGGCGCATGTTCCCGCTGACGCTCGACGGGCTGGACGGTGCCATGAGGGTTCTGGCGCGTTGACGATGACGATCATGAACGAAGAGCTGGACGACACCCCTCCCCCAAGCTGGCGCCAGCGGCCGAAGCCGGTTGGGTTCGAGATCAGCTACGAGCTCGTCGGCGACAGCCTCGAGATCGACCGGACACGCCGCGTCGACAGCATCAGGCTCAGCGCCGTCGAGCAGGTGCGCTTCGTCTATGCGCCAGGCAACATCTCGTCCAAAGGCTACAAGACGCAGCTGCGGCTCAGCGATGGCCGGACCGTGACCTTCGGCAACCTCTCGTGGCGCTCTCTGACCGATCTCGACCGCGACGATGCGCGCTATCACCGCTTCGTCTCGGCACTGTCGGCTGCGATCGCGCGGGCCAATCCCCGCGCCCGCTTCGTCGCCGGGCGGCCGAAGCCGCTCTGGCTCGGTGTCGCCCTGGTCGGGGCGCTGTCGTTGCTGATGCTGACCGTCTTCTCGCTGCGGGCCTTCCAGCAGGGCGCGACCAATGCCGGATTGCTTGGCGTCCTGCTGATCGCCGCCTCGTTCTGGCAGGTGTGGCCGCTCGTCAGCCTCAACCGGCCGCGCGAACTCGCGACCGGTGAAGTGCCCGACAGCCTCGTTCCGGGCCGGGCGGACTGAAGGTCAGCGAACCACCAGCACCGAGCACTTGGCTCGGCGCACGATGGCCGACGCGTTCGAGCCGATGACATAGGCCAGCATGCCGGGCTCATGCGATCCGATCACGATGAGGTCGATGCCGGCGGCATCCGCCTCGGCCAACACCTCGCCATGGACCGAGCCCATCAGCACCTTGGCCGAGACGTGATCGGCGGGCAGGTCTACATTCGCCGCAATCTCGGCGAGCTTCGCTTCAGCATCCTGCTGCTGCTCGGTATCGAAATCGGCCGGCACGAATTCCATGTAGGTGACGGGAACCAGCGAGCGGACATAGACCAGCCGCACCACACCGCCCGACACCTTGGCAAAGGATACGGCAGCCGCGATCGCGGGCTTGGCAAGGTCGGCCTCCGCGAGATCGACGGGGACCAGAATCGACTTATACATCGCATGCTCCAAGGCTGGTTGCAGAACCATTCTGGAGTTTGCCAGCACGCGCGCCATGATCCAGCGCAAAATGCGCGATACGGCAGGGCGCCGGGCGCGCGTCGGTCAGCGGGCTCAGCCCTGGCGCGCGGGGGTGCGCACGACGAGCCCGTCGAGGTCGTCCCTGATCCGGATCTGGCAGGAGAGGCGCGAGGTCGGCCGGACGTCGAAGGCGAAGTCCAGCATGTCCTCTTCCATCGGCTCGGCGTGGCCCACCGCTCCCATCCAGGCATCGTCGACATAGACATGGCAGGTGGCGCAGGCGCAGGCGCCGCCGCATTCGGCCTCGATGCCGGGAATCGCGTTGCGGATCGCCGTCTCCATCACCGTGGAGCCCGTGTCGCCCTCGACGGTGCGGCTTTCTCCGTGAGCGTCGATGAAGGTGATGTTCGGCATAAGAGACTCCGGCGGGGCGATGACGGCCCCGCTTAGAGCATTTCAAAGCGGCAAGGAACGGGGTTTTGCGCCGCAGCGCCCCGATCAGGCCGCACAGTCGAAGCGCGCGATCACGGCCCGTGCCTCCGCGGCGGCCAGCGCCAGCTCGTCCAGGGCGTTGTCGGCCAAGCGCGCCTCCGCGTCGCCGAGACCGTGCTCGATCCGATCGGCCGCTTCGGCGACCTGCCAGGCGCCAATGGCGCGGGCTGCGCCCTTCAGGGTATGGGCCGCGTCCATGCGGGCCTGCCTGTCGGCGCTGCCGTGGATGGTGCGCAGATGCACGACGCACTGCTGGGCGAACAGGGTCAGCAATTCGCGCTCGAGCTCATGATCGCCGCCGGTCTGGCGGTGAAGATGCTCTGTATCGATCGCATTCTGGGGCATGGGCAACTCGTGAATATCGAACCGCCACATGGGCGATCTCACCCACTCCAAGAAGCGCCCCGATGGTGAACGAGGCGTTAACGACGTTTGTGAATCGAGCACTCAAATGGGTTTCCAAGGGTCCGGGGCTCCACTACCCTTCCAATTGGTAAATGATGGGCGCAGTGTCTCCGATCATCCCGGCCAGAGGCGGCAAGGGGCGACGGGGACGGGCTTTCGCGTCCATCGTCAGTAGCGTGGCGAGGCGGCAACGATGAATCGACCCAAGAAGCTCCAGGATCCCACTGAAGCTGCGATGTCGGCGATCGAGGAGGCGCTTCGACTCGACCAGCCCCAATCCGACATCGCCAAAGGCGAGACGGAAACGCCGGTCAGCGCCGAGCCACGGCTTCCCGCCACCAGCGACAGCGATCTCAAGCTCGAATTGCCGCGTGTCGAGCCTGCGCCGGCCGCTGCGCAGCCCGCGCCCGTAACCCCTCCCCCGGCGCAGCCGCGCGCCAGTGCCGTACTTGCGCCCGACACGACGCGCGTTGCCAATGACGACCGCCGCGATTCCAGTTCCCTGGTGCAGGCCTTCGCCGTGCGCCCGTCGCGCAAACCCTATTGGTTCGCTGCGCTTGCCTCTATCGCCTGGCTGGGCGGCGCCGCCTTCGTGCTGTTCGGCCGCTACGGCTCGTTCAGCAATGGCCTCCCCGAGCCGGTCGCCAATTTCGGCATCGGCGAATGGACGCTGCTCGCGCTCTCGATCGGTGCGCCGGTCGTGTTCTTCTTCGTCCTGGCGGCGCTCTATCGTCGTACCCAGGAGATGCGCCTGATCTCGCGCGCGATGACCGAGGTCGCGCTGCGCCTCGCCGAGCCCGAGGTCGCAGGGGCGGATTCCGTCCTGTCGCTCAGCCAGACCATCCGCCGCGAGGTCGCCGCCATGGGCGACGGCATCGAGCGCGCTGTGGCGCGCGCCGGCGAATTGGAGACGATCGTGCGCGGCGAGATCTCGACGCTCGAGCGCGCCTATGCCGACAACGAGATCCGGCTGCGCTCGCTGATCGACGAACTCGTCACCCAGCGCGAGGCGGTGGTCGGCAATGCCGAGCGCGTCAAGCTCGCGATCAGCGGCGCTCATGACGGCCTCGCCAAGGATCTCGACAGCGCCAGCCGCGTCATCGCCGAGGCGGTCACGCAGGCCGGCGACCGCGTCACCGGCTCCCTCAGCGCCAAGGGCGACCAGATCACCCAGGCGCTCGGCCGGGCCGGCGAACGGATGGTCGAGGAGATCAGCGGCCGCGGACATGATCTCGTCGAGCGACTTCAGGTAACCTCGGGCGAGGTCTCAGAGCGGCTGGCCGGCGCCAGCGACAATCTTTCGACCATGCTCGACGGTCGCGCCAAGGAGATCGCCGGCTCGCTGGAGCGCACCGGCGCCTCGCTGACCGACGGTCTGACCGCCAGCGCACAGGGCGTCACCCGTGCCATCAGCGAGACCGGCATGCAGGTCGCGGAATCGCTGACCGCCCGCGTCGATGTCGTCAACGAGACGCTGAAGAGCACCGGCGAGACGCTGGCCAAGGATATCTCCGCCCGCGGGACCGAGGCGGCGGAGCGCTTCGAGACCAGCAGCCGCAACATGGTCGCGCTGATCGAAAGCCAGAGCGAAGCCCTGCAGAAGCGTCTGTCGGAGTCCGGCGAGGCTCTGCGCAGCGCGCTCTCCGACGAGGGCGAGAGCGTCACCGTCCGCCTCGCCGAGGTCGGCCGCGGGGTCAACAGCCTGCTCAGCCGCCAGAACGAAGCGATCGCCAGCCGGCTCACCCAGGTCGGCGAGAGCGTCCATGCCCTCATCGGCACGCATGGCGACACGCTGGTCGGCCGTCTCAACGACACCGCGCGAACCGTCGACGACGTGCTGCGCGAGCGCAGCGAGGCGATCATCCTGCGTGTCAACGACGCCGGCGAGACGCTGAGCAACGCCGTCGAGAAGCATGGCGACAGCCTGACGAGCCGCATCACCGACGTTGCCGGCCAGGTGCACGGCCTGTTCACCGAGCAGGCCGGCAAGCTGGTCGATCGTCTCGGCGAAACCGGTGAGACCGTGCACGCACTGCTCGACCAGCAGGCGGAGAAACTCGTCGAGCGCGTTTCCGGCGCCGGCAACGAACTCGCCAATCTCGTCGGCCAGCAGAGCGGCTCCGCTGTCGCCCGCGTCTCGGAAGCCGGCAGCGAGTTGGCGCGCCTGCTCGTGGAACGCAGCGAAGCGGCCGTCGCCAATGTCTCCGAGGCCAGCCGCAATCTGACCGCGCTCATGGGCGAACAAGGCGATGCCACGGTCGCCCGTGTCTCCGATGCCGGCAGCGAGCTGGCGCGCCTGCTCGTGGAACGCAGCGAAGCGGCCGTCGCCAATGTCTCCGAAGCCAGCCGCAATCTGACCGCGCTCATGGGTGAACAAGGCGATGCTACGGTCGCCCGTGTCTCCGATGCCGGCGCGGATGTCGCCCGGCTGCTCTCGGAGCGCAGCGAGGCGCTGGTCGCCAGCGTGTCGGGTGCCGTCAATACCGTCGAGACCCGCCTGCGCGACGAGAGCGACCTGCTCGTCGGCCGCCTGACCCAGGCCGGTCAGGATGTCGGCAATGTCGTCGGCAGCCAGAGCGAGCGCCTGATCTCCGGCCTCTCCGAGACCGGTATGCGCGTCAGCGCCCTGCTGGAAGAGCAGGCCGGCGCGATGACCGTGAAGGTTTCTCAGGCAGGCCTCGAGATCAAGGATCTGCTCGGCAGCGAGAGCCAGGCTCTGGCGAGCCGCGTCGCCGATGTCGGCCGTTCCGTGCACGGCATCCTGGCCGAGCGCAGCAACGCGCTGATCTCCCGCCTCGCCGAAACCGGCGAGAGCATCGACCAGAAGCTGGAAGAGCGCGGCATGGTGCTCGCACAGCGCATCACCGGCAGCGTCGAAGCCGCGCAGAACGCGCTGGAGCAGCAGCAGACAGGTTTCCTCGCCAGCATCGGCGAGACCGGCGACAAGGTCGGCGCCCTGCTCGGCGAGCAGCGCGAGACGATGGTCCGCGACCTCGTCAACGCCGGCCGCGAGGTCCGCACCCTGCTCGGCGAGCAGAGCGAGGATCTGGCCCACCGCATGACCGAGGCGACCCGCACGCTCACCGAGACGATCAATGTCGACGGCCGCCATGTCGCCGACCGCGTCGTCGAGGCGACGCAGGGCCTGCGCGACACCTTCACGGTCCATGCCGAGGACGCGCGCACCATGCTCGCCGGCACCGGCCGCGAGATCGTGATGGCGCTCACCCAGCAGGGCGGACGTGTCAACGAAGCCCTTTCCGCCAACGCCGAGTCGATGCTGCGTTCGGTCGAGGGCCGCGCCCAGGCTCTGACCGAAGCTCTGGCGCTGCGCCACGACGCGCTGACGCGCCTCTTCGACGAGCGTGGCCGGGAGATCGAGACCGCTCTCGGCTCGCGCATGGCGTCGCTGTCCACGCTGTTCGACACGCAGGGCCGCGATATCGACACCGCGCTCGGCGCCCGCCTGTCGGCCCTCGCCACGCTCTTCGACACGCAGGGCCGCGAAGTCGAGACGGCGCTCGGCGCACGCCTGAGCGCCTTCGAGGACCTGATCCTCATCCAGGGCGGTGCGCTCACCGCCAAGATCTCGGGCGATGCCCGCGATCTGACCGAAGCGCTGCACAGCGGCATCGCCCAGGTCGAGAAGCTGATCTCCGAGGACGGCGTCTCGCTGGCCGACAAGGTCGGCACGCGCGCCCTCGAAGCCGCCGAACTCCTCGCCAGCCGCACCCGCGAGGCGGCGGACGCGATGGAAGGCCAGATCAAGCTGTTCGAGGACCGCTCGGGCGCCAAGAGCGCCGAGATCGCCGGCACGCTCGACAGCCTGATCGCCCGCATCGACGGCAGCCTGGGCTCGCGGGCCACGGCCCTCAACGAGGCGCTGGTGGAGCGCACGGTCGACATCGCCCGCGTCCTGGCCGAGGGCGGCCGCGAGGTCACCCGCGCGCTCGCGGCGAAGGCGGACGAGATCGGCGAGGTCGTCACCTCGAAGAGCGAGTCGCTGACCCGCACGCTCAGCGACAAGGCCGACAGCATCAACGCCACGCTCGGTGGCCGCGCCCTGCAGATCGCCGATACGCTCGACCAGAGCGTCGCGCGCTTCGAGGAGCGCGTCGTCAACCGGCTCGACACCGTCTCGCACACGCTCGACAGCCGTGGCGATGAAATCGCGACGACGCTGCAGGGACGTTCCGAGGCCATCGCGGCAACATTGTCCGAGCGGGCGCAAGAGCTGCGCGCGCTCTTCGATAACCAGGGCAACGGCATGGTCTCGTCGCTCGCCCAGCAGAGCGAAGCCATCGCCGCCGCGCTCACCGAGCGAGCCGAACAGCTGCGTACGCTGTTCGACGACCGCGGGCTCGGCATCGTGGCCGCGCTCGGCCGGCGCGGCGACGCCATCTCCGGCGCGCTCGACCAGCGGGCCGAGCAGTTGCGCACGATCTTCGAAGATCAGGGCAGCGGCATCGTCACCGCGCTCGAACGCCAGGGTGTGGCAATCGCGCACTCCCTGGAGGAGCAGACGGACGCGCTGCGGACCGCATTCGACGCCAAGGGCCACGGCCTCGTCGAGGTGCTCGGCCGCCAGGGCGAGACGATCACCCAGTCGCTCGACGAGCGCGTCGAGACGCTGCGCGCGGTCTTCGATGCGAAGGGCACCGGTCTCGTCACGGCCCTCGGGCAGCAGGGCGAAACGCTGACCCAGTCGCTCGACGAACGGGTCGAGGCGCTGCGCGCAGTCTTCGACGCCAAGGGCAATGGTGCCGTCGAGGCGTTGAATGAGCGTGGTGAAGCGCTGGCTGCCGAGTTCGCCACGGTCGGCGAATCGGTGGTGCGTGCGCTCGAAAGCCGCGGCAACGCCATCGTCGCCGGGCTGCGAGACCGCGGCGCGGCCATCGCCAATGCGGTCGAGGCCTCGTCCAACGCGCTGCGCGAGACGCTCGAAGCCGGCTCGAAGCAATCGGTCGAGGCACTGGTCGGCACGAACGAGCAGCTGCGCGAGGAGCTGGGCGGCATGCTCGGACGCCTCGGCGAAGCCAACAAGCTGATGCAGCAGATCGTCAACGGCGCGAACAAGAACCTCGCCGCCGTCGAGAACAGCCTGTCGACCCGCGTCGGCGAGCTGCAGAACGTGATCGGCACCGTGATGACGGAGGCCGGCAACGCCTCGCAGCAGGTCACGGCGCAGATCGCCGAGCTGAAGAGCTTCTCGGAAGGCACGCTGCGCGAGACAACGGCGCTGATCGGGCAGCTCGACGATCGCGGCACCTCGCTCAGCGAGGCGACGCAGGCCAGCTCCGCGGCGCTCAACGCCGTTGCCGGCCGTCTCGAGCAGATCGAAGCCCGCGTCGGCAAGGCGCTGGCCGAGCGCCGCGATGCGTTGGAGCAGCTCCATGGGCTGATCGCCAACCGCACCGACGATGTCGAGGCGATCACCCGTTCCTTCGCCTCGCTGATCGACGAGTCGCTTGGCAGCGCCGAGGCGCGGGCCCGCCAGATCGGCACCGTGCTCTCCGACTCGGCCGAATCGACGACGAGCGCCATCGCCCAGCAGTTCGAGACGATCCGCGCTGCGACCGGCAAGGAGCGCGAGCTCACGGCGGAAGCCCTGCGCTCGGCCTATGCCCAGGTCTCGACCGAGATCAGCGGCGAGCTCGCCAAGGTGACTGACCGCTTCCAGAAGGCGGCGCAGGACATGCGCGGCATCACCGGCGACATCCAGCGCGAGCTGGAGGCAACGCGTGCAGAAATGAAGCGCGGCGTGCTCGAGCTGCCACAAGAGGCAAAGGAATCGACCTCTGCCATGCGCCGTGTCGTGGCCGAGCAGATCAAGGCGCTGAACGATCTCACCGAGATCGTGACGCGTTCCGGCCGGCGCGGCGACGTCTCGCTGCCGATCGATGCCGTCGTCAGCCGCAAGGCCACGGTCGCCGCCGCCCCTGCCCCGGCCCCGCAGTCGGCTCCGGCCTTCACGCCGGCGCCGCAGCCGAAGCCGGCGGCCGCGGAACCTCTGCTGCGCCCCTCGCTCGATGCCTCGGCTGAGACGGCGCGCGCCGCCACCCCTCGCGCGGAGCCCCGCAGCGAGCCCACTCCTGCGCCGAGCCGCCCGGCTCCCGCTCAGGAGGCCGCTCGCCGGCAGCCCGAGGCGACGACGCAGCAGCCCGCCAAGGCCGGCTGGCTCTCGGACCTGCTCAGCCGCGCCTCGCGCGAGGACAAGCAGCCGGAACCCAGCAAGCCGACGACCCATTCGATCGAGAAGCTCGACTCGCTCTCCGTCGATATCGCGCGGATGATCGACCATGACGCCGCCGTCGAGCTGTGGGATCGCTACAAGCGCGGCGAGCGCAACGTCTTCACCCGCCGGCTCTACACGCTCCAGGGTCAGCAGACCTTCGACGACATCCGCCGCAAGTACCGGCGCGACCCGGAGTTCAAGGAGACGGTCGACCGCTACATCGACGAGTTCGAGCGCCTGCTCGGCGAAGCGGCCAAGGACGACCGTGACTCGATGGTGGCCAAAACCTACCTGACCTCGGAAACCGGCAAGGTCTACACCATGCTGGCGCATGCCAGCGGCCGCTTCGAGTAAGCTGCCGCATCCCTGCGGACTGGAACGAGAAAGGCCGCCCGAGAGGGCGGCCTTTCTGCATTGGAAGGGTCTGCGCAGGATGTCGGCGGCTCAATCCAGGCGAGCCGAGGATCGCCTCAACGCGCCCAGCGCACGATCTCGATCAGCACCTGCGAAAGCGCCCGGTCGAGCGCCTGCGCCGCGCCCGCTCCGTCGACCGAGCTGGCGGGCACGCGGGCGGAGAACAGGCGCGCGCGCTGGATCTTGCCGCTCTGATCGCCGACGATCCGGGCCGTGATCTCAACCACCGCCGTCCCGCTTGCGGCATCGATGTTGAAGCTGCGGATGTTGGTGTTGAGCAGCACGTCAGGCTGAATGCGTTGGCCGGGCGCCGAAACGGAGCCGATACGGCTGGCGTTCTCGAAGGTCTGGATGAGCCGTGCCTGCACCAGCGCGGGGATACGGTCGGCCCACTGCGCCCCGCCGACGAAGGAAAGGGCCCCGCTCGTATCCCTGACGATGACCCGGTCGGAATCGAGCGCCTGCACCGTGGTCGGCTCGGCCACGACCATCACAGCACGCGAGCCTCCGACCTTGCCGAAGCCGCTCGGCGCCGAGAGGTCGAAGGTCGTCGGCGTCGTACCGCCGCAGCCCGCAAGCATGGCGCCGGCCGCCAGCATGAGGGCCGTGAGGCGAGCCTTCGTCGCCGGGAAGAGCGCTGCCTCGATCGTCATCGCTTAGCGGGATCCATTGTATTGCGGGAGCGGCGGCTTGCCGCCGAAGATGAGTTGCTGCGGGTTGCGCTCGAAATTGCGCAATGTCCGGTTGATTTCGGTCAGGGTCTTCTTGCCGTCCGCGGCCAGGCTTTCGACATCTCGCAGCCCCGGCCCAGTGAAGCGGGTGATACCGGCCGTGATCTCGGCGGTGCGCTTGTCGAGATTGTCGGCGAGCACGCGCATCGATTTGGCGGCGTCGGCGACCTCCTGGAAGGCGCTGCGCCCCTCCCCGCCCGAGCCGGCGTTGAGGAAGCCTTGCGCCGCCTTCAATACGCCCTCGATCTGGTCGGCCGCCTTGTCGAGCTTGGCGGAGATCGAGGCGGCGTCCTTGACGACCTTCGCAACGTCGGCGCTCGAACCGCCGAGCGCGCCCGTGAACTTGTCGATGTTCTCGATGATGGCCGCGACCTTCTGCCGATCGACCGAGCGCACCACCCCGGTCAGCTCCTCACTCAGTGTCTGAAGCCGCTGCGAGAGCGGTTGAATCGTCTCGGCGATATTGCTGAAGCCGGCCATCAGCTTGTCGAGCCCGTCGGAGTTCTTGCCCAGGGCCTCCGAGAACTTCTCGACATTGCGGACGGTGTTGTTGAGCGGACCGGCATTCTGCTTGATCAGCCCGTCGAGCGAGGTGAGCATCGTGTCGGCCTTCTGCGCGACGTTGCGCACGGTCTCGATGATGTCCTGCAGCTCCGAGCGCTCGGCGATGATCGTCGGCATCGGCTCGCCAGGCTTGGCGGTGAGGACCGGAGCGTCCGGAGCGCCGCCGATGAGCTGCAAGGCGACCACGCCGGCCAGGCCCTGCGCCTCGATGCGGGCGCGGGTGTCCTCGCGCAACGGTGTCGTGCTGGCGACCTGGATGACGGCGTAGATGCGGCGTGGATCGTCCGGCTGCAGCTCGATACTGGTGACCTCGCCGACGCGCAGGCCGTTGAACAGCACGCTCGACCCACGGCCGAGGCCGGTCACCGTGCCGGTGAAGATGACCCGGACGCTCTCCCTGCGCCCTGACCCGCCGCTGTTGAACCAGTAGACGAAGCCGAAGGCCGCAGCCAGGACCGCGAGCGTGAAGAGACCGACGAGTGCGTAATTGGCGCGCGATTCCATGCCTAGTCGTTTCGTTCCCGTTCCCCGGCCGGCAGCCGGGCCATGGCGCGCTCGCCACCGAAATACGCCTTCAGCCACGGATGCTCCGAGGCCAACATCGTCCCAAGCGGGCCAACCGCGATCACCTTCTTGTCCGCCAGCGCGGCGATTCGGTCGCAGGCATGATACAGGCTGTCGAGATCATGGGTCACCATGAAGACGGTGAGCCCGAGAGTCTTCTTCAGCGTCATGATGAGGTCGTCGAACTCGGCCGCGCCGATGGGGTCCAGCCCCGATGTCGGCTCGTCGAGGAAGACGATCTCAGGGTCTAGCGCAAGCGCCCGGGCGAGCGCTGCCCGCTTGATCATGCCGCCCGAAAGCTCGGAGGGAGCCTTGTCGGCGGCGTCGAGCGGCAGGCCGACGAGATCGAGCTTCACCATCGCCAGTTCGTCGAGCAGATCGGGCGAGAGATGCAGATATTCGCGCATCGGCACCTGGATATTCTGCTTCACCGTCAGCGCCGAGAACAGCGCGCCCTGCTGGAACATCACGCCGGAGCGGCGCTCGAGCACGCGGCGGCGCTGCGGCGTCAGCGTATCGACGTTCTCGCCGAAGACCTCGATGGTTCCGCGCGCCTTCTGGACCAGGCCGAGGATCGTGCGGGTCAGCACGGATTTGCCCTGCCCCGAACCGCCGACGAAGCCGAGGATCTCGCCGCGCATCACGTCGAGATCGAGCCCGTCCATGATCACCTTCTCACCGAAGGCGACCTTGAGGTTGCGCACCCGGATCACCGCTTCGGCCTCGTCCGCCTGCGGTTCGGCCGCGGGTGAACCCGGCTGCGCCGCATGCACCGGAGATTTGCCGGAGAAAGCCATCGTCAGAACTCGATCGACGCGAAGAACATGGCGAAAAGACCGTCGACGACGATGACCATGAAGATCGCCTTCACCACCGAAGCCGTGACCTGGCGGCCGAGCGACTCCGCCGAGCCCTGGACCGCCAGCCCCTCGATCGAAGCGATCAGCCCGATGACGAAGGCCATGAAGGGCGCCTTGATCAGGCCGACGGCGAAGTGCTTCCAGGTGATCACCGACTGCAGCCGGGCAAGGAAGGTATCGACGCCGATACCGCCGTAGAGCCAGGCGACGAGGCCGGCGCCGACGAGGCCGGCCATGGCCGAGATGAAGGTCAGGATCGGCAGCGAGATGATCAGGGCGAGAATGCGCGGCACGACCAGCACCTCGATCGGATCGAGACCCATCACGCGCAGGGCGTCGATCTCCTCGCGCATCTTCATCGAGCCGATCTCGGCAGTGAATGCCGAGCCGGAGCGGCCGGCGATCATGATCGACGTCAGGAGCACGGCGAGCTCGCGCAGGATCAGGATGCCGGTCAGGTTGACCACGAAAGCCGCGGCGCCGAACTGCTGAAGCTGGAAGATGCCCTGCTGCGCGACGATGCACCCGACAAGGAACGAGATCAGCATGATGATCGGCGCGCCGTTGAAGGCGATCAGCTCGATCTGATTGACGAGAGACGGCCCACGGAACTTGCGCGGACCAAGGACGACGCCGATGGAGCCAACCACAACCTCGCCAAGGAACATGGCGCCGCCGACCATGTCGCGGCCGAAGCGCACGATCGCCTCGCCGATATCGACCAGGATGTCGACCACGCGGAAATGCCGATGCGGCGCCTGCTGGTCCTTGTCATGGACGTGGACCTCCGCGAGCAGGATGGTGTGCTCGGGCTTGTCGCTGACGATTTCGATGGCTGCGCCATCCCGCGCCCGGCGCGCCTTCAGGCGGTTGAGGACATAGGCGCCGAGCGTATCGAGACGGGTGACGCCGGAGAGATCGATCCGGACATGTCGGGCCTGCGGCAGATGCTGGACGATCTCCGCGGTCAGCTCTTCGATGCGCGGAGCACGATCGGCGCTCCAGGAACCGGCAAGCGCCACCGCGACCGTCCCGGCATCGGAGCGGATGGTCGCCTGCGGTTCGGCGGTATCAACGCTCGCCATGTCGCTGTGACGTCCCTTGCCCTGCCCGGGACAGCCTCGCGGCTGCGCAACACCGGTCTCTCGCGCCGAAATCTACCCCTTCAACCCTGTATTGCCGTGACCAGGGCACTTGGCAAGCACAGGGCAACGTCCGGGGCGCTTCCGCCGGAAAGCGTTGCCAAAGGGCCATAGAATTGGGCGTTTCCCCGAGAGCCCGGCTCACGGCGCCGCCGGATGCAGCAATTTCTTAAGCAATCGTGGAGCAGCGTCGCTCCCTGAACATCCCGACCGCCGCTGATTCGGCCGGTCCACCGAAGGCAGAATGGTCATGGGCGAACCGCGCTCGCTGACACCGCTGAGCCAGGCTGACTACGAGGCGATTGAAGCCGCGGTCATGGAGACGTCGCGCGGCCGCTGGTTCATGACGGAATACGCCAAGCGCAACCGCCAGGCCGATACGCTCCAACTGCTCGGTGCAATCCACCGGATCGAGCGCGTCGTCGGGCTCGGCGTGCAGGAGACCAGCCGCGAAACCAACCTGATCGAAGCCGCTGCCCTGATCAGCGATCTGCGCAGCGACCTGGAGCGCGTGAGCGGCAAGGCTGACATACGTTCGTCGGGGCTCGCCGTCCGGATCGAACAGGCGGCCGGCACCGTTATCGCCGCCACGGAAAACATCCAGGAGGCGGCCTGGGAACTGCGCGAAGCCGGCGCCGACGAGGGGCTCTGCGACAAGCTCGATCAGCACTCTGCCGATATCTCGACCGCGATCGCCGTCGTCGACGGGCTCGTCCAGCGGATCGACAAGATTTCCGACACCATCGCCATGCTGGATTCAAGCCTGCGCGCCTTCGGCGAGATTTCGCGAGAGCCGAGCACCAGCTTCGAGATCATGGCCGCGGCCGCCGAGCAAGGCATGACGGCGGCGCCGTCCCGGCCGATGGCGCGCCGAAGCTATCGCGATGCAAGCGCTGCCGCATCAGACGAGCCGTCAGCTCCGTACCAGCTCAACGACCAGGCCGCTCCGGAGACCCGCATCGGAACCGTGCATCTCCTCGACGACGACCTCTCCTTCGAGGAGCCGGTCGCCGCTCCACCCGAACCGCAGCGCGTCGCCGCCGGCTATTCGGAGGCCGGCCTGCGCGAGATCGACGCGCTGCAGGCCGACCGCAAGCTCGCCTATTTCGTCTAGCGGAGCTGCGCGTGATTGCGAGCAAGGCTCGGAAGCCACGCTCCATGCAATGACAGCCGGAATCCGACGGCTTATCTGGCAGACCGGCGTCAGTTCTCGCGCCGGATCGCGCTTTCGTGCCAGCGGTGCAGCAGCAGGTACGAAATCAGGCTCGTCGCAAGAAAGATCGCGATGCCCGACAGCGAGATCATGACCAGGGCTGCGAAGACGCGCGGGATCTTGAGCTGATAGCCCGCCTCCAGGATGCGATAGGCCAGGCCCGAGGCACTGCCGCCCGTCCCCGCGACGAACTCCGCCACGACAGCGCCGATCAGCGCGAGGCCGCCCGAGATCTTCAGCCCCGCCAGGAAATAGGGCAAAGCCGCGGGAAGCTTGAGATAGCGCATCGTCTGCCAGCGCGAGGCGCCGTAGAGTTCGAACAGGTTGACGAGGTTATGGTCGGCCGAATTCAGCCCGAGTATGGTGTTGGACAGGATCGGGAAGAAGGCGACGATCCAGGCGCAGATCAGCAGCGACAGGTCGATATCATTGGCCCAGATGATGATCAGCGGGGCGATGGCGACGATCGGCGTGACCTGCAGGATCACCGCATAGGGCAAAAGCGCCATCTCCAGCCATTTCGACTGGCTGAACAGAACGGCGAGCGTGACGCCAACGACGATCGCCGCGGCCAGCGCCATGAAGGTGATCTTCAGCGTTACCCAGAGCGAGCCGGAGAGCGTGCCCCAGTCCGCGACCAGCGTCTGGCCGACCAGGATCGGCCCGGGCAGGACATAGGACGGAATCTCGTTCCAGCGGACCGCGGATTCCCAGATTGCCAGTACGATCACACCGATCGCGAGCGGGGCGAGGATACGCGGCCAGACGCTGACCGGCAGGCCGAGAATGCGTGCCTCGGCCGCGGCCACGGGCAGCGCCTGCGCGTCGGTGCCGTCCGACACCAGCGTTTCGACGGGCGCGCTCATCGGCCAATCGCCTCCTTGAGCTTGGTGGAGGCGACGCGGCAGAGATGGGCGTATTCGCCGGAGGTTCGGAAGAGTTCGTCGCGCGGATAGTCGGCCTCGACGGACAGGTCCGCCATGACCCGGCCCGGCCTGGCTGCCATCACCACGATACGCTGCGAGAGGTAGACCGACTCGAAGACCGAATGGGTGACGAAGACGGCTGTGAAGCGCTCGCGCCACCAGAGTTCCAGCAGGTCGTCGTTGAGCCGATGCCGGGTAATCTCGTCGAGCGCCGCGAAAGGCTCGTCCATCAGGAGGATCTTCGGCCGCATCACCAGCGCACGGGCGATCGAGACGCGCATCTTCATGCCGCCCGAGAGTTCGCGCGGATAGGATTTCTCGAAGCCCTTGAGTCCGACCAGCGCCAGCATCTCGGCCGCGCGCGCCTCGGCTTCTGCCCGCGGGACGCCCTTGAGCTTCAGCGGCAGCATGACGTTGGCCAGCGCGTTCGCCCAGGGCATCAGCGTCGGATCCTGGAAGACGAAGCCGAGATCGCGCGCACCATGGCCGGCACTTCCCTGCGCGGCACCCGTTTCACCGGGCCAGGTGATCGTGCCCGAACTCGGCGCGCCGAGGCCCGCGATCATGCGCAGCAGCGTCGACTTTCCGCAGCCGGAGGGGCCGAGCAGGCTGATGAACTGCCCTGCCCCGAGTTCGAGATCGACATCGCGGACGGCGAGCGTGCCGTTGGCGAAGCGCTTCGAGACCTGCCGGACCGCCACCAGCGGGGCAGCGGCGCCATCCTTGTCCTTGGGTGTGCTCAGATAGGCTGTGTCCAAAGCCTGATGATCCATTTTACGAAAGCCGTCATTCTCAGGCGAAGCGCAGCGCAGACCCGAGAATCTCAGGACGAGAAGGCACTGGTTTCCAAGATGCCCGGGTCAAGCCCGGGCATGACGCATCTCAGGCCTTGCCGATGCCCTTGTTCACGAATTCCAGGCTGTAGGCCTTCCTGACGTCGACACCGGCGGGGATCACCCCGGCCTCGGTCATCGTCTTGGCGAAGCTCGCCCAGCGCGCATCGGTCATCGCACCGATGCCGAGCGTCAACGCGTCGCCGGACAGCACGATGCCGCGCTCGTTCATCACCTTGAGGGCGTAGTCGATCTTCTCCTGATCCATGTCGGGATTGTCCTTCAGGATCCGGGCGTTGGCGGCGGCGATGCTGGGGCCGCCCTTCATGTATTCGGCCCAGCCCTCGAGCGTCGCGTCGACGAAGCGTTGCACCAGCTCCTTCTTCTCCTGCGCCATCTTCCGGGAGATCGTGATGGTGGTGTTGTAGTTCTCGAAGCCGGCATCGGCGAGAAGATGGACGACCGGCTCGACGCCCGCCTTGCGGATGACGAAGGGCTCGGAGGACAGGAAGCCCTGCTGCGAGATCTTCTTGTCGGCCAGGAACGGCGCCATGTTGAAAGTGTAGGGGCGGATCTGCTCGTCGCGATAGCCGAACTTCAGCTTCAGGAACGGCCAGAAGCCGACGCGGGCCTGCGCGCCGATCAGGATCGGCTTGTCCTTGAGGTCGGCGAGCGTGTCGTTGCCCTGGCCGGGATGCGAAATCAGGACCTGCGGGTCCTTCTGGAAGATCGAGGCGATGCAGAGGAAGGGCAGGTTCTCCTGCGCGAAGCTCAACGCCTCCAGCGAATTGCCCATGATCATGTCGACGCGACCGCCGAGCAGAAGCTGGGTCGGGTTCTGCTGCGGGCCGCCGGGTCGAATGTCGACCTCGATGCCGTATTTCTTGTAGATGCCGTTGGTCGCGGCCAGATAGAAGCCGCCATGCTCGGTCTGGGCACGCCAATTGGTCTGGTAGCTGACCTTGTCGAGCGTCTGCGCATTGACGCGCGCGCCCGGCACGGGGATGAGCAGGGATGCGGTCGAACCGCCGATCAGGCCGAGCGCGGCGCGCCGGTTCACGCGATATTTCATCGTCGTCATCTCGATATCTCCCCTGCGCCTGCCGCCGGACCGGCCACTGGCCCGTCTCCTTATCCCATGCGATAGGACGGCGGGACAATGCAACGCCGCGCCACCGGGTTTCTGCACAGAAACGAGGCAATCGCGCCGGCTCCTGACAGGCCTGATCATGACCGCACGTTTCTGGGGCGACCTGAAGAGTTCCGATTTCGCCGCGCTCTCGCCCGAGCGCACCGTGGCGGTGCTGCCGCTGGCTGCGATCGAGCAGCACGGCCCCCATTTGCCGGTCTCGGTCGACACCACCGTCATGAACGCGATGCTGGCCGAGGCGATGCCGCTGGTGCCGGCCGATCTCGACGTGCTCGTCCTGCCTACTCAGGCGGTCTGCAAGTCGAACGAGCATCTGCACTCGCCGGGAACGCTGACGATCGGCTGGGAGAGCGCGATCCGCTCCTGGATCGAGATCGGCGAGAGCGTGAAGCGGGCAGGCTTCCGCAAGCTCGTGCTGATCACCTCGCATGGCGGCAATGTCGACCCGATGAAGATCGTCGCGCGGGAGCTGCGCGTCGGCCACGGCATGCTCGCCATCTGCACCGCCTGGATGTCCTTCGGCCTGCCCGACGGGCTCTATGGCGAGCTCGATATCCGCCACGGCATCCATGGCGGCGATGTCGAGACCTCTCTGATGCTGCATTTCCGGCCGGACCTCGTCGATATGAGCAAGGCCGCGTATTTCAAGCCGCATACGGTGACGATGGCCGAGGAAGGCTACACGCATCTGCGGCCGACCGGCCCACATGCCTTCGCCTGGATGGCGCAGGACGTGAACCGCTCCGGCGCGGTCGGCGACGCCAGCCTCGCGACGTCGGAGAAGGGCAAGGCCACCGCCGCGCTGCAGGCGAAAGGCTTTGTCCAGCTGATGGCCGATGTCGCGCGCCTGCCGCTCGATACGCTCTACAAGGCGGACTGAGCTTCTAGCTCACCCCTCCTCAACGTCATTCCGGGCTCGGCCCGGAGCGACGACGGCGTGTTTCCGCACAAAGTCACAGGCGCGCTTTCCGGCACCTCTCAATCCGGATCGAGGAGGCGCGGACCCGGCCCCTCTTCGCCCAGCCGGTCGAGCGGATTGTGCAGCGGGCAGTCTCGAACCGACAGACAGCCGCAGCCGATGCAGCCATTGAGATGATCGCGCAGCCGCGTCAGTCGGTCGATGCGGCGCTCGAGTTCCGCCTTCCAGGCTGATGAGAGCCGCGTCCAGTCGGCGACGGTCGGGGTGCGCTCCTGCGGCAGAGCCTTGAAGGCCTCGCCGATGGTCTTCAGCGGAATGCCGGCGCGCTGCGCCACCTTGATGATCGCGACCCGGCGCAGCACTTCGCGCGGGTAGCGGCGCTGGTTGCCCGGCGTGCGATGGCTGCGGATCAGCCCTTCCGCCTCGTAGAAATGCAACGCCGAGACGGCGAGGCCACTGCGGCGCGCGACGTCGCCGACGCTGAGCTCGCCCGGCAAGGACCAATGCTGGGACATCGGAAACACCTCTTGACCTTAACCTTACTTGAGGTTCTATAAGCCCTGCTCCCGTGATGCAAACCGGAGCGTTTCCATGCACCAGAAGGTCGATACGAGGATCAGGCTCGCCCTGATCTATGGCAGCAGCCGCGAAGGCCGCTTCTGCGACAAGGTCGCCGGCTGGGCGGTATCGCAGATCGAGGGTGACGGCCCCTTCGACCTTGCCGTCGTCGATCCCGGCGAGATCGACCTGCCGCCGCGCCATGTCAGCGGAAAGCACCCTGCCCTCGAAGAACTCAGGCAGGTCATCGACTGGGCAGACGGCTTCGTCGTGGTCACACCCGAATACAATCGCGGCTATCCGGCGATCCTGAAGTTCCTGATCGACGCGGTCGGGCCGGAATGGCGCGGCAAGCCGGTCGGCTTCGTCTCCTATGGCGGCATCTCCGGCGGCCTGCGCGCCGTCGAGCAACTGCGCCTCGTCTTCGGAGAGCTGCACGCCGCGCCGATCCGCGACGGCGTCGCCTTCGCGGATGTCTGGAGCCGCTTCGATGCGGAGGGCGGCCTGCTCAACGCCGACCGTGCCGAACAGGCGATGGCGACCATGCTGGCGCAGCTCCACTGGTGGGCGAGCGCGCTGCGCACCGCGCGCCGGAGCGTACCTTATGGCCAGTTTGTGCCAGCCTGATACCTCACGCGAACGTGGGAAGAGCTTCACAAATCCGAACTGGTCTCACCGTGTCGGGATGCGGAACAATGCCCGCCCCGAGACTAGATCGCCGCGCGTCCTGCCGGACGCAAAGTGGCGATCCAGCTCTTTGTCATAGCATCGGATCTTCCGAAAAGTGCATTCCACTTTTGGGTCCGATGCCCGAGGAGCCGACGGATATGAAGCTCAAACTTCTCCGCAACGCGACGCTGAAACTCGACTATGGCGGCAGGACCTTCCTGATCGACCCCGATTTCGGCCCGCGGCACAGCCGCCGCTCCTTTACCGGACGCTCGCAGAACCCGATGGTGGACCTGCCCGAGCCGATCGAGGACATCCTTGCCGACGTCGACACGGTGATCGTCTCGCATCTCCATGCCGACCATTTCGACGACATCGCCAAACAGCGCATCCCGAAGAACCTGCCGGTCATCTGCCAGCCCGGCGACGAGGCGGCGATCGCGCAGGCGGGCTTCTCCTCGATCACCGCGATCGACTGCTTCGTCAGGTTGGGCTCGATCGTGCTGAAACGGCACCCGGCCCAGCACGGCACCGGCGCGGTCGTCGAGACGATGGGGCCGGTGATGGGGCTCAGCTTCGAAGCGCCGGGCGAGCCGACCATCTACTGGTGCGGCGACAGCGTGCTCTACCCGCCGCTGCGCGACGCCGTGGCCGCGACCGGCCCGGACATCATCGTCACGCATTCCTGCGGCGCGATGTGGGACAACACCCTGATCGTGATGGACGACGAGCAGACGCTCGATGTCGCCGATGCCTTCCCGCGCGCGACCGTGATCGCGACGCATATGGAAGCGCTCGACCACGCCACGGTGACGCGGGCCGCCTTGCGGAAGGCAGCGAAGGAACGCGGCGTCGACATGCAGCGCCTGCGCATTCCCGCCGATGGCGACACGATCGAACTCGGTGTACCCGCGCTGTTGTGAGCCGTTTCAGCCAAGCGTCATGCTCGGGCTTGACCCGAGCATCTCTGGAAAGAGAAGCGCCTCATCCTGCATGAGATTCTCGGGTCGAAGCTGCGCTTCGCCCGAGAATGACGGTGCGGGCCGTTACTCCCCCGCCTTCAGCCGCTTGGCGTAGATGTCCTTGTACTGCTCGCGCAGCAGGTTCTTCTGGACCTTGCCCATGGTGTTGCGCGGCAATTCGGGCACGACGAAGACCTGCTTGGGCTGCTTGAACTTGGCAAGCCGCTGCTCGAGCGCCTTGGCGATGGCCTGGGCGGTGATGTCGGCGCCGGGCTTGGCGACGACGACCGCGGTCACGCCCTCGCCGAAATCCGGATGCGGCACGCCAATGACTGCGCTCTCGATTACGCCCGGCATCTCGTCGATCTCGGTCTCGACTTCCTTCGGATAGACGTTGTAGCCGCCGGTGATGATCAGGTCCTTGCCGCGCCCGACGATATGGACATAGCCGGCGGGGTCGATCTTGCCGAGGTCACCGGTGATGAAGAACCCGTCAGGGCGGAACTCCGCCTTGGTCTTCTCGGGATTGCGCCAGTAGCCCTTGAAGACGTTCGGGCCCTTGACCTCGATCATGCCGATCTCGTCGGCAGCCAGCGCCTTGCCCGTCTCGGGATCGACCACGCGCGCCGAGACGCCCGGCAACGGGAAGCCGACCGTGCCGGCTACCCGAACCCCCTCATAAGGGTTCGAGGTGTTCATGTTGGTCTCGGTCATGCCGTAGCGCTCGAGGATGGCGTGGCCGGTGCGGGCACTCCACTCCCGATGCGTCTCGGCCAGCAGGGGAGCCGAGCCGGAGACGAACAGGCGCATATGCTTCGTCGCTTCCTTCGTCAGGCGGGCATCCTGCAGGAGCCGAACATAGAAGGTCGGCACGCCCATCATGCTCGTCGCCTGCGGCAGGTACTTGAAGACCTGATCCGGATCGAATTTCGGCAACAGGATCATCGAGGCGCCGGCGAGGAGGATCACATTCGTCGCGACGAAGAGGCCGTGCGTGTGGAAGATCGGCAGGGCGTGCAGCAGCACGTCGCTGTTGCCGAAGCGCCAGTAGTCGACCAGCGCCAGCGCATTGGACGACAGATTGTCGTGGCTGAGCATCGCCCCCTTGGAACGGCCGGTCGTGCCGGAGGTGTAGAGAATGGCGGCAAGGTCGTCCGGCCCGCGCGAGACATCGGTAAAGGTGGCCGAAGCCGTATTGGCCTTGTCGAGCAGGCTGCCATTGCCGACCCCGAGCGTCTCCAGCTTCGCGCCGGCCTTCTCGGCATAGGGACGCAGCGCTTCGGCCTTCGCGGGATCGCAGACGAAGACTGCAGGCTCGGCATCGCCGAGGAAGTACTCGATCTCGGCCGGAGTGTACGCGGTATTGAGCGGCAGGAAGATCGCGCCCGCCCGCACCGTCCCGAGATAGAGCATCAGCGCCTCGAAGCTCTTCTCAACTTGAACAGCCACGCGGTCCCCTGGCTTCACGCCGAGCTCGACGAGCGCATTGGCGAAGCGGGCGGAGACGGCAAGCATGTCGCCATAGGAGAAGCGCCTGCCGTCATCGAGCTCGGCGAAGAGCGCATCCGGCGCCGGCATGCGCGAGCGGATCAGGTCGAACAGGTGATTGCCCATGATTTCGGGTCCTTTCAGGCGTTTCCGTGTCAGCGTCGTTTATATGCAGCCCTCATCCTGAGGAGGCCCACTGGGCCGTCTCGAAGGATGGTCCAGATGGCTGCAGAGCCTCCTGGAGCATCCTTCGAGACGCCGCTGACGCGGCTCCTCAGGATGAGGGCTGACGGGGGTCTGCATCACGCTCAACTCGTCGCCGGGCGCAGGAGCTTGCGCACACTGGATGAGGCCACGACCGTGTTACGGGTGGCGAAGGCCTCGTGATTGGTCTCGATGTCGTCGAGGTCGTAGCGGTAGTTCACCATCACGCCATGCGACTCGCGCAGGCCCCGCGCAGAGAGATTGCCGCTGACATTGATGCGCTCCAGCCGCGCCCCGTTGCCGAGATGGAAGCGCGCCACGGGGTCGATGACCCGGCCCGAGGCCGTGCGTGCCCGCAGCAGGTATTCCGCGGTCATCTGGCCGAGCAGCTTGTCGCGGCGTGCCTTCGTCGCATCGTCGAGAGAGATGGTCTCGCCGGCGGGCCGGGCAAGCTCGGAACGCTCCTCGTTGGTGAGGGCAATATCGCCGGGTTCGGCCGCGACGCCGGCGAGCCAGCGGGCGAAGCCCGGCACAGGCGAGAGGGTGACGAAGGTGTCGAGGCCGGGCAGCTCGCGCCTCAGGTCCTCGGCGACCTGCTTGATCAGGAAATTGCCGAAGGAGATGCCGCGCAGGCCTTCCTGGCAGTTCGAGATCGAATAGAAAACCGCCGTCGTCGCCGCCTGCGCGGGCAGGACCTCGCGCTCGGGCTGGAGCACCTCTCCGATACTGCGCGGAATATCGCTGGTCAGCGCGACCTCGACGAAGATCAGGGGCTCGTCGACGAGTTGCGGATGGAAGAAGGCGAAGCAGCGCCGGTCGGCCGGCTCGAGCCGGCGCCTGAGATCGTCCCAACCCTGGATCTCGTGGACCGCCTCGTAGCGGATGATCTTCTCCAGCAMATTCGCCGGGGTGCGCCAGTCGATGCGGCGCAGGACGAGGAAGCCGCGGTTGAACCAGGAACCGAAGAGATGGCGGAAATCGTCGTCGATCGCCTTGAGGTCGGCTTGAGTCTCCATCGCCTCGAACAGCGCCTCGCGCATCCGCACCAGCACCGGCGTGCCTTCCGGCGCGAGGTTCAAGCGGCGCAACAGCTCCTGCCGGCGCGGCTCTGCAGCAAGATGCAGGGCCGCGACCGCGGCAGCATCGGGCTTTGTGCGATAGGCCTCGATCGCCCTGTCGAGCCGGTCGTGATCCGGCCCGAAGCGCTCCTGCAGCAGGTTGAAGAAGGCAAGCCGGCCGGGCTTGTCGAGCCGCTGCCAGGCTTCGAGCACCGCCTGCGCCAACGCCATCCCGGAGGCCTCGCCCCGGCCGGACAGCAGATCCTCGCAGAGCCGGTCGATCGGACGGGCGCGATTGCCGAGGAAGCGCTCGAAACCGATCAGGGCTCGGCCGCGATCGGCCACGCTCGTCAGAAGTTCGCCGAGAAACGCCATATCCATGCGGGCCTCTTGGTTGCCGTGCGATCCTAGAGCGCGCTGCCCCCTGACGGAAGCGGGTCGGCATAGCGACGCAACGTCATGCTCGGGCTTGACCCGAGCATCTCGGACGCCAGAGATCTCTCGTTCTCGGGTCGCCCTGCTCCCATCAGCGCAGCAGGCTCCAGGCTTTCAGGAAGAAATCCGGCGTGCCGAAATTGCCCGATTTCAGCGCCACGACCATATCTGGGCCGTCCACGACGCGCGTCCAGGGTACACCGGGATCGATTTCCGGGCCGATCTCCAGCGTGCGGATGCCGAGACCCAGCACGGTCGCGCCGGAGGTCTCGCCGCCCGCGACGAGAAGCCGCGTCACGCCGCCCTCCGATAGACGCCGCGCGACCTCCGCGAAGGCGTGCTCGACGATGCTGCCCGCCTTTTCGCGGCCAAGCTTGGCCTGCACGGCCGCGACTTCGGCGGGATCGTCGCTGGAGTAGATGAGGAACGGCTTGGCGGCCGGCTGTGACAGCGCCCAGGCGGCAAGGCCGGCCGCATCCTGGCTGCCGTCGACCAGCGCGAAGGGATCGACCTTGAGCGCCGGATAACCCGCTTCAAGCGCCGCCTTGATCTGGCCCCGCGTCGCGGTCGAGCAGCTGCCGGAGATGATGCCGGCACGCCCGGCGGGCGCCTTGAGCTCCTGCGGTCCGGGACGCTCCGGCAGGAGGCCTGCGCGACGGAAATTCTGCGGCAGGCCCATGGCGATGCCCGAACCGCCGGTCAGCAGGACGTGCTCGGACACCGCGTGGCCCAGCGTCATCAGGTCTTCATTGGTCAGGGCGTCCGTGACGGCATAGCGGACGCCGTCCGCCTGCAGCTTGGCGAGCCGCGCCTTCACCGCCGCGGGGCCTGCCAGCACAGTGACGTAGTCAACGAGGCCGACCTCCGACCCTGCCTGCGCCGCCATCAGCCGCATCAGGTTGGAATCGCGCATCGGCGTCAGCGGATGGTCCTTCATCGAGCTCTCGTGCAGCGGCACGGCGCCGACGAAAAGATAGCCCTGATAGATCGAGCGGCCATTGGCCGGGAAAGCCGGGCAGACAATGGCGAGCCCGGCGCCCAGACGCTCCGCCAGCGCATTTGCCACCGGGCCGATATTGCCCTCGGCCGTGGAATCGAAGGTCGAGCAGTATTTGAACAGGATCTGGCGCGCACCGCCCTTCAAAAGCGCTTCGCAGGCGGCGAGCGAATCCGCGACGGCCTCGGCCACCGGATTCGTCCGCGACTTCAGCGCGACGACGACCGCATCGGCCTCCGGCAGCGTGCTGCCGGCCGGCGGCACGCCGATGACCTGGACGGTCCGCATGCCGGCGCGGTTCAGCATCAGCGCGACATCGGTCGCGCCGGTCATGTCATCGGCAATCACGCCCAGCAGCATGCGGTCCTCTCCCTCGGCCATCCGGCTCGGTTCTATGATTGCCGTTTTAGCGGCCGATTAGTGCCGAGGCGACTGCCATCGCCGCATCCGCCGGTCCTCCTGAAGGCATGCGTCGTGGCCTTGCTCGATCGACGTTCAGCTCTGCCTCTCGATCAGGCAGCGCTGCCTGCGAATTGATGCGGCGCATGATCGACGGCCCCGCCATTCTGAGTCAGGTTGGTGCCATGAGGAACGAATTCGGCGTGGCGGTGCGAAGCGAGCCGGCCGGGTGCGGTTCTGACAATCGGCACAAGGGGGAGAAGCATGAAGCTGTTGAAGGTTGCAGTCTCGGCCGCCGCGCTCGCGCTGGCGACGCTCCCCGCACTCGCGCAGGCGCCCTCGACCCTGCGCATCGGGCTGCAGGAAGACCCCGACATGCTCGACCCGCACAAGGCACGCACCTTCGTCGGCCGCATCGTCTTCATGGGGCTGTGCGACAGGCTCGTCGACATCACGCCCGAACTGAAGCTGGTCCCCCGGCTGGCGACGGAATGGAACTTCTCCGCCGACGGCCTGACGCTGACGATGAAGCTGCGCAGCGATGCGAAGTTCCATGACGGCGAGGCCTTCAATGCCGAAGCCGCCAAGGCCAACCTCGAACGCGCGATGACCTTGCCGGACTCGCTGCGCAAATCGGAGCTGGCCTCGGTCGACAAGGTCGAGGCGCCGGACGCCACGACGCTGGTGCTGAAGCTGAAGCGGCCCGACGCCACGCTGCTCTCGCAGCTTACCGACCGCGCTGGCATGATGCTCTCGCCCAAAAGCCTTTCCGGCGATGTCACGGCAAAGCCGGTCTGTTCCGGCCCCTACAAGTTCGTCGAACGCGTCCAGAACGACCGCATCGTGCTCGAAAAGTTCAAGGAGCATTGGGAAGCGGACAAGTACAATTTCGACCGCATTCTCTATCGCTCGATCCCCGACACGACCGTCCGCCTCGCCAACCTGCGTTCGGGCGAGCTCGACATGCTGGAGCGGCTGGCGCCGACCGACGTGAAATCGGCTCAGTCAGACAAATCGCTCAAGGTCATGAGCATGGCCAATCTCGGCTACCAGGGCATCACCATCAACACCAACAACGGCGAGGCCGCGAAACAGCCGGTGGGCCAGGACAAGCGCGTGCGCCAGGCGCTTTCGCTCGCCATCGACCGCAAGGTGCTGAGCCAGGTCGTGTTCGAAGGCCTCTACGAGCCGATGAACCAGCCGTTCAACCCGGGCAATTTCTACATCAGCGCCGATCTGCCGGTTCCCGCCCGCGACCTCGCCAAGGCCAAGGCTCTGCTCAAGGAAGCCGGGCAGCCCAAGGCCACGGCCGAGCTCTTCGTCACCAACAACCCCGTCGATGCCCAGCTCGGGCAGGTGATCCAGGCGATGGCGCAGGAGGCCGGCATCGACATCCAGATCCGCTCGACCGAGTTCGCCAGCCAATTGCGCGACCAGCAGCAGGGCAAGTTCCAGATGAGCCGGATCGGCTGGTCCGGCCGCATCGATCCGGACGGCAACATCCACCCCTTCGTCACCACGGGCGGCGGACAGAACGACGGCAAATACTCCAACCCGGAGGTCGACCGCCTGCTGAACCAGGCGCGCACGGTCTACGAGCCGGCCGAGCGCAAGAAGCTTTACGACGCGGCCCAGAAGATCCTGCAGGACGAGCTGCCGATCATCTATCTCTATAACCAGACGGTGTTCTTTGCGATGCGCTCGAACATGCAGGGCTTCGTGATCAACCCCGACGGGATGATCCGGCTGGCGGGGCTGAAGCGCTCGTGAGAGCCTGCGGACTGGTGGGCCATGGCGCGGCTGCTGCCATGGCCGTCATTGCGAGGAGCGTAGCGACGAAGCAATCCAGCGGCGGCCGTGCTCTACGCCCTCCTGGATTGCTTCGCTTCGCTCGCAATGACGGCTGGAGCGACCAATGGCGACCCTGATCATCCGCCGCTTCCTGATCGCGATACCGACGCTGTTTCTGGTATCGCTCTTCGTCTTCGCCCTGCAGCGCGCGCTGCCGGGCGACCCCTTCCTCGTCATCGCCGGCGAGGAGCGCGATCCGGAGGTGATCGCGCGGCTGCGCGAGATCTATCGGCTCGACGATCCGATCTTCGTCCAGTTCTTCGCCTGGCTCGGACAGGTGGTCCAAGGCGATTTCGGCCGCTCGCTGCGCACGGGCGAGCCCGTGCTCGGGCTCATCCTGCAGAAGCTGCCGGTGACGATCCAGCTCGCCACTGCCTCGATCCTCGTCGCGATCTCAATCGGCATCCCGATCGGGATCCTGGCGGCGCGGCGCAAGGGCACCATCGTCGACTACTCCGCCAGCGCAGTCGCGCTGTCGGGGCTGTCGATCCCGAATTTCTGGTTCGGGATCATGCTGATCCTGCTGGTCTCCGTGCACCTGAAATGGCTGCCGGCCTCGGGTTATGAATCGATCTTCGTCCACCCCTGGGAGGCGATCCAACGGCTGATCATGCCGGCCTTCGTGCTCGGCAACGGGCTTGCCGCCTTCCTGATGCGCCATACCCGCTCGGCCATGCTCGAAGTGCTGCGCTCGGACTATGTCCGCACCGCCCGCGCCAAGGGGCTCGACGAGGATACGGTGGTGCACCGCCACGCGTTGCGCAACGCGCTGGTGCCGATCATCACGCTGACGACCCTGCTCTTCGGCGAGCTGCTGGCGGGTGCGGTGCTGACCGAGCAGGTCTTCACCATTCCCGGCTTCGGCAAGCTGATTGTCGATGCCGTGTTCAATCGCGACTACGGCGTGGTTCAGGGTGTCGTGCTGTGCACCGCCATCGGCTTCATCCTGATGAACCTGCTCGCCGACATCCTCTACATCCTCGTCAATCCGCGCCTGAGGACCGGCTAATGGCATCGCTCGATTCCATTTCTTCCGCGGGCGCCGCGAGCGGCGTAACGGCGCGCCCCGGCGTTCTCGCCCGGCTGGTCCGCAACAAGTCCGCACTGATCGGCGGCGGGCTCGTGCTGATCTTCGTGCTGATGGCGGTGCTCGCGCCGATCCTGCCGCTGGCCGACCCGTTCAAGTCGAATTTCCTCGCCATCCGCAAACCGCCCTCGGAGCTCTACTGGTTCGGCACGGACGAGCTGGGGCGCGATCAGGTCTCGCGGCTGTTCTTCGGCGCGCGGGCCTCGCTGCTCGCCGGGATCGTCTCGGTGCTGATCGCGGTGGCGATCGGCCTGCCCTTCGGGCTCCTGGCCGGCTGGTATGGCGGCTGGACCGACATCGTGATCTCGCGCGTCACCGAGGCGCTGCTCGCCTGCCCGTTCCTGATCCTCGCCATCGCCTTCGCCGCCGTGCTCGGTCCGTCGCTGACCAATGCGATGATCGCAATCGGGCTTGCGGCGGTGCCGATCTTCATTCGGCTGATGCGCGGCCAGGTGATGAGCGTGAAGATGGAGGATTTCGTCGAGGGAGCACGCGCGGTCGGCGCGCGGGACGCGAGGCTGATGTTCCGCCATGTGCTGCCCAACACCCTGTCCCCCATCGTGGTGCAGTCGACATTGTTCATGGCGCAGGCGATCATCCTGGAAGCCGCCCTTTCCTTCCTCGGCCTCGGCCAGCAGCCGCCGGCGCCGTCCTGGGGACAGATGCTCAACGTCGCCAAGAACTTCATGGAGCAGGCGCCGTGGATGTCGGTGGCGCCGGGCGTCTGCATCTTCCTCGCCGTGCTCGGCTTCAACCTGCTCGGCGACGGCCTGCGCGACGCGCTCGATCCAAAAGAGGGCTGAGTGATTTCGCTTCCCTCAGCCCTCATCCTGAGGAGCCGCGAAGCGGCGTCTCGAAGGATGCTCCAGGAGACTGCGCAGTCTTGCTACCATATACCGAACGGAACGCGCTACGGTTTTGCCGGATTTCCGAGTGCCATGCAGAAGCAAGATGGATGCTGGCTATACATCGTGGAATGCAGCGATGGCAGCCGCTACACCGGCACGACTCGTGGAGAGGTCGAAACCAGGATCGATCAGCACAATGCCGGAGTATACCCCGATAGCTATACCTTTGTTCGGCGACCGGTCAGCTTGGTCTTCGCGGAACACTTTCCAAGCATTCTCGATGCGATCGCTATGGAACGGCGCGTCAAGGGTTGGTCACGCAGGAAGAAGCAAGCCATGATCGACGGCCACTGGGAGCGGCTTCCCGAACTCGCAAGACGCCGAACATGATCCACCATTTCAATATCGCTTTGCGATGCGTCTCCGAGCCTTCTGGAACATCCTTCGAGACGCCGCTTCGCGGCTCCTCAGGATGAGGCTTGGGAGTAAAGCCTGAGTTCGGCTGTTTCGCCCTGATAACACTTCTTTTTCTGACGCACTGGACACGCCCATGTTTACGACCCGCCCCGAAATCCTCGGCACCTTCGGCGTCGTCACCTCGACGCATTGGCTCGCCACCGCCTCGGGCATGGCGATGCTGGAGAAGGGCGGCAACGCCTTCGATGCCTGCGCGGCAGCCGCCTTCGTGCTGCAGGTCGTCGAGCCCCATCTCGTCGGCCCCGCCGGCGATATGCCGGCCGTGTTCTATTCGGCTGAAACCAAGAAGGTCGAGACGCTCTGCGCACAGGGACCGGCCCCGCAGGCGGCGACCATCGCCGCCTACAAGGCGCTCGGCCTCGACCTGATCCCCGGCTCCGGCCTGCTCGCCACCGTGATTCCCGGCGCCTTCGGCGGCTGGATGACGCTGCTGCGCGACCATGGCCGGCTGAAGCTGCGCGAGGTTCTCGAGCCGGCGATCGGCTATTTCGAGAACGGGCACCCGATGCTGCCGCGCGTCTCGGATTCGATCCGGGAGCTGACCGACCTCTTCACCAACGAATGGTCCACATCGGGCGCGGTCTACCTGCCCGGCGGCAACGTGCCGGAGGCGCGCAAGCTCTTCGCGAACAAAGCCGCGGCCGAGACCTACAAGCGCATCCTCGCCGAGGCGGAAGCCAAGGGCAGCGACCGCCAGGAGCAGATCCAGGGCGCCTATGACGCCTGGTACAAGGGCTTCGTCGCCGAGGCGATGGATCGCTTCTGCCGCACGCAGGAAGTGATGGATTCCTCCGGCCGGCGCAACAAGGGCCTGCTGACCGCGCAGGACATGGCGAATTACAAGCCGACCTACGAGACGCCGACTTCGGTGACCTATCACGACTGGGAGGTCTTCAAGATCGGCCCCTGGGGTCAGGGCCCGGCCTTCCTCCAGACGCTGAAGATCCTTGAGGGCATCGACCTCGCCGGGATGGGGCCGGCGAGCCCGGAATTTGTCCACCATGTCGTGGAAGCGATGAAGCTCGCCTTCGCCGACCGCGAGGCGTATTACGGCGACCCGGATTTCGTGAAGGTCCCGCTCGAGACCCTGCTCTCGGCCGACTATGCCGCCGCACGGCGAAGCCTGATCGGCGAGCGCGCCTCGCTGGAGCTGCGGCCCGGCATCGTCTCCGGATACGAGGACCAGGTCGCGCATGCGCTGAAGGCGCTCGGCGCCATCGCCCAGCCGGGCCAGGGGGGCGCCAGCGTGGGCGAGCCGACCATGGCCTCGATGGTCGCGGCCGGGCGCAAGGGCGACACCGTCCATATCGACGTCATCGACAAATGGGGCAACATGATCGCGGCCACGCCCTCCGGTGGCTGGCTGCAATCTTCGCCGGTTATCCCGGAACTCGGCTTCCCGCTCAACTCGCGCGCGCAGATGTTCTGGCTGGAAGAGGGCCTGCCCTCCTCGCTCGCGCCCGGAAAACGCCCGCGCACGACGCTGACGCCGTCGATCGCCTTCGAGAAGGGCGAGCCCCGGCTCGCCTTCGGCACGCCCGGCGGCGACCAGCAGGAGCAGTGGCAGCTCGGCCTCTTCCTGCGCCGCGTCCATCACGGCCTCAACCTGCAGGAGGCTATCGACCTGCCGCTGTTCCATACGCAGCACTTCCCTTCCTCCTTCTATCCGCGCTCCTCGCGGCCGGGCCATATGATGATCGAGGAGAGCATCGGCACGGCCGCGCTCGCCGAGCTGGAGCGCCGCGGCCATATGCTGGAGAAGGCCCCGGCCTGGACGGTCGGGCGGCTCACCGCGGCGGAACGCAGCGCCGACGGGCTCTTGCGCGCGGCCGCGACGCCGCGTCTGATGCAGGCCTATGCCGCCGGCCGCTGAGGGATAGCCTGCATGACCTGGTCCATCGTCGCGCGCGACGCTGCCACCGGCGCATATGGCGTCGCCGTCTCGACCTGCGCCTTCGCCGTCGGCTCGCGCGTGCCGTATGGCGGCGGCCGGATCGGCGCCATTGCGACGCAGGCCTTCGTCAATCCGCTCTACGGCGTCGATGGCCTGAGGCTGCTGCAGGAGGGGCGCTCGGCGCTCGAGATCGTCGCGACGCTGACGGCGGCAGACGAAGGCCGTGCCCATCGCCAGCTCCACGTCATCGACCGCGACGGCAGGATCGCCGCCCATACGGGCGCGGCCTGCATCGACTGGTGCGGAGCGGTGGACGGGCCGCAGGTCTCTGTCGCCGGCAACATGCTCGCCGGGCCGGAGGTCGTGCAGGAGACGCTGAAGACTTATATCGCCGCTTCCGCGCTCGATTTCGACGAGCGCCTGCTGGTGGCGCTCGAAGCCGGCGAGAAGGCCGGCGGCGACAAGCGCGGCAAGCAGTCCGCCGCCATCCGCATCTGGAATGGCGAGCCGGTCCCGAGCTTCGACATCCGTGTCGACGACCATGCCGATCCGCTGAAGGAGCTGCGCCGGCTCTGGCGCGTGGCGCATCAGCGCTATGTGCCGTTCCAGCAGGTCGCGCCCTCGCGCAGCCGCCCGGCGGGTGTCACCGACCGGGCCGAGCTCGACAAGCTCTGCGACGACTACGCCGCCAACTGGAACGCCCGGCATCCGGACAAGGGATAGCCGTTGCAGTCCTTCCTCGACGCGAGTTCGGCATGCTAGATTGACGCTTCGTCACCTTGTCGTTGCCGATTGACCGGAGGCTACGATGGCCGATGCGGATGTCGATAGCCTTCAGCGGCGCATCGCGGCGCTCGAAGCCCAGATCGCGCTCCTGACGCAGGCGATCTCGGTTGACAGAGGCGGCAACATGACCATCAGCGCGCCGAGCCGATTGACGATCCTCAGCGGCGGCCCTTGCGCGATCCAGGCCGGCAGCACGCTCGCCTTCTCCGTCGGTAGCAATATGAGCCTTGCCGTCGCCGGGCGGCTTCAGATCGCCGGAGGGCAGGGAATCACGCTCGATACCCGCTACTTCACCTTGAATGCGACGGTGAATCTCGAGCTCGCCAGCGCCAAGACCTTGGCGATCAAAGCCGAGCGCGAAATGAACATCGTCGCAGGCAAGACCCTTACGGCAACGAGCGCGGATGCGACGCTGCTGAGAAGTGGCGATGCCCGGCTGAACCTGAAGAGGGATGGGACCGCCGAGCTGCACGGCCGCGATATCACGATGCAGGCCAGCGGACGCTTCACAGCGAAAGCGTCCTCCGACATGACCCTGAAGGGCTCGCGAATTCTACAGAACTGACAATCCTGACACCAGCCCGCCTGACGTCAGCCCACCTTACGTCAGCTTGCCGCGGGCGGCGACAGGCAGCTCGCCGATCAGCTTGTTGCCGCGCACGGTGATCAGCCGGTCGACCATGTTCACCACGACACAGACATGGTTCGGCACGATGCGCACGACCTCGCCGACCACCGGCCGCTCGTTCGAGCCCGAGAGATCGAGGAAGCCGTGTTCCTCGGCGAACTGCGCGATCCGCGCCCTCGGATATTCGAGGATGTAGCCGTGGCCGTCGAGATTGCCCTTGTCGCTGGTCAGCGTCTTCGAGCCGGAATCGAGGATGCCGCGCTCCGGTGCTGCCCGGCTCACCACCGAGGCATAGACCGTGAGCGCGCAGTCTTCGAGCGTCGCGACCCCGGCCGCGATCTGCATGCGATCGTTGAAGATCGAGGTGCCGGAGCGGTGCTCGGTCGCGCCCTTGAGCTTGCCCATGTTGGGGATGTTGGGCGAGCCGCCGGTCGAGATGATGTCGGCCTTGAGGCCGGCATCGCGCAGCCCGGCATTGGCGGTGTCGAGGAAGACCTGCGTCCGCTCCCAGCCATCCTCCGGCGGATACATCAGAAAACCTGCGAAGCGCAGGCCGGGCGATGCTTCGATCATCTTCGCGAGCTCGACCGCCTCTGCGGGTGTCTCGACGCCGGCGCGCTTGCGGCCTGTATCGCATTCCACGACGACTTCGAGGTCGCGCCCGGCGATCTCGGCAGCGCGCGGCAGGCCGGAAATCGTGACCGGATTGTCGGCCGCGACGATCATCCGGACGCGCCTTTGCAAGGCACCCAGGCGCCCCAGCTTCTCCTCGCCGAGGATGTTGTAGCTGATCATGATGTCGTCGAGCCCGCCATCGGCCATGATCTCGGCCTCGCCGAGCTTCTGGCAGGTGATGCCGCGCGCGCCGGCCTCGACCTGGAGCCGCGCCAGCTCGGGCGATTTATGCGTCTTGATATGCGGTCGGTTGGCGACGCCGGCTGCATCGCAGGCGGCCTGGAGCCTGGCGATGTTGGCATCGACCTTGTCGAGATCGATCACCACGGCGGGGGTGCCGTAGACGCGCGCAATCTCGGCCGCGAGCGGCGTGGCGGCCGGCTGGTCGACAGCCGACGAGGTGGTGGCGGTCACGCTCATGGATGCACCTTGATGATGACTTCGATCTCGACGGTCATGCGGTTCGGCAGAGAGCCCATGCCGACGGCGGAACGGGCGTGGCGGCCGCGATCGCCGAGCACCGCCACGAACAGGTCCGAGCAGCCATTGATGACCTTGGGATGATCGGAGAACTCGGGTGCCGCGTTGACCATGCCGAGCAGCTTCACCACCTCGACCTTGTCCAGCGAGCCGGTCGCCTTCTTCATGGCGGCGAGCAGGCCGAGACCTGTCTGCTTGGCGTGCTCATAGGCCTGCTCGATCGTGACATCAGCGCCGACCTTGCCAGTCGGATAGGTGCCGTCTGCCCGCTTCGGTCCCTGGCCGGAGAGATAGACGATGTCGCCGACCTGCTTGAAGCTGACATAGGTGGCGACCGGCGTCGGCACCTCCGGCAGCGTCAGCCCCAGTTCCTTCAGCCTGTCCTCGGCGCTCATGGGCATTCCTCTCTTCAATTGTCGCCGGTGTCTGTCGCGCCGGCGTCTCCTGTCAATTCTGCAAATCGCGGCGCATGTAGCGGGCCGCATCGTCATAGCTCGCGAGCTTGCGGGCAAGGGCGGGGTCATGCATCTCGCGAAAGCCCTGGCGCCGCCAGAAGCCGGTCGAGTCGTTCACGGCGACCAAAGCGAGGCTGGCGAAGCCGGCTCGCATCGCCCGCTCCGCGATCGCGGCGACGATCCGCCCCGCAGCGCCGCCGCCCCTGCCGGCCGGCAGAAGCGCGAGGTCGTGGATATACCAGTTCCGTGTGCCGGGCGGGATGGCGCCGAGCAATGAATTCAGCGCCGGCACGGTGCCGACCGGCCAGGGATGGCTGACGAGGTAACCGAGCAGGGCGCCGTCTTCGCTGGCCAGCACATGGCAGCCCTCGGAAGCGAGGCGCAGCCGTTCCGCAAAGACCGCCTCGTCCTCGGGATAGCTCGGATGCACCACGGCCGCGATCGCCATCACGGCCGGAAGATCGACCGGCGCCATTCGGCGCCAGCCCCCTTCTCGCACGTCATGCTCGGGCTTGACCCGAGCATCTCCTGCCGAGGGAGGCTCCTGCGCGTCGACGTCCCGAGATTCTCGGGTCTGCGCTTCGCTTCGCCCGAGAATGACGCCGCGTGTCCCGCGTGGCAATTAGGCCGCGACCTTCGGGAACTTGCTCGTCCGCTTCGGATGCCACCACTTGCCCTTGAGGACGACACCCTCGGAAACGATCTTGCGGTCGCCGGTCAGGTGCTCGCCGACCACGTCCTCATAGTCGAACTTGCCTTCCTTGACGGTCAGGATCGTCGCGTCGCCGAGCGAACCGACCTTGAGCGAGCCGTACTCGGTCCGCTTCAGCGCCATGGCGGCGTTCACAGTCGAGGCGGCGATGACGTTGTTCAGGCTCATGCCCATGCAGAGGAACTTCGACATGGTGGTGACCTGGTCATAGGCCGGGCCGTCGATGCAGAGCTTGTGCACGTCCGACGAGATCACATCCGGCTCGAAGCCGTTGGCCAGCATGGCGCGCGTGGTCTTGAAGGAGAAAGAGCCCTTGCCGTGGCCGATGTCGAAGATGACGCCGCGCTTGCGTGCGGCGAGCACCTCGGGCTTCACCGTGCCCTGCGCGGTCGAGGGAGCGTTCGGGAACGGACGGAAAGCGTGGGTCAGCACGTCGCCCGGCCGGAGCATGCCGATGACTTCCTCATAGGACGGCGGCGGATGGTCGATATGGCACATCAGCGGCATGCCGACCTCGTTGGCGACCTGCAGCGCGATGTTGAGGGGCACGGTGCCCTGGTCGCCCGAAGCATGCAGACCGACGCGGACCTTGATGCCGACGATGTAATCACGGTTCTTGTCGGCGACCTCGGCGCAGTCGATCGGATTCATCAGACGCAGATCGCCGCTTTCGCCGACCATGACGCGGTGGTCGAAGCCGTAGATGCCGGCGTGCGAGACGTGGAGATAGGCGAGGATGCGCGCCTGGCTCGGCTCGATGACGTGCTTGCGGAAGCCCGCCCAGTTGCCGGGGCCGGCCGAGCCGGTGTCGACCGAGGTGGTGACGCCGGATACGCGGCAGAACTCGTCGGCGTCGATGCCGAGCGAGGTGCCGCCCCAGTAGACATGGGTGTGCAGGTCGATCAGGCCGGGGGAGACGATGTAGCCGGAGACGTCGCGGATCTCCTTGGCGCCCTTCAGGTCCTTGCCGAAGCCGGACACCTTTCCGTCCGTGAAGGCCACGTCGAGCACGCCGTCGTGCTTCTGCGACGGGTCGATGACGCGGCCGCCCTTCAGGATGAGATCGTGAGTCATTTTAGTCCTCTGAGGTGATCAAACCGGGGAGACGGCGCCCTTGCGCTCGACGATCAGGCCATAGGCCTGGGGCTCGCGATGCCTGGCGAAGTTGAAGGTCGAGGCCTTATAGCTCTTTCCGAGGTCCATGTCGCAACGGGCGACGACCAGTTCGTCGCCCTCGGTCACGGCCTGCGCGACGACCTCGCCGGTCGGAGCGATGATGCAGGAACCGCCGATCTGGTCGACGCCGGCCTCCAGCCCCGCCTTGGCGACGCCGACGACCCAGCTGGCGTTCTGGTAGGCGCCGGCCTGCATCACGAGCTGATTGTGGTAATTGCCGAGCCGGTCATGGTCCGGCGCTGGCGGGTTGTGCTTGGGCGTATTGTAGCCGAGCACGATCAACTCGACGTCCTGCAGGCCCATGGAGCGGTAGCTCTCGGGCCAGCGCCTGTCGTTGCAGATCATCATGCCGATATTCGCGTCCATCGCCCGCCAGACCGGCCAGCCGAGATTTCCGGTCTCGAAATAGCGCTTCTCGAGGTTCTGGAACGGCGCTGCCGGGCGGTGCTCGGGATGGCCCGGCAGATGGATCTTGCGGTACTTCCCGACGATCGTGCCGGACTTATCGACCAGAATGGCGGTGTTGAACCGGCGCTTGCGGCCTTCCTCGAAGGCAAGCTCGCAATAGCCGAGGTGGAAGCCGATGCCGAGCCGCTTGCTTTCCTCGAACAGCGGCGCGGTCTCGTTCGAGGGCATCGCGCTTTCGAACCAGCTGTCGATCTCGGCTTCGTCGTCGATCCACCAATGCGGGAAGAAGGCAGTGAGCGCTGCTTCGGGATACACGACCAGATCGGCACCGTGCCCCTTGGCCTGCCGCATCAGCTCCACCATGCGGGCAACGGCCGAGGCCCGGCTTTCATCGCGCTGGATGGGGCCGAGCTGGGCGGCGGCGACAGTCAGGATTCGGGTCACGTCATAGGCTCCGGATGAAGATCACCCTGCGGCTAAGGCTTCAAAGCACCGAGCCGGCGCGTCAAGCGCCGGCAATGCAGGGCGAGGGTTGTGCCAGTTGCGGGGCTGGTCCTCAGATGGACTTCGCGAGGCGCGGATCGAGCGAGTCGCGCAGGCCGTCGCCGAGCATGTTCACGGCGAGCACGGTGAGCGAGAGGAAGACCGCCGGGAACAGGATGATGTGCGGCCTGACCTGCCAGAGCGCCCTGCCCTCGGCCATGATATTGCCCCAGGACGGCGTCGCCGGCGGCACGCCGGCGCCGATGAAGGACAGGATCGCCTCGACGATCATGGCGCTGGCGCAGATGTACGTCGCCTGGACGCTCATCGGCGCGAAGGTGTTCGGCAGGATGTGCCTGATGATGATGCGTGGCACGCGAGCGCCGTTGGCCACTGCCGCCTCGACATAGGGCTGCTCGCGCAGCGACAGCACCACGCCGCGCACCAGCCGCGCCACACGCGGGATCTCGGCGATGGTAATGGCGATGATGACGTTACCGACGGAGCCCCGGGTCAGTGCCATCAGCGCGATGGCGAGCAGGATCGGCGGAATCGACATCATGCCATCGATGACCCGCATGATGATGCCGTCGGTCCAGCGCACGAAGCCGGCGAAGAGACCGATGGTGAGCCCGACGACCGACGACAGGATCGCCACGCTGAAGCCGACGAGCAGCGAGACGCGCGCGCCATAGATCACGCGCGAATAGATGTCGCGGCCGAGCATGTCGGTGCCGAACCAGTAGAGCTCGGAGGGCACGCGCGTGCGCCGCGACGGCGAGATCGCGGTCGGATCGACCGTGCCGAGCAGCGGCGCGAAGATGCCGATGAGTGCCATCAGGACGAGCAGGCCGCCGCCGATCGCGACGGAAGGGTGCCGGCGCAGATAGCGACGGAAGCGGGCCGAGCGGCTGAGCGTGGCCTTGACCGGCTCGGCGGCAGCGGCGACGGCCGGGGCCGGGATGGAGGATTGAGCGGTCAATAGCGGATCCTCGGGTCGACGAGGGTATAGGTCAGGTCGATCAGCAGGTTCACGAGCACGTAGACCAGGCTGAACATCAGCACGACGCCCTGGATGACCGGGTAGTCACGCCGCAGGATGGCGTCGACGGTGAGCCGGCCGAGGCCGGGAATGGCGAAGACGCTCTCGGTCACCACCGCACCGCCGATCAGCAGCGCGATGCCGATGCCGATGATGGTGACGATCGGCACCGCCGCGTTCTTGAGGGAGTGCAGGAAGAGCACGTCCTTCTGCGACACGCCCTTGGCCTGGGCCGTGCGGACATAGTCCTGCTGCAGCACCTCGAGCATGGTCGCGCGGGTGATGCGGGCGATGAGCGCGATGTAGACGAGCCCGAGCGTCACCGCCGGCAGGATGAGGTTCCTGAGCCAGGGCCATAAGCCCTGCGAGATCGGCGTATAGCCCTGCACAGGCAGCCAATCGAGCTTCAGCGCGAAGAAGTAGGCGAGCAGATAGCCGACGACGAAGACCGGCACGGAGAAGCCGAGTACGGCGAAACCCATCGCGGCCTTGTCGATCCAGCTCCCGGCCTTCCAGGCGGCGATGACGCCCATCGGAACGGCGATGACGACGGCGAAGATCAGGGTCAGCACCATCAGCGAGACGGTGGGCTCGATGCGCTGGGAAATGAGCTGCGTCACCGGCAGGTTGGTGAAGATCGAGGTGCCTAGGTCGCCCTGCAGCACGCGGAAGGACCATTCAGCGAAGCGGATCAGATAAGGGCGATCCAACCCCAGGCTGGCGCGGATGCGCTCGACATCGGCAGGGGAAGCCTGGTCACCGGCGATGATGGCCGCCGGATCGCCCGGCGCGATGTAGAGCAACGAAAAGACGAACAACGCCACGAAGGCCATCACGGGGATGGTCGTAATGATGCGTCTGACGACGAAAGCAAACATAAAGCCGTGGAACCTCGTTCACGTCGAACCTGGGAACCGCGGCCCGGTCTTCTCCCGGGTCGGGGCGAGGCGAAGTGTCGGAGCCCGGCCGGCCCCGAGGGGCGGAGCGGCTATGCCGCCCCGCGAAGAGAGGTCAGGCCTTGGCGACGTCCCAGAAGAACGGCAGAGGGCCGCTGACGACGCCCGAGACGTTCTTCCGCCAGGCCTGATAGCCGAGATAGAAGCCCGTCGGCGCATAGACGACGTTCTCGACCGCCGCCTTGTTGAGCTTGGCCATCGCCGCCTTTTCGCCGGCCAGGTCCTTGGCGTTGAACCAGTTGGTGACCTCGGTCTCGACCGCGGGGACGTCGGGCCAGCCGAACCAGGCCTTCTCGCCATTGGCGCGGATCGCCGTATAGGCGGCCGGATTGATGCAGTCGGCGCCGGCATGCCAGGTGTGGAACATGCTCCAGCCGCCCTGCCCCGGCGGTGTCTTCTGGGCGCGGCGCGAACCGACCGTGCCCCAGTCGGTAGCGACGAAATCGACGTTCATGCCGATGCTCTTGAGCAGCTCGGCCGTGACGTCTCCCATCGACTTGGTGGCAGCCATGTCCTGCGCGACGATGCAGACCACCGGCTCGCCCTTGTAGCCGGACTCGGCCAGGAGCTTCTTGGCCTCGGCGACATTGCGCTTCTTCAGGATGTCGCCGCCCTCTTCCGTGTAGAGCGGCGTCCCGGGCGTGAAGAAGCCCGGCAACGGCTTCCAGAGCTTGTCGTCGTCGCCGACGACCGCGCGCATGTAGTCTTCCTGGTTCAGCGCCGTCAGCACCGCCTGCCGCACCTTCACATTGTTGAAGGGCGGGAAGAGGTGGTTCATGCGGAAGGCGCCGATATTGCCGAGCGGATCGCCGATATCGACGTTGATGTCCTTATGCCCCTTGAGGACCGGCACGAGGTCGGCGAGCGGGGTCTCCCACCAGTCGACCTCGCCGTTCTGGAGCGCGGCAGCGGCCGTCGCCGCATCGGGCATGATCACCCACTCGACCCGGTCGACGAGGATGTTCTTGCCGCCGGCGAGCCAGTCCGCCTTCTCGGAGCGCGGCTTGTAGTCAGCGAACTTCTCGAACACCGCCTTGGCGCCGGGAACCCAGTCGCTGCGCAGGAACTTCATCGGCCCCGAGCCGATATATTCGGTGATCTGGGTGAACGGATCGGTCTTGGCGATCCGCTCCGGCATCACGAACGAACACGGCGCGTTGTTCTTGGCGAGCGCCAGCAGCATCTTCGGGAAGGGCTGCTTCAGCGACCATTTCCAGGTCAGCTCGTCGACTGGCGCAAGCTCCACCTGGATGGCGCGGATCATCAGGCCCATCGGATCGCGCGCCGACCAGCGCACCAGGCTCGCGACCACGTCCTTCGACGTCACCGGCGTGCCGTCATGGAACTTGAGGCCGGACCGCAGCTTGAAGGTCCAGGTCAGGCCGTCGGAGGAGACCTCCTCGGCCTCGACCATCTGGCGCTGCGGCTGGAACTTGGAATCGATGCCGTAGAGCGTGTCCCAGACCAGCGCGGCGGCGTTGCGGACGACGTATTGCGTTCCCCATATCGGGTCGAAATTCGCGAGATTGGCCTGCGGCACGAAGCGCAGCGTCTTGCTCGCCCCCTGCGCCAGTGCCGGCATCGCCAGCCCGCCTGTCGCCGTTGCCACGCCGGCGCCCGTCGCGGATTTCAGAAATGTCCTGCGATCCATCAATCCTCTCCCCTGAAGCGGCGCCTCTGATCGGGCTGCCTTGCCGCGAGTTTGGGCAGAAAAATCCTGCCTGACAACACGCGGCAGCGCCCAATCGAGGCAAATGGCTTCCGTGCAGGGTCCGTGCCAAACGACGATGAAGCGCGCCTCGCGCAACGCAATCGGCAGAGAACGACCGCATGCGCCCACAAGACGCCAGATAATTGCGACTCCGGCGATAAAATCGATTTAAACGTGTTATCAGATCTGTGCCGTGCCAAATCTTCGGTGTCGCCTCGCCAAGGACTTCGCCGTGCTGAAGGGCCGCGTCGCCGGATCATTCGACCACAGCGCGGCTTGATCTCCAGCGGCTCAAGCGTTCACATCACCGCAGCGCCAATGATCGCGATGAAGCCATGCGTTGCTCGCCGCTCGCCGCCCTGGTCTCGACACTCTGCCTGCTCGTCCAGCTTTCCGCTGTCCTCGCGCAGACCGGGCCGCTGAGCAGCGGTTCGCGGGCTCCCGCGGAGACTGTCGACCCGCCCGGAGCGGCCGCCGAGGCCGTGCCGTTCATCGATGCCCATGTGCATCTGAACGACGAGGCGATGCAGCTCGCACTGATGGAGCGTTTCGGGGCGACGCGCGCAGTCGTCTTTTGGGGCCGGGATAGCGACAACGAGACGATCGCGGCGGCAGCACAGCGGAATCCGGATCGCTTCATCCCCTTTGCCTCGATTTCGCCCGAGCGCAGGGCGTACCGGAAAAGCTGGGACGGGCAGGATCCGGCTGTGCTGGCGGCCCTGGATCAGCTCCTATCGACAGGGCGGTTCAAGGGAATCGGCGAGATCTCCGCCGCTCATTTTCCCTCGCCCGGGTTCCCCGAGGCCGATTACGATCCGACGGGCGCGATCATGCGCGGCGTTCTCGAGCTGGCCCGCAAATATGGCCTGCCCGTCATGGTCCATGTCGAGATCACCCGGATAAGGGAGCTCTCGCTCCTGCTGGAGGCCTATCCGGACGTAGCCGTCATTTGGGCGCATGGGGGCTACACCCCGGTCTTCCTGGCTCGCCGCATGCTCGAGCGCCACCCCAATCTCCATTACGAGCTCAGCGCCCGGACCTGGCCCCGGCACCCGCGCGCACCGGACTACACGATCCTGCGCGATGGCAAGGCCGTCTGGCCTGAATGGCTCGAACTCATCGAGGCGAAGCCCGAACGCTTCCTGATCGGCACCGATGCCAGCCAGCGCTCACTGGGCAGCGACGCGATGAAGTTCGCGAGCGTTCAGTCTTTCCTGCAACAGCTGCCCCCCGCCACCCGGGAACGGGTGGCGAGCCGCAACCTGCTCAGGCTGGTCGAACCGGCGCGCTGACGGCCGACGACCTCTACACGCGCGGCGCATCGACGCGCGCGAACGGCCTGGCCAGCTCAAAGGCGGCTGCGGCCCGCAGAACGAGCGCGTCCTTGCCGAACGCTCCGACGATCTGGAGCCCCGCCGGCAGCCCCGTCGCAGTCAAGCCGCAGGGCACCGACACGGCCGGCTGCTCAGTGATGTTGAAGGGGTAGGTGAAGGGCGTCCAGCGCGTCCAGTCCTCGCCATAGGCGCCATGCTCCGGGGTATTGCGCCCCACCGCGAAGGCCGGCAGAGGCAGCGTCGGCGTCAGCAACAGGTCGTAACGCGCATGGAACTGCGCCATGCGATAGGCCAGCGCATTGCGCTGGTTCAGCAGCGCATCGACATAGGTTGAGGCCGGGATGCGCTCCCCCAGCTCGGCGACCGCGACCAGGCCGGGGTCCATTCGGGAACGCGCGGCCGCATCGACACTACGCAACGCCAGCGCCGCGCCGGACGCCCAGATCGTCATCAGGGTCTCGATCGGATCGGCGAAGCCGGGGTCGACCTCCTCGACCGTTGCGCCGAGCTCGGCGAAGACTTGCGCCGCGGCAGCAGTCAGCGCAGCGATTTCCGGGTCGACGGCAACGTCCTGCCCAAGGCGCGGCGACCAGGCCACGCGCAGGCCCCGGACCCCGCCCTTCAGCCCATCGACATAGTCAGGCGGACGATCCGTGAGCGCCGTCATGTCGCGCGCGTCGGGCTGGCCGATCACCTTCATCGCCAGCGCCGTGTCGGTGACGGTGCGGGTCAGCGGGCCGAGATGGGCGAGGAAGCCCATGGTCGAGATCGGCCAGGCCGGAACGCGCCCGTAGCTCGGCTTCAAGCCCACGACACCGGTGAAGGCGGCGGGAATGCGCACGGAGCCGGCCCCGTCCGTGCCGAGATGGATGCAGCCGAGATTGAGCGCGGCGCAGACCGCCGCACCGGAAGAGGAGCCACCCGGCCCCGTGCCGGTGTTCCAGGGGTTGCGGGTGATACCGGAGAGCGGGGAGTCGCCGACGCCCTTCCAGCCATATTCCGGCATGGTGGTCTTGCCGAGGAACACCGTGCCGGCTTCTCGCAGCCGCGCCGTGGCGGGAGAATCCTCCGCGAAGGGCGCATCGGAAGCGACCGCCGAGCCGCGTCGCATCGGCCAGCCGGCGACGCCGAGATTGTCCTTGATGGTGACGGGCACGCCGTCGAGCGGGCCGATCGCCTCGCCCTTCAGCCAGCGCGCTTGCGAGGCCTCCGCCATCGCCAGCGCGATCGCCTCATCGCGGACGACGAAGGCATTGACCTCGGGCTCGAAGCGCTCGATGCGCGCCAGCGCATCCTTCGCGACATCGACCGGGGAGAGTTCCTTGCTGGCGTAGAGCGGCCCGAGTTCGGCAGCGGAAAGCGAGGCGATCGTCGTCATCGAAGGTCCTTTTGCAGCCTCATCGAAAATTTGAGTCCTCATCCCGAGGAGCCGCGCCAGCGGCGTCTCGAACCTCCTCGGGATGAGGGCTCATTTGTTCAAGCGCTTTCAGGCGTTGGCGACGCGCCAGGCAGTGCTGAGCAGGATGTTCGCGCCGGCGGCCATGTCGTCGTCGGTGCTGAATTCGGCCGGGTTGTGCGACAGCCCGCCGATCGAGGGGATGAACACCATCGCCGTCGGACAGAGCCGCGCCATCATCTGCGCGTCATGGCCGGCGCCCGAGATCATCCGCCGGATCGGCAGCCCGAACTCGCCGGCGCTGCGCTCGACCTCGGCGATCAGTTCCTCGGCGAAGGGCGTCGCCGGGAAGCGCGCGAGGTCACGGAAGGAGATCTCGATGTCGTCCCGCGCGGCAAGCTCGGCGCAGAAGCGGCGCACCGCCTCCTCCGCCTGGGCAAGCGGCGCATCGAGCGGGTTGCGCAGGTCGAGCGTCATCACCACCGTCTCGGGCACGACATTGACGTTGCCGGGCTGCACGCGGATGACGCCGGAATTCGCGAGCTGGTGCGGGATCGTCTTGGTCAGCTCGTTGGCGAAGATGTTGATGCGCGCGGCGGCAAGGCCCGGGTCCTTGCGGTAGGCCATCGGAGTCGTGCCGGCATGGCTCGGGCGGCCCTTGAGGGTCAGCTCCAGCCAGCAGATCGCCTGGATGCCAGTGACGGCGCCGAGGCCGCCGCCCTCGCTCTCGAGCACCGGCCCCTGCTCGATATGGAGCTCGAGATAGGCGTGCGCGGGCAGGAATCCCGGTCGCTCCGCACCTTCGTAGCCGATGCGCTTCAGCTCGGCGCCAAGGCCGACGCCCTCGGAATCGACTTCCCTGTGGGCCGCCTCGACGCTCATGCCGCCGGCCCAGACATAGGAGCCGAGCATGTCCGGGTGGAAGCGCGCTCCCTCCTCGTTGGTGAAGGCGATCACGGCCATATCGCGCCTGGGGGTCAGCCCCGCGTCGCGCAGCGCCGCCAGAACCTCGACGCCCGCGACGACGCCGAGCGCCCCGTCGAAGCGGCCGCCGGTGCCGACCGTGTCGATATGCGAGCCCATGACGATGGCGGGACCGTCCTGCTGGCCCTTGAGGATGCCGACGATGTTGCCGATCGCATCGACGCGGACATCGAGGCCGAGCGCCTCCATCTGGCTGACCAGCCAGTCGCGGCCCTGCCGGTCCTCATCGGTGAGGGCGAGCCGGCGGCAACCCCCTTCCGGCGTCGCACCGATCTTCGAGAGCTCTGCCAGGCGCGCGGCCAGCCTCGCGCCGTCGATCCTCAGATTGGTGCTCATTCGTCCAGGCCCTCCGGCAATCCGCAAGGCAAGATGCAGACCGCGGCGGGACTTGTCGACCCGCGTCCAGTGCATCGGCTCCGGGCGTCGTCAGTCGCGGCTGTGGCTGTTTCAAAGCTTCAATCGGCGGTAGAAGCGGCGCCCCGAGAAAGCGCCTCATGACGACTGCCGACACAGCCAAACCGCATCATCCCTGGCTCACCGAGGCGCGCGCCATGCTCGCCCTGAGCTGGCCGATGGTGCTGACCAATGTCGCGCAGACGGCGATGATGGCAACCGACGTCATCATGATGGGCCATCTGGGCCCGGAGGCGCTGGCGGCCGGCGCGCTCGGCACCAACCTCTACAATGCCGCCCTCATCTTCGGCATCGGCGCGATGGGCGCAGTCGCGCCGATGCTCGCGATCGAGCTCGGCCGCAACAGGCATGCGGTGCGCGATCTGCGCCGCACCGTCCGGCAGGGCTTCTGGGCCGCCGCCACCATGGTGGGGCCGATGTGGCTCTTCCTCTGGCAGGCCGAGTTCATCCTCACGGCGATGGGCCAGGACCCCGCCTTGTCGAGCGCGGCCGCATCCTACATCCATACGCTGCAATGGGGCCTGCTGCCCTTCTTCCTCTATCTGTGCCTGCGCGGCTTCGTCGCCGCGCTGCAACGGCCGCGCTGGGCGTTCATCGTCGTGCTCGGCGCCGTCACCTTCAACGCCTTCGCCAACTGGTGCCTGATGTTCGGGCGGCTCGGCTTCCCGGCGCTCGGCCTGCCGGGCTCGGGGATGGCCACCGCGCTGTCCTCGGCCCTGATGTTCCTGGGCCTCGCGCTCGTCGTCTCGCTCGACCGGCGCTTCCGGCGCTATCATGTGCTCGGCCGCTTCTGGGTGCCGGACTGGCCGCGCTACCGCGCCTTCTGGCGAATGGGCTTCCCGATCGCTCTGACGCTCGCCTTCGAATCGCTCATCTTCTACGGCGCCGCCTTCATGATGGGGCTGCTCGGAGCGACCGCGCTTGCGGCCCACGCCATCGCGATCCAGATCGCCTCGCTCGCCTTCATGGTGCCGCTCGGCATCGGCCAGGCCGGGACCGTCCGGGTCGGCCGCGCCTTCGGATCCGGCGACAAGGAGGGCATCAGGCGGGCCGGCACGGTGGCGCTCATCCTGGCGCTGAGCTTCATGAGCTTTACCGCGCTTCTGATGGCAACCGTGCCCCACTGGCTGATCGCGCCCTTCCTCGACCGCTCGAAACCCGGCGCGGAAGCGGTCGCCCAGATCGCGATGGTCTTCCTGTTCTATGCGGCGGTCTTCCAGATCGCCGATGGCGCGCAGGTCGTCGGCTCGTCGATCCTGCGCGGGCTTGGCGACACGCGCCTGCCGATGATCCTTGCCGGCATCGGCTACTGGGGCATCGGCCTGCCGCTTTCCGCAGCTCTCGGTTTCGTGACCCCGCTCGCCGGACGCGGCATCTGGATCGGCCTTGCCATCGGGCTGACGGCAGTCGCCGTGATGATGCTCTCGCGCTGGTGGGCCCGCGAGCGGTTGGGACTGCTCAAATGGGGGCTGCGGGAGGCGGCCTAGCCGGCTCGACGAGCTGTGGCCGATCGGCAACAGAGTTGCACGGCCACAATTTGGCCACCTCCTGTTCACCCCACGGCCATCTCGGGCACCTTGAACGGAGGCCTGCAACGGCGCATGGAACCGCGGCGCCGTCCCACCGTTGACCTCCGCCCGCAACTCCGAGTTTTCCGTCGATGTCTCCCGCCCGCCCGTCCGCCTCTCCCCTTGCCCGTCCGACACGCCGCGCCTTCGCTGCGCTGACGCCGTTGTTCCTTGCCGCCTGCGTGAGCCAGCGCCAGCAACCCTATGAGGTTGCCCCGCATGGGCGGCAGATCAGCCCGGAATACCTGTCGATGTATGGCGAGCGGCCGGATGAGCAGCACCCGCTGCCGGCCACGGACCTCACCGAGGTCGAGCCGCAGTTCCTGCGCCGCATCGTCTCCTACCCGACCCGCGAGCAGCCCGGCACCATCGTCGTCGATACCGACAACCGCTTCCTCTATCTCGTCCAGGAGAACGGCAAGGCGATCCGCTACGGCATCGGTGTCGGCAAGCAAGGCATGTCCTGGCGCGGCCGCGCGACGGTCGCCCGCAAGGCGCAGTGGCCGCGCTGGACGCCCACCCCAGCGATGATCGCCCGCGAGCCGGAGCGGAACCGCCCCTGGGCTGCCGGCATGGCCGGTGGCCTCGAGAACCCGCTGGGTGCGCGCGCGCTCTATCTCTACCAGGGCAACCGCGACACGATGTACCGCATCCACGGCACCTCCGAGCCGTGGTCGATCGGCAAGTCCGTCTCCTCGGGCTGCATCCGCCTGTTCAACCAGGACATCATCGACCTCTACAGCCGCGTGCCGACCGGGACGGCGGTCGTGGTGCTCAACCGCGGCACGCTGCAGCCGGGCTCCGAAGTCGACGAGATGCCGCCGCCGGACGACGATTTCGGCGGCAGCATCTGACCCGCCGCGGCAGCTTGCCGCGGCTATGGCCTTGATACTGTCACAGGCCGGGCCCACCTCTTCAACGCGGCGCAACGATGCCGCGTAACGAGAGGAGATGACGATGACGCCGCAAGAACGCGACGTGATCGCCGGGATTTTCGACCGCCTCAAGCAGGCGGCCAACCAGCCCCGCGACCCCGAGGCTGAGAATTTCATCGCGGAGCGCCTGCGCGAGCAGCCCTATGCGCCCTATGCCATGGCCCAGGCGGTCTATGTACAGGAGCAGGCGCTCGCGAATCTGAACCAGCAGGTCGAAAGCCTGCAGGCGCAGCTGCGCGACGCCGAGAAGCGGGCGAGCGAGGCCACAGCCCAACCGGCTGCCGGCGGTTTTCTGTCCGGCATCTTCGGCGGCGGCAGCGTGCCGCGCACAGGGTCGGTGCCCTCCGTGACGCCGCGTGCCGATGCCGCCGCCCCCGCGGGTGTCTGGAACACGCAACCGCAGGGCCAGCCCACGCAAGCCGGCCCGATGCAAGCTGCTCCGGCGCAGGCCGCGGCGCCCATGCAGCCCGGCCCGTGGAGCAACCAGCCGCAGCAGGCGCCCGGCCGCGGCGGCGGTTTCATGGCGAGCGCACTCAGCACGGCGGCGGGTGTCGCCGGCGGCGTTGTCCTCGGCAATGTCCTTGCCAACGCCTTCAGCGGAGCAGGCGGTGCCAGCAAGGCTGCAACCCCGGCGGCAGCGGCCGACACGAACGCCAATGCCGGCGCCAACACGCAGCAGGCGGCTTATGATCAGGGCACCGCGGATCAGTCGGCCTATGATCGCGGCTCGTCCGACCAGTCGGCGCAAGATCGCTCGGATTACGGCCAGGGCTATGACGGCGAGGCCAAATACGATCAGGCGAGCAACGACGACGACGATCCCGGCATCGATTCCGGCGACGACGACAGCTGGGTCTGAAACGACCATCAAAACGACGAAGCCCGCCTGGAAAGGCGGGCTTCTTTATTGGGCGATGGGGTTCACGGCGGCCAAAGCCGCGAATGTCTCCTTGGGTCGCTGACGGGGACTAGTCGGCGTCAGGATACGATCCGACCATTCACCGCTGTCTGTCCTGCCGGATCTCTGGTTTCTCTTTTTCTTGCGAGCGGCCTGCTCCGCGCGGTTCAGATCACCAGCACCTTGGCGCCGACGCGCACCCGCTCGTAGAGATCCTGGACGTCGTCATTGGTCATGCGGATGCAGCCCGAGGAAACCGCCTGGCCGATGGTGTTCGGTTCGTTCGTGCCGTGGATGCGGTAGAGCGACGAGCCGAGATACATGGCGCGCGCACCCATCGGGTTCTCCGGGCCGCCAGCCATGAAGCGCGGCAGGTCCGGCCGGCGCTTGAGCATTTCCGCCGGAGGCGTCCAGCTCGGCCATTCCGCCTTACGGGTGATCGTCTTCATCCCGGCCCAGGAGAAGCCGGGACGGCCGACGCCGATGCCGTAGCGCATGGCCCGGCCGCCCGGCTGCACCAGAAAGAGGAAGCGCTGGGGCGTGTCGATGATGATCGTGCCGGGCTTGTGCGGGCCGTCATAGGCGACTTCCTGCTTGCGGAAGCGCGGATCGACGATCTGCTGGATGCCCTGCTGCGGCTCGATCGGCTGGCCGAGCGCCGCCATGCGGCGGCCGGCCTGCGGCTGGCGCGCCGCCTCGAACGGATCGGCTTCGTAGCCGGGCGCCGACCTCACGGTCTGGCCATAGGCATAGCCACCCGGACGGTTGTAGACGGCGCCGCCGCGGCCATTGGGTGACGGATCGCGGCCCGTCATCAGCATCTCGATGAAGCCGCCGCCGTAATTCGCGCGGCCATGCGCCGCCGCCATCGGATCGCGGGGCGCGGCATAGCCATAGCCCTGCGCCATGGCTCCGCTCGCGGTCAAGGTACCGGCTGCGATCAGCAGCGGAAGGACAATCGTTCGACGCATAACGCAACACTCTCGACAGCGACTGCCGGAAGAGTGCGGAGCGGCTTGAAATGAATGGTGAATCGCGGACTTCCAGCGCGCAGATCACGCCAAAACCCAGCCAATTCGCGGAATTAACCTTAGCGGGGCATCAACCCACAGGGTGAAGGAAGCGTTGCCGGCCTGGCTAGCGCCTTAACCCTTTGCGAGCGACCCAACGCAGCTTCAGGCCGCTGCGCCAGCGGCCGACATCGCAGGCGAGGATCACCGCCGCATAAGCCAGGGCGCCGAGGACGATCTGGAGCGGCAGCTCCGCCGGAGCCGGCAGACGGTCCTGCAGCGGCCAGACCACCAGAACCATGACGGCGGCGGCGAGGACGACACAACTGAGATCGCGCAGCGGCGGCCAGGACGGCAACATGCGCAAGGCCACGACACCCGTCACCGCAAAGGCCGTCACGAAGGCTGCGCTTTGCGCGACGGCGATCGTTTCCGACGCGAATGCCCCTGGCAGCGCGAAGATGATGGCAAGGTTGACAACCAGGCCCGCCAGAGCCGCAAAGGTGGCGACGAGGGTACGCCTGGCCAGCAGGAAGACCGGGTAGATCGCCGCCTGGAACAGTGCGATCGCGGCGAAGCCGGGCAGCAGCACGGCCATATAGCTGGCGAAATGGCCCCTGAAGCTCGCCGGCACGAAGAGGCGTTCGAAGGCCGGCAGTGTCAGCCAGAAGCCCAGCGCGACGGGCAGCACGAGGGCTAGCACCGTCACCATGTTGCGCGCGATGCGCTTCTGTGCGGCGAGGCGGCCTCGCGCCTCATCGAGGCGGATGACCTCGCGCAGCAGCAATATCTCCAGCATCGAGGCCAGCACCGGAAAGAGCCTGAGGCCGATATCGGAGGCAAGCGAGAAATAGCCGGCCTCCGCGAAGCCGAAGCGGTCCGCCAGAATGGCGCGATTGAGCAGCGGGATCAGTGAATAGACGGCGTTGCCGGCCACCAGCGGCAGCGCATAGCGGGCGAAGCTGCGGGCAAGATCGGCGCGCGCGGCGGCAAGGCCCGACCCCGCATCCGCCAGCCTGCCGCGCACAGCGAGCACCGAGACGACGGTGCTGGCCAGCCCGCCGAGCAGGACGATGGCCGGATCGCGCAGCCACCATGCAGCCCCGACCATCAACGCGAGGGCAATGCCACTCCTGACGAGGACGAGCCGGGCATAGGCGGCGTCGAGGAAGCGCGAGCGGGCGACCGCCCCGTGATAGTCGAACCAGCCGGCGCCGACGCCGCCGGCGACGGCCACCGCGAGCAGCGTCATCGGCAGCCCCGTATCGATGCCGGCGAGCAGCGCCGCCGTCAGGAGCGCGCAAAGGGAAAGGCCAATACCAGCGAAGAGCAGATTGAGCGTCGCGCGGATGCCGGGATCGCGCTCCCGGCTTTGCGCCGAATAGAAGCGGACGACCGAGAGCTTCAGCCAGTCGAGCAGCGCCGTGTTGACCAACACGACGATCGCGGCACCGATGGCAAAGAGCCCGAACGCCTCGGGCCCCAGGAACAGGGCGATGAGCAGCCCGAGGACGAAGTTCAGCCCGGCATTGACAATGAAGGGCAGAAGAACGGTCATCGCCTCTCGGTCATCTCGTCGTGAGCCTGACGCCTTTGCGGCACCTCGTGCGATTCGCAGCCAGGTCGCAAGCCCGGCTCTGCAAGGCGTGCCGCTGCCGATGCGATTGTCCCACGCCGGGAGCGGCCGGCATGGCAATGTCTCGGCAATCGACCCCTGCAATGACAGCATTGGGGGCCTGTGCGCCCCTCCCCTAGGCGCGCTCCGGGATCGGCCTTAGACGAGGTCCCGGCCCGTGCTCTCCATGGGCGCCCCTCCCGGACAGCCATGGACGCGGCCTGACAGCATGAATCGGTCGATTGCTCTGCGCGCCGCGCTCGGCATCGCCCTGCTCACCGCCATGGATGCGGTGATCAAGGGCCAGATGCAGCACCACCCCTTCATCGTGGCGCTGTTCATGCGCTTCCTGATGGGCGGCCTCTGCGCGCTCGCCGTTCTCGCGCTCGCCCGCCCGGCCCGCCCGACGCGAGACAGCATCATCGGCAATGTCGCGCGCGTCCCGCTCGTCGTGATGACGGCAGGCAGCTTTTTCTATTCGGTCTCCGTGCTGCCGCTCGCCGAAGCGCTGACATTGTCCTTCCTGGCGCCGGTCTTCGTCGCGGTTCTCGGCGGCCTGCTGCTGAAGGAGACGATCGACCGGCGCGTGCTGCAGGCGCTCGCCTTCGGCCTTGCCGGCATGCTGGTCATGGTTTGGCCGCGGCTGCAGGGGCATGTCAGCGGCGCCAGCCTCGGCGTCGCCGCCGCGCTGTTCTCAGCGGTCAGCTACGCCTTCAACCTGATCCTGCTGCGACGCATCGCGGTCAGAGAGCATCCCACCGTCATCGTCGCCTTCCAGAATGTCGGGCCGGCGCTGTGCCTAGCCGTCCCGGCGGCCCTCGCCTTCGTGCCGATGACGCTGGCGGATCTGGCGATCTATCTCTTCGCGGGAGCGCTTGGCGTCGCGGGTCATCTCACGCTCACCTCGGCCTATGCCATGGCGGCCGCGTCCCGGCTGGCGGCAATCGAGTACACCGCTCTGATCTGGGCCAGCCTGCTCGGCTTCTTCCTCTTCGGTGAGATGCCGCTCTATACGACCTATCTCGGTGCGCTGCTGATCGTGGCCGGCGCCGGGGCGGTCAGCCGGCGCTAGGCTTGGCGGGAAACACCAGGCAGGTTTCGGTGCCGTGCGCGAGCAGCTTGCCACGTTCGTCGCGCAGATTGCCTTCCGTCGTGATGACGGAGCCGCCGCGATGGATCAGCTTGCCTTCGCAGCGCACCGTGCCCGAGTCCGGCATGACCGGCCGGACATAGTTCAGCTTCATCTCGAGCGTGGTGTAGCCCTCGCCCGGCTTGAGCGTTGAATGGGCGGCGCAGGCCATGGCGGAGTCGAGGATCGTGGCGGTCCAGCCGCCATGAATCGTGCCGAGCGGATTGAAGAAGCGGGGTGACGGGCGCCCGACGAAGACGACGCGCCCTTCATCCGCCTCCACCAGATCGAAATCCATGGTCCCGGCGAAAGGCGGAGCCGGGTGAGCGCCGTCGATGATGCCCCGCAGGAAGCTCAAGCCGTCGCCCGCGACCAGCACCTCGCGGGACACCACTCCAAACGTCCGATCCATGGCGCCCTCTCAAATCGTGTATCTGCACGTTAGAGAGAGGACGGCTGGCTCGTCAACCGGAGTTGATTGGACACCGCGTTCACAGAACGTCCCGCGCCGCGCGGCGCAGCGCCCTCAGCCCGTCGCGGGTCTCGCGCCAGCGCTCCTCGCCGAAGCCGCCTTCGATCCTGTCCTGCGCCGCCCGCCAGTACGGAATGGCGGCCTCGATCGCAGCCCTGCCCTTCTGCGTCACCGCATAGACCGCGGCTCGGCCCCGGCACTCGACCGGCTCGACCATGCCCTCAGCAGCGAGAAGCTGGAGATTGCGGGTCAGCGAAGTTCGCTCCAGCGCGAAACGCTCGGCCAGCTCGGTGATCGACTTCCATTGCCCGGTGCTCAGCGCCGAAAGCAGGACAAACTGGGTGATCTTGAGGCCGCTCGGCCGCATCGCCTCGTCATAGGCACGGGTGACGGCCCGGGCCGTCATCCGGACGTGTAGCGCCACGCAGGAACGCGCGATGTCGTCGAGGCGCGGATCGGGCGCGGGCGGGGGCGCGAGTGTCGTCATTCAGCCATCTTAGCGTGTTCTAGCGCGTGCGGCAGCCGAAAGGCTAAGGGCTGCGATGCCGCACCCGGCGGCGTTCACTTTGTTGTCGCAGGCTTCCTTGACTCTCCGGGACCCCGAGCCTATCTCCCGGCCATCTGTTAGCACTCTCCTTCGTTGACTGCTAACAGCCTCCCCCGGGAGCCATTCAGCGGCGCCCGAACCGAATAAGACCGAGAGGAAGACAGAACCATGAAGTTCCGTCCTTTGCATGACCGCGTCGTGGTCCGCCGCCTGGATGGCGAAGAGAAGACCAAGGGTGGCATCATCATTCCCGAGACCGCCAAGGAAAAGCCCCAGGAGGGCGAGGTCATCGCCGTCGGTCCCGGCGCGCGTGACGAAGCCGGCAAGCTCGTTGCCCTCGATGTCAAGAAGGGCGACCGCGTCCTGTTCGGCAAGTGGTCGGGCACCGAAGTCAAGATCGATGGCCAGGATCTCCTGATCATGAAGGAATCCGACATCATGGGCGTCGTCGGCTGATAGCCGCCTGACCGCTCTCTTCCGTTTCCATTTCAAGGAGTAGCTCTCATGGCTGCCAAAGACGTCAAGTTCTCCTCCGACGCCCGCGACAAGATGCTGCGCGGCGTGGACATCCTCGCCAACGCCGTGAAGGTCACGCTCGGTCCGAAGGGCCGCAACGTCGTGATCGAGAAGTCGTTCGGCGCTCCGCGCATCACCAAGGACGGCGTCACCGTCGCCAAGGAGATCGAGCTCGCCGACAAGTTCGAGAACATGGGCGCCCAGATGGTTCGCGAAGTCGCGTCCCGTCAGAACGACCATGCCGGCGACGGCACCACGACCGCCACGGTCCTGGCCCAGGCGATCGTCCGCGAGGGCGCCAAGTCGGTTGCGGCCGGCATGAACCCGATGGACCTGAAGCGCGGCATCGACCTGGCCGTCGAGGCCATCGTCGCCGACCTCAAGAAGAACTCGAAGAAGGTCACCTCGAACGCGGAAGTCGCGCAGGTCGGCACGATCTCGGCGAACGGCGACGAGTCGGTCGGCAAGATGATCTCGACCGCCATGCAGAAGGTCGGCAACGAGGGCGTCATCACCGTCGAGGAAGCCAAGACCGCCGAGACCGAGCTCGACGTCGTCGAGGGCATGCAGTTCGACCGTGGCTATCTATCGCCTTACTTCATCACCAACTCCGAGAAGATGATCGCGGAGCTGGACGACCCCTACGTCCTGATCTTCGAGAAGAAGCTCTCCTCGCTGCAGGCGATGCTGCCGATCCTCGAGGCCGTCGTTCAGACCGGCAAGCCGCTGCTCATCATCGCCGAGGACGTCGAGGGCGAGGCTCTCGCCACGCTCGTCGTCAACAAGCTCCGTGGCGGCCTCAAGGTCGCGGCCGTCAAGGCTCCGGGCTTCGGTGACCGCCGCAAGGCCATGCTCGAGGACATCTCGATCCTGACCGCCGGCCAGATGATCTCGGAAGACCTCGGCATCAAGCTCGAGACCGTGACGCTCAACATGCTCGGCCGCGCCAAGAAGGTGCGCATCGAGAAGGAGAACACCACGATCATCGACGGCGCCGGCAAGAAGAAGGACATCGAAGCCCGCGTCGGTCAGATCAAGGCCCAGATCGAGGAGACCACCTCGGACTACGACCGCGAGAAGCTCCAGGAGCGCCTGGCCAAGCTCGCTGGCGGCGTCGCGGTGATCCGCGTCGGCGGCGCGACCGAGGTCGAGGTCAAGGAGAAGAAGGACCGCGTTGACGATGCCCTGAACGCCACCCGCGCCGCGGTGGAAGAAGGCATCCTGCCGGGCGGCGGCGTCGCCCTGCTGCGCGCTCTGAACTCGGTCAAGTCGATCAAGACCCAGAACGACGACCAGAAGACCGGTGTCGAGATCGTCCGCAAGGCGATCGCCGCTCCGGCCCGCCAGATTGTCGACAACGCCGGCGATGACGGCGCGGTCGTGATCGGCAAGCTGCTCGAGTCGAAGGACTACGCCTGGGGCTACAACGCCCAGACCGGCGAGTACGGCGATCTGGTCAAGGCCGGAATCATCGACCCGACCAAGGTCGTGCGCACGGCGATCCAGGACGCGGCTTCGATCGCGGGCCTGCTGATCACCACCGAGGCGATGATCGCCGAGCTGCCGAAGAAGGACTCGCCGATGCCCCCGATGGGCGGCGGCGGCATGGGCGGCATGGACTTCTGAGGAAGTCCGGACGCCCAAAGCGTCTGAATGCCGAAACCGGGCAGGCCCGGTTTCGGGGGCGGCATGGACTTCTGATCCAGCCTCCCAAGGCAATCATGGAAGGCCCGGCGCAAGCCGGGCCTTTCTTCGTTTCACGGCACTGTCATCCCCCCGCCATCCAGCCGTCGCCCCCCGCATGCATCCAGGACCGCTCAACGCATTCGTCGTATCCTGGGAAGCATCATGCCGACACGCCGCTCAGTCCTCGCCGGCCTTGCCGCCACGAGCGCCGTCCCCGCTTTCGCGCGGGCGCCGGACTGGCGACAGAGCATCAAGGAGTTGCGCTTCGGCGTCTCTTCCGCCGAGAACGAAACCGGTGCCATCGCCCGCACCCAGCCGATGGTCGACTACCTGTCGCAGCGCCTCGGCGTGCCCGTCCGGTTCTTCAGGGTTTCGGACTATGCCGGCCTCGTCGAGGCGATGCGTGCCGACCAGGTCGACTTCGCCCGCTTCGGACCGGCCGTCTACGCGCTCGGGCGCCGTGTGCTGGGCGAAAAGCTCCAGCCGCTGCTGCGCGACGTCGATAACCAAGGCCAGGAAGGCTACTATTCGGTGCTGCTGGTGCGGGCGGACAGCGCCTATCAGAACCTTGCCGATCTCAAGGGCAAGGTTCTGGCCTTCGCCGATCCGAACTCGACCTCCGGATACGCTTTCCCCGCTTATTTCCTGCGCAAGCAAGGCATCGACCCGAAGGCCTATTTCAGCGGCACCGTCTTTTCCGGCGGGCACGACAACTCCGTGCTGGCGCTGGTGCGCGGGCAGTTCGACGTCGTCGCGACCTATCAGGTCAATACCGAGTCCGGCGTCGCCCAGCGCCTCGCCCAGCGCGGCATGATCCCGGCCGGCTCGACCCGCGCGCTCTGGACGTCGCCGCTGATCCCCGCCAGCCCGTTCTCGACCCGCGCCAACCTGCCCCAGGGCCTGAAGGACGATTTCGTCGCAGCCATGAACGCGATGAAGGAGGCCGCTCCGGACGTCTGGAAAACCTTCACCGATGGCCATGTCTCGCGCTATGCGCCGGCGCGTCATGAGGACTATCTTGACGTCATCGCCGTCACCGAGGAGCTGGAAGCTCAGCGCAAGGCGAAGAGCGGCTGAGCGAATTCCAAACCAGCGCCCCTGCTCCCGGCGAAGCCGGCCGTCGCATTGCCATGCGTTTGTCGCGATAGCTGATGAAAATGCAGGCAGTGTCCCTCGGACCGGCCCTGGCCTATACAGGCGACAGGCGATCCTCGGCAGGGTCGCGCGCATAAATTGCATGTCGTAGGGAGATGCAGATGAAAAAATCCTATTTCCTCTCGGGCGCTGCGTTGGCCGCCACGCTGTTCCTGTCGGCACAGGCCGCTCAGGCCGACATCACGATCGGCCTCGTCGCGCCGCTGACTGGCCCCGTCGCTGCCTATGGCGACCAGGTCAAGAACGGCGCCCAGACCGCCGTCGACGTCATCAACAAGAATGGCGGCGTGCTCGGCGAGAAGCTCGTGCTGAAGCTCGCCGACGATGCCGGCGATCCGAAGCAGGGCGTCTCGTCCGCCAACCTCCTCGTCGGCGAGAAGGTCAAGTTCGTGGTCGGCCCGGTGACCTCGGGGGTCGCCATGGCGGTTTCCGACGTGCTCTCCGAGAGCGGCGTGCTGATGGTGACGCCGACAGCAACCTCGCCGGCGCTGACGACGCGCGGTCTGAGCAACGTCTTCCGCACCTGCGGCCGTGACGACCAGCAGGCGGACATCGCCGCCGCTTATGTCCTGAAGAACCTGAAGGACAAGAAGATTGCGATCGTCCACGACAAGGGCACCTACGGCAAGGGCCTCGCCGATGCCTTCCAGAAGGGCATCAATGCCGGTGGGCTCAAGGAGGTCGTCGCGCTGACGGTCAACCCCGGCGACAAGGACCTCTCGGCCGTCGTGACGCGCCTCAAGGCCGCCAACGTCGATGTGATCTATTTCSGCGGCTACCACCCCGAGGGCGGGTTGCTCTCGCGCCAGCTCGCCGATGCCGGCGTCAAGGCGACGATCATCGGCGGTGAGGGCCTCTCCAACACCGAGTACGCAGCGATCGGCGGCGATCATGCCACCGGCACCCTCTTCACCAACGCCACCGACGCGCTGAAGAACCCGGATTCTGCCCAGGCCGTCGCCGCGCTGAAGGAGAAGGGCATTCCTCCGGAGGCCTTCACGCTCAACGCCTATGCCGCGGTCGAGGTGCTCAAGGCCGCCATCGAGAAGGCCGGCAAGGCCGGCGACGCGACCGGCGCCGCCAAGGCGCTGCAGTCCGGCATGCCGGTCAAGACCGCGATCGGCACGCTGACCTACGGCAAGACCGGCGACCTGAGCTCGCCGAGCTTCTCTATGTACAAGTGGGACGCCGGCAAGATCGTCGCCGCCGAGTGACGCTCGCGACCAGCGGGCCACGGCTCCGCTAGACCTGCCTTCCGCCCCGGACGAGCCGAGCTCGCTCCGGGGCGTTTTGGTTTGCGGCTCAGGCGCGGATTTCGGCCTCGCAAGCGCCTGTCCGCCAGATGACAATTTGCTCATTCGGGCGCATCGCCATTGAAAGGCCCCATCCGCTGCGACATGGTCCGAATCGTGGAGCCCACCGTTTCCCGCCAGGATCCCTGCCCATGCGTCTGTTGAGCATCTTCGTCGCCCTGCTGGCGGCCGTCACGCTGGTCGCCGGCCAACAGACCGGATCGGCCGGGCTGATCGGCATGGGCATCGTCGGCCTGCTGCTGGCGGTGGTAACCTTCCGCTCGCCGACCCTGCCGTTCTTCCTGCGCATCTTCTCCGGCGTGTTCGCCATCGAATATGTGCTGTTCGGTGCGGCAGCCGTGCTGGCGCAGATCGACTGGTGGCCACCAGCGCTGCAGATTCCCGCGGTGCCGTCCAGCCTGCCGACCACCGTCGGCGTCTTCGGCATCCTGATCTACGCGATCTCCTTCGTGCCGGTGATCGCGCGCATCGCCCGGATCGCCTCACCCTATTTCGAATCGCAGGAGGTCACCACGGCCAATCTCTGGCCGATCGGTCCGTTCCGGATCCGGCTCGGCACGCTTGCGGTCTCGCTGTTCGTCTTTCTGATCGTGTTGAACCAGACCCAGGTCGGCATCACGCTGCGCCTCTCCTTCTTCAACCGCGACATGTACGACGCGCTGCAGAACAAGGATGCGGCGGCGTTCTGGTATCAGCTCTTCTACGTCTTCTGCGTCTGGGCCCTGCTCTGGGTCATTTCGAACCTCATCGAGCTCTTCGCCAACTACACCATCCTGATCCGCTGGCGGCAGTTCATGGCGAACGAGTACACGCAACACTGGCTCGATCACGCGACGCATTACCGGATCGCGCTTGCCGGCAGCGTCGACAACCCCGACCAGCGTATCGCCGAAGACACGCGCGCCTTCGTCAACCAGACCTACAACTTCGCGCTGCCCCTGCTCTCGCAGGTTTCGACGCTGGTCTCGTTCTCGATCATCCTCTGGAACATCCCGGTCGCCTTCAACCTGCCCGGCACCTCGATCGCCGTTCCCGGCTATATCTTCTGGGTCGCGTTCTTCTACGCGGTCGCGGCGACCTGGCTGACGCACCTGATCGGGCGCCCGCTGATCCGGCTCGAATTCGAGCAGGAGAAGCGGGAGGCGAATTTCCGCTTCTCCCTGGCCCGCCTGCGCGAATATTCCGAACAGATCGCGCTGATGGTCGGCGAGCCGACGGAGCGCGCTCACCTCGCGCGCCGCTTCGGCGACATCGTCGAGAACTTCTACCGGCTGGTCTGGCGCCGGCTGAAGCTGACCAGCTTCACCCTGTCCTACAACCAGCTTAGCGTCGTTCTGCCCTACATCATCCTGGCGCCCTACTACTTCGCGGGCACGATCACGCTCGGCATCATGATGCAGGTGGCCGGCGCCTTCGACCGAGTGCAGACCGCGCTCTCCTTCATCATCAACAGCTACTCCTCGATCGCCTCCTACCTCGCTTCGATCAACCGCCTGACCTCGTTTGCGTCAGCGATCGCCGACGCGCAGCACGGGCCGATCAGCGAGGAGGCTCTCAGCCGCGAGACCTCGCGCGACCAGGGCCTGCATATCCGCAACGCCACGCTGCTGCTGCCGAACGGCAAGCCGATCGTGAAGCTCGGCTCGCTCGATTTCGGCAAGGCGCGCTCAACCCTGCTGATCGGCCCGTCCGGCTCCGGCAAGTCGACGCTGTTCCGCGCCATCGCCGGCATCTGGCCCTTCGGCGACGGCAAGGTCGGGATTCCGCCCGAAGCGGATATCATGCTGCTGCCGCAGCGCCCCTATCTGCCGCAAGGATCGCTGCGAGCCGCGCTGGCCTATCCGGCCAAGGAAGGCGCCTATGAGGACGCCGCGATCCGCGCCGCGATGGAGAAGGTCAAGCTGGGCCATCTCGCCGACAAGCTCGACGAGGTCGATCTCTGGGGACAGCGTCTCTCGGGCGGCGAGCAGCAGCGGCTGGCCGTCGCGCGTGCGCTGCTGAGCAAGCCGGACTGGCTCTTCCTCGACGAGGCCACCGCCTCGCTCGACGAGAAGCTGGAAGGCGAGATTTACGCCACGATCGACCGGGAACTTCCCGAGGCCCGTATCGTCTCGATCGGCCATCGCGCGACGCTGCGCACCATGCACGATGCCATCGTCACCATGGAGCCGAATGTCGACGGCACCTTCACCCCGACGCCGACGGAAAAAACGCCGGCTGCCTGACGGCGAAGGGCGCTCCCCTTCTCCCCTCGGGGAGAAGGTGGCACGGCGAAGCGGCGTCGGATGAGGGCCGACCCGCCTCACTGATACAGGAAAGGGCCGCTTGCGCGGCCCTTTCCTCATCCATCTGATGCGCAGACACCTTCTCCCCCGAGGGGAGAAGCAGGCGTCAGAGCGAGCGGCTGAGGGTTACCTCGCCGGCCGCGCCCTTGAGGACGAGGCGGCCATTGACGATGTCCCAGTTGCGCGCACCGCGTAGTGCGGTGAGGAAGGTGCGCTCGAACTCGAGCAGTCCCTTGTCGCAATCACGCTTGGTAAGCGCGATCGGCCCCACGGCGAGGCCCTGCTGGCGCAGCGGGTAGGCCGAGGCCGAAAAGGTGTTGCAGCCGCCAAAGCCGGTGCCGCGGAGGTTCTTGTCGATGATCAGCGTCGCCCGGCGCTCGTAAACCGGCTTGCCGTTCAGCTGGACAACGCTCCAGCTCGCGCCGACCGGAAAGGTCTTCTCCTGCTGGGCCTGCGGAATCTCCGTCTGCCCGCCGCCGAGCTCGGAGCGCGACGGCATCTGCTGACGGCGCTGAGCCATGGCTTCGCCCGGCATCAGCATCGGCACGGCCAAGCCAGCAACAACGGCCGCAAGGCCAAGGCGTCGGATCATGATCGTCTTACCTGCATTCACTCGCACGGCCGCGCGGCCGGCCGCCAAACCGGCTAACACGCCTAGAGGCCAATTGGTTCAGGATCAAGGCTGAACCGCGACCGATATCGTCATTCCATCGCAGAAAGCAGCTTCAGATCCGGGCGTTGAGTCGTTCCAGCAGGCGGTTCGACCGACGGAAGACATAAGTCGGTGCGGAGACGGTCACGTCGTCGGCACCGAGTCCGTCGAGATGCTCGACCAGCGAGAAGACGGCCTTGTCCGGGCAATGCAACGTCAGCGGCGCACCGGCAGCCGGCACACCGAACGGCAGCCGGGCGCCGAAACGCTCCGCGAGAACCGCCAGCACCTCCGGCGACAGATCGAGACGCGCACGGACCTCGCGGATCGTGCGCCCCTCCTCCTCCGCCGCGATGCGCGAGAGGATGGTCTTCGCGGCAGCCCTGGCGCGCTCGCCCCAGAGGGCACGCATCGAGGCGACGAGATTGGCCTCCGAGGCCAGCATCACGCCGTCGTCCAGCACCTTCAGCGCATTGGCCGCCAGCGTCGCGCCGGTCGTGGTGATGTCGACCACGATCTCGGCCGTGCCGGCGGCGGGCGCGCCTTCGGTCGCCCCGAGGCTCTCGACGATGCGGTAATCGGCGAGGCCGTGCTCGGCGAAGAAGCGGCGGGTCAGGTGCACATATTTCGTGGCGACGCGCAGCTTGCGGCCATGGCGGGCGCGCATGGTCGAAGCGACATCGTCGAGATCGGCCATGCTGCGCACGTCGATCCAGGCCTGCGGCACGGCGACGACGACATTCGCCTGGCCGAAGCCGAGCGGCGTCAGCATCTCGACGGCGGCATCGGCGTCAGACAGTTGCTCGCGGACGAGATCCTCGCCGGTGATGCCGAGATGGGCGGCGCCCGAGGCGAGCTGCGCGACGATCTCGGAGGCAGAGAGGAACGCGACCTCGGCGCCTTCCACCCCGGCAATCTTGCCGCGATAGCCGCGCTCGCCGCTGGCCTTGACGAATTTCAACCCGGCCCGGCCGAAGAAGGCGGTCGCGTTCTCCTGCAGGCGGCCCTTGGAGGGCACCGCGAGGACGAGCGGGGCATCGTTGCTGGACGACTGGCTCATGCGGCGTCTCCCGTCAGCCGGTCGAGCCAGAGCGAGGCGCCGACGGCCGGGATCGGCCGGCCCGCGCCGAGACGGCCGAGGACGTTGTCATAGCGGCCGCCGCCGGCGACCGGCTTGCCGTCACTGCGGGCCGTATCGTGCAGCTCGAAGATGAAGCCGGTGTAGTAGTCGAGATTGCGGGCGAAGCCGGCCGAGAAGCGGATCGCCCCGACATCCACGCCGCGCGCGGCGAGGAAGCCGGTACGCTCGTCGAAGGCGTCGAGCTGCCGACCCAGATCGAGCGAAGCCTGGTCGGCCAGTGCCCGGAGCGCAGCGGAAGCGGTGTCGGGATCGCCCGAGACGGCTAGCACTTGGGCGAGCAGCGCCTTGACGTCACCATTCACCGGGTTTTCGCGCTCGGCCGCGCGGGCCAGGAAGCGTTCTGCGATATCCGCAGCCGTGCGCCCGCCGACCGTCGAGATGCCGGCAATCGACAGCACGTCCTCGACGAAGGCGCGGGCGGCCTTGGGGTCCTGCCCTTCCAGCGCCTTGAGCAGGCCGGCATGGGCGGCCTCACCCTCTGCCGCCGGCGCATCGAGCGCCTCGACCGCTTCCGTTCCCTTGCCCTGCACGATGGCGCGCACGAGGCGGCGGCGCGCGGCCCGCGGCACCGAGAGCCCGTCGAGCAGCGCACCGAGCAGCGCGACATCGCCCATCTGGATACGCGGCTCCTTCAAGCCCAGCGCGGCCGTCGCCTCGATGGTAACAGCCATGATCTCGGCATCGGCGGCGGTGAAATCCGCGCGGCCGAAGGATTCGATTCCTGCCTGCTGGAATTCGCCCGGCTCACCGGCTCGCATGCGGAAGACCGGGCCGGCATAGGCATAGGCCGCCGGCTCGGTCGAGCCCGAGGCGATGTGATCGAGCGCGACGGGGATGGTGTATTCGGGTCGCAGGCACCAGTCGCGGCCGTCGGCATCCTGCGTCATGAAGATGCGGCGGCGGATGTCCTCGCCCGAGAGATCGAGGAAGACGTCGGCGGGCTGCAGGATCGCGGGCTCGGCATGGACATAGCCCTCGCCTGCGAAGAGCGCGATCACGGTCTCGATGCTGGCGCGGCTTGCGGACACGGCTTCCTATCCTGTTGCGAGCGCCGTCCTAGCAGCGGTGCGACGAACTTTCGAGGGATTTGAGGGAAATGGGTGAACGGGATTTTCCAGCCCTCATGCTCGGGCTTGACCCGAGCATCTCAGGACGAGGAAGGCTCTACCGCCCTTCCGCCCAAGTTTCTCGGCTCTGTGCTACGCTCCGGCCGAGAAGGACTCGGGGTAGATGTCTTCGCATAGATCACGCCAATCTGGATTAATCTTCTCGATCATTTCGATCTTCCACTCCCGATCCCAGCGCTTCAGGCTCGTCTCGCGCTGGATCGCGAGCTCGATATGATCGAAGGTCTCGAACCAGACGAGCTTGTCGAGATTGTATCTTGCCGTAAACGACCGACCGACAAGCAGCTTGTGCTCCGAAGCGCGTTTGACCAGATCAGCGGTCACACCAAGATACAACGTGCCTCGCGGCTTGTTCGTCATGATGTAGACGAAGGACGGTTCGAGGTTCACGTCATTCTCGGGCGAAGCGAAGCGCGGACCCGAGAATCTCCGGCAAGAGATGCTCGGGTCAAGCCCGAGCATGACGCTGGAGCACGGTCTTCACCCCGTCCACCAATTGATCCACCGGCACGGCGAACTGCGCCTGCGCCTGCTTGGCCTTGTGCTCGGCGGAGTCCTTGACGTCGCGGCTGGCGGCGGCGAGTTCGGCGCCGAGGATCAGGTCCTTGATCACGACGGTGCCGGCCTCGCGCTCGGACGAGCCCTGGATGACCGCGCAGATGGCGCCGCGCCGGTCGGCATATTTCATCTGCGCGTTGAAGCCGGAGGCGCCGAGATAGAGGTCGGCGCGCAGCAGCGGCTTGCCATCGGCATCCTTGGCCTGCCGCAAGGCGGAGACCATCGCCTGATAGCCCGGCATGAATTCCGGCGACTTGTTGTCCATCGCCGTGACGACGACCAGCGGCAGCTCACTTTTGCTGTCGACGATCGGCGATTTCACCGCCTTCAGCGCCGAGAAGAGCCGCGAGACGCCGATCGAGAAGCCGGTCGCCGGCACAGGTTCGGGCCGGAACCGGCCGACGAGTCCGTCATAGCGTCCGCCGCCTGCCACCGAGCCGAAGCGCACCACCTGCCCGTCATCATTGGTGACGGGGAAGGTCAGCTCCACCTCGTAGACCGGGCCGGTGTAGTATTCGAGGCCACGGACGACGGAGGGGTCGATGATGATCCGCCCGAGATAGCCGGCCGCCGTGATCAGCTCGCGGATCTGATCCAGTTCCGCGATACCGGCCTGACCGTTCTCGGCGCTTTCGACGAGCCCACGCAGATCGGTCAGCGCCTCGGCCGACAGCTTGGCGGAACCTTCGCTGTCCTCGGCATTGGCCTTGCCCAGTTCGGCGAGCTTCTGGCCGAGCTCAAGATAGCTGATGATGCGATCCGCCTGAGCGCCGGACAGGCCAGCTCCCTTGGTGAAGTCGCCACTCTCGTCCTTGCGGCCTTCGCCGAGGAGCTTGCGGACCTCGTCCAGCGGAAACTTGTCGGCCTTGTCGATAGCCCGCAGCACCGTAAGGCGCGCAGCCGCCTCGATCCCGGCCGCATCCATCACGCCGTCGAGCACCTTGCGGTTGTTGACCTTCACGACATAGTCGCCGCGCTTGATGCCGAGCTTCTCCATCGTGTCGGCGGCGAGCATGCAGATCTCGGCATCGCCCGCGACAGTGCCCGAGCCGACGATATCGGCATCGAACTGCATGAACTGGCGGAAGCGACCCGGGCCGGGCTTCTCGTTGCGGAAGACGTAGCCGACACGGTAGCTGCGATAGGGCTTGGGCAGCGCGTCGAAATTCTCAGCGACATAGCGGGCGAGCGGCGCCGTCAGGTCGTAGCGCAGCGAGAGCCACTGCTCGTCATCGTCCTGGAAGGAGAAGACGCCCTCGTTCGGCCGGTCCTGGTCGGGCAGGAACTTGCCGAGCGCATCGGTGTATTCGACGAAGGGCGTCTCGACCGGATCGAAGCCATAGACCGAGAAGCTCTCGCGGATGACGGAGAGCATGCGCTCGGTAGCGGCGACATCGGCCGGGCCACGATCGACGAAGCCCCGCGGCTGGCGGGCCTTCAGCTTGGCAGGGGCGGATTTGTCGGCGGACATGGGCGAACTCGGATTGGGGCGTGCGGTACAAACGTACGAGGCGGGTTAGACCGCCGCGACGCAGGGAGCAAGTCACGGGGCGTCATTCTCGGGCGGAGCGAAGCGCAGACCCGAGAATCTCGTGACACGAAGGTGCCGGTGCCCTCTGCGGCAGGAGATGCTCGGGTCAAGCCCGAGCATGACGCGCTTGTTGGCTATTCGGCCGCCGCGAGTGTCGCAACGCGCAACGGCCTGTCCGCGATCCCCGCCCGCGCCAACTTTTCAGGAAGCGGGCCGCCAGTCGCCCAGTCGAGCAGTTCGGCGGTGTGAACCACCGGGGTCGTCGCGCCCTTGTCGGCAAAACCCTTCGCGAGCTGGGTCATGCAGCCGATATTGCCGGTTGCGACCAGCACCGGCTTGGTGCGCTCGATGTTGCCGATCTTGCGCTCGCGCAGGCGCCCGGCGATCTCGGGCTGGAGGATGTTGTAGACGCCGGCCGACCCACAGCAGATATGGCCTTCCGGCACCTCCTTCACCTTGAAGCCGGCGCCCGACAGCAGCCGCTTCGGCCCATCTTTCAACTGCTGGCCATGCTGCATCGAGCACGCCGAGTGATAGGCGATCGGCATGGCGACATCGCGCACCGCTGACAGCTCAAGCGTCTCCAGGAACTCGGTGACGTCCTTGGCCAGCGCGGAGACCTTCGCCGCCTTCTCGGCATAATCAGGCTCGTTGCGGAACATGAATCCGTAATCCTTGATCGTCGTGCCGCAGCCCGAGGCCGTGATCAGGATGGCGTCGAGCCCCTCGCCGTCGATCTCCGCCATCCAGGCGTCGATGTTCGCGCGGGCAAAGGACAGGGCGTCGTGCTCCTGCCCCATATGGTGGACGAGCGCGCCGCAGCAGCCCTCCCCTTTCGGCAGCACGACCTCGACGCCGTGGCGGTTGAGCAAGCGGATCGTCGCCTCGTTGATGGCGGGATCGAGCACCGGCTGGGCGCAGCCGGAGAGCAGCGCGACGCGCTTCGTCCGCGCTGCGGGCGGCGGGAAGCTCTGCGGGCCCTCCATAGTGGAGCGCGTCGGCAGCCGCACGGGCGCCAGCGCCAGCATCGCCTTCAGCCGCGGGCCGACGACCGGCACCACCCCGAGCAGCGGCGCAAGCGGCTTGCCAATCAGGGCCGCCAGCATCGCGGCACGGAAGCGGGCGGGATAGGGCAGGATCGCCGCCAGCACCTTGCGCAGAAGCCTGTCATGCCAGGACCGCGTGTAGGTTTCCTCGATATGGGCGCGGGCGTGGTCGACGAGGTGCATGTAGTGCACGCCCGAAGGACAGGTCGTCATGCAGGACAGGCAGGACAGGCAGCGGTCAATATGGGTGACCACCTCCGGCGTCGCCGGCTTGCCGTTCTCCAACATGTCCTTGATCAGGTATATGCGTCCGCGCGGGGAATCGAGCTCGTCGCCGAGCAGCAGATAGGTCGGGCAGGTCGCGGTGCAGAAGCCGCAATGCACGCAGGTGCGCAGGATCTTCTCCGAGGCCGGCATGCGCGGATCGGAAGCGAGGCGCTCGGGACTGAAATTGGTCTGCATCGCTCAGGCTCCGCCCTGCCAGGCTTTGATCCAGTCCATCGGCCAGAGCAGCATGATGACGTTGAGGGTGAGGTTGTCGCGGATCAGCCAGCCGACGATCAGCTCCATCGCCAGCGCGCTGGTCACCGTCACCCAGACCGGCGCCAACCGTGCGACGAGGAAGCCCAGCACCATGGCGAGGATGTCGCTGACCGAGTTCAGGACGCTGTCCCCGTAATAGTCGAGCGAGATCGTCGCCGAACGGTAGTGATTGATCACCGCGTCGGTGTTCTCGGTGATCTCCCAGGCGCTCTCGGCCACGATGGCGAGCAGCAGCGCGAGGCCGAACGAGATCGGCAGGCCGCTGACGCGGCGGATCAGCCAGAACAGGCCGTAGAACAGGAAGCCGTGGATGATGTGCGAGAAGGTGTACCAGTCGGTGACGTGCTGGGAGTTCTCGGAGGACATCACCGTGCCCTGCCAAAACTTGATATTCCCGCATTTGCAGATCGGCTCGCGGCCCATCCAGAGCAGCGTGCCAGCCGCGATGGCGATCAGCAGCGCGGCCAGCAAGGCGATGGCCATCGGGCTCAGGCGGCCCGGCGCCCAGCTCGCGCGCGGCGGGGCTATTTCGGAGGACAAGGTATCAGCGAGCGCCATCAGATCCCCGCATACATCCGACCCGGCTCCAAAATGCCGGCCGGGTCGAAGCTCTTCTTGATGCCGGCCGTGACGCGCATCAGCGGCTCGGCCAGCGGCTGGAAGACATCGACGGCGGCACGTACCGCATCGGGCGCGCGCACCAGCGTGGCGTGGCCGCCGAGCGGCTTCAGCGCCGTGCGAATAGCGGCCGCGCCGGCGTCGCCATCGGCCGGAGCCGCCAGCCAGACCAGCCCGCCGCCCCAGTCGTAGAACCAGCGCGCGCCCGGCAGCATCCGCCCGATCGCCGTGGCGGCCTTCGCACCATCCGTCGGCTTGAGCGAAAGGCGCCAGATGGCCTCGGCAGTGCCCGCGAAGAAGGCGGCGTCGCGGATGCTACGCCAGAGCGAACCGATGCCCTCGCCGTCCAGCCGGTCCGGCACGCCGTATTCGCCGAGCAGCAATGCGAGCTCGCCAGAGCGGTACTCGATCGAATCCGGGAAGTTCTCCAGACGCAGCAGCGTCACGGCCTCCTCCCCGGCGAGGCCGGCGGGAAGATGGGCAGCGGCCATCGGCTCGAAGGGCGAGCCCAGCGCCTTGGACAGCAGGGCTACGCCCTGCACGTCCGACAGCCCGCGCCATTGCAGCGTCGCGATCTCCGCCGGCTTCGGCAGCACGCGGAAGGTGACTTCGGTGAGGAAGCCCAGCGTGCCGTGGCTGCCGCTGACCAGCTTCACCAAATCGAGGCCGGTGACGTTCTTCATCACGCGCCCGCCGGATTTGATCATCTCGCCGCGGCCATTGACCATGCGGATACCGATCAGGGAGTCGCGCGCGGCACCGGCATTGATGCGGCGCGGACCGGAGATGTTGCAGACGGCGACAGCGCCGATCGTCGGCTCGCCTTCCGTGCCGTAGAGGGCGCGATGATCCATCGGCTCGAAGGGCAGCATCTGGCCGCGTTCGGCCAGCGTCTCCTGTACCAAGGCGAGCGGCGTTCCGGCGCGCGCGGCGATGACCATCTCGGCCGGCTCGTAGAGGGTGATGCCGGTGAGGCCGGCGCTCGACAAGGTGCTCGCGGCCTGCGCAGGGCGGCCGAGGCCAGCGCGCGTGCCGCCGCCGCGCAGGGTCAGGGGGACGCGCGAATCGATCACCGATTTGACGACGGCGCAGGCCTGCGCCTCGGTGGTGGGAGTGTGGATGATCACGCCGCGATCCGTCCTTCGAGCGGAAACACCTTCGCGGGGTTGAGCAGCCAGCGCTCGTCGAACACCGCCCTCACCCGCATCTGCTGCGCCAGGTCCTCCGGGTTGAACTGGAAGGTCATCAGGTCGCGCTTCTCGATGCCGACCCCGTGCTCGCCGGTGAGGCAGCCGCCGACCTCGACGCAGAGCTTGAGGATGTCCATGCCGGCATCCTCCGCCTTCTGCGCCTCGACCGGATCGTTGCAGTTGTAGAGGATCAGCGGGTGCAGATTGCCGTCGCCGGCGTGGAAGACATTGGCGACGCGCAGGCCGTAGCTCTTCACGATCTCGTCCATGCGCCTGAGCACAAAAGGCAACTGGCCGGTCGGGATCGTGCCGTCCATACAGATGTAGTCGGCGATGCGGCCGGTGGCGCCGAAGGCCGACTTGCGGCCCTTCCAGATCGCCGCCGCCTCCATCGCCGATTTCGATTCCTTGACGGTGGTAACGCCGTGCTCGCGGGCGATGGCGACGATGCGGGCGAGCTGCGCGTCCATCTCCTCGTCCGAACCCTCGACCTCGATGATCAGCAGCGCGCCGCAATCCATCGGATAGCCGGCCTTGGCGAAGGCCTCACAGATCTCGATCGCCGGCTTGTCCATGAACTCCATCGCCACCGGGATGATGCCGGCGCCGATAATCGCCGCCACGGCCGCACCGGCCTGCTCGCTGGTCGGGAAGCCGAACAGCACCGGCCGCGCCCCCTCGGCCGAGCGCAGGATCCGCACCGTCGCCTCGGTGATGATACCGAGCTGGCCCTCCGAACCGTTGATCAGGCCGAGCAGATCGTAGCCGGGCGAATCGAGATGGCCGCCGCCGATCTCGACGATGCTGCCGTCCAGCATCACCATCGTCACGCCGAGCACGTTGTTGGTGGTGACGCCGTATTTCAGGCAATGCGCTCCGCCCGAGTTCATGCCGATATTGCCGCCGATCGAGCAGGCGAGCTGCGAGGACGGGTCGGGCGCGTAGAAGAAGCCTTCGGCCGAGACGGCGCCGGTCACCGCGAGATTGGTGACGCCGGCCTGCACCCTGGCGGTGCGGTTGGCGTAGTCGATTTCAAGGATGCGGTTCATCTTCGAGACGCCGACGACGATCGCATCCTCCTGCGGGATCGAGCCGCCGGCCAGCGAAGTGCCGGCACCGCGCGGCACCACCGGGACGCCCTGCTCAAGGCAATAGCGCAGCACGGCCGCCACCTCCTGCGTGGTCGAGGGCAGCACGACCGCGAGCGGCATGCGGCGATAGGCGGTCAGCGCATCGGTCTCGTAGGGGCGGCGCTCGTCGTCGCTGGTGATCAGGGCTTCCCGCGCCACCAGGCCGGAGAGGCCGGCGATGATCGCTTCGCGGCGGGCGAGGATGCCGGCATCCGGCACCGGAAAAGCTATCGCGCTCATCGCTCCCTCCCATCTCCACGGCGCCGAGGCACTGCTCTCGGCGCATTGTTTGCGCTGCAGATTAGATCAATTCAATGGCTCTTGCAGCGCAGCCAAAGCCAGCCATTATTTCCAGTTTGGAAAAGGTAGCTTGTTTATGGATCGATTCGGCGATCTCGATGTATTTGCGCATGTAGTGACGGCGAAGAGCATGTCGGCGGCCGGCCGGCAGCTCAATCTGTCGCCCGCCGTCATCTCGAAGCGCATCCGCCGGCTGGAGGAGCGGCTCGGCGTGCGCCTGCTCCAACGCACGACGCGGCAGCTGGCGCTGACCGAGGCTGGCCAGGGCTTCTATGAGCGCGTCGTCTCGATCCTGGCTTCGATCGAGGAGGCCGAGGCCTGGGTCGCGAGCGGCGCCGGTCAGGTCCGCGGCACGCTGCGCGTCTCGGCGCCGACCTCGTTCGGGCGCATGCATGTCGCGCCGCATCTCAAGCGCTTCCTCGATGGCAACCCGCTGGTGACGGTCGAGCTCGTCCTGAGCGATGCGTTCGTCGACGTCGTCGGCGAGGGCTTCGATCTAGCGATCCGCATCGCCGACCTGCAGGATTCGAGCCTCGTCGCGAAGCGGCTGGCGCCGAACCACCGCGTGCTCTGCGCCACGCCGGGCTATCTCGCGACCCATGGTATGCCGGGCGAGATCGGCGATCTCGCCCGGCATACGCTGATCGCCCACAATACGGATCATTGGCGCCTCGACGGCCCGGAAGGCCCGGTCTCGGTGCGCGTCAACGGCCCCTTGCGGACCAATTCGAGCGAAGTGGTGCGCGAAGCGCTGCTGGCCGGAGTCGGCATCGCCCTGCGCTCGACCTGGGATGTCGGTCCGGAGCTGAAATCCGGCGCGCTGCAGCGTGTGCTGCCGGCCTATGCCGTCGGTTCGCGCGTCGCGGTCTATGCGGTCTATCCGAGCCGCCGGCATATGGAGCAGAAGGTGCGCGCCTTCGTCGACTATCTCGGCGAACTCTACGGCGCCACGCCCTATTGGGATGCGGGGCTTGCGCTCTAGCATTTGCTGCACCGAGATCGTGTCGCGCCGTCACGCTCGGGCTTGACCCGAGCATCTCAAGACAAGACAGCTGCTCTTTCTGCCTGAGTTTCTCGGGTCTGCGCTTCGCTTCGCCCGAGAATGACGGTGCGGTGGCAAGGGAGGGATGACATGTTCGGCGTGCTCGAAGGCACAGGGGTTTCGGTCCTCGATCCGCGGTTCCACCGCGTCATCCCGGGCTCGGCACGTGTCGAGCGGCTGTGGACGGGCGCGCGCTGGTCGGAGGGACCCGCCTGGTTCCCAGCGCACAATTCGCTGGTCTGGTCGGACATCCCTAATAACCGCATGCTGCGCTACGATGCGCTTTCCGGCCATGTCGGCACCTTCCGCCAGCCGGCACGCAACTCCAACGGCAACACCGTCGATGCGGAAGGCCGGCTCGTCACCTGCGAGCATGGCGGGCGGCAGGTGACGCGCACCGAACATGACGGCTCGATCACCGTGCTGGCGAGCCATTATGGCGGCAAGCGGCTGAACTCGCCCAACGACGTGGTGGTGAAGTCTGATGGCTCGATCTGGTTCACCGATCCCGACTACGGCATCCTGACCGACTACGAGGGCGACAAGGCGCCGGGCGAGATCGGTGCTTGCAACGTCTACCGCATCGACGGAAAGACCGGCGAGATCTCCATCGTCTCCGATGATTTCGTCAAGCCGAACGGCCTCGCCTTCTCGCCCGACGAGGACGTCCTCTACATAGCCGATACAGGCGCGAGCCACGATCCGGAGAACGGACCGCGGCATATCCGCAGCTTCACGATCGGCAGCGACGGGAGCACGCTCGGCGCCTCCAAGGTCTTCGCCACCTGCACGGCCGGGCTCTTCGACGGCTTTCGCCTCGATAGCGAAGGTCGCATCTGGACGAGCGCCGCCGACGGCGTCCACATCTACCACCCGGACGGCACGCTGATCGGCAAGGTCGCGATCCCGGAGATCGTAGCGAATGTCTGCTGGGGCGGGCCCAAGCTCAACCGCCTGTTCATCTGCGGCACGACTTCGCTCTATTCCGTGATGACGCACACCAACGGCGCGATGCGGCCAGGCGGCTGAACGCCGCCGCGACTTGCCTCAGCGTGGCGGCTCGTTCTTCACCCGCGTCAGCAGCAGCGGCATGGCAAGGCCGATGATGACGAAACGCACGAGGTGGTGAGCGCCGACATAGAGCGTGTCGAGCCCCATCGCGAAAGCCAGCATCGCCATCGCTTCCAGCCCGCCCGGCGCGAAGGCGACCATGCCGCTGGCGTAGGATGTGCCGGCGAGCCAGGCCGCCGGCCAGGCAAACAGGAAGGCGACGCCGATCGAAACGGCGAAACCGCCGATCGCCAGCGGGAACAGCCCCTTGAGCTCCTTGCGCGGAATATGCGCAATGCGCCCGCCCATCGTCGAGCCCAGCAGGATCTGCACGGCGATCTGGACCGGCTGCGGCAGCGTGCCCTCGATCAGGCCGCTGCCATGCAGGATCGCGCTGGCGAAGGTCGCGCCGAACATCAGCGGTGCCGAGAGCCCCAGCCGATCGAGGCCGAGGCCAAGCAGCAACCCCGCCATCGTCACGCACAGCATGGTGCCGGGGCTGATCGACACCGCAACCGGGATGGGAGCTCCGGTGGAAATGCCGGTCGCCTGCATGAGGCTGGGAAGGCAGGCGACCAGGACGAGCAGCCGGAACAGCTGAACCACCGAGATGCGCCCGATATTGGCGCCCTTGGCCTGGGCCACGGCGAGCACGGTCGAGAGCGCGCCGGGGGCAGCAGCGAGCAGCGCGTCGATCCAGGGCCAGCGCGCGACATGACGCAGATAGGCACCGGTGGCGAGCATGATCGCGGCGACACCGACGAGGAGCACGGCGAGCGAGGCAGGGTAGCGCGCGGCAGCGGCCAGCGCCTCAGGCGTCGCGGAAGAGCCGAGAATGGTGCCGGACAGCACCATGGTCGCGTCGAACCAGGGCCGGCGCAGTGTCGGGAGCGGGCGCAGCAGGGCCACGGCCGTGCTCAACAGCATCGAGCCCGAGAGCCAGGCGGCCGGCATGCCGAGCAACGCGAACAAGCCACCGCCCAGGGCTGCCAACGCAATGACGAGCGCCTCCCGCCAGAGGATCGTCAGCCGGTTCGTGGGGTAGCCGAAGGGTCTCATTGCGCTCCGGGCGCGCCGATCGGGGCAGCGCCGGAGCGTTCATGGCGGCAGGCGCGGCACCGGTCAATCGGCGAGCGGGCTGCTCCGCGCAAGGCTGCCCTGCGCTGCGGGCGCGGCGGCTCAGATCGTCGCCAGAGCCTGCTGCAGCCGGGCCACCGCCTCGACCAGATCGGAGGATTTGCGGGCGAAGCAAAGGCGCAGCCCCGTTTCGCCGCCGGGGCCGAAGGCCGTGCCGGGAGCGAGGCCGACATTGGCCTTGTCGACCAATTCGAGCGCCAGCTTGCGGGAATCGTCGCGGCCATCGACCGAGAAGAACTGGTAGAACGCCCCGACCGGTGCCGAGAGCGCCACGCGATTCGTCGCCTTGAGACCTTCGAAAATGATGCGTCGGCCTTCCGCCGCGCGCGCGATCTGCTCGGCGACAAAGCCCTCGCCATCGTCCAGCGCTGCGACCGCGCCGCGCTGCACGAAGACCGGCGAGCCCGAGGTCGAGTACTGGATCAGGTTCTCGATGACCTGACCGAAGGCTTCCGGCGCCTCGATCCAGCCGATGCGCCAGCCGGTCATCGCCCAGTTCTTCGAGAAGGTCTGGACGAAGACGACGCGGTCCTCCGGCCCCATGATGTCGTGGAAGGATGGCGCGCGCTCCGAACCGTCGAAGACGAAGCGACCATAGATCTCGTCGGCGATGATCCAGATGCCGTGCTTGCGCGAGAGCGCGAGCAGCGCCTCCTGCTCCTCGCGGGTTGCGGTCCAGCCCGTCGGGTTGGAGGGCGAGTTGATCAGGATGCCGCGCGTCTTCGGCGTGATCGCGCCGGCGAGCTTGTCGAGATCGAGCGTGAATCGGCCCTGCGCATAGTCCATCGGCACGCAAACCGTGCGCGCTCCGGCAACGCTGACCGCCGCGCCGAAATTGGGCCAGGCCGGTGTCGGAATGATGAGCTCGTCGCCGGGTCCCGCGATCATGCGGACCGCGATCTGGACCGATTGCATGCCCGAGCCGGTGATGAAGAAGCGCTCGGGCGAGAAGCTCTGCCCGTAGAGGCGCTCATGATAGCGCGCCAGCGCCTCGCGCAGCTCGGGAATGCCGCGCTGCCAGGTGTAGAAGGTCTCGCCGGCAGCGAGCGAACGCGCCGCCACATCGCTGATGAAGGACGGGGTCGGCAGATCACCCTCCCCGACCCAGAGCGGGATCAGGCCCGGCCGCAGCCTGCCGTAGTTCATCACCTCGACAATGCCGCTTTCCGGTGCGTTGACGGCTTCCGGGCGGAGCTCCGCGACCAGGGTGCTGCCGGGCAGAGTGGCGGTGTTCATCAGCATCTACCTCGCGACATTCGATGCCCTCCTTTAGCCGATCGCGGCGCCGGCTGGCATGAAATCGCGAGATCAGGTCAATCGGCCGCCGTGATGAATCGCGGCCACGCAGGCGAATGCGTCAGACGTTCTTCTGCTGCTTGAGCAGGTCCCGGATCTCGGTGAGGAGCGCGACATCGGCCGGGGGCGCAGCCGGCGACGCCGGGGCGGCCTCAGCCTTGCGCTTGAGCTGGTTGATGCCCTTGACCACAAGGAAGAGGACGAAGGCGATGATCACGAAGTTGATCGCCACCGTGACGAAGTTGCCGTAGGCCAGAACGGCGCCCTGCTTCTTGGCCTCCACCAGAACGGGCGCCGTAACGGCACGATTGAGGCCGAAGAAGTAGTTCGAGAAATCGACGCCGCCGAGCGCGCCGATGAACGGCATGATGATGTCCTGGACGAGAGAATCGACGATCCTGCCGAAGGACGCGCCGATGACCACGCCGATGGCGAGGTCGATGACATTGCCCTTCAGGGCGAATTCCTTGAATTCCTTCAGCATGCTGCACCCCTGAGCTAGCAGACGACACTTCCCCGTCAATCGGTCCCGAACGCTAGACCAACCCGACAGAGCAGGAAAAGCCTAAATGCCCGGCCGAATCAGGCGCATCGGGGCTTTTGCGGCAAAGAGCTGGGGATGACTTGCGCCTTTGTCCTATGGCGGGCTCGGGGCGCGTCCGATAAACTGCCGCAAAACTCGAAGCGGAAGCTCATGGCGCCTGAACTCCGGCCTCGCTCGCGCATCGTCGCGCCAGGGATCACGGCATGATTCCGGCGTGGACCGTCATCCTGGTCGCGCTCGCCTATCTCTGCGGGCTGTTCGCCGTCGCGCATATCGCCGACACTTCGGGGCGCAAGCTGATGACCGGCCGGGCGCGCACCACGATCTATGCGCTCGCGCTCGGCGTCTACTGCACCTCCTGGACCTTCTACGGCTCGGTCGGCTTCGCAAATCGCGCCGGTTTCGACTTCCTCGGGATCTATGTCGGGCCGATCCTCGTCATCGGCCTCGGACACCGCTTCGTCGCGCGCATCGTCAGCATCGCCAAATCGCAGAACATCACCTCGATCGCGGATTTCGTCGGCGCGCGCTATGGCAAAAGCGAGCGCGTGGCGGCGCTGGCCTGCATCGTCGCCGTCATCGGCGCCCTGCCCTATATCGCGCTGCAGCTGAAGGCCGTGGCCAATTCGCTTTCGGTCTTTCTCACCGCGACGGGCGGGCATGCGCTGGTGCCGGGCGTGCCGCTGCTGAGCGACCTGCCCCTCGTCGTCGCGATCGTGCTCGCCGGCTTTGCCTGCGCCTTCGGCACGCGCCACATCGACGCCACCGAGCATCAGGACGGGCTCGTGCTCGCGATCGCGGTCGAATCGCTGATCAAGCTCGTGGCGTTCCTCGTGCTTGGTTTCTTCATCGTCTACGGCCTGTTCGGCGGCCCCGGCGACCTGCTCGCCCAGGCAGCGAACCCACCAGAGGGGATGGTGCCGATCTGGGAGCGGACCTCGAGCTGGCCGAACTTCCTGACGCTGACCCTGCTGTCGAGCTGCGCGGCGCTGCTGCTGGCGCGGCAGTTCCACATGACCATCGTGGAGAACCGCGACGTCCGCGACGTGCGGCGGGCAGCCTGGATGTTCCCGCTCTACCTCGTACTGATCAACCTGTTCGTGCTGCCGCTGGCGGCGGCCGGCGAGATCATGATGCCCGGCAGCGGGGTCGATCGCGACATGACCGTGCTGCTGCTGCCGTTGCAGCGCGACGCGGGGGTGATCGCGCTCCTTGTCTTCGTCGGCGGCCTCTCGGCGGCGACGGCGATGGTGATCGTCGCCTCCGTCGCGCTCGCGATCATGATCTCCAACCACATCGTGATGCCGGTGCTGCTGCGCGTGCGTCGCGCGCTGAGCGACCCGACCCGCTCCCGCCGACTCTTCAGCGACGGCAATGGCAGCACGGGCGGCGATCTCGGCTCACAGGTCGTCATCATCCGCCGCCTCGGCATCTTCCTCGTGATCCTGCTCGGCTATGTCTATTACCGGGCCTCGGGCGAGGCGGCGCTGGTCTCGATCGGCCTGCTCTCCTTCGCCGCGACGGCGCAGATCGCCCCGGCCTTCTTCGGCGGGCTGTTCTGGCGCCGCGGCACTGCCCTCGGCGCGACGGCCGGGCTGACGATCGGCACGCTCGTCTGGGCCTACACCCTGCTGATGCCGAGCCTCGCCTTGCCCGGCGGCTGGTGGAGCGAGGTCGTCGCAGAGGGTCCCTTCGGCGCGCAGAGCCTCAGGCCGGAAGCGTTGTTCGGGCTCGACTGGCCGGCGCTGCCGCATGGCGTGTTCTGGAGCCTCGGCCTCAACATCCTCGCCTATGTCGGCTTCTCGCTGCTCAGGCCCGCAAACGCGATGGAGCGGCTGCAGGCCAACGCCTTCGTCGAGTCGCAGCCCGCAGCCATGGCCCAGTCCTTCTCGCTCTGGCGGACCAGCATCACGGAAGGCGAGCTCCAGGCGACGATCGCGCGCTATCTCGGGCAGGAGCGCACGGAGCGGGCCTTTGAGGGCTTCAACTCCAGCCGCGGCGAAACGTCGGACTCGAATCGAGACGCCGACATCCATCTCTTGCGCTTCGGCGAACATCTGCTCTCCTCGGCAATCGGCGCGGCCTCGTCGCGGCTCGTGCTCTCCCTCCTGCTGAAGCGGCGCAACCTCTCGACCGAGGCCGCGTTCAAGCTGCTCGACGACGCCTCCGCCGCCCTCCAGTACAACCGCGACATCCTGCAGCACGGCCTGGACCATGCCGGCCAGGGCATCACGGTGCTCGACCGCGACCTGCGGCTGCTCGCCTGGAACCAGGCCTTCATCCAGCTCTACGACCTGCCGCCCTCGCTGGTGCGCTTCGGCACGGGGCTCGATGAGATCGTGCGCTTCAACGCGGCGCGCGGCGCCTACGGCGATGGCGCGCAGGACGAGCTGATGGCGGCGCGGCTGGAGAGCTTCATCAAGGACCGCGAGCCCGTGCGACTCAAGCTTTATCCCTCGAAGAAGGTGATCGAGGTCCGCACCAACGCCCTGCCGGATGGCGGCTTCGTCACGACCTACACCGACATCACCGAGACCGTGGCCGGCGAGGAAGAACTCGAACGCGCCAATGAGAGCCTCGAGAAGCGCGTCGCCGAGCGCACCGAGGAGCTGCTGCACGTCAATACCGAACTCCAGCGCGCCAAGGCGGAGGCCGAAGCCGCGAACGCCTCGAAGACACGCTTCCTCGCCGCCGCCAGCCACGACATCCTGCAGCCGCTGAATGCCGCGCGGCTCTATGCGACCTCGCTGGTCGAGCGCGACCGCTCCGCCGGCGAGCCCGATCTCGCCGAGAACATCGATGCCTCGCTCGATGCGGTCGAGGAGATCTTGACCGCGCTGCTCGAAATCTCGCGGCTCGATGGCGGCGCGTTGAAGCCCGAGCTGTCCTCTTTCCGCCTCGACGAACTGATGCGCCAGCTCCAGCGCGAGTTCGAGCCGAGCGCCCAGGAGAGGGGCCTGAAGCTCGTCTTCATGCCGACCAGCCTCGCGCTGCGCTCGGACCGGCGCCTGCTGCGCCGGCTGCTGCAGAACCTGATCTCGAACGCGATCAAATACACGCCGAACGGCAAGGTTCTGATCGGCTGCCGCCGCCGGGGCAATCAGGTCGCGGTCGAGGTGATCGACACCGGCCTCGGCATCCCGCAGAGCAAGCAGAAGACCGTGTTCCGCGAGTTCCAGCGGCTCGACCAGGGTGCCAAGGTGGCGCGCGGCCTGGGCCTTGGGCTATCGATCGTCCAGCGTATCGCGCGCGCGCTCGACCATGGGCTGACGCTCGATTCGGCGCCCGGGCGCGGGACGCGCTTCTCGGTGCTGGTGCCGCGCGCCGCGCCCCTGCCGGCGATGGCGACCGGGGCCGCGCCGCGGCAGGCCCCGGCCGGCCAGCTCGCCGGAATGCGGCTGCTGGTGATCGACAACGAGCCTGCCATTCTCGACGGGATGAAACGGCTGCTCGAAGGCTGGGGCTGCCAGGTCAGGACCGCGCCGAGCCTGGAAGAAGCCCTGCCGCATGTCGGCGGCAAGGGCGAAGCCGATGTGCTGATCGCCGATTATCATCTCGACCACGGCAACGGGCTCACCGCGATCAGTGCCTTGAGGGCGCGGGCGCGGACGCCGATGCCGGCGATCCTGCTCACCGCCGACAGGACGCCGCATGTCCGCGAGGCGGCGAATGCGCTCGACGTCTATCTGCTGAACAAGCCGCTGAAGCCCGCGGCGTTGCGCGCCCTGCTGGCGCAGTGGCGCGCGACGCGGCTGGCGGCGGAATAGCCGCTTTCAGCCAGCCCCCGAGGCGGCGCTGCGCATGGATTCCTCGGAGGCGAGGAAAGCCGCCACCTCCGCGGTCGGCGCCGGGCTTTCCACGTCGATGCCGATCTCGCCGAGCAGGCGCGCGACCGGCACATAGGCCCGGGCACCCTTGTCGTAGAGCGCTGCGCGGACCAGCGCGACGGCCGCGACGATCTCCCCGCCATCGCGACCGCGCATCAGCATGCGGTGCTGCATCACCAGCCAGTTCTCGCTCCAGCACAGGATCCTGGTTTCCAGCCGAAACGGCCGGAACAGGCGCATTTCGCGGCGGAAGCGGATCGTGCCGGCATTGACCACAGGCAGCCAGCGATGGCGCAGCACCGCCCGCCACAGCCCGCTGCGCAGCATCAGATCGAGCCGGCCGAGATCCATCAGCGCCCAGTAGCGGCCATTGTTCATGTGCAGGCTGGTGTCGAGATCGTGGAACCAGACGCGGAAAGGCAGAACGGACGCCTCCCCCGGCAAGGCGAGTCCCGGACGGAAACGGGTCGTCAGCAGGAGCCAGATCAGCCGGAGCCAGAGATTCATGGGAGCTTTCGCCGTGGCGGGTCGATGGGTCGCGGCTTCCATGTCATGGAGACGTCGGCACTGTCGATCATGCTATCGTCTGCCCCACCGGTTTCGCGCCGAGACATCCGGAGCCGTCCCTTGCCAAGCCTTCACGTTTGCCCGCTGTCCAGGTTGAGCGAGACCGTCGCCGCCGTCCGCGCCCGCCATCTCGTGACGCTGATCAATGCCGGCACGCCCGTCGAGCGACCGGCAGGGATCGATGCAAACCGCCACCTCTTCCTCGGCATGTCGGATATCAGCACGCCGCTGGAGGGCCATGTCCTGGCCGGGCAGGACCATGTCGAGCGGCTCATCGCCTTCCTGCGCGACTGGGACCGTGAGGCGCCCATGGTGATTCATTGCTGGGCGGGCATCAGCCGCTCGACGGCTGCAGCCTATATCGCCGCCTGTGCGCTCAACCCCAGCCGCGACGAGGAGGAGGCCGCCGACGCGCTGAGGATCGCCGCTCCCTCAGCGACGCCCAATGCCCGGCTCATCGCCCTCGCCGACGCGGTGCTCGGCCGTCGCGGCCGGATGATCCGTGCGATCGGACGAATCGGTCGCGGCGCCGATGCTTTCGAAGGCACGCCTTTCGCCATGCCCCTGGCCTGAATCGGCCTGCGCGGCCGCGCATATTCCTGCAAGGTCAAGGCAAGAAGCTGCGGATGTAAGCGCATCCGCCCAAGATCAACGCAGAAGATTGCTTGCATCGGACGAAATTTGCGACGATGCATCGCGCGGGAGGTTTCCGCAGTGACCATGATGATCGAGCTCGACTCGCGCGACCGCGCCATCCTGCGGCTTCTCCAGCAGGACGGCCGCATCACCAATTCCGACCTCGCCGAGAAGGTGCATCTGTCGCCCTCGGCCTGCCTGCGGCGCGTGCGGCAGCTCGAGGAAAGCGGCCTGATCCGCGGCTATGCGATGATGCTTGACGACAAGATCGCGGGCTTTCCCGGCACGGCCTTCGTCTTCGTCACGCTCGACCAGCAGGGCCGCGCCTCGCTGGAAAGCTTCGAGCAGGCGGTGCAGAGCCTACCGGAGATCCTCGAATGCCATCTGCTCGCCGGCGCACATGACTATCTGATGCGCGTGATCTATCGCGACAGCGCCGATTTCGAGCGCATCCACACCGACATCATCACGCAATTGCCGGGCGTCACGCGCGTCCAGTCGACACTGACGCTGCGCACCATCAAGAAGACCTCGGCGCTGCCGGTCTGATCGGCCTCCGACGAACCGGGTTGCGGCAAGGCGCGCTCCGGCCGATAAGCTCACGGCAAAGAGGAATCGGTCCGTGAGCCAAGACAGCAAGTCTCAAGACAATCCGAATGCCGATATCGCGGCCCTGCCCTTCGAGGCGGCGATGAAGGAGCTCGAAGGCATCGTCGCGCGGCTGGAGCGCGGCGACGTGCCGCTTGAGGAATCGATCGCGATCTATACGCGCGGCGAGGCGCTGAAAGCGCGCTGCGACGCGCTTCTGAAGCAGGCGGAAGCCCGCATCGAGCGCATCACGCTCGGCGCCGACGGCAAACCGACGGGCACGACGCCGCTCGACGTCGACGGCTGACCCGGAACGGCTGCGGCCCCGACAGCGGGGACCTTGAGATTGCGCCTCTGCCAGCGGCCGGTTGCAGCCGGCCTGCTTGCCCGCGAGCGCGATCGGGATCACGCTTCGTCCCAACCAAGGAGGCCGCCATGTCGCAACTGCCCGCCGACGACCCGATCCTGGGCGATGCCCGCTCCTGCGAGGCCATCGAAAAGGTGATCGTGCCACGCACGCGCGATCTCGGCGGTTTCCAGGTCCGCCGCGCCCTCCCCGCGATCGGCCAGCGCATGGTCGGCCCCTTCATCTTCTTCGATCAGATGGGGCCGGCCGAATTCCATCTCGGGGAAGGGCTCGACGTCCGCCCGCATCCGCATATCGGCCTTTCGACGGTCACCTATCTCTTCGACGGCGAGATCATGCACCGCGACTCGCTCGGCACGGCGCTGGCGATCAAGCCAGGCGCGGTCAACCTGATGACCGCCGGGCGCGGCATCGTCCATTCCGAGCGGACCGGACTGGAGGCGCGGGCCACGGGCCCGAAGCTCTACGGCATCCAGGCCTGGCTCGCCCTGCCGAAGACGCATGAGGAGATCGCCCCGCAATTCGTGCATCACGGTGCGCCCGAGCTGCCGAGGATCGTCGAAGGCGGGAAGCGCATCAGCCTGATCATGGGCTCGGCCTATGGCCAGACCTCGCCGGTGCAGTTCCCCTGGGAGGCGCTCTATGCCGAAGCCGTGCTCTCGCCCGGTTCCATCCTGCCGCTAGACCCCGACTACGACGAGCGCGCAGTCTATATCGTCTCGGGCAAGATCGACATCGCCGGCGAGGAGTTCGGCGCCGGCCAGTTGCTCGTCTTCAGGCCGGGCGACCGCATCTCCATCCTCGCGGTCGACCAGAGCCGCCTGATGCTGGTCGGCGGCGAGCCGATGGACGGCCCCCGCAATATCTGGTGGAACTTCGTCTCCTCGTCGAAGGAGCGCATCGAGCAGGCCAAGCAGGAGTGGAAGACCGGCCGCTTCGACACCGTGCCCGGCGACGACAAGGAGTTCATTCCGCTGCCCGAGGGCTGAAACAGTCGGCCGGCTGCCGCCGCCCCGTTCAGGCAATCTCGGACAGGTCCCGCAGCCTCGGCACCTGGGAAAAAGCGATGACGAGCAGCTGAACCAGGAAGCCCGCCGTCGCGAGCCCCAGGCACGCGGCGATGCCGAAATGCGCCGCCACGGATGCGCCGATCGCGGCACCCAGCGGCCTCGCGCCGAAGGTCGCCGTCATGATCAAGGCAGAGACACGACCGAGCATCGCATTGGGAGTGACCGCCTGCCGCAATGTCATCGTCGAGATCGTCCAGATGATCGGCCCGACACCGAACAGGAAGAAGCTCGTGCCGACCAGATTGACGGACGGAATCCAGAGCGTCGCAAGCATCACGGCGGCTGCACAAAGGCCGGCGAGCGGCCCGAGCAGGATCAGCGTCCCGAAAGTGACCTGCCGCGCAATATGAGGGGCGAGGACAGCGCCGACGATCATTCCCGCGCCGTAGATGCCGAGGGTGACGCCGACCTCGGTCGCACCGAGGCCGAGATTCTGGACGGCGTATGCCACATAGACCGCCTGGAAGACGAACCAGGAGACGTTGAAGAAGACCGCCGTCACCAGGATCGGCCTGAGCAGATCGTGGCCGGCGACGAAGCGAGCGCCCTCCTTCAAATCGTGCAGGAGATCGCGTCGTGGGCCGGACGGTGCCTCATCCCTCGGCAGGCCGGCCAGCAGGAGCGCGGCGAGGATCGAGAGCCCGGCCGCCAGACCGTAAGCCGTCGACACGCCGATCCATCCGACGAGCGCCCCGCCGAGCGCCGGGCCCCCGGCATAGGCGGCGCTGCGCGCCAGCTCCAGCCAGCGATTGGCGTCCGCAAGCCGGGCGCGCGGCACCACGGATGGAACGAAGGCCGGTGCCGCCACGCTGTAGCAGACCGTACCGACGGCGCCGAGCGCGCCGAGCACGGCGAGCCAGGTGAGGTTGAGGCCACCGGAGACCAGCAGCAACGGAATGGCGAGCAGCGACAGCGCACGCAGCGCTTCCGTGCCGACCATGAGCCGGCGCCGCGAGGCACGGTCGACCATCAGCCCTGCGGGAATCGACAGCAGAAGGAAGGGCAAAGTCTGTGCCGTCTGCAGCCAGCCGGTCTCGGCCGGGCCGGCCGAGAGCAGGAGAACCGCAGCCAAGGGTGCGGCGGCCAGCGCGATCTGCTCCGAGAACTGGGCAGAGAGATTGGACCAGCCGATGCGCCTGAATGCCGCCGGCAGAGGTGTGATATCGGTCGGGTTCATCGCTTGATGTCCTCAGAAGCAGTCGTGAGGACACTGAAAAGCCTTGCCGGCGTGGGAACCACCCGTTTCGTGGGAAGATGCTGCCTCGCCGATGCAGAGGCAGATCCCAACCGTGGTTTGCCAGCGCGGCGCGCAGGCACTATTTCAGGACAGAACCATTCCAACGAGCCCGGACAGCCTCGTGCCACGCCCTGCGACTCCTCTGCTCGACACGATCCACGATGCCGCCGATCTGCGAGAGCTCGACGATGCCCAGCTTCGGCAAGTGGCGGATGAGCTGCGGCTGGAAACGATCGACGCCGTCTCCGTCACCGGCGGACATCTCGGCGCCGGGCTCGGCGTGGTCGAGCTCACCGTCGCGCTGCATCATGTCTTCGACACCCCGCGCGACCGGCTGATCTGGGATGTCGGTCACCAGGCCTATCCACACAAGATCCTGACCGGGCGGCGCGAGCGCATCCGCACGCTGCGCCAGCCGGGCGGCCTTTCCGGCTTCACCAAGCGCTCCGAGAGCGAATACGATCCCTTCGGCGCCGCCCATTCCTCGACCTCGATCTCCGCCGGGCTCGGCATGGCCGTCGGGCGCGATCTCAAGGGCGAGCGCAACAACGTCATCGCCGTGATCGGCGACGGCGCTATGTCGGCCGGCATGGCCTATGAAGCCATGAACAATGCCGGTGCGCTCGGTTCGCGCCTGATCGTCATCCTCAACGACAACGACATGTCGATCGCCCCGCCGGTCGGTGCGATGTCGGCCTATCTGGCGCGGCTGGTCTCGGGCCGGACCTATCGTTCCCTGCGCGAAGTCGCCAAGCAGCTCGCCGAGCGGCTGCCGCGCTTCTTCCACGACAAGGCGAAGCGCACCGAGGAATATGCCCGCGGCTTCTGGACCGGCGGGACGATGTTCGAGGAGCTCGGCTTCTACTATGTCGGGCCGATCGACGGGCACAATCTCGACCATCTGCTGCCGGTGCTGCGCAACGTCCGCGACGCCGGGAACGGGCCGATCCTCGTCCATGTCGTGACGCAGAAGGGCAAGGGCTACGCCCCGGCCGAGGCCAGCGCCGACAAATATCACGGCGTCGTCAAGTTCGATCCCGTGACCGGCCTGCAGGCCAAGGCGCCGGCGAATGCGCCGAGCTACACGGGCGTCTTCGCCAACGCGCTGATCAAGCAGGCGCGGGAGGACGAAAAGGTCGTCGCCGTCACCGCCGCCATGCCGTCCGGCACCGGGCTCGATGCCTTCGGCAAGGAGTTTCCCTCGCGCACCTTCGACGTCGGCATCGCCGAGCAGCATGCGGTGACCTTCGCGGCCGGGCTCGCGACCGAGGGCTACAAGCCCTTCGTCGCGATCTACTCCACCTTCATGCAGCGCGCCTATGACCAGATCGTCCATGATGTGGCGCTACAGAAGCTCCCCGTTCGCTTTGCGCTGGACCGAGCCGGGCTTGTCGGCGCGGATGGCGCAACCCATGCCGGCTCCTTCGACATCGCCTATCTCGCCTGCCTGCCCGACATGGTGGTGATGGCGGCGGCCGACGAGGCCGAGCTCACCCATATGGTCGCGACCGCCGCCGCCTATGACGAAGGGCCGATCGCCTTCCGCTATCCGCGCGGCGAAGGCGTCGGCGTCGAGATTCCGGATGTCGGCATGCCCTTGGAGATCGGCAAGGGCCGCATCGTGCGTGAAGGGACGCGCGTCGCCCTGCTCTCGCTCGGCACGCGCCTGGCGGAAGCGCTTAAGGCAGCCGATCTGCTGGCCCAGCGCGGGCTCTCGACCACGGTCGCCGATGCGCGCTTCGCCAAGCCTCTCGATGAAGCGCTGATCCTCAAGCTCGCCCGCGAGCATGAGATCCTGATCACGATCGAGGAAGGCTCGGTCGGCGGCTTCGGCAGCCATGTGCTGCATCTGCTGGCGCGCAGCGGCGCGCTCGATGCGGGCCTGAAGGTGCGGACGCTGACCCTGCCTGACGTCTACCAGGATCACGACAAACCCGACGCGATGTATGCCGCCGCCGGGCTCGACGCTGCCGGCATCGTCGCCGCCGTCGATGGCGCGCTCGGGGCGCCGAACGTCGTCAAGCGCGCCTGATATTCACCCATGAAAAGCCGTGCGGACCAACTGCTCGTCGAGCGCGGCTTCTTCGAGAGCCGCGCGCGGGCGCAGGCCGCTATCGCCGCCGGGCTCGTCAGCGTCGCCGGCCGGCCGGTACGCAAGGCCTCGGAAATGGTGGCTGATGACGCCGAGCTGACCGCCGAGGCGCCTCACCCTTACGTCTCGCGCGGCGGCCTCAAGCTGGAAGGCGCCCTCAATGCCTTCGGCTTCGATCCGCAAGGGCTGGTCTGCCTCGATGTCGGCTCCTCGACCGGCGGCTTCACCGACCTCCTGCTGAAGCGCGGCGCACGCCAGGTCGTCGCCGTCGATGTCGGGCGCGACCAGCTCCACAATTCGCTGCGGACCGATCCGCGCGTCACCAGCTTCGAAGGCCAGGACATCCGAACGCTGGCTTCGGAAGCCCTGCCGGCGCGGCCGAGCCTCGCCGCGATCGACGTCAGCTTCATCTCGCTCAAGCTGGTGTTGCCGGCCGTGGCCGCGCTGCTCGCGCCGGCTGCCGGCATCGCGGCGCTGATCAAGCCCCAGTTCGAGGCCGGCCGCGCCGCCCTCAAAAAGGGCATCGTCCGGGACGAAGCGATTCAGCGTCAGGTCTGCGACGACATCGTCACGGCGTTGCGTGCGCTTGGCTTCACGGTCGACGGACCGATCCCTTCCCCGATCGACGGCGGCGACGGCAACCGGGAGTTCCTCGTCGGGGCGCGGCGGAAAGCGTGATCAGCGCGTCAACAGCGCGTCGATCTGCGCTTGCAGAACAGCATCCTCGACGGCCGTGATGTCGATCATGCCGTTGGCGTTGATGAACTGCGTGGCGCGGGCGATCTGCCGGCGCAGCGCATCGCTCGCCACGTTGACGATCATCGGCAGCTCCTTCGGTTGCGGCGTCTCTGCAAGCAAAGCTGTCACGGTGCGCACCAGCCGGGTCATCGATCGGCAGACATCCTCGAACGCGCTCGCGTGGACGGGATCGATGCGGTCATAGGCCGCCAGCGCCGAAGCCGCGCAACGCAAGGGCGAGCGTCGGAAATGCTCGCGATAGCTGATGCTCTGCCAGGCCTGGAGATCGGCGACGAGACTCTCGTCCATGCCGGCCATCTCGATCAGCATCAGGGCTTCGCTGTAGCGGTTGAGGAAATCGGTCGAGAGCCGGGGAGCGTCGACGCTTCCAGCCAGTCCCACCGGCACCTCGGCCAGCACATTCGTCGCGATGGCACTCATCTTCTGCCCCGGAATCGGCGCGACTATGTTTGGCCAACCGGAAAGAAAGTGTTGATCTGACCGCCTCGTCTCGACGTAAACAGCCGGCATGTGCGGACGCTATGCGATCACCCTCCCCCCTGAAGCGATGCGCGAGGCCTTCGGCTATCGCGAGCAGCCGAACTTCCCGCCGCGCTACAATATCGCACCGACACAGCCGGTGCCTGCGGTGCTCGTGCATGACGGGGCACCGCGCTTCCTGCTGATGCGCTGGGGCTTCATTCCCGGCTGGGTGAAGGACGCGAGGGACTTTCCGCTCGTCATCAACGTCCGCAGCGAGAGCGCCGCCGAGAAGCCGTCTTTCCGCAATGCTCTGACGCGCCGGCGCTGTCTGCTGCCCGCCGATGCCTTCTATGAATGGCGGCGCAGCGGTGCCGGCCGGCAGGCGCAGAGCGAGGCCTTCCTGTTCCGCCGGCCCGATCGCGGCTTCTTCGCCTTCGCCGCGCTGTGGGAGACCTGGCATTCCCCGGATGGGTCCGAGATCGACACGGTCGCGATGATGACCGGTCCGGCGAACGGCCTGATGGCCGCCATCCACCACCGCTGCCCGATCATTCTCGATCCGCGCGACTATGCTGCGTGGCTCGATCCGCAGGCCACGGCCGAGCAGACCAGGCGCCTGCTCAAGCCGCCGCCGGACGATCTGCTGGAAGCCGTCGCCATCGGCAACGCCGTCAACAAGGTCGCCAATGACAGTCCGGAGGTGCAGTTGCCTCTGGCCGAGCTGCCCGATCAGGAGCCCCCCGAAGCGCCGAAGCGCCATGCGCGCAAAGCGGCCCGGCCTCCCACGGATGACGGGCAAGGCAGCCTGTTCTAGCGCTGGAATCATGCTCTGATCGTCGCAGAAGACGACGAGGAGACGCAGATGCACGGCCGCCGCCCCACCATGACCTCCCGCCACGGCATGGTCGCCGCGGCCCATCCGTTGGCGGCACAGGCCGGCGCGAGATTGCTGGCGCAGGGCGGCAACGCCTTCGACGCCGCAGCCGCCACCGCCGCCGCGCTCAATGTCGTCGAGCCCTTCATGTCCGGCCTCGCAGGGATGGGCTTTGCGACACTATGGGTCGCCGCCGAGCGGCGCGTGCGGGTGCTCGATTTCGTACCGCCGATCCCGGCCAGCTTCCCGGCCGAACGCTTCAGCAAACGCAGCGACCTCGAACGCGGCCCGCTCGCCGTCGCCGCCCCCGGCAACCTCGCCGGCTGGTGCGAGCTGGCGAAGACCTACGGCCGCAAATCGTTGCCGGAGATCTTCGCGCCGGCCATCGCGCTGGCGCGGGATGGTTTCGCGCTAGCCGAGTTCGGCGCGGCGGAGTTCGAGGAGAACGATCCGCTGCTGCAGAACCGCCCCGCGCTCTATCCGGCCTGGTCCCGGAACTATCAGCCCGGCGGCGCGCTGCATCTCGGTTCGCTGCTGGTGCAGTCCGACCTCGCCCAAACCTTCAGCGAGATCGCCGAGAAGGGGCCCGATCACTTCTACCGCGGCGCCCTCGGCGAGAAGGTGATTGCCCATCTGCAAGCGCTCGGCGGCTCGATGACCATGGCCGATCTCGCGGCGGTGAAGACGGTGTGGCGCGAGCCGCTGGCGGCGAGCTTCCACGGGCTGAGCGTTCATGTGCCGCCGCCGCCCTGCGAAGGCTTCCAGTTCCTGCTGACGCTGCGCCTGCTCGACGGGCTCGACCTCGCCGCCCTGAGGAAGGACGGGCCTGATCATCTCGACCTCGTCTACCGCGCCATCCGCCTCGCCGCCGGCGAGCGCATCGCCCACAACAACCCCAGCCCTGACAAGCTCGCCGAACTTTTGTCCGACGACGCGGTGGAGCGGCTGCGCAAGCGCCTCACCGACGGCAAGCCGGTGACGGGGCCGACCGAGCAGTGGACGCCGCAGGAGAGCGAGGACCCGGCGCATACGACGTCGTTCTCGATCGCCGACAGCGACGGCAACCTGATCTGCATCACGCAGAGCCTCGGCAGCCCCTTCGGCAGCGGCGTCGTCGTGCCCGGCACGGGTCTGTGCCTCAATAACTTCCTGTATTGGGCGGATGTGCAGACCGGCAGCCCGAACCGGGCCAAGCCCGGCGATGCGCTGGCGATGTGCATGTCCCCGTCGATCTCGACGCGCGACGGCAAACCGGTGCTCGCGCTCGGCACGCCCGGCAGCTACGGCATCATGCAGACGCAGGCCCAGGCGATGGTCCAGCACCTCGCCTTCGGCCTGCCGCTGCAGGAGGCGATCGAGGCGCCGCGCGCCCGGCTCTGGGACGGCCACCTCGTCGAGATCGAGAACCGGGTCGCGCCTGAGACCATCGACGAGCTCGTCCGGCGCGGCCATGATGCCCGCGCCTTCGATGTCGGCTGGACGATGCGCTGCGGTGGCATGCAGGCGGTCGCCGTCGATCCGGCGACCGGTGTGTCCACAGGCGCCGCAGATCCGCGCCGCGACGGTTACGTCGCGACGCCGTAATTCAGGCGACGATCTCGCCGCGGAAGGCCCAGCGGGTCATCCGCCGCTCGACCAAGGCGCAAAGCGCGTAAAGCGCCATGCCCATGATGGCGATGGAGAACAGGCCGGCGAAGGTCGTCGGCGCGTCGTTGCGCGCGCCGGCCGAGAGCATCAGGAAGCCGATGCCGCGATTGCCGCCCACGGTCTCCGACAGCACCGAGCCGACGAAGGCGAGCGTCACCGCGACCTTCAGGCTGGCGAAGAGATAGGGCATCGCGCGGGGCACGCCGACCTTGGTGAGGATTTCCCATTGGCTCGCGCCGAGCGAGCGCATCACGTCGCGCATCTCGGGCTCGATGGTGGCGAGGCCCGTGGCGACGTTCACGACGATCGGGAAGAAGGAGATGACGAAGGCGGTGATCACCGCCGGCAGCGCGCCGACGCCGACCCAGATCATCAGGATCGGTACGATCGCGACCTTCGGGATCGCGTTGAAGGCGATCAGCAGCGGGTAGAGACCGGAATAGACGAAGGGCGAGGCGCCGATGGCCAGGCCCAGCAGCAGGCCGAAGCCGATCGCCAGTGCGAAGCCGATGAGCGTGGTCCAGAGCGTCTCCAGGCAGAAGCGCAGCAGGATGTCCCAGCGCTGAACCATCGTCTCGAAGATGCGCGTCGGGCGCGGCGCCAGAATCTCGGGCACGTCGAAGACGATGCAGGCCAGCTCCCAGGCGAGCAGCAGGCCTGCCATGGCAAGCCAGGGCATGGCGAGGAGCAATATGCGCCTCTGAGTCTCGCTCATCACGCATGCTCCAGATGGATGCGTTCGCGCAGTTCGTGGACGATGTCGACGAACTCGACCGAGAAGGTCGTCTCCAGCGTGCGCGGGCGCGGCAGCTCGATCTTGCGGATCTTGACGATCTTTCCGGGGCGCCGGCTCATCACATAGACGGTGTCGGCGAGATAGACCGCCTCGCGCAGATCGTGCGTGACGAGGACCGCTGTGAACCGGCGCTCCATCCAGAGCTTCTGCATCACGCTCCAGAGCTCTTCACGGGTGAAGGCGTCGAGCGCGCCGAAGGGCTCGTCGAGCATCAGGATATCCGGCTCGTGGACGAGCGCGCGGCACAGGCTGGAGCGCTGCTGCATGCCGCCCGAGAGCTGCCAAGGGTACTTCTGGCCGAAGCCGCCAAGGCCGACCGAGGCCAGCAGCGCCTCGCCGCGCGCGATATATTCGGCCTTGTTGGCGCGGAAGCGGCGCTTGTGCGGCTCGACCACCTCCAGCGGCAGCAGGATGTTGTCGAGCGTCGTGCGCCAGGGCATCAGGGTCGGCGCCTGGAAGGCCATACCGACGCCGCGGATCGGCCCCTTCACCACCTGCCCGTGGACCCGAACCTCCCCTCCACTCGGCGGCAGCAGCCCGGTGACGAGTTTCATCAGGGTCGACTTGCCGCAGCCGGATGGGCCGACCACGGCGATGAACTCGCCCTTGGCGATGGAGAGCGTGGCATCTTCAAGCGCCAGCATGCGGCCGGGCCCGCTGCCATAGGCGAGGCTGACCTGCCGCAGTTCGACGAGAGGCGGTTGGGAGTTATTCCCCCCCAAGCCCTCATCCTGAGGAGCAGGCCGGGATGCCTGCGTCTCGAAGGATGGTCCAGATATCACGGGAGCCTCCTGAAGCATCCTTCGAGACGCCGCTCCTGCCGGAACAGCTCCTCAGGATGAGGGCCGGGGATGGAACGGCGCGTCAGGGCGCGACCATCCGCTCCGCCTTCGGCGGCAGGAACTTGCCCGTGAAGACCTTGTCCGGCTCCGGCGCGGAAGGCAGGCCGAAGGCTTCGGCCACGTCCTTGACCGAGCGGGCAAAGCGGGCCGGCTCGACATCGCCCATGCCGTTTTCCTTCACGAAGGGCGTCAGCACGTTCATCCGAAGCGACATGTCGAGGCGCTCTGCCTCCAGCTTCTCGTCGATCAGCGGGTCGCGCTTCTTGGCGGCAGCGATGCCGAGCGCCGGATTGGCAGCGACTTCCTTCCAGGCCTTGGCGGTGGCGCGCAGGAAGCCGGTCACGGCCTCGGGCTTCGCCGCCAGCGCCGGCGAGACGATGATACCGTTGCCGTAAACATCCATCTTGTAGTCGGAGTAGTTGAACGAGACGACGTCCTCCGCCTTCACGCCGCGCGCCTTCAGATCGAGGATCGAGGAGAAATAGTGCCCGGAAATGAAGTCGACCGTGCCCTGCACCAGCGACTGCTCACGCAGTTGCGGCGTCAGGTTGACGTGCTGGACGGTAGCAGCGTCGAGCCCGACCTTCTTGGCGAAGGCCGGGAACAGCCGGAATGAGGCGTCGAAGACCGGCGCGCCGAGCTTCTTGCCGGCGAGATCGGTCGGCTTTGTGATGCCGCTCTTCTTCAGCGCATGGACGCCGAAGGGCGGGAAATCATAGGCCATGAACACGCAGAGGATTTCCTTGCCCGCGTTCTTGGCGTTGTACTCGATCAGCGAGTTCACATCGGCGAAGCCGATATCGTAGGCGCCGGTCGCGACACGCTGGACTGCGCCGGCCGAGCCCTGGCCGGGGTCCATCGTCACGTCGAGCCCTTCGGCCTTGTAGTAGCCCTTGTCGAGCGCGACGAGGAAGGGCGAGGTCGGCCCCTGAAAGACCCAGTCGAGCGTGAATTTCAGCGAAGTCTGGGCGGCCGCCGGCATCGCCCCGGCCAGTGCAGCCGCTCCCACCAAGGCCGCACCGACAAGACCGCGCCGCGTCGGCCCGAAGCCCGTCATCCGCGCGCAATTCGACAGCATCCGCGTCACGCCGATCATACCAGCCAACCCCTCATGTTCTCGTTATGAGGCCGAAGGCTAGAGATGAGGCAAAAAGCGGTCAATCGAGCGCAGGGCGCATCCTGCCAAATTTTTGAGCAGGACGTTCCGGCAGCGATGCTTCACGACGCAGCCTGCCGATGGCGCGGGCAAGGGTTTGTGCCCTCCAGGAGCGATCGTCATTCTCGGGCGGAGCGGAACGCAGACCCGCGAATCTTGATCAGCAGATGCTCGGGTCAAGCCCGAGCATGACGAGCGCCACTCATTCCTGCGCCAGCATCGCGCCCGGGTTCAGAATCCCCCGCGGATCGAGCGTCTGCTTGATCGCGCGCATCAGGTCGAGCTCCACGGGGTCCTTCACGCCCGGCAGCAGGTCGCGCTTCAGGCGGCCAATGCCGTGCTCGGCCGAGATGGAGCCGTGGAGTTCCGTGACGATGGCATGGACCGCCTCGTTCATCTCGCTCCAGCGCGCGAGATAGGCGGCCTTGTCGGCGCCGACCGGCTGGCTGATGTTGAAATGGATGTTGCCGTCGCCGAGATGGCCGAAGGGCACGGGGCGGCAGCCCGGGACCATCGCTTCCACCGTCGCAATCGCGCGCTTCAGGAATTCCGGCGTGGCGTGGACCGGCACCGAAACGTCATGCTTGATCGAGCCGCCCTCATAGGTCTGCACCTCCGACATCATCTCGCGCAGCTTCCAGAAATCGGCGCGCTGGGTCAGCGACCCCGCCAGCGCAGCGTCGGTGACGATGCCATTCTCCAGCGCCTCGCCGAGGAAAGCTTCGACATGCTCGTCGAGCCCGGCGGCGGACTGGGCTGAGGCCTCCATCAGCACATACCAGGGCGACGGCTCGGATAGCGGGTCGCGCGCGCCGGACGCATGGCGCAGGACGAAATCCAGACCGATGCGCGGCATCAGTTCGAAGGTGGTCAGAGTGCCGCCGGCGCCGGCCTTCGCGGCGTTGAGTAAGGCAAGCGCCGCTTCCGGGTCCGGCACGGCAAGGAAGGCGGTGGCGCGGGCCGCCGGCAGCGGGAAGAGCTTGAGCACCGCGGCGGTGATGATGCCGAGCGTGCCTTCGGCGCCGATGAAGAGATCCTTCAGGTCGTAGCCGGTGTTGTCCTTGCGGAGCTGGCGCAGGCCGTTCCAGATGCGTCCGTCCGGCAGGACGACTTCGAGCCCAAGGCAGAGCTCGCGGGCATTGCCATAGGCAAGCACGGCGGTGCCGCCGGCATTGGTCGAGAGGTTACCGCCGATGGTGCAGGAGCCTTCCGAGGCGAGCGAGAGCGGGAAGAGGCGACCGGCCGCCTCGGCCGCATCCTGCGCCCGCTTCAGGGTGACGCCAGCCTCGACGATCATGGTGTCGCCGTCGGTGTCGACCGCCCGGATCTTGTCGAGGCGCTGCAGCGAGAGGATGACTTCCCTGCCCTCCGCAATCGGGATCTGGCCGCCGACGAGCCCGGTATTGCCGCCCTGCGGCACCAACGTCGTGCCGGTCTCGGCGGCGAGCTTCACCAGCTCCGCGACCTCGGCAGTCGAGCCTGGGCGGACGATTCCTTGCGCCTTGCCGCGGAAGAGATCGCGCCACTCCTTGAGATAGGGCACCATGGCGTCGGCATCGGTGATAACGTTCTTCGCGCCGACGATGCCGGCCATGCGATCAAGAATTGCGCTCATCCTGAAGCCCTGTCCTCAGCCCTTCCTGCCTCGCCGGAACACGCCGACGAGCTCGACATGGGCGGAATAGCGGAACTGGTCGACCGGCGTCACGGCCTCCAGCGCATAACCGCCCGCAACCAGCGTCGCAGCGTCGCGCGCGAAACTGCCGGCGTCGCAGGAAACGTAGACCACATCCCGGACCTTCGAGGCCGCAAGCCGCTTGACCTGCGCCTCCGCACCGGCGCGCGGCGGGTCGAGCACGACGACGTCGAAACCGTTGAGCTCATGCTCCAGCAGCGGGCGGCGGAACAGGTCGCGCGTCTCGGTCGCGATGGGTTTGAGCCCCTGCGTCGCGCCGGCGCCTTTGGTCAGAGCGAGCATCGCCGCCTTCTCGGTCTCGACGGCCAGCACCTGCATGCGCTCGGCCATACGGAAGCTGAACGGGCCGCAACCGGCGAAGAGATCGGCGACACGCTTTCCCTTCGGCAGGGCAGCCATGACGAGTCCGGCCAGAGCCTCCTCGCCCGCCGCCGTCGCCTGCAGGAAGCCCCCCGCGGCCGGCGCGACCAGCGCCTTGCCCATATGCTGCAAGGGCGGGCGGCGCTCGACGACGATCTCGCCATGGTTGGAGAGCCGGGCGAGGTCGAGCCGTTCCGCGAGTTGGGTCAGGGCCAGCCTGAGTTTGTCGGCGACCGGGCCGTGGCCACGCATGTCGACATCGAGCCCCGCCTCCGAGGCGGTGATCTGGATATCCAGCGGCTTGTTCGATCCGCCCATGCGGTTCGCCAGCATCTGCGCGACGGCAGGCGCTCGATCGAGGCCCGGCGCCAGCACCGGGCAGGCCTCGACCGCGATCAACTCATGGCTGCGTGCCGCCATGAAGCCGACGACCATCGCCTCGCCTTGGCGGCGAGCGTGGAAGGTGACACGCCGGCGCCCGGCGCCATGGGCATCGACGAGATCGGCGACCGGCGCCTCGATGCCGGCGCGGCTCAGCGCCGTGATCACCTGCTGGCGCTTCCATTCCCGGTAGAGGCCGGGCTCCATGTGCTGCGCCGCGCAGCCGCCGCAGCGGGTGAAGAGCGGGCAGATCGCAGCGATGCGGGATTCGGAGGGCGCGATGATCTCGACGAGTTGCCCGCGCTCGCCGTCGACCACTGCGCGCACGGTCTCGCCCGGCAGCGCATAGGGAACGAACACGGTGCCAGCGGGCGTCTGCACGATACCGTCGCCGCGCTGACCGAGGCGATCGACGACCAGAATTTCATTCATGGCGAGCCTTGGAGAAGAGTTTTCTCCCTGCTGCGGCTTGGCGACTGGCATGGTTGCGAACCCGGGGCGTGCGGCCCGCTTGCTTGGTGACCTTGGCGAGTGTTTCGCCTATCAGGTCAGAGACGAATTGGGAAATCCGGCCATGACCATCCGCAACGGCGTCATCGAAGCCATCGGCAACACCCCACTCATCAAGCTGCAGAAGGCGTCGCAGGAAACGGGTTGCGCCATCCTCGGCAAGGCCGAATTCATGAATCCCGGACAGTCGGTGAAGGACCGCGCCGCGCTCGCCATCATCCGCGACGCCGAGGCGAAGGGGCAGCTCAAGCCGGGCGGCGTCATCGTCGAAGGCACGGCGGGCAATACCGGCATCGGCATCGCGCTGGTCGGCAATGCGCTGGGCTATCGCTCGGTCATCGTCATCCCGGAGACGCAGAGCCAGGAAAAGAAGGACATGCTGCGGCTCGCCGGCGCGACGCTGGTCGAGGTGCCGGCCGCGCCTTATGCCAATCCGAACAACTACGTGAAGGTCTCGGGCCGCCTAGCCGAGGAGTTGGCGAAGAGCGAAGCGAACGGCGCGATCTGGGCCAACCAGTTCGACAATGTCGCCAACCGGCAGGGCCATTTCGACACCACCGGCCCGGAAATCTGGGATCAGACGGCGGGCAAGGTCGACGGCTTCATCTGCGCGGTGGGCTCGGGCGGCACGCTCGCCGGCGTCGGCATGGCGCTGAAGGCACGCAATCCGAAGGTGACGATCGGCCTCGCCGATCCTATGGGCGCTGCGCTGTATTCCTATTACACGAGCGGCGTGCTCAAGGCGGAGGGATCCTCGATCACCGAGGGTATCGGCCAGGGCCGCATCACCGCCAATCTGGAAGGCGCACCGGTCGATGCCGCCTTCCAGATCCCGGATGCGGAAGCGGTCCAGATCGTCTTCGATCTGCTGGAGCAGGAAGGCCTCTGCCTCGGCGGCTCCTCCGGCATCAACGTCGCCGGCGCGATCCGGCTGGCGAAGCAGATGGGCCCCGGCCACACCATCGTGACGGTGCTGTGCGACTATGGCACGCGCTACCAGTCCAAGCTGTTCAACCCCGAATTCCTGCGCTCGAAGAACCTGCCCGTTCCCGGCTGGCTGGAGCGCGATGCCGCGGCGCTGAAGCAGGTCGCTGCCAGGGTGATGGCGTAAAAGTCGGAATCATCGCCGCCAAAGCGCTCGCTTTGGCGGAAAAGTGATTTCCACGGACCGGGAACAGTTCTAGCCTGCCTTATGGTGATCTCGCGACCGACGGGGTGATCAGATGACAGTCTCGAACGTCCGGTTTGCCGCCTCCGCGGCGCCCAAGCCGCTCCCTCGCGATCCCGTCGAGGGGCAACTCCACGCAGCCGGCGTCGTCGCATCGAGCGTCTACGCTCACGGTGTGCGCATCGCCGACATCCCGGTCGAGGAAGCCGGCGACTGGGCGCAAAAGGACGACCATGTCGTCTGGATCGGACTTTTCGAGCCCGATCCAGCCCTGCTCAAATGCGTACAGCAGCAGTTCAACCTGCATCCGCTCGCGGTCGAGGATGCGACCAACGCCCATCAGCGCCCGAAGCTCGAACAATATGGCGACGCCCTGTTCGTGGTGGCGCGCACCGCGCAACTGATCGACGGGCGCATCGCCTTCGGCGAGACGCATATCTTCATCGGCCGCGGCTATATCGTCAGCGTGCGCCATGGCGCCTCGACCTCCTACACCTCGGTCCGGCAGCATTGGGAGACCTGCCCGACTTCGCTGGCGAAGGGCGAGGATTTCATCCTCTATGCGATCCTCGACTTCATCGTCGACAATTACATGCCGGTGCTCGAAGCGATCCATGACGAGGTGGAGGCAATCGAGGACAGGGTCCTGGCCAAGCCGATGACGCGCTCCGATATCGAGCGGCTCTACATGCTCAGGCGCGATCTGCTGCGGCTACGCAATGCCATCGGGCCGCTGGTCGACGTCTGCCAGCGCCTGACCAACGGGAACATCCCGCAGGTAAGGCCGGCGCTCGCCACGATGTTCCGCGACGTGACCGACCATGTCCGCACGGTGCAGGAGAAGATCGACAGCCTGCGCGAAGTGCTGGCCTTCGCGTTCGAGGCGAGCCTGCTGGTCGGCCAGAGCCAGGAGAACGCGATCACCAAACGGCTCGCCTCCTGGGCCGCCATCCTGGCGGTTCCGACCGCTGTCGCCGGCATCTACGGCATGAACTTCAAGAACATGCCGGAGCTGGAATTCCAGTATGGCTACTACCTCGTCCTGGCGCTCATCGCCTGCGCCTGCGCTACGCTCTACTGGCGGTTCAGGCGGAACGGCTGGCTCTAGCGCAGCGGCCAGACCAGCAGGATCATCGGCACGGCGAGCAAGATGACGATGAGGGAGAGCGGCGCGCCGAGCCTCGCATAGTCGCTGAAGCGGTAGCCGCCCGGCCCCATCACCAGCGTGTTGCACTGGTGTCCGATCGGCGTGAGGAAATCGCAGGCTGCGCCGATCGCGACCGCCATCAGGAAGGCATCGGGATTGTAGCCGAGGTTCTTGGCGAAGCCGGCGCCGATCGGCGCCATGACGAGCACGGTCGCGGCGTTGTTCAGGAAGGGCGTCACCGCCATCGCGGCAACCAGGATCAAAGCGACCGCGGCCCAGCCCGGCAGGCCGCCGCCGATCACGGCGAGCCAGGATGCGAAGAGATCGGTGGCGCCGGTCGCGCGCAAGGATTCGCTGACCGGGATCAACGCCGCCAGCATCACCAGGATCGGCGCATCGACGTTGTTGTAGGCTTCGCGCAGCGGCACGCAGCGGAAGGCGATCAGCAACACGGCCGCGGCGAAGAAGACGAGCGGCACCGGCGCGAGACCGGTCGCGAGAGCTATGATCGCCGCGAGCGTGATCGCGACGGTCAGCACGACGCGGCGCGTCAGGCCAAGCGGCACGAGCCGGTCGGCCAAGGGCAGCAGCCCCATCTCCGAGAGCTTTTCCGGCAGCAGTTTCTCATCGCCCTGGATGACGACGATGTCGCCGGCGCGCAGGCGGATATCGCGCAGCCGCTGGCTGAAGCGCTCCCCGGAACGGCTGATCGCGATCATGTTGACGCCGAAGCGGCTGTGAAGCGCCATGTCGCCGGCCGATTGACCGATGAGGACGGACCCCGGCCCGATGATCGCCTCTGCGACGCGGTCAGGATCCAGCGCATCCTCCTTTTGCGTCGGGCGATCCTTGCCGATGAGGTCGAGCCGCCCCTCTGCGACGACCCGCTCCAGCACGGCGGCGTCACCGCGCAGCAGCAGAATATCGCCCGCGCGCAGGCCCGCGTCCGGCAGGGGCGCCTGCTCCCGTCGCTCGTTGCGCAGGATCGAGACGATCTCGGCTCCGCCACCGCCGATGGCCTTGAGATCGGCGACTGTCCTGCCGGCAAGGAGCGACTTCTCGGTCAGCTTTGCTTCGGTGAGGTAATCCTTGATGTCGATGGCCTGGTCGAGCGAGACCGCGCCGCGCCGGTCGCGCGGCAGAAGCCGGTAGCCGACGCTGAGGAAGGCGCAGCCCGCAAGCGCCACGACGATGCCGACCGGCGCGAAATCGAACATGCCGAAAGGCTGGCCGCCGAGCTCCTGCCGCACGCGCGCGACGATGACGTTCGGCGAGGTGCCGACCAGCGTGACGATGCCGCCCAGCAGCGAGGCGAAGGCCATCGGCATCAGGAAAACCGAGGGCGATTTCCCGTCCTTGCGCGCGAGCTGGTAGGCGATGGGCAGCATCATCGCGAGCGCGCCGATGTTCTTGATGATCGCCGACAAGATCGCGACGGCGAAGACGAGCAACGGCACCTCGAGCTGGGTCGAGGACAGGCGCGGGCCCAGCTTCGAGAACAGCCGTTCGATGATGCGCGACCGGGCCACGGCAGAGCTCAGAACCAGCGCGCTGCCGACGATGATCACGATGTCGTCGGAAAAGCCCTTGAACGCCTCTGCCGCCGGCACCAGCCCGAGCGCCACGGCGAGCAACAGCGCCAGCATCGCGACGATGTCGTAGCGCAGCCGCCCCCAGAGGAAGGCGGCCATCATGCCGGCGACGAGAAGGACGGAAAGAAGCTGAGGCTGGGTCATCCGGTCGTCACGGTCGCCRCCGCACGCGTGGTCTCAGAGCCATTTCTTCCAGCGGAAGAAGATATAGGGCAGCACCGCGAACAGGATCATCAGCCCGATCGCCATCGGATAGCCCCACTGCCAGTCCAACTCCGGCATGGCCTTGAAGTTCATGCCGTAGATCGAGGCGATCAGCGTCGGCGGCATCAGCGCGACCGAGACGACCGAGAAGAGCTTGATGATCTTGTTCTGCTCGATCGAGACGAGGCCGAGCGTGGCGTCCATCATGAACTGCAGCTTATTGGACAGGAAAGCGGCATGCTCCTCGATGGCCTGCACGTCGCGCACCGCCGAACGCCATTCCGCCGAGAACCCTGTCTGCGCCTTCTTCGGCCGCGTGTAGTTGGCAGAGAGAAAGAGCAGCACGCGCTCGACCGAAACCATGCTCTCGCGCACATTCGAGATGATGTGCTCGTACTGGCCGATCTTCTGGATGACGACCTGATAGACGCCGCCCCGCTCGACATCCTGTCCGCGCCCGGCGAAGATCCGGCGCGAGGCGATGTCGATCTTGTCCCCGACGCCGCGCAGCACCTCCGCCGCGCGGTCGACGATCGCCTCGATCAGCCCGTCGAGGACCGCTTCCGGCTGCTGGCCGCAGCCACCCGGCTTGGTCGCGCGATTGAGGAAGATGTTGAAGGCGCCGGGCTCGTCATAGCGCACCGTCACCAGCGCCTTCTCGGTGAGGATGAAGGTGACGTCCGCCAGCTTCGGGACGACCGTGTCGGACTGGCAGATCACGCGCGCCGTCATGAAGCGCGCGCCATCCTCGGTGTAGATGATCTCGGAAGGTTCGAGATCATGCATCTCCTCTCGCGTCGGTATCGAGATGCCGAGATGCTGCTCGACGCGCTTGTCTTCCTCGGGCGTCGGGTTGAGCAGGTCGATCCAAATGACGTCCGCCGGAAAGGCCTCTCCCGGTCCGAGCGCCGCATGCCGAAGCTTGTCGCGCGCCTCGGAGGAGACACCGTGGATCATCAGCATGGGTGCGAATCTCGCTGCACGGTCAGGGTAGGTGCCGGCAGGAACTCCGATCCAGGACGCATGTCAAACCGATGACGGCTCAGACGCCGCCCTTCACGCCCTGCGGCGGCAGGCTGTCGGCCGGCACGAAGAAATCCGGCATCAGCGGCACGGACGGATCGACGCGATAGGGCGTGAAGTCGGTGACGCCCTCGCCGGCCATGAAGCTGTCGTCGATCAGGAAGTTGCCGGAGAATTCGCGGGACGGCTTCGAGAAGATCATGTGGGCGGCATCGGCGAGGATCTCGGGCGTGCGGCTCGCCTGCACCATCTTGTCGCCGCCGAGCAGGTTCTGGACGGCGGCGGTCGCGATCGTCGTGCGCGGCCAGAGCGCGTTGACGGCGATGCCCTTCGGAGCCAGTTCCCCTGCGAGCCCGAGCACGCAAAGGCTCATGCCGTATTTGGCGATGGAATAGGCCAGATGCGGCGCGAACCACTGCGTCTTCATGTCGAGCGGCGGCGAGAGCATGAGGATGTGTGGGTTTTCAGCCTTCTCCAGATGGGGAATCGCGTATTTCGAGACCATGAAGGTGCCGCGCGTATTGATCTGATGCATCAGATCGAAGCGCTTCATGTCGGTCATCTGGGTGTTGGTGAGCTGGATAGCGCTGGCGTTGTTCAGGACGATGTCGATGCCGCCGAAGGTCTCGGCTGTCTTGGCGATCGCCTCGGCCACGCTCTGCTCGTCGCGGACATCGACCATCAGCGGCAGGCACTTGCCGCCGGCCGCCTCGATCTCGGCGGCAGCGGTATAGATCGTGCCCGGCAGCTTCGGGTGCGGCTCGGCGGTCTTGGCCGCGATGGTGACGTTGGCGCCGTCCCTGGCCGCCTTGAGCGCGATGGCGAGGCCGATGCCGCGAGAGCCGCCGGTGATGAAAAGCGTCTTACCCTTAAGCGACATCGCCGCCTCCCTGTTGGTCCGTGATGTTGAAGCGGGCGGGCTGCGAGCCGTCCCGATCGGTGAAGCCATAGGCGCGCGCGAGATCGGCTACAGGCAGCACTTGCCCGGTATGGCGCGCGATCTGTGGATCGGCAGCGAGAGCCGCGACGGCACGGCCGGCATAGAGCGGCGTCTCGGTCGTCTCGGCGGCGAGGCCGGCGTCGCGGACGCGCTCGGTCAGGACATGGCCCGGCGAGATCCCAAGCGCGGTGACGCCGAAGGGCCGAAGCTCCTGCGCCATCGCGAAGCTCAGCCGGTTCATCGCGGCCTTGGCGAGATCGTAGAAGACATCGCCGAGATAGGCGCCGGCCGTATCGAAGCTCACCGTGACAATCAGGCCGGAGCGCATCTGCACCATCGCCGGCGCGACGGCGCGCGCAAGCAGGAGCTGCGCATAGACACCGCTTTCGAAGCTCTCCCCCAGCCTCGCGACCGGGCGGCGCCAGAACGGCGTGCCGAAGCCGGAGCCGTCCGGATAGCGCTCTCCGTCATAGCCTTCATTGCCGCCCCAGACCGCATCGACGACGCAGTCCAACCGGCCGAAGCGGCGCAGGGCCCAGGCGACGAGCCCGTCGACCTCTCTCTCATTGGTGTGGTCGCAGCGATAGGGATGGCCCCGGCCGCCGGCCACCTCGACCTCGCGGGCCGTATCCTCGAAGGTTTCCGGCCGCTGATCGGTATGCGGCCCGGCTTCGCTGGAGCGCCCGGTGACGATCACCGTGGCGCCCGCCTCGCCCAGAGCCTTGGCGACGCCGCGCCCGAGCCCGCGCGAAGCCCCCGCGACGAGGCAGATGCGGCCGGAAAGGAACGGTTGCGTCGTCGTCATGCTGGCAGGCCCAGCTTTGGTGGATCAATCCACCCCACCCCGCCAAGGTCATCCCGGACAAGCCGCGTCAGCGGCGCTGATCCGGGATCCATGCCTGAACCTTTGCCGGAAGCGCTCCGGCATGGATCCCGGGTCTGCGCTTCGCTCCGCCCGGGATGACCCGCGTGGTTGGAATGGAAATCGGCTAGCCACACCCCATCCGCTGCTCTATAGCCCCGCTCCCCTCGCAACGGAGCGGAACCATGGACAGTACCGATGTCGCCGCCTGCTGGGAGGCCAATGCCGAAATCTGGACCCAGCATGCGCGGGCCGGCTACGACCTCTATCGCGATGCCCTGAACACGCCGGTCTTCCTGGCGAACCTGCCGGACATCACCGGATTGACCGGCCTCGACATCGGCTGCGGGGAAGGCTCGAACACGCGCAAGCTCGCCGAAGCCGGCGGGCGCATGATCGCCGTCGACATCGCGCCGACCTTCATCCGCCACGCGCAGGAAGCGGAAGCCGCCGCACCGCTCGGCATCGAGTACCGGTTCGGCGACGGCACCGCCCTGCCCTTCGCGGATGCACAGTTCGATTTCGCCACGGCCTTCATGTCGCTGATGGACATGCCTTTCCAGGACAAGGCGCTGGCGGAAGCGGCGCGCGTGCTGAAGCCCGGCGGTTTCTTGCAGTTCTCCATCCTCCACCCCTGCTTTGCGCCGCCCTATCGCAAGGTGCTGCGGGACGACACAGGCAACGTCCGCGCGATCGAGGTCGGCCGCTACTTCGACGGCGTCGACGGCGAGGTCGAGACATGGCGCTTCGGGGCCGCGCCGGCCGAGGTCAAGGCCGATGTCGAGCCCTTCCGGGTGCCACGGTTTCACCGCACGCTGAGCGAATGGGTCGCGATGATCGTCGCGGCCGGGCTCACGATCGAGCACATGGCCGAGCCGCGCATCGACGCGGAGACGGCCGAACGCGCGCCCTATCTGGCCGATACGCTGATAGCGCCGTTGTTCCTGCATATCCGCGCCCGCAAGGGCGCGGCTGTCTGAACGGGGCGCGGCTGCGCTCACGCGGCGAAGACCGCCGCTGCGTCGGCGATTGCACCGGCGCCTTCCGTCACCGCGAGCTCAAGGGCCGGCGCTTCGGTCGCGAGGTATTCGGCATAGAAACGGGCCGTGGCGAGATCGCCTGTGCCGTTGGCCTCCGAGCGGGTGGCGAGCGCCTTCTTTGCGAGCCCCGTGCCGCCCTGTGCCAGTGCGAAGAGCTTGAGGTAGGGCGTGGCCCCCGCCAGCGCATCGGCCTGGCTCGTGCCGAGCGTCGCCAGCATCCACTGCGTCGCGCGCTCGAGTGCATCGACCGCCGCACCCAATCGTGCCGCCGAGTGACCGAAGCCCGGCGTGTTCGCACGCTCGACCTCGCCGACCACGGCGCGCATCTCGGCCATCAGCGCCTTGACCGCCTCGCCGCCGGAGAGCGGCAGCTTGCGGGTGACGAGATCGATCGCCTGGATGCCGTTGGTGCCCTCATAGATCGCCGCGATGCGCGCGTCGCGCAGATGCTGGGCCGCGCCGGTCTCCTCGACGAAGCCCATGCCGCCATGGACCTGGATACCGGTCGAGGCGACATCGATGCCGATATCGGTGGAGTACGCCTTGGCGACCGGGGTGAGGATGGCGGCACGCTCCGCCGCGACCTTGCGCTTGCCCTCGTCCGGCTCGCGGTGCGAACGGTCGAGCGCCTCGGCCACGAGATAGGAGATCGCGCGGGCGCCCTGTGTCTTCGCCCGCATGTCCATCAGCATGCGCCGCACATCCGGATGGACGATGATCGGGCTCATCGGCGCGCCCTTCGGAGCATCCAGCGCCGCGCCCTGCTTGCGCTCATGCGCGAAGGCGAGCGCCTGCTGATAGGCGCGCTCGGCTATGGCCACACCCTGCAGGGCGACATTGAGGCGGGCGTTGTTCATCATCGTGAACATGCAGGCGAGGCCGCGGTTCTCCTCGCCGATCAGCCAGCCGATGGCGCCGCCATTGTCGCCGAAGGCCATCGAGCAGGTCGGCGAGGCGTGGATGCCGAGCTTATGCTCGATGCCGGAGCAGCGCAGGTCGTTGTGCTCGCCGAGGGAGCCGTCGGCATTGACCAGATATTTCGGCACGAGGAAGAGCGAGATGCCGCGCGTGCCGGGAGGGGCATCGGGCAGGCGCGCCAGCACAAGATGGACGATGTTCTCCGTCAGATCGTGTTCGCCATAGGTGATGAAGATCTTCTGGCCGGTGATGCGGTAGGTGCCGTCCGGCTGGCGCTCGGCCTTGCTGCGTAGGGCATTGAGGTCCGAACCAGCCTGCGGCTCGGTGAGGTTCATCGTGCCCATCCACTCGCCCGAGACGAGCTTGGCGAGATAGGTCTCCTTCAGATGGTCGGAACCATGGGCATAGAGCGCCTCGATGGCGCCGACCGTCAGCAGAGGACCGAGCGCGAAGGCGAAGGCGGCCGAGTTCCACATTTCGATGCAGGCCGATTGCAGCAGCGTCGGCAACCCCTGCCCGCCATAGGCCTCCGGCGCCGGCAGGGCGTTCCAGCCAGCCTCGGCCCAGGCCTTGTAGGCCTCCTTCCAGCCCGGCGGCGTCGTGATCGCGCCGTCCTTCAGCTTCGAGCCATAGGCATCGCCGACCCGGTTCAGCGGCGCGATGACGTCGGCCGCGAACTTCGCCGCCTCGTCCAGCACGGCTTCGGTGACACCGCCCTCCAGCTCCGATGCCAACCCGTCCGCGATCAGTCGGTCGAGGCCTGCGACATGGCGCATGGTGGCGAGCATGTCCGAAACCGGGGCGCGATAGCTCATAGGTTGTCTCCCTGAGGCGCGCGGGCCCGAAAGGGCAGCCGCAGCCTGCATTTGCCGTTGCCGCGATGGTAGCGAGGAACTATCGCCTATGCCACGCGCAAGCGAGCGCGACCTTCGTCCCGTGTCGCGCCTGCCAGTTAGTTTATATATAAACCATCTTCGGTCAATCGCATCGTGAACCAGCCCCTCCCCGTTTCCCGCCAAACGAAGCTTCTCGCTGTCGATGCTGCCGGCATTGCCGAGGCGGCGGCGCTGCTGCGCGCGGGCGGGCTCGTCGCGATGCCGACGGAAACCGTCTACGGGCTCGCGGCCGACGCGACCTCGGGCACCGCTGTCGCCGGCATCTACGCCGCCAAGGAGCGGCCGAGCTTCAATCCGTTGATCTCGCACCTGCCCGATCTGGCGAGCGCGCGCCGGCAGGGACTGTTCGACGCCAATGCCCTGGCGCTGGCGCAAGCCTTCTGGCCGGGCCCGCTGACGCTGGTCGTGCCTGCCTCGCCGGGATGCACGGTGAGCGAGCTGGCGCGGGCGGGTCTCGCCACGGTGGCGCTGCGTGTCCCGGCCCACCCCGTCGCACATGCCGTGCTCGAAGCGGCGGGTCGGCCGATCGCCGCGCCCTCCGCCAATCGCTCCGGCCGGATCAGCGCAACCAGCGCCGCCCATGCCATGGCCGATCTCGACGGGCGCATCGACGCCGTCCTCGATGCCGGCCCGACCGAGGTCGGCGTCGAATCCACCATCGTCGCCTGCCTCGACGGTGCACCGCGCCTGCTCAGGCCCGGCGGCGTGCCGCGCGCGGCGATAGAAGGCGTGATCGGCCGCCCGCTCGTCCTGGCGGGCGAAGCCGGCCACGCCCCGATCGCGCCGGGCATGCTGACGTCGCACTACGCGCCGGCAGCGCGTGTCCGGTTGGATGCGGATGCGCCGCGGGAAGGCGAGGCCTGGCTCGGCTTCGGGCCGGGGCAGGACTTCCCGGCAGCGCTCAATCTCAGCCCGGCCGGCGATCTCCGCGAGGCCGCAAGCAATCTCTTCGGCCATCTGCGCCGGCTGGACGAGATGGGACTGCGGACCATCGCCGTCGCCCGCATCCCGGAGCAGGGGCTGGGCGAGGCGATCAACGACCGGCTGCGGCGCGCGGCGGCTCCGCGCTGAGGCGAAGCGTCATTCTCGGGCGAAGCGAAGCGCAGACCCGAGAATCTCAGGACAAGAAGACACTGGTTTCCGAGATGCTCGGGTCAAGCCCGAGCATGACGGCGGGTGCGAGCTTGCATCGGTGCAAGATTTGGGCTTGCGTGCCTGTGGGGGGACGCTGCCGATGAATGCCAAGCTCGCCTGGGACGATTTCCGGCTGATCAAGGCCATCGCCGATCATGACGGGCTGACGGGGGCCGCGGCGGCGCTGTCGGTCAACCATTCGACGGTGTTCCGGCGTCTCGGCCAGATCGAGGAGATCGTCGGGATGCCGCTCTTCGAGCGGCGCAAGACCGGCTATGTCGCGACTGTGGCCGGTGCGGAGATGGCGGCGCTGGCGAGCCGCATGGACGAGGATGTCACGGCCTTCGCACGGCGCCTCGCCGGCCGGGACGTCGCGCCTTCAGGCGAGCTGCGCATCACGACGACAGACACCCTCTATCAGAACGTGCTGCTGCCGATCTTCACGGCCTTCCGCCGGGTCCATCCGCTGATCCGGCTCGATGTCGTCGTCGGCAACCAGGCGCTCAACTTGTCCAAGCGCGATGCCGATATCGCGATCCGTGCCAGCGACACGCCGGGCGAGACGCTGGTCGGCCGGCGTATCGCCACCATCGCCTGGGCGATCTATGGCCGCTCGGAAGACGGCATCACACCTGAGGAAAAAGTCGATCCCGCCCTGCTCTACCAGCGCGACTGGGTCGCACTCGGCGACCAGCTCTCTCACGTCAAGGCCGCCCGCTTCGTGCGCGAGCATGTCGCGCCGGAGCGGATAGCACTGAAGAGCTCGGCCGTGCTCGGCATCGCCGAAGCGGTCGGACAGGGCCTCGGCATCGGGCCGGTGCCGTGCTTCATCGCCGACCAGAGACCGGAGCTCATCAAGCTCCTGCCGCCCAACCCCGATTTCTCCACGGGGCTGTGGGTGTTGACCCACCCCGACATCCGCCATGTGCCGCGCGTGCGCGCCTTCATGGATTTCTGCAGCAGCGAGCTGGCGCGGCGGCGGACACTGTTCGAGGGATAGGATCGGCTCAAGCTGTCGTTTGCGGAACCCTGTCATTCCGGGCGAGGCGAAGCGGAGACCCGGAATCCATCGTAAAGCGGAGAGCCTGATGATGGATTCCGGATCAGCACCGCTTCGCGGCTTGTCCGGAATGACGGCGCGCTTTCTTCAAAACGGCATGGTCTGAACGCGGATGGCTCCTAGCCTATCTCGACGACGACGCGGCCCTTCACCTTGCCTTCGACGATGGCCTTGCCCGTTTCGATCACGGCCTCTAGCGGGATCGTCGTGGTGATCAGGGCAAGCTTCTCGCGGTCGAGATCGGTGGCAAGGCGGCTCCAGGCTTCGAGCCGGCGCGGCTTCGGGCACATCACCGAATCGACGCCCAGCAGCGCGACGCCGCGCAGAATGAAAGGCGCGACCGAAGCCGGCAGGTCCATGCCCTGCGCCAGCCCGCAAGCCGCGATGGCACCGCCATATTTCGTCATCGACAGCAGGTTCGCCAGCGTATGCGAGCCGACGGCATCGACGCCCGCAGCCCAGCGCTCCTTGCCGAGCGGGCGGCCCGGCGCGGCGAGTTCGTTGCGGTCGATGATCTCGGCAGCGCCTAGGCTTTTCAGGTAGTCGGCCTCCTCGGCGCGACCGGTCGAGGCGATGACGTGCCAGCCGGCCTTGGCCAGCAGCGCGATTGCGACCGAGCCGACACCGCCGGCGGCACCGGTGACGACGACCGGGCCGCCGGAAGGCTTGAGGCCATGCTTCTCGAGCGCGAGAACGCAGAGCATGGCGGTGTAGCCGGCGGTGCCGATGGCCATCGCTTCGGCGGGCGTCAGACCTTCCGGCAGCGGCACCAGCCAGTCGCCGTTGACCCGGCTCTTCTGGGCGTAAGCGCCCAGATGCGTCTCGCCGGTGCCCCAGCCGTTGAGGACAACGAGGTCACCCGGCTTGAAAGCGGGATTGTCGGAGCTCTCGACCCGGCCGGCGAAGTCGATGCCCGGGATCATCGGCCAGCGGCGCACCACGGGAGCCTTGCCGGTAATGGCGAGGCCATCCTTGTAGTTCACCGTCGAATGGGTGACGCGGACGGTGACATCGCCCTCCATCAGGTCGCTCTCGGCGAAATCGGTGAAGGCAAGATTTGGCCCGGCCTCGCCCTTGGTCGCCACGAGGGCCTTGAACGTCGTCATCACCATCTCCCGTACACGGGCATCGGACCGAAAAACGCAAGCCGGTTTTCGGAAGGAGCCGATGCAGATCCAACATGCGAAGGCCGACAAGGTTGCAGCGGCAGCCCGCCGCCGCAACCCCATCGGCCGTGCGTCTGATCGTCTTCCGAATCAGGCCGGCTGCATCTGCGGCCGATGCACCGGCCGCTCGACGATCGGCAGGTTGATCAGGGCCGAGGCGACGCCAAGCGCAACCGAGAGCCACCAGACGAACTGGTAGCTGCCCATCGTTTCGTAGAGCATGCCGCCGAGCCAGACGCCGAGGAAGCCGCCGACCTGATGCGAAAAGAAGGCGAAGCCGTAGAGCATCGCCATGTATTTGGTGCCGAACATCAGCATGACCAGCGAAGAGGTCGGCGGCACGGTCGAGAGCCAGAACAGGCCGATGACGACGCCGAAGGTGATCGCGGTCGTCGGGCTCGCCGGGATCAGGATGAAGGCTGCGATCGCCACGGCACGGCCGAGATAGATCCAGGCGAGGAGATGACGCTTCGGCATCCGCGTCGAAAGCCAGCCCGAAGAGAGCGAGCCCACGGCATTGGCCAGACCGATCACCGCGAGCGTCCAGCCGCCGACCCAGGCCGGCAGGCCGGCATCCTTGAGATAGGCCGGCATGTGCACGGTGATGAAGGCGAGTTGGAAGCCGCAGGTGAAGAAGCCGAGCACGAGCAGGACATAGCTGCGGTGCCTGAAGGCCTCGGTCAGCGCCTGCGCAACCGTCTGGTTCGGCAGATTGGCCGCAGCGGCGCCAGCGGCCGCCCCGGTCTTGCGCGTCGCCAGCACGATCGAGATCGGCAGGATCGGCAGCAGCGTGAAGGCGAAGACGACCAGCGCCTGCTGCCAGCCTATCGTCTCGATCAGGATGTTGCCGATCGGCGGGAACAGGAACTGGCCGAAGGAGCCGGCCGCCGTGCCCGCGCCGAAGGCCATCGGCCGCCACTGCTCGGGCAGGAGCTTGCCGAAGGCGGCGAGAACGAGGTTGAACGAGCAGGCGGAAAGGCCGAAGCCGATCAGCACGCCGGCGCCGAGATGAAGCTGAAGCGGCGTGGTGGCATAGGCCATCGTCACGAGCCCGGCGGCATAAAGCACGGCACCGACGCAGAGCACCCGCACCGTGCCGTACCGGTCGGCGATGGCACCGGCGAAGGGCGCACCCAGCCCCCAGAGCAGGTTCTGGATCGCAAGCGCCAGGCCGAAGATGTCGCGGCCCCAGTGGAACTGCAGCGTCATCGGGATCTGGAAGAGGCCGGTACTGGCGCGCGGGCCAAAGGTGATCAGGGCGATCAGGCAGCCGGCGGCGACGATGACCTCCGGTGCGTAGCTGCGCGCTGGAGTGGACGACATGGAGTTCTCCGGCGAGTCGGGAGTGTCGGAAGTGTGGCTACACGTTATCGCCCTGCCCGCGTGGCAACCAGCGCGATTTCGTGAAATTTGACATCACGGCGCGACATGGAATGCCGGAGCGATGGCGGTGTTAACCGGCGCTCAACCTTACCAAGGCGATAACAGATTCCAACGAAGGCGCAGCGTCGTCTGCTGGGTTTTTCGTTCCGTGCGATCGGGACGGGTGTGTCGCTTTGAGTCATCGGCGTCTTCACAGGCATGGGCGGAACCAGCGCCCTCTCGGCATCAAATGGGCCGCGAACACGGTCGCGCCCTGGGCGCTGTCGGTCGGGCTGCTCGTGTCCTTCACCGCCTCCGCCGGCCAGAATTTCGGGCCGACCGGCCTGCCTTCCAGCGCCATCGACCGGGTCGCGCCCGGCCCCGCCTCGGAGTTGGCCGAGGGCCCCTCGATGCTGGTCGCCGCCAGCGCCTTCCGGCTGCCCGGCCTGGCGCTGACCTCCGCCGTCACCCAGGCCAAGCTCTCCTTCGAGGATCCGGAACGTCGGATCGTCGTCGATCCGCGCGCGCCGCGTGAGGATCTGAAGCGCACTGTCGCCAACTTTCCCGAAGTCGACCGCACGGCCAAGGGCGACATGCTGCCGAGCCTGCGGCCGGGCCTCTCCGAACACCCTTCCATCGAGTTGGAGCGCGTCGTCTTCGGCGACACCCAGCCCAAGCTGATTTCCGGGGGCTTCTCGATCGACGCGATGCGGGCGGCCGAGGCCGTCGACGGCCCGCAGACCGGCTTCGAGACCTATGCCAACGAGGAGGGCCTGACCGATCCGGCCCTGTCGGATTCCTCGCCCGTGTCGCTCAAGCCGAAGATTACTTCGGCGCGGCAGGCGGAACTCTTTCTCGAAAGCATCGACGGCTCGTCGCCATCTGTGCCGAAGGCCAACCGGCAATCCTCCTCGACGCCCCTCGTCGGCTCGGTCATCGGCACGCTGACGCCGCCCGCCCTGCCCGCACATGGCGCGCCGCAGCAGCGCAGCCGCGTCGCGCTCGCCTCCGCGCCGGCCAATCACGACCTGCGCCTGGCCGAGCCCGGTGTGAAGCAGGACTACACCAGCCTGATCGCGCCCGAGGCGATGGCGAAGGAACAGCGCTGCCTGGCCGAAGCGGTCTATTTCGAGGCGCGCTCCGAATCCTTCCAGGGACAGGCTGCGGTGGCGCAGGTCGTGCTCAACCGCGTGAAGAGCGGGCTTTATCCAAGCAGCGTCTGCGGCGTCGTCTATCAGAACAGCAACCGCTACCTGTCCTGCCAGTTCACCTTCACCTGCGAGGGCAAGTCGCTACGCATCACCGAGCCGGGCCCCTGGCGCGACGCGGTGCGGATCGCACGCGAGGTCTATGAGGGCACGACCTATCTGCCCGAAGTCGGCGCCTCCACACACTACCACGCGCAATATGTGCGGCCGTACTGGGCCAAGAAGCTGAAGAAGATGGACACGATCGGCCAGCACGTCTTCTACCAGCTTCGTCCCGGCCAGACCTGACGGCCGAGGCCGGGCGTCGGGCAACCGGGGCGGCGGCCGCCCTCGCTACCGGGTGGCCACCACGGCATTCGCACAGCCATTCGGCAGCAAAACCGACGCCGGATCAATGCCGATGCGCGCGCCGCCAAACGTGGTTAATTTTACCTTGTTTTAGCATTTACCTTGCGTTCACTTCTTCCCGCGGGCTTTCTGACCACCACGAACGGCGCGCTGACGCCGGAACCGACAGGTCAGGTCCAACATGGTGCGCTCGCTCCCGTCATCCCGGATCATTGCCGCCTCGGCCTTTGCCGCGACGCTGCTTCTCGGCGTTTCCGCCGCCGAGGCGGGGGGCTGCCGCGGCTCCGCTTGCTACAACCTCGTCAACGCGCCGCCGGTCTACGGCACCATCAACGAGACCTATGAGGTTCGCCCTGCCCAGACGCAGCACCGCGTCGTCCCGGCTGAGTACGACACCGTGACCGACACGGTGATGATCGCGCCGGAGCGGCGTATCGCCCACCCCCGCGCCGCCGTCTACGAGACCGTGACCGAGCAGGTGCTCGTTGCGCCCGCCACCCGTCGCTGGGAAGTGACCCGCGATGCCTGGGGCAATACGGTCGGCTGCTGGGTCGATGTGCCCGCGCAGTATGGCTACCAGAGCCGCCGGGTCGTGGTTTCGCCGGCGACCGTCGAGTATGAGATGGTTCCGGCAGTCTACACGCAGCGTCAGCGCAAGGTGATGGTGCGTCCCACCGAAGTCGTGCGGGAAGAAATCCCCGCCGTCTACGAGACGCGGCAGCGCCAAGTCCTGGTCAGCCCCGGCTCGCAATACTGGTCCCGCGCCGGCTACTGAGCCGACCGGGCAGGAGTTTCACGCAGACCCTTTTTTACCACGGAAATGACCACTTATACCCCGGCCTCGCGCCGGGGTTTTTTCGTGGTGCCTGGTTTTTCGTGGGGGCCCGCGGTGCGGCGCGATCCGCCCGCTCAGATGTAGCGTTCGCCGAGCAGGAAGATGCAGACCCCGACGACGAAGGCGAGGAAGCGGGCGGGCATGCCGACCAGCGTGCCGGGCGAGCGGCCTGCCGCGTAGCCGATCAGCACCTCCGCAAGACCGAGCCCCAGCAGCACGATGACGAAAGGCGGAAAGGCTCCGTCCTGAACGACGAAGCCCGCTTTCACGCCGTAACCGACCGCAGCACCGAGAATGGCGCCCAGCGCGATGAAGAGAAGCTCATTCCGCGACAGGCGCATCGGCAGATCTCTCAGCGACGGCGGAAGTTCTGACGCGGCGGACCGCCGGGGGCCGGGCCGGCCGTCTTCTGGCGGAAGTTGATGCGGCCGCGATCGAGATCATAAGGCGACATCTCGACGATGACCCTGTCGCCCGCGATGGTGCGGATGCGGTTCTTCTTCATCTTGCCGGCCGCATAGGCCAGGATCACGTGGTCGTTGTCGAGCTTGACCCGGTAGTTGCCGTCCGGGAGCACCTCAACCACGGTGCCGTCGAATTCAAGCAGTTCTTCTTTCGCCATCTGTCGTCCTTCGTGAGCCCCAGAGCACGCGCTGGTCGGATTGCTGCGCAATCTGACCGGATCAAGCGTTCTCTACCAGTAGTCCGGAGACGGATTCACCGGCCAGATTGAACAATCTGGCCGGATCCGGCTCCTGGCGCGGAGCGGGCCACCGTCCGGCTCGGAAGCCGGGATGTAGCCTACCCTGTTCTGGCCTATCGCGCGTCAGCGCGCGCGCCGCCGGGCGCCGTTGGTGCGTGGTTGCTGTGTTCTTTGCTGCAAGAACGCGACGCCGCCAAGCCCTTCTTTTGCGGAAACCGCTTCTTTTCGCTGCTGCGTCTGCTCAGGGCGCTGCGGCCGCTCGGCATTGCGCGGGCGATGCTCTTGCCGGTCCTGGCGTTCCGGCCGCGGGCCGCCGCCATTGGCGTGGTTGCGGTGGCCGGCGTGCTCGGCTCGCTTGCCCTGCTGGGCGGGCTGCCCCTGCGGCCTGCCCTGCCCTTGCGGGCGGCTTTGTTGCTGGCCGCGCCCACCGCGATTCTGCTGCGGCTTCTTCGGCGTGCGCCCGTCCCAGTACGGCACTTCGCCGACCGGTGTCGGCTTGACGCCGGTCAGCTTCTCGATCGCGGCGAAATCGCCGCGCTCTTCCGGCGTGCAGAAGGCGATGGCCACGCCGGAAGCGCCAGCGCGTGCCGTGCGGCCGATGCGGTGGACATAGCTCTCGGGCACGTTCGGCAGATCGTAGTTCACGACATGGCTGACGCCGTCGACATCGATGCCACGGGCGGCGATGTCGGTGGCGACGAGGATGCGCAAGCTACCGTCGCGGAAGGCGCCGAGCGCACGCTCGCGCTGGCCCTGGCTCTTGTTGCCGTGGATTGCCGCCGCCTCGATGCCGGACTGGCCGAGCTGGCGCACGACCTTGTCGGCTCCGTGCTTGGTGCGGGTGAAGACGATGGCGCGTTCGAGCTCGGGCACGTTCAGCGTCTTCGCCAGCAATGCCGGCTTGTCGTTCTGCTCCGTGAAGATGACACGCTGGTCGATCTTTTCCGCGGTCGTCGCGACCGGCGTCACCGCGACCTCGACCGGATGGGTGAGATAGGCGGAGGCGATCTCGCGGATCGGCTTCGGCATGGTCGCCGAGAAGAGCAGCGTCTGGCGCTCCTTCGGGATCAGCGTGGCGATGCGGCGCAACGCATGGATGAAGCCGAGGTCGAGCATCTGATCGGCCTCGTCGAGGACGAGGAACTCGATCTCGCGCAGCGAGACGGCGCGCTGGTCGACGAGGTCGAGCAGGCGGCCGGGGGTGGCGACGAGGATGTCGATCTTGTCGCCGAGGGCGCGGATCTGCTTGCCGACCGGCACGCCGCCGAAGATCACCGTCGAGCGCAGCGTGGTGAACTGCGCGTAGGTGCGGATCGAGGTCTCGATCTGGGCGGCGAGTTCACGCGTCGGCGAGAGGATCAGCGCGCGCACCGCGCGCTGCGGCATCTGGCGCGGCTTGCCGAGCAGCCGATGCAGCATCGGGAGCGAGAAGGCAGCAGTCTTTCCGGTGCCGGTCTGGGCGGCGCCGAGCAGGTCACGGCCCTCGAGAATGTGGGGGATCGCCTGCGCCTGGATCGGCGTCGGCGTTTCATAGCCCTCGGCCGCGAGCGCCTTGAGCAGCGGCTCGGCGAGGCCGAGATCGGTGAATTTGGTCAAGAAAGGTCTTTCCGGACGCCGCGATGCGAGGGGCGCATGTGGAATTCGGCGCGCCGCAGGCCCGCATCCGGCCTGATACTGATAGTCGAACCCGCCGGCGAACCGCTAGCCACAGCGCCGGCAGGCTTGTCGTATGCCGGGCGGCGCGACGCCGTCCCGGCTGTAGTTTGGCTCAGGCGACGACGAGGTTGCCGGCCGAGGTCTTGCCGGTCTTACGATCGGCAACGAGTTCGAAGGAGACGACCTGGCCGTCGCGCAGCTCGCGCAGGCCGGCGCGCTCGACAGCGCTGATGTGGACGAAAACGTCCTGGCCGCCGTTCTCAGGCGTGATGAAGCCGTAGCCCTTGGTGGTGTTGAACCACTTCACGGTGCCCTTGTTCATGGGGTTAGTCCTTACGTTTCAGATCCGCGTCTATCGTGATGACACGACGGGACGCGCGGACGCCTCGCCATGGCCTTGTAGCGATGTGTGGTGGATCTGATTCGTAACCGCCGACCGGACAAGCCGCCGAGCGGAGGGGTGGCCAGAACCCGGCCGCATCTCGTCTTACATCGTGCTCCCTAGCACGGAATGCAAGAAGGGTCCAGTAAGCCTGCAGCAGACATCTCGGAACACTCTGCGAAAGCCGGTGTTACTGGCGAATGGAGGCTGCATCATGCCGATAAAGCTGAAGGGCTCATGCCGCTGTGGAGCGGTGCACTTCTCCGTAGAGAGCCATGCGCCGGTGCCGTACCAGCTCTGCTATTGCTCGGTTTGCCGCAAAACCGCTGGCGGTGGCGGCTTCGCGATCAACCTGTCGGCCGATGCGGCGACGCTGAAGGTCGAGGGCAGAGACGCGATCGGCAGCTTCAGCGCGGAAATCAGAGGCGATGACGGTGTCTGCGAGCGTTCGCAGGCGCAGCGCCGCTTCTGCAAGACCTGCGGGACGGCGCTTTGGCTGTTCGATCCGCGCTGGCCGGATCTGCTGCATCCCTTCGCCTCTGCAATCGACAGCCATCTGCCGCACGCTCCCGAGAAGACCCATATCATGCTGCGTTTCAAGGCCGGTTGGGTCGACCCGGATATCGCAGCGAATGACCTGAGCTTCGAAGGCTATCCGGAGGAATCGATCGAGGAATGGCATCGCAGACATGGCCTTTGGGTCGACTGACCCCTGCCACGGCCGAGCTGCGAAACGCTAGCGAAACAGTTGCTCGACAAGGCCCCGCAGAGGGCCGAGGTCCGATATTGCGTGATAGCGACCGTGCCCGACAGGCTCTTCGGCATGCTCCAGCACCCAGGTCAGATCGTGCGGGACATGCACGGCCCAAGCACCCGCCTCGAGCGCCGGCAGGATGTCGGATTTCAGCGAGTTGCCGACCATCATCGCCCGCCCTGCGCCGTCGCCGTGACGGGTGAAGATGCGGTCATAGGTGGCGGCCTTCTTGTCGCTGACGATCTCGACCGCATGGAAGAAATCGCCGAGGCCGGACTGGGCGAGCTTGCGCTCTTGGTCGAAGAGATCGCCCTTGGTGATGAGCACGAGCCGGTAGTCGCCGGACAGGGCCTCAAGCGTCTCATGGACATGCGGCAACGTCTCGACCGGATGGGCGGCCATCTCGCGGCCAGCCGCGAGGATTTCCCCGATGACGGAGGCTGGAACCTGGCCCCTGGTGATCTCGATCGCCGTCTCGATCATCGAGAGCACGAAACCCTTGATGCCGAAGCCATAGAAGCCGAGGTTGCGCTTTTCCGCCTCGAGCAGGCGGCCGGAAATCTCGGCCGCCTCGCCATGTTCACCGAGCAGCGCGACGAAGCGATCCTCCGTCATCCGGAAGAATTGCTCGTTCTGCCAGAGCGTGTCGTCGGCATCGAAGCCGATAGTGGTCAGCTGTGGCATGGGCGAACGCCTTCTCACGACCGGGCGTCATTCCCGGGCGCCGCACCGCGGCGAGCCGGGAATCTCGTCGAAGAGATGCTCGGGTCAAGCCCGAGCATGACGGAAGCTGGCCTCAGCCATCCTTCGGCTTGATCGCGCCCAGTGCCGCCTGCGCGGCAGCGAGCCGCGCGATCGGCACGCGGAAGGGGGAGCAGGAGACATAGTCGAGGCCGACGCTCTCACAGAAGCCGATCGAGGCCGGGTCGCCGCCATGCTCGCCGCAAATGCCGAGCTTGATGCCGGGCCGCGTCTTGCGTCCGCGCTCGGCGGCGAGCTTCACCAACTCGCCGACACCGTCCTGGTCGATGGTGACGAAGGGATCGGCGTCGAGCAGGCCCTTGGCGGTGTAGGCGCCGAGGAAGGAAGAGGCATCGTCGCGCGATATGCCGAGCGTCGTCTGCGTCAGGTCGTTGGTGCCGAAGGAGAAGAATTCGGCACTCTCGGCGATCTCGGCGGCGCGAAGCGCGGCGCGCGGCAACTCGATCATGGTGCCGACCTGATAGTCGATCTTCGTGCCGCTCTCCTCGATCACGGCCCTGGCCATGGCGTCGATGCGCCCCTTGACCAGATCGAGCTCAGGCTTGCCCATGACGAGCGGTACCATCACCTCGGGGATCACCGGCTTGCCGGTCTCCCTGGCGGCGATGACGGCTGCCTCGAAGATGGCGCGGGCCTGCATCTCGGCGATTTCCGGGAAGGCGACAGCGAGGCGGCAGCCGCGGAAGCCGAGCATCGGGTTGAACTCGTGCAGTTCCGCGGCGCGCTGCTTCAGCGCATCGGGCGTGACGCCCAGCGCCGCGGCAACCTCGGCGATCTCCTTCTCGCCTTGCGGCAGGAATTCGTGCAGCGGCGGGTCGAGCAAGCGGATCGTGACCGGCAGCCCGCTCATGATGGTGAAGAGCTGGACGAAGTCCTGACGCTGCACCGGCAGGAGCTTGGCGAGCGCCGCGCGCCGGCCCTTGTCGTCCTGGGCGAGGATCATCTCGCGGACGGCCTGGATGCGGTCCCCTTCGAAGAACATGTGCTCGGTGCGGCAGAGCCCGATGCCCTCTGCGCCGAATTCGCGGGCGGTCTTCGCGTCTTCCGGCGTCTCGGCATTGGCACGGACCTTGAGGCGGCGAACCTTGTCGGCCCAGCCCATCAGCGTCGCGAACTCGCCGGAGAGCTCCGGCTTCTGCATCTTGATCTCGCCGAGCAGCACCTGGCCGTTGCCGCCGTCGATGGTGAGGAAATCGCCCGCCTTCAGCGTGGTCGGGCCGACGGAGAGCGTGCCCTTGGCATAGTCGACGCGGATCTGGCCGGCGCCGGAGACGCAGGGTTTGCCCATGCCGCGCGCCACGACGGCCGCATGCGAGGTCATGCCGCCGCGCGTGGTCAGGATGCCCTCGGCGGCGTGCATGCCGTGGATGTCCTCGGGACTCGTCTCCACACGCACGAGGATGACCTTCCTGCCTGCCTTCTTGGCGGCCTCGGCATCATCCGAATTGAAGACGATCTCGCCGGCGGCCGCGCCGGGCGAGGCCGGCAGGCCGGTGGTGAGCACGCGGCGCTCGGCCCTGGGGTCGATGGTCGGGTGCAGGAGCTGGTCAAGGGCGGAAGGCTCGACGCGGCCGACCGCCTCCTCCTGCGTGATGAGCCCCTCGGTGGCCAGGTCGACCGCGATGCGCAGGGCCGCCTTGGCGGTGCGCTTGCCGGAACGGGTCTGCAGCATCCAGAGCTTGCCTTCCTGGATGGTGAACTCCATGTCCTGCATGTCGCGATAGTGCTTCTCGAGGATGCCGTAGATGCGGCAGAGCTCCGCATAGGCCTCCGGCATCGCCTTCTCCATCGAGGGCTTGTCGGAACCGGCCTCCTTCTTCGCCGTCTCGGTGATGTCCTGCGGCGTGCGGATGCCGGCAACGACGTCCTCGCCCTGGGCGTTGATCAGGAACTCGCCATAGAGCGCGTTCTCCCCGGTCGAGGGGTTGCGGGTGAAGGCGACGCCGGTCGCGGAGGTGTCGCCCATATTGCCGAACACCATCGACTGGACATTGACGGCGGTGCCCCAGGAGGCCGGGATGCTGTTGAGCTCGCGATACTTGATCGCGCGGGCGTTCATCCAGGAGGAGAAGACGGCGCCGACAGCGCCCCAGAGCTGCTTCTGCGGGTCCTGCGGGAAATCGGCGCCGAGCGCCTTCTTCACGATGTCCTTGTACTTGCCGACCAGCACCTTCCAGTCGGCGGCCTTGAGGTCGGTGTCGAGGTGCAGGCCCTTGCGCTCCTTGTAGTCCTCCAGGGCCTCCTCGAAGAGGCCGTGGTCGATGTCGAGCACGACGTTGGAGTACATGGTGATGAAGCGACGATAGCTGTCCCAGGCGAAACGCTCGTCATTGGCCGCCTTCGCCACGGCCTCGACCGTCTCGTCGTTCAGGCCGAGATTGAGCACGGTGTCCATCATGCCCGGCATCGAGGCGCGCGCGCCGGAGCGGACGGAGACGAGCAGCGGGTTGGCGGGATCGCCGAAGGTCTTGCCGGTGAGCTTGGCCATGCCGTCGAGCGCGACCTTGACCTGCCCGTCGAGATCGGCCGGGAAGCTCTTGCCGTTATCGTAATACGAGGTGCAGACCTCGGTGGTGATGGTAAAGCCAGGGGGAACCGGCAGGCCCAGATTGCTCATCTCGGCGAGGTTGGCGCCCTTGCCGCCGAGCAGGTTCTTCATCCCGGCCTCGCCTTCGGCCTTGCCGTCGCCGAAGGTGTAGACCCACTTCCCACCAGCCATCACTTCAACCTCTTCGTTTGCAGCCGGGCGCAGCAACGCCGCGGCGATGCGAAAGTTTCGTGTGCATGCCGTCGATGCCTTGGCGACACCGGCGGCGGGACGGGGCGGTCATGCCCAAAAGCACCTGAACAATCAATGAGCAGGTGCAACAAAATCCCGGGCAGCGCACAAACGCCGACGCGTCATTTCAGGCCTGCCCGCGCGCCGCGCGGCCAACGCAGCGGCCAGTTGACGATGCGTTCGGCAACCTCCTCCTCCGGGACGTCGTCCTCCGAGGCGAAGACGCGGCCGCGGACCGACACCCCTGCCGCCACCACCGTTTCGGGATCCCCGGAAACGAGAGGGTGCCACCAGGGCAGATCCTTGCCTTCCGCGACGAGGCGATAGGCACAGGTCGGCGGCAGCCAGGGGAGCGTGCGCACGTCGTGCGGGGTCAGCGTCACACAGTCGGGCACCTTGAGCGAACGGTTCGGATAGTCCTTGCAGCGGCAGGTTCCGGCGTCGAACAACCGGCAGCCGACATCGGTCGCGAAGATACGCCCCGTGTCTTCGTCCTCCAGCTTGACGAGGCAGCAGCGGCCGCAGCCGTCGCAGAGCGATTCCCACTGCTCCACCGACATCCCCTCGAGCGGGGTGGTGCGCCAGAACGGCTCGTCTTTCGGCTGCTTCAGCGTCATGACCGGCTTATGCGCCGCCGCGCGCCAAGATGGAAGAGCGCCGCTTCGACGGCAGCTTCTGTATCAGGGTGGGACAATAGCACTGGCTCGCTTCCTGCTCGCGGGAAAGGATTCTTTGCGCCCGTCCCTTATCTGGAGACGGCGCGTAACTATGTGTCCATTCTCGGGCGCAATGCTGTTGCCAACGCGATCATCGCACGGCAGCACTGTGTCGGGGGCCATTCGAGAAGCCTGGAACGGCCATGGAGTTCAGGAAGGCAGGCTGGAAGACGCGGCTGAAGCGCTATGCGCTCGCCGCCGACTCATGGCTCGATGCCAGCCTGTGGGGTGCGGGCCGCGGCGCCGGAGAAATCTACGAACGCATTCGCAGCCAGGCCGACCGCCTGACGGTCACCGGATTCAAGCGCATCGCGGCCGAGTTCGCCAGCGAAGGCCTGAACATCGGCATCGTCGGCGCCCTCATCCTGCTGATGCTCGCGCTGCCCGCCTTCCGCATCGGCAATGAGGAAGCACTCAAGAACCAGGTCCTCGCCGTCACTTTCCTCGACCGCTACGGCCAGCCGATCGGCCATCGCGGGGCGCGTCACGACGACTCCCTCAAGCTGGAGGAGATGCCCGACCATCTGCTCAAGGCCGTGCTGGCGACCGAGGACCGCCGCTTCTACGACCATTTCGGCATCGACTTGATCGGCACCTTCCGGGCGTTGCTGGTCAACACCCGGGCTTCGGGCGTGGTCCAGGGCGGCTCGTCATTGACCCAGCAGCTCGCCAAGAACCTCTTCCTCAACAACGAGCGCTCGCTCGACCGCAAGATCAAGGAAGCCTTCCTGGCGCTGTGGCTGGAGACCCGGCTGAGCAAGAACGAGATCCTCAAGCTCTATCTCGACCGCGCCTATATGGGCGGCGGCACCTTCGGCGCCGCGGCGGCGGCCGAATACTATTTCGGCAAGTCGGTGAAGGACGTTTCGCTGGCCGAGGCGGCGATGCTCGCCGGCCTGTTCAAGGCGCCGACGAAATATGCCCCGCATGTGAACCTGCCGGCCGCCCGCGCGCGTGCCAACGACGTGCTCAACGCCATGGTCGATGCCGGCTTCATGACCGCCGGCCAGGTCGACAGCGCCAAGCGCAATCCGGCGACACCGGTCGATCGCAAGCGCGATTCCAGCCCCGACTACTATCTCGACTGGGCCTTCGACGCGGTGAAGGAGCTGGTGGCCGAGGGCAAGCTCGGGCCGGATCGCGTTCTGCTGGTGAAGACACCGCATGATTCCGCGATCCAGGCACGCGCGGACGAAGCGATAGAGACGGTTCTGCGGCAGCATGGCCCGGCCTATCGCGTCAAACAGGCCGCGACCGTCGTCATGGATCCGGACGGGGCGGTGCGCGCCATCGTCGGCGGCCGGGACTATGGCGCGAGCCAGTTCAACCGCGCGACCGCGAGCCAGCGACAGCCCGGCTCATCATTCAAGGCCTATGTCTACGCGGCGGCGCTGTCGTCGGGGCTCTACAAGCCCTCCACCATCGTCACCGACCGCCCGGTCTGCATCGGCAACTGGTGCCCGAACAATTACGGCCGCTCCTATGCCGGCTCGATACCGCTGACAGTCGCGCTGGCAAAGTCGATCAACACGATCCCCGTGCAGATGTCGATCGCCATCGGCCGTGCCACCGGCGAGACGCACGAGGCGCGCGCCGCCGCCATCGGCCGCAAGAAGATCGTCGAGACGGCGCATGCCATGGGCCTGACCACGCCGCTCACCGACACGGTCTCGCTGCCGATCGGCGCGGCCGAGGTCACCGTCATCGACCAGGCAGCGGGCTATGCCGTCTTCGCCAATGGCGGCAAACGGGCGAAGCCCTATGCCGCCATCGAGATCGCCAACTCGCAGGGCGAGGTCATCTACCGCCACGACCGGGACGAGCCGCCGCCCAAGCAGGTGCTGAGCGCGCAAGTGGCGCAGGACATGAACTTCATGCTCTCGAAAGTGCCGACCGAGGGAACCGGCCGCCGCGCTGCGCTCGACGGGGTCGTGACGGCCGGCAAGACCGGCACCACCAACGGCTACAAGGACGCCTGGTATGTCGGCTACTCCGGCAACCTCGTCGCGGCCGTCTGGTTCGGCAACGACAACTCGGCCGAGACCGCCAACATGACCGGCGGATCGCTGCCGGCGATGACCTTCAAGGAGATCATGCAGTTCGCCCATCAGGGGCTTGAGCTGAAGCCGATTCCGGGCGTGCCCACCACCGATCCCAAGGCTCTGGTCGTGGCCAAGGCCGGCGCAGCGGCGCCTGATGCGGGCCAGCAGCCCGGGCCCGGCGCCGGACACATGCCGCGGCAATCCTTCGAGGCGCTGTCGGCCGTCGGCTCGCTGTTCAAGACGATCGAACGATCGCGCGTGGCCGGCAGGCCGGTGCAGGTCGGCATCCGCGAGGTTTCGGGGGCCGACACGCGGCTGCGCTAGATCACGCTGCGATTGGGTGAAAGCGTCCGATCGCAGGAAAGGTGATCGATCCTAAAAGCTTAGAGCATGCTTTAGGCGAAAGGCCGCCGCCAGCTTTTCGCAGCGTGCCGGAGGCGCGTACGGTTGACGGCCCGTGTTCACACGGGTCAATTCGCGTGAGGGGCATCACGCCAGCGGAAGGCAAGCGTGCGGATTCTCGATCTCGCCTATATCCTTGCGCTCGGAGCGGGGCTCGGCCTTGGCTCCGCGCATTGGGCCGTGGCCGGCCGGCCCGCCCTCGGCAAGGTCGAGGTTGGGGCCTGGATGGCCTGGCCCCGCAGCGGCGGGCGCGACATCGACCCTTACATGCGCGCCTATCTCGCCCGCGGCGTCCATCTGCCGCTGGGCTCGGGCGAAGGCCTCGAGCTCATCGCCGAGCGCGACGATGACGGACAACTGCTCGACGGGCGCTGCCGCTACTGGCTGTCCGGCGCCACGCCGACGACGCGCGGCTGGACGCTCGGCGTCACCGATACCGACGGGCTGCCGTTCAGACTGCCGCTGGAACGCACAAGCTTCACGGATTCCGAGATCGTCCGGACCGAGGACGGACAATTGTCCATCGCGGCGGCTGCAACGCCCGTGGCAGGCAACTGGCTTCCCCTGCCGGCGAGCGGGCGCTTCCAGTTCCGCTTGCGCCTCTACGACACTCCGATCTCCAGCCAGACGGGCGAGACGCGGGCGACCAACCTGCCCCGCATCGAACGCCTCGACTGCCGATGAGCGCGATCGAACACGACATGGCGATGCCCCCTGCTCCATCCGCGGCAAAATGGAGAGCCCGGCTGCGCAGCGGCTTCGTGCGCCTTGTCATGACCACGCTGGCGGGGCTGATCCTCGCTGCCATCGTGCACATCGTCACCATCCTGGCCGTGCCCTCGCTGTCCTTGCACGATGCCGCGCACGCCTATCGCGAACTCGGCACCAACGGCCGTGCCGAACTCATCCCGGCGCCCGGCGATGCGCGGGGGCTGCCGGCGCTGCGCGAAGCCGACCCTGATGTCGTCACCGCGATCTGCAGCTACGATCTCTCCAACGGGCCGATGCGCGTCGTCGCCAGGACCGGCGCTCTGCCGCTCGGCCTGACACTGCACCGTCAGGGCGGCGGCGTGATCTACGCGATCACCGACCGGGCGGCGATCCGCGGCGTGCTCGAATTCCTGGTCATGACCGAAGCCCAGCGCGACGAGCGCATCGCAGCCGACGAGGAAGGCGAAACCAGCCGGGAGCTGCGTATCGTCTCCGATACCGAGCAGGGGCTGATCGTGGTGCGCGTCCTCGTCCGCCTGCCGTCCGACAAGGCCGATGCCGAAGGGCTCGCGACGGGTGTCGAATGCGGGATGGCGAACTGAGCGAGACCCGCTAGCCCTTGTAGACCACGGGCCGCTTGCCCTCGCCGAAAGTGCCATTGAGCTGCATCTGGCAGAGCGGAGCGGATTCGGCCGCCAGCGCCATGATCGCGCGTTCGGCCCGAACCGCCTCACGCGAGGGCATCTCGACGACGAGATTGGTCAGCGCGTAGCGATAGCTCCTGATCCGGAAATCCAGGCGCTCGCAGACCCAGTAGATCAGTCCCTCATTCTCGATCACGCGCGCCATGGCCGGCTCCTGCTTGCCGGGAATGACATCCGGCGAGGCCTCGGCGGCACGCATGCGGACGCGATCCATGGTGACGACGCGCATCGCATTGGCGCGGAACGGGCCAACCAGCAGGCGGTCGGCATTCGCGTCTTCCGCGAGGCGGTTATAGCGCGAGACTTGCGAGGCGAAGGACATCGAGGTCAGCCCGCGGAAATAATCCGAAACGTCGTTTGATTGTGCCGCGACCGGCAGGATGCGGCTATGCGCGAAGTTCGATATCTCGCCCTGGAAGACGCTGTGCGGGCTGCCGGGCATGACGAAGCGCCAGGCGCGATCGCGAAGCTGCTCCTCATCGTCAGTCAGACGGAAATAGGACGCAGCCTCACCTCGCCCGGCCGCCGACAGGAAGCCCGCCTCCGGAGCGATCAGCTGTGACCAGACGGTCGGGCGCGGGCGGCCGAGATCGCCGTCGGTCGCCGAGCAGGCGGAAAGGGCAAGCCCTGACGACAGCGCCAGGGCGGCAACGCTTCGGGACCGGCGCCGGAGCGGCCGCGTTTCATCGGGTAGTCGTCGTCTCACGCGGGCTGCCTGTGATCCATCTTGCGCATCGCCTTGCGCGGACGCCGCGCGGGGCGCGCCTTGGCCTGAAGCGGCGAGGTTTCGGCAGAGCGCTCATAGCGGACACCGGTGAAGAACAGGATTTCCGCCGTGCGTCGCGGAAACGGGCAGGACCGCGCCTGCGGGTAGCGGTAGAGCGCAAAGGGGATGATGACGGCCATGCAGCGCCTCCTATCCAGCGCCCGAGTTGCAATCGCGAGAGCCGTCCTGGTGCGCGAGGCCGCACCCGACGCAGGCCCTCAAGGACATCAGGCTCCAGCATGGTTAACGTGGCCTTAATGCCTCGGGGATAATTTGAGCGAACCCATCGGATTCGCAGCCGAGCCAACCATGCCTGCCCGTATCTCCCAGGAACTCGCCGATCTTGCCCGCCTCGCCCGCGACGGCGACCTCGGCCTCAGCCAGGTCTCGCTGCGGGTGAAGGCCGACCTGCTGATGTCGACCCCGCAGCCGCCGCGGGAGGATCTCGCTGCCTTCAACGAGATGGCGGTGATGCTGGTTCCGACCGTCGACGAGCCGACCGCGCTGATCCTGGCGCGCAAGCTCGCGGGTTGGCGGCATACCCCACTCGCGGTGCTGACAACGCTGGCCGCGCGCGGCGGCGCGGTCCTGATCGAGATGCTGCGTCATGGCATGCCGATTTCGCCCGCCGAGCTCGAACGGCTTGCCGAGACCGGCGACGCCGCTATCCGTAGCGCCCTCTCCGTCCGCAAGGACCTCACCAACACCGCGGTCCTGCTGCTGGTTTCCGAAGCCGAACGCGCCATCGATCTCGCCCTGATCGGCAATCGGGAGGCCCCGCTGCCCCGCGCCGCCGTCGACACGCTGATCGCCCGCTCGCGGGTCGACGCGGCCTATCAGCTCGGCCTGCTGGCACGCGAAGACCTGTCCAATCTCGAACTCGCTCCACTTTTCCTCCGCGCAGGGCCGGAGCGCCGCCTCGCCATTCTCGAATCGCTGATGGCGCGCGAGGCCCTGCATCCGAGCGAGCGGCGGCCGGCAGTCGCTAGCTCGACCTTTGCCGACTGGCTCATCCTGGCCGGCGAAGACCGCACGAGCGCATTCGCCGCGGTCGCCGGGCATCTCGGCGGCGGCGCGCCGTTCGCTGCTGCGATGGTAGAGGATGATTCACGTGATCTTGCGGCTCTGAGCCTCATCGCCAGCGGAGTGCGCGTCGAAGACGCTACGCGCTTCCTGATCCGCCTCGGCGACGAGACGGCGCATTCGGTCGAACGGATCTTCGCGCTGGTCGATCTGATGCGGCTGGTCAAGCCATCGATCGCGTTTCGGCTGGCGATGCAGATTGCCGGCGTACTGCCGGTGTCCGCTTCGCCGCGCAAAGGCCAGCACCAGCCGGCGATGGACCCGAGCGGAACGCCGGCCCGGCCCGGCGCTTCCCGCCCGGATGCTCAGCTCGGTCTCACCGAGGTTCTTGGCCGGATCGGCTCAAAGCGCGAGCGGGGCTGAGAGAAAGCGCTATCCGTCGGCCAGTTTGAGGCGCGGATCGCCGATCCGATTCTCGATCTCGACCAGCCAGAGATCGCTGTCGAAGCGCAGTTCCCTATCGACCCGATCCTCGACCGTGAGCGGATCGGCTTCGATCAGGAGTTGGAAGCGGCGCTCGCCATCGTCCTCGGCCAATGATTGGGGCGCCGGGCCGTAGAGGGCGGCCGTGCCGTCGAGGCGATCGAGCTTGACGAAGATCGCACCGGCCTCGCGCGCGCCCCGCCGCCGCAGCACCGCGAAGAGCCCGTCGAGACCGGCCTGGCGCAGATAGGCCGATACCCAGAATTCGCTGGTCAGGCGCGCCATCGCCCGGCGCCGCCCGGCTCAGTTCTCGGCCGATCGACGCGGCGCGGCAGCGGAACGGGAAGCCACGCCCTTGACGTCGGCCGGCGGGCGGAGATCGCCACCGTTGATGAGGTCGGCAATCGGGTCGCGGACCGGCGCGGCCTTGGGTACCGACGTCGTCGCCGACTGCGCCGTGCGCGGCTGGCTGGCGACCGGGGCCGGCGGACGCGGCGCCGCCTCGCGCACCGGCTGCGCATTCGAAAGGTCGGACGGCCGCGCCGGCGGCCGCGACGGCACCGCGGCCGGCGTCGGAAGCGGAGCCGGTGCAGCGTCCTGGATCGGCGCCGAGGCCGGCTCGGAGCGGCGTTCAGCCGCCGCGCGCGGCGGCGCCGCCGGTGCAGCCGAGAGCATCGGCGCCGGGTGACGCGCCTTCTGGAACATCAGCGCATTGGTGACGATCGCGCAGGAAACGATACCGAAGGCGAGAAGCAGGATCGCCCGGCCCGGCCGCCGCCCGACCGTGCGGCTGATCCGCCCGAGCCAGGACGATTTGCGGCGTGCCGGCTGCGCGCGCCGGACGGGGGCGGACAGGGAGGCGCTGGAATGGGCGCGGGCGGCCATGGTCACGGACATCGGTCAGCTCGGTTTTCAGGCAGTCAGACGGAGTGGTTCTTTGGTTTCGAGCCCCTTCCGCGGAGCCCGTGCGAAAGTGACGATCTTGGCCAGCGGCTCGACGGCTTCGGCGCAGCCGACCGGCAGCCGGATCGAGACCCGCGTGCCGACGCCGAGCGCGCTCTCGACCGTCATGCGCCCGCCATGGAGGCCGACCAGGCCACGTACGACCGAGAGGCCGAGGCCGGTGCCTTCATGGTTGCGGTCATAGGCGCCCCTGACCTGGAAGAAGGGATCGCCCAGCCGCGGCAGGTCCACGGCCGCGATGCCGATGCCGGTATCGGAAACGGAGAGGTCGATCATATCGCCGTCGCGGACGATAGCGAGCACGACGCGCCCGCCTGCCGGCGTGAACTTGATCGCATTGGACAGCAGGTTCAGCACGACCTGCTTCAGCGCACGCCGATCGCCCTCTATCGACGGAAGCGCCGGGCCGGCGACACGGTCGAGCGCAATGCCGCCGTTCTCGGCGCGCAGCGCCATCAGCGTGCAGCAGTCGCGGGCAAGTTCGGCGAGATCGAGCGGGTCCCGCTCGATCTCCATCGCGCCGCTCTCGATCTTCGAGATGTCGAGCAGGGTGTTGACGACTTCGAGCAGGTGGTGGCCGGAGGCATGGATGATCCGTGCGTATTCGAGCCGCTTGGCCGCATCGATCCAGCCGTTCTCCTCGGAGCCCAGCATCTCGGAAAAGCCGATGATGGCGTTCAGCGGCGTCCGCAGTTCATGACTGACCGTCGCCAGGAACTGCGCCTTGACGTCATTCGCACGCAAGGCCTCTGCGTGGCCGCGATCGCGCTCCTCGTCGGCGGCCCGGCGCTCCGTGACATCGCGCATCACGCAGACCACGGCGGCACCGTCCTTCGCCTCGGCCTCCCCCGTGCGATAGGCCTGCATTTCCAGCCAGAGCGACACCGGCCGGCGATTATCCCCTTCCCGCGGGACGAAGAGCGTGCGGAAGCAGGCCGTGGCGGTGCCATCGCCATGGGCGGCATCGCTCAGCGCCTTCAGAAAGAGCGGACGGTCCGCGACATGGACGCGATCAAGCAGGCCGCGCCCGAGCAGTTCGCGCGGCTCGGCACCGGCGAGCGCACGCGCCGCGGCGTTGGCGAAGACGACGGCGCCGCCGGCGTCATGCCAGGTCACGAGATCACCGACGTGATCGAGGAGAAGCTGCGCCCGCGTATCCGCCGCACGGTGCGCGCGTTCCGCGACATCGCGCCGACGCAGCATGATCGCGGTTGCGATCAGCACCTGCGCCAGGGCCGCGATGACCAGCATCGACATTGCTTCGCTGGTCCAGACGGCAGGCCCGGCCAGGAGGCCGAGATGCTGCAGGCCGATGGCGGTCGCCAAGGCAGTAACAGCCATCCAGCCTGCCCTCAGGACGAAGTCACGCGAACCGAAAAACGCTGCCTCGACCGGAACGACGACGAGCCACAGCAGCAGCGGCGAGGACAGGCCGCCGGTCACGGCGGCGAGCGCAACGATGAAGAGAGACAGGGCCGCCGAAGAAATCAGATGCGCGATGTCGAGCCGGCCGGTGCGGGAGAGCAGCACGACGGCCAGGACGGGAAGGGCCGCAGCCACAACCATGACCGCCTCGAAAGCTCCGAGCGCTCCGCGCCAGGCCAGATAGGCTGGAGCGAGACTGAGTGCACCGCCTCCGACGAGCAAACGCGACAGAACGAAGCGCTCATGGCGCAAACGCTCAGCCGGGTTCGACCGCACCGATGCATGTACCAGTGCCGCCGCCTGTGTCCTCAGTGCAGTGATCGCCATACGGAACGCAACGCCTAAACTTTGCGGACCACCCGTCCGCGTCACGCATCTCGCCACGTGCGGTTTAAGCGGGACTTAAGGCGCAAAGTCCCGGAACTTCCGACCGAAGCGTAAAACCGGATTTACCCATTGTTTTTCATACACTTAGGTGAAAATCACGCGTTTCCGTGATGGCGCTCGATGTTCGCGGCAGGGTGAATGGAACCTGAAGATCGCCTGTGGCATTCGACTCGCATTTGAACATCCGGAATGACGCGATTTTTCCGGATCGATGCCTAATCTCGCTTGCCCGGTGCCGAAGGAAGGCATCGGCGATGGAGATCGAGATGGCTCACTTCCTGCGCAAGGTCGCGATCATCGGGTTGATTGCGGTGAACTCTCCGGTTCACGGCAACAAGCCCGCCGAGACGACGCTGCCGCAGACCGTCCGCCACGCCGTCGAAACCGCCCAGGCGAGCGCCCGCAACGCCGCCGGCAGCCTCACCGCCGCGCGCGAGGCGGCGGAGATCCTCGCCGGTCTCGATCCTGTGATGCGCGAGCGCATCCTGAACGCGGCGATGACGACCGCGACGGCAAAGCCAACGACGCGCTAGCGGCGCAGGGAGAGACCGGGCTTTGCGCGCTTGACGCGGAACTCCCCTCGCGGGAAGAGGTCGCGCGCCCTATCTGAAGGGGACAATCGCAGCCAGGCAGGTCATGACAGCAAGCCTCGACGAGATCGTCGCCAATTTCGAGCTGCTCGACGAGTGGGACGACCGCTATCGCTACCTGATCGAGCTGGGCAAGAGCCTCGAACCACTGTCCGAAGCCGCACACAACGACGCCAACAAGGTGCGCGGCTGCGCGAGTCAGGTCTGGCTCGAAGCGCGGCGCGAAGGCGGCCCCGGCCCGCAGACACGACTGCATTTCCGTGGCGACAGCGACGCCCATATCGTGCGCGGGCTGGTCGCACTGGCACTGACCATCTTCTCGGGGCGGCCAGCTTCCGAGGTCCTCGCAACCGATGCCTTCGCCATCTATGAGCGGCTCGGGCTCGCCGCCCACCTCACGCCGCAGCGCTCGAACGGCGTGCGCGCGATGATCGATCGGATCAAAGGCGACGCCCGCGCTGTCGCAGAAGGCTGAGCGGCCTCATCCGGCCGCTGCCGGGAAGAGCGTGGGACGTGCGTCCCCAGCGTGCCAGTTTCTGAAAGCGGCCGGCTGCGCAGAGTGGTGCAGGCCGTAATGCGTCGCCAGCGTAGCCAACGCGATGCGGAGCACGACCTTGGCCGAGCGTGCCGGCCAGCGGCGCTCCCTCTCGACGAGATCGAGCCCCTTCAGAAAGCCGCAGACATCGATGACGAGCCCCGACAGCTCCGGGCCCAGCTTGTCGCAGGCCAGCCTGACGCGCTGGCGGGCGGCGAGCGAGGTATCGGACGCTCCCGCCATGTCGCGGGGCCCCGGACCGCGCTGTTCGGGCGTGAAAGCCGCCTCCCAGTTCATCGTCGTACGAGGCAGCATCTGGGCCATCGTGATATCGGCCCGGAAACGTTCGCCGGCAGCGAACTCCTCGTCGCTCATTTGCGGCTTTCCGTCTTTTCCGGGGCGGCGATAAAGCCAGAGCAGCGGACTCTCGCGCTCGTCGAGTACGGGCTGGGGCGGACCCGCCGTCGCCAACGGGGCCTCCTCCGTCAACGGGCAAGCCGCTGCTCCCCCGTAGAGAACGAGCCGCGCCGCCTTTCCCGTTCCGCTCCATGCGATCTCCCCATCGGCAATCAGCACGGTCACCGTCTCCGCCGAGACGTAGCCCGCGCCCAGGCTGGCGCCTCGCGCCTCCCGATAGAGCGCGATGCGGCCACATCCCAGCGGTGAGGCGACGGCATAGCACCCGGGCTGTGCGAGGTGCCGCAGCAAGCGATGCCGTTCTTTGCGATCCTGTCCGGCTGTCATCAGTGCGCCTCCCCTGCGCGGCGCTCCAACCTGCTCATCAAGGCAAGAAGCGCTGCTTCGAGCGCGTTGAGCCCGCATTCGAGACGCAGGTCGTCGCGACGATCCTCAACCAGGGCACAAGCATGCCGGACCGTCGTCCGGTCGCGACCGAAACACGTGCCCACGCGCGTCAGGCTGAGACCGAAAGTGACATGGGCGAGATACATCGCCATCTGCCGCGCCAGGGCCACCTGCCGAGGGCCACGCGTGGCACCGCGCAGAGCGGTGAGAGGAACGCGTGCCATTCCGGCAACCGCAGCCTCAGCCAGCCGCGCCCCTGCCGCGGCGCGCAAGGAAGTCTCGCTCTCAACATAAATGTTCATGCTATGTTCCTATTTTCAGGCAACACCTGCCGCTGGCGATCCATTGCCGAAATAGGACTATAATCTTAAATTCTGACTTGCAAGCCTTAGCGACAGCCTATCCCCGGCTCCTGCCACGGGCTGACAGGTATGAAAAAAGCCGCCGGGGAACCGGCGGCTTCCTCTTTGCCAAATCGGCTGGTCGGACCGGGACTCAGCGGCGCTTCCGGCGCTGCTGACCCAGGCCCATCTTCTTCGCGAGCTGCGAGCGTGCCTCGGCATAGTTCGGCGCAACCATCGGGTAGTCCGGCGGGAGGCCCCACTTCTCACGGTACTGCTCCGGCGACATGTTGTACTGCGTGCGCAGATGCCGCTTCAGCGACTTGAACTTCTTTCCATCCTCGAGGCAGATCAGGTAATCGGCCGTGATCGACTTCTTTACAGGAATGGCCGGCTTCGGCGCCTCCGCCTGAACAACCGGGGCTGCTCCACCGATGACGCGATTCAACGCCGAATGAACTTCGCTGATCAGAGCAGGCAGCTCGGATGCAGGCACGGAATTGTTCGAAACATAAGCGGATACGATATCCGCGGTCAGTTCGATGAAATCCGACCCCTCGTGTTCGGTCATGGCGGTGTCACTCCTTATCGTTCTTGGTAGCGGTTTTCTGAGGATCGCCCGTTTTTCTCTGCCTAATTTCTGACCAAACTTTGCGATAGCGGATCAAGCACTACCGCGCCCAGAATCGGACAACGCGGACTGATCGAGATAAGCGTTTAGTCTATGCCGTCTATTCATGCAAGAGAACAATTCCCAACAATTGAAATTCTGGAAAGCTCTATAATTCAACCCTAGCGCGAGTGCTTTTCATTGCACCGCAAAATCAATCGCACGTTTCCGGAGGTATCTTGCCAGCGCGCGCGCCGCTCTCTACCTGTCGCGGCACTTATCGGAGAATTCCCATGCGCTCGGATCAGCATCGTCAGGTTCGCGGCACACCGCCGTCCCGCCGCGGTGGCCAGATGAAGGCGCCAAGCGCCGAGATCAGGACGAAAGAGACCGTCGCCCATGGCGTCGTACTACGCGACGACTATGATTGGTTGCGGGCGGCGAATTGGAAAGACGTCCTGCGGAATCCCGATGCATTGCCGGGCGATATCCGCAACTATCTCGAAGCAGAAAACGCCTATTGCAAGAAGCTGATGGCGCCGACACGCGCCCTACAACGCGACCTCGTCAAGGAAATGCGCGGGCGAATCAAGGAGGACGACTCCAGCGTGCCACAACCGGACGGCCCGTTCCTCTATTATTCACGCTATCGCAAGCGCGCAGAGCATCCGCTGATCTGCCGGCGCCCACGCGGCCCGGCCGATGCGGGAAAAGCGACACGCGAGCAGGTCATGCTCGACGCCGACGCATTGTCCGAAGGGAAGGACTTCTTTGACCTTGGCGATACTGCGCACAGCCCCGACCACAAGCTGCTTGCCTGGAGCGCCGATGAAGCCGGCTCGGAACTACATACGATCCGCGTCCGTGACCTAGAGAGCGGCGCGGATCTGCCGGACCAGATCAAGGATACAACCGGCGATATCGTATGGGCGAATGATTCACGCTCGTTCTTCTATGTCGCGCTCGATGCAGATCATCGTCCGTCGCGCGTGCTGCGCCATCGTTTGGGCACGCCCGACAGCGCGGATGAATTGCTGCACGACGAGGCGGATGCCGGCATGTTCGTCGACATCGACCGGACGCAATCGAGCCGATTCCTGCTGATCACCATCAGCGACCACGAGACATCCGAGACGCGCGTGGTCGACCTCGGCGAGGATGATGCCAGGCCTGTCCTGATCGCGCCGCGACTCACCGGACGGCAATACGCGCTGGAGCATCACGGCGACGACTTCCTGATCCTGACCAATGCCGACGGCGCCGAAGACTTCAAAATCGTCAGCGCACCCCTCTCCGAGCCCGCGCTCGAGAACTGGCGTGATCTGGTGCCGCACAAGCCGGGGCGGCTGATCCTCAGCCATGTCTGCCTGAAGGGACGGCTGATCCGGCTGGAACGCGAAGACGGACTGCCCCGCATCATCATCCGCGATCTCGCCGGCGGCGCAGAGAACAGCATCGCCTTCGAAGAAGAGGCCTACGGTCTCGGCATGGACCCCGGCTACGAATTCGACACGGATACGCTGCGGTTCATCTACGCATCGATGGCTCGGTCGGCAGAAACCTACGACTACAACCTCGCCACCGGCGAGCGAACCTTGCTGAAGCGGCAGGAGATCCCTTCGGGCCATGACCCAGCCGCCTACAAGGTGCGCCGCATCTTCGCGACGGCGAAGGACGGCGAGCGCGTGCCGATCTCGATCCTGCATCGCGTCGACACGCCGCTCGACGGCTCAGCGCCATGCCTGCTCTATGGCTATGGATCGTATGGCTCGGCGATGTCGGCGTCGTTCCGGACACGGCCGCTCAGTCTGGTCGATCGCGGCTTCGTCTACGCGATCGCCCATGTTCGCGGGGGCACGGACAAGGGTTGGCGCTGGTATCTCGACGGCAAGCGCGAGAACAAGCGCAACACCTTCACCGACTTCATCGCTGCGGCCGAGGCGCTGGCAGAGGCCGGCTTCACCAGCCGCGGCCGCATCGTCGCTGAAGGCGGCAGCGCGGGCGGCATGCTGATGGGCGCGATCGCCAACATGGCGCCCGAGCTCTTCGCCGGCATCGTCGCAGAGGTGCCCTTCGTCGACGTGCTCAACACGATCCTGGACGACACGCTGCCGCTGACGCCGCCGGAATGGCCCGAATGGGGCGACCCGATCCGCGACGCGAAGGCGTTCGAGACGATCCGTAGCTATTCGCCCTACGACAATGTCACGGCGCAAGCGTATCCGCCGATCCTCGCCATGGGCGGGTTGACCGATCCGCGCGTGACCTATTGGGAACCCGCGAAATGGGTGGCGAGGCTGCGCGCCACGATGACCGGCGGCGGGCCGATCATGCTTCACACCAACATGGAGGCCGGCCATGGCGGCGCCGCCGGCCGCTTCGACTCCCTGAAGGAGACGGCGCTGGCCTATGCCTTCGCAATCCAGACGGTTGGCGAAGGCTGGCCGGACGCCGGGGACGCTTGATCACACGCCCAAGCGGCTCTTCTCGCTGGCGAGATAGACCTTGAGCTCGTCCATCGAGGCGAAGCTGTACTCGCCATCGGGGGTGCGGGCCCGGATCGAGCCGTCGGCATAGATGGTGAAATGGGCGTCGCCGACCTGATAGGCGCCGACGACGCCTTCATCGGAAGCCGCCCGCTCCGGCGAAGGTACCTGATCGTCCTCCACCTTGTCCTCGACGGCCGGAGCGTGCGTGGCGGGCGCAGCCTGTGCGTCCTCATCCGGCACGGCATCGTCCAGAGCAGCTTCAGCCTGCGCCTCGATATCGGGTTCCTCCGCTACCGGCTCGGCAGGAGCGGCAAACTCAAGCGCCTCCGTGCGGGGCGGCCATGGCGGCGAAGCGGCCTCGGCAGCGGCTTCCTCCGCCGGTTCCGGGTTCTCGAACCATGGTTCCTTGCGGGGAGAGGCCTTGTCCATCCAGGCTTCCGCCTCGGCGAAGGGATCGGTCTCCGGCTCGAGCGTGGGCTCGATCCGCGTGCCGGCCTGGACAGGTTCGTTCAGGTGACCGGCCAGGCTCTCGCGCAGCGCGCTGAACTCGTCGAGATCGGCATCACGTCCGGCAGGCTTGCTTTCATCCTGCCCAGCCGCGAACGGATTCTCGTGCTCCTGCGAAGGTTCGGAAGCAGCAGGGGCCGGCTCGACCGCATGCGCCAGGGCTTCGTCCTCCCCCATCGACTGGATCTTCGCGGCAACGATTTCCGCCGGCTCGTGGCTCTCCGTCTCGATCGCGATCGGAGCGTCCTTCGGCTCTTCGGGTTTCCCGAACGCCATCTCCTCGAACATGTCGGGCAGCGGTTCGGCAGGCTCGCGGGACGTTGTGTCCCCTTCGCCATCCTGCTGGGGCTCCGTCTCTTCGAGACGCTTTGCCACCAATGCTCCGAACAGATCCCGATCCGGGGGCGACGCGCGCTCGGCAGCAGGCGCCGCCGTTTCCCGCGCCGGGGCCACGAGCGCATCGGCCACCGCGCCGACAGCGACGGCACCAGCCGCAGCCCCAACCGCCGCAGGCGCGATCGCAGACTGTTTCGCGAGGCGCTCCTCGCGTGCAGCCTCCCATGGCGCACGAACCGGCTCGGCGGCAGCCGGCGCCGGCTGCACGTCCGCCCGCATCTGCACGCCTTCCGCCAGCGACCGCTTGAGCGCCGCGATCTCGCGCAGCACCCAGGCAAGCGACAGAAGGATCAGGCCGGCGCTGCTCGCGATCGAGCCGATGATGACCTGGGTGAAACCGCGCTCGAGGACCAGATAGGGCCAGCCGTCATAGACGGCGTAGGCACCGCCGCCGAAGAGAACGAGGCCCAGAACGGTAAAAATCGCGATCAATTTCGCATCCTTGGCATGAGCCGCGCCGACGCTGAAGTGAAGCAATGGCGTGCGACTATCTAACGTATTGAATAAGGGAGAGTTTCCAATCCGGACCGCTTAGGCGGAGGAAATTGGCGTGATTGTGGCCGCCTGTCGAGAAGACATGCGCATTTCGCGGTGGGAGCGGTTGTCGGCCGGCGCCGGGAGGCTTAACTATCGCGTGGAATGGCAGGGCCTCCCTGCCCCCGTCCATTGACGGCAAGCCATTCTCATTCAAGCGATTTTCATAGCCCAAGGAGAGGCCTCATGTCTTTTACTCTTCCTGATCTGCCCTACGCTCATGATGCTCTCCAGCCCTTCATGTCGAAGGAGACGCTCGAGTATCATCACGACAAGCACCACCTCGCTTACGTGACCAACGGCAACAACGCGATCAAGGGCACGGAATTCGAGGGCAAGTCGCTCGAGGAGATCGTCAAGGGCTCCTACGGCAAGAACCCGGCCGTCTTCAACAACGCCGGCCAGCACTACAACCACCTCCATTTCTGGAAGTGGATGATGCCGAATGGCGGCGGCAAGCTCCCGGGCGCGCTCGAGAAGGCGATCGTCGACTCCTTCGGTTCGGTCGACAAGTTCAAGGAAGACTTCGTCGCGGCCGGCATCGGCCAGTTCGGCTCGGGCTGGGCCTGGCTCGAGGTCAAGGGCGGCAAGCTCGCCGTGAGCAAGTCCCCGAACGGCGAAAGCCCGCTCGTCCATGGCGCCACGCCGATCCTCGGCGTCGACGTCTGGGAGCACTCCTATTACATCGACTATCGCAACCGTCGCCCCGACTACCTGAAGGCCTTCCTCGAGAGCCTGGTGAACTGGGAGTATGTTGCGGAGCTCTACGACGCCGCCAAGGCCTGAGCCTGTCGGCAAGCCCAAATGCAGACGGGGCCTCGCGGCCCCGTTTTTTTTATCGCAGGTCCTGCAGCCGTTCAGGATGCGACATTGCGCAGGAACTGGTCGACCGTTGAATCGAGGCGCTGTGCCTGAGTGGAAACCTCGCTGGCGGCGCTGCGCACCTGCTCGGCCGAGCGCCCGGTTTCCTCTACGCTGTCGGCCAGCACGCTGAGATCGCTCGAAACCGAGAGCGAAGACGAACTCGCCATCGCCACACCGCTGGCGATCTCGCCGGTGGCGATCGCCTGCTGCTCGATCGAGGTCGCGACCGAGTTCGCGAACTTCTCGATCGCATTCATACGCTCGGCGATGTTCTGGATCGCACCGACGACCTGGCCGGTGGCGCCCTGGATGGCAGCGACCTGCGCAACGATGCGATCGGTCGCGTCCGCTGTCTGTGCAGCAAGCGACTTCACTTCGGAGGCGACGACAGCAAATCCCCGCCCTGCCTCACCGGCGCGCGCGGCTTCGATGGTGGCATTGAGCGCCAGCAGATTGGTCTGCGAGGCGATGTCACGGATCAGGTTGACGACCTCGCCGATCGCACGCGCCGTCTCGTCGAGTTCACGCACGGAGCCCGCCGTATCGCGCGAGGCCGAAGCCGCCTCGACGATCTCGGTACGAACACGCCGCACCTGAAATTCGACTTCCCGGATGGCCGCGCCCATCTCCTCGGCGGCCTGGGCGGCGTTCTCGACGTTGCCGGAAGCGCCGTGGGCATTGTCGGCAGCCCGTGCGGCACGCTGAGAGGATTCCGCCGCGACGCGCGCGAGACCGTCCGATGCCTCGCGCATCCGCTCCGCATTGTTCTTGAAAGCTTCGAGCGCGAGCCCGACCTCGCTGCGGAACGAGGTGATCGCCATGTCGACGCCCTGCTGGCGCGCGCGCTGCTCATCCTCCGACGCGCTCTGGTTCTGCTGCAGCGTCGCACGCTCAGCGAGACGAACCTTGAGCACGCCGAGCGCGCGGGCGATCGCACCGATCTCGTCGCGTCGCTCCAGCGCATCGATCGGCGTGTCGAGCTTGCCGTCAGAAATGCTGACGATGGATTTCGTCATGTTGCGCAGGGGGCGCATCGCCCGCGACAGCGAGAACCAGAGCAGCGGCCCGAGCACGACCAGGATGAGCAGGCCGAGCCCGATGGTGACGAGCTGCTCCCAGGCGGCACGCGCCACGAGCCGAGTCTTGTCGAAGCGCAACGCCACATAGCCGATCAGCTTGCGCTGGCTGCCAACGCGCACGGCATGAATCTTGGTCACGAAGACATCGTCCTCGATCGCGATCTCGTCGCGGCCCTGCAAGGCCTTCCAGGGCTCCTCGCCGACGATACCGGTCAACCACCGAGGCGTCAGCGAGAGACGCGCCTCCTCGGTGCGGCCGGCCGATGCCAGGGCGGAAAGATCATCCCCGACCACGCCGGCATCGAAATCGGGATCACGCTGCAACGAGGTCAGGATGTAGCCGAGGGTATTGGTGTCCCGCGACAGGATGAGCGACGGCGCCGCATTGACCACCATCAGGGTGAGCGCCGTGACCTTCTGATCGAGATCGGCACGTGTGCGGGCATCATTGTAACGCGCGATCGCCATGACGACGAGGACGACTGTCACTGCAACAATCGCCACGGCGGCGGCGGCGATCTGTCGGCTGAGCGAACCAAGGTCCCGCCCGACCGGCTGCGCCAACTCGCCCGCAACCGAGGCGCGTCTGAACCACGTCATCGCCCCGAACATCCTCGAAATCCGGCGCCAGCAGCTGATAAGCGGCCCGCCAATCCAACCCCTGCGGCGACATTCGCCGATCCCGGTAAACAAATCGCTTGCGTATCGGGCCCGGCGTGCCTCAGCCCGCCAGTTGGTGGAAGCGTCGCAGCGGCATGTCGGGCGGCGGCTCGAAGGCGGCCAAGGCCGCATGCTCGATGGGGCGCGTCGCGGTGACCGGGTCGAGCCCCGCCAGTTCGGCATCGATGAACCCAGGATGGCACATGACGAGATGCAGCTTGCCGGGAGCGATCAGGAAGCGGGCGAGATCAGCGCCGAAATCGCGATGCGGGTCGAACGGTGCCACTCCCGCGAAGCCGGAGTTGACGCGCAACTCGCGCCTGAGCGCCGCGCTACGGAAACCCGCCGCAAGCCCGGCGATGACGAGCGCCTTGCCCACCGCCACGCCGCGAGCACGAATTGCCGCGATCCGATCGGCCGGGTCGCGCACATAGAGCGAGCCGGCGGGATAGCGCCGGGCGAGCAAGTCGAGCAGCGCCCGCCGCACGCCCGGCAAGACATGCACATGCTGGTGACCATCGACGAAGTCCGGCGGGCGGCCCATCGCATCCTCGAAAGCGTCGAGCTGTCGCACTATCTCGTCGGCTATCTCGGCTCTGACCACGCCCGAGACCGCAGCGGCACGCGCGACGTCCTTCAACCCCGGCAGGGCACCGTGGGGGGCAAGGCGCGCCATGGTGCCAATCGGGGCCGCGCAGGTCAGGTTCAGATGGAGGCCAAGATCGGCCGTGCCGGAGAAAGCGGCGAGCTCCGGCGCCAGCCGCCGCCAGTGCGGTCGGTTGGTCATGGCGCCGGTGGCGGTCAGCCTGCCGCGCGCCAGCAGATCCAGAATCCCCCGGCTGACGCCCTCGGTCATGGCGAAATCATCGGCGCAGAAGATGAAGCCTTTCGCCATGCCGTTTGTTGTCCCTCGTTCAGCCGGATCGCGGTATAGCGCGCCGGGCTTGTCGGCCGGCAAGCTTTAAGGTTCTGTGCGTCGCGCGTCACCTTGTCGAGGAGGCGCGTGGAAAGGTTGTTCGTGTCGGATTCCGCATCCCAGCCGGTTCAGCGCGCGCCCCGGGCGGCCCGCTGGCCGGAGCTTTCGATCGTCGTGCCCGTGCACAACGAGGCCGAGAACCTGCTGCTGCTGGTCGGCCGGCTGCGCAGCGTGCTCGAGGGTCAGGTTTCCTCCTGGGAAATCGTCTTCGTCGACGACGGCAGCCGGGACGACACGTTGTCGGTGATCCGAGGCCTGAACGCCGCCGACCCTCGAATCAGCGCCGTCTCCTTCAGCCGCAACTTCGGCAAGGAGATCGCCATCGCCGCCGGGCTCGACCATGCGATAGGCGATGCCGTGGTCATCATGGATGCCGATCTCCAGCATCCGCCGGAAGTCATTCCGGCCTTTCTGGAGAAATGGCACGAGGGCTATCTCAACATCTACGGCCAGCGCATCGACCGCGAAGATGAAACCCCGCTGAAGCGCAACTTCGCCAAGGCCTTCTACCGAATCTTCTCCTATTTCGGCGAAACCGATTTGCCGGAGGGCGCCGGCGATTTCCGGCTGCTCGACCGCAAGGCCGTCGATGCGCTGCGGGCGCTGCCGGAGCGCGCGCGCTTCTCGAAGGGGCTCTATGCCTGGGTCGGCTTCCGTTCGATCGGCGTGCCCTTCCATGTCGCCGAGCGCGAGCACGGCCAATCCAAGTTCAAATATCGCAAGCTGTTCTCCTTCGCCTTCGACGGGCTGTCCTCCTTCTCCACCGTCCCGCTCAAGATCGCGACCTGGTCGGGCGCCATCATCGCTGTGATCGCAGCTCTGAGCGCCGTCTACTTCCTCTTGCGCACGCTGCTGTTCGGCACCGACCTGCCCGGCTTCCCGTCGCTGATCGTCTCGATCATGTTCTTCTCCGGTATCCAGCTGCTTTCGCTCGGCATGATCGGCGAATATGTCGGGCGCATCTTCGCCGAGGTGAAGCGCCGGCCGCTCTACCTGATCGGCGAACGCGTCGGCTTCGACGCGCGCACCGTCGACCACCCGCGCGGCGACGCGCTGCCGCCGTTGATCCGTTGAAGAACATGGCAGGGCGTCATTCTCGGGCTTGACCCGAGAATCTCGTTCAGGAAGAGGCTCAGGCGCCTCGCCGTCCCGAGATGCTCGGGTCAAGCCCGAGCATGACGAGGTTGCAAATGCTCAGAAACATCCTGTCGGTCGGCGGCTATACGCTGATCTCGCGCCTCACCGGCTTCGCTCGCGACGTCATGCTCGCGGCGGTGCTCGGCGCCGGCGCGATGATGGACGCCTTCTCGGTGGCGCTGCGCCTGCCCAACCATTTCCGCGCCATCTTCGGCGAGGGCGCCTTCAACCAGGCCTATGTGCCGACCTACGCCCATGTCGCCGAGCGGCAGGGCCAGGAGGCGGCGAATCTCTTCGCGGACCGGCTCTTCACCGTTCTCCTCGCCGTGCAGATCGTGCTGCTGGTGCTGGCACTGCCGCTGATGCCCTGGCTGGTGACGCTGCTGGCGCCGGGCTTCGTCAACGACCCCGCCGTCTTCGATCTCGCCGTCGCCCTGACGCGGATCACCTTCCCCTATCTGCTGTTCGTGACCATGGTCACGTTCCTGGGCGCAACGCTGAATGCGGTCGACCGCTTCGCCGCCTTCGCGGCCGCGCCGATCCTGTTCAACCTCTTCATCATGGCGGCGCTGGCCGTGCCCTTCCTGTTCCCCAGCGCAGCCTATGCCGCGGCCTGGGGCGTCGCCGTCTCGGGCGTGGCGCAGTGGATCCTGCTCTATGTCGCGGCCAAGCGTGCCAAAGTCTCCAGCACGATCGTGCGGCCGCATATGGATGCCGGCGTCCGGCGCTTCCTCAAGACCTTCGGCCCGGCGGTGATCGGCTCGGCCGGGCAGCAGATCGCGATCTTCGCCGACACGATCATCGCCTCGCTCTTGCCGCGCGGCGGCTATGCGGCGCTCTACTATGCGGAGCGGCTCTACCAGCTACCGCTCGGGCTGATCGCCATCGCGGTCGGCACCGTCGCTCTCTCCGCCATGAGCCGCGCGGTCGCGCGCGGCGACGAGGCTGCCGCCAACCGGGCGCAGAACCGCGCGATCGCGATCTCGCTCGTCGCCAGCGCCCCCTTCGTCGCGGCCTTCGTCGCAGTGCCCGAGCTGATGGTCGCGGGGCTCTTCCAGCGCGGCGCGTTCGATGCCCATGCGAGCGCCGCCGCCGGCGCCGTGCTTTTCGCCTATGCGCTGGGCCTGCCGGCGATCGTGATGATCCGCACGCAAGTCTCCGCCTTCCAGTCGCGCGGCGACACGACCACGCCGATGCTGGTGGCGCTCGCCGCCATCGCCTGCAATCTCGCGCTCAAGCTCGTGCTCTGGCGCGACTGGGGTGCACCCGGCCTGGCGCTGGCGACCGCAGCCGGCGCCTGGGTCAATCTGCTGGCGCTGTTCGTGCTGGCGCGCCGGCGCGGCTGGACAGTGCCCGACCGACGCCTCCCCGGTTTCGCGGCAATCGTCTGCGGCGCCGCCGCCCTCTGCGGCCTGCTGGCATGGTGGGGGGCGCCGCTCGTGATCAAGCTCACCGCATCCCTGTCCTTCGAGCCGCTGCTGGTCGCGGTGCTGCTGATCTCAACCGCTGCGGCTCTGCTCTACGCGCTCATCGCAGGCGGCGGGCTGAAGGCGGCGGGGCTGCTGAAGCTGCTGCGCTGACGGTCAGACGAGAAAGCGGCTGGCGCGGCCGAACAGCGTCGCGGCCTCCGCCACCATGCGCTCGACGATCTCACCCGCGCCGGGAATGTCGGAGATCAGCCCCGCCGCTTCACCGAAAATGACAGCCGCCCTGTCGGGATCGCCGGCCATGAAGGCCTCGCGATAGACGGGCGCCTCCGTCTCGATGGCGGCCTTCAGCTCTGTATCGCGCCCGGCCCATCTGGCGATGAAGGCGTTGTCCGAGACGCGGATATCGAAGGGCTTCGGCCAATCGAGCCGGCGTGCGATGTCGGGCAATGAGGAGCGCACGGTCTCGTCACCGGTCGCGGCCACAGCGGCTGCATGGTGGCGTTCGTGGACCACCGCCTCCCGGCTTGCCCAGAAGCGCGTACCGACCAGCACGCCATCGGCGCCGAGCATCAGCGCGGCAGCGAGGCCGCGGCCGTCCGCGATCCCGCCCGCGGCGAGCAGAAGCGTATCGGAGCTTTCGCGGGCGATGAGATCAGCCGCTTCCGGCACGAAGGGCAGCGTCGCGCGGCTGGCGCCATGTCCGCCGGCCTCGGCACCCTGCGCGACGATGATCGCGGCGCCGGCCTGCAGCGCCTGCCGGACATGATCGAGCGATTGGCATTGGCAGATCAGCGGCACACCCGCCGCCGCGATCTCGATCGCAAAGGGGCGTGGGTCGCCGAAGGAGAGCATCAGCGCCGCGGGCTTGTGAGCCAGCGCCTGCGTCAGCAGCTCCGGCTTCCGCGCCATCGACCAGGTGATGAAGCCGCAGCCGACCTGCGTATTGCCGGCTGCGGAGAATTGCTGCTCCATCCAGGCACCGTCGCCATAGCCGCCGCCGATGAGGCCGAGGCCTCCGGCGTTGCTCACCGCAGCTGCCAACGCCCCGCCGCCGGCCAGCGCCATCGGCGCCGACAGGAGGGGATGGGCGATGCCGAGCCGCTCGGTGAGCCGCGTCGCGAGGCGCGCCGTCACGAGGCGAGCCGCCGCCTCAGGCGGCCTTGGCCTTGCTGTGGGCGAAGTCCATGTAGAGCTCGCGGGCGCGGCGGAAGAGCGGGCCGGGCTGGAGCGTGCGGTTGTCGATGCGTGTCACCGGCATGCACTTCGAATAGTTGCCCGACATGAAGATCTCGTCGGCCTGCTCGAAATCCTCGTAGCGCAGGCTGCACTCCTCGACCGGCACGCCGCTCTCACGCATCAGCTTGATCACGCGCTGGCGGGTGATGCCGTTCAGGAAGGTGCCGTTCGGCACGGGGGTCTTCACCACGCCGTCCTTGGCGAGGAAGATGTTCGAGGTCGCGGTCTCCGCGACATGGCCGAGCATATCGAGCACCAGCGCGTTGTCGAAGCCGGCGGCCTTCGCCGCCTTCAGCACCCGGGCGTTGTTGGGGTAGAGGCACCCCGCCTTGGAGTCGGTCGGCGCGGTCTCGTAGCTGGGGCGGCGATAGATGCCCTTGGTCACCGAGAAGCCGGCGGTCGGCTGCGGCATCGCTGCCTCGAACAGGCAGAGCGCGAACTGGGTCGACTCCGGATCGGGCATGATGGTGGACGGGCCATCGGCCTCGGCCCAATACATCGGCTTGACGTAGAGCGCGGTGCCGGGAGCGAATTTCTTGGCGCCCTCGTACATCTTCTCGACGATGAAGTCCGGCGTGACCGTGGGGTTCAGGCCGAGCGCCAGCGCCGAGCGGTTCACGCGGGCGGCGTGCAGGTCGATGTCGGGCGCGACGCCGTCGAAATAGCGACCGCCGTCGAAGACCGAGGAGCTCTGCCACAGCACATGGCTACGCGGACCGACGAGGCCGGGGTTGCCCTCATGCCAGGCGCCATCGAACCAGGTCCACGTCTGAGAATACCATGCCATGACGGCGCTCCATTTTAGCCGGTTTTGCTGTGACGCACCGTCCTCCCACCGCCCTTCGTCGTCAACATGTGCCGGTGCATATCGGGATGACGTGATGTGATGGAAGCAATCGGCGGGAGTGATGGATCAGAAGCCGAACGCGCGCAGGGCGGAGATCGCGGCCATGCCGGTCAGCAGCGCCAGCAACTCGCTGCGTCGCAGGATCATGGTGCCGATCGCGACCAGCAGGGCGACGGCGGCGCCCGCCCCCAGCCGCTCGATCAGAGGCAGCACGGTCGCGACCACGATCGAGCCGGGCAGTGCGGCCAGCCCGCGCCGGACATGCGGCGTCAGCGGGATGAAGCTCATCAACGCGACGCCGGCGATGCGGCAGAGATAGGTCGCGATCGCCATCGCGCCGATGGCGAGGACGGCGCCCCAACTTCCCGGATCAGGCAGCGTCATCGCGGAACGCTCCCGTGACGGCGCCGGCGAGCGAACCGACGATGATGAAGGCATAGCCGTCGACGAGCTTGGCCGTGACCAGTGCCACGAGGCCGGCGACGACCCAGGGCACCATGCCGCGCCGGCCGCGCCAGAGGGGCACGATCATCGCTGCGAAGAAGATCGGCATCACGAGATCGATGCCATAACGGCGCGGATCGCTCACCAACGCGCCGAGCATGTAGCCGCCGCCCGTCGCCACGACCCAGACCAGCCAGAGCGCGAGCCCAGCCCCGACGAGTACGCCGAGGTCGCGCCCGCCCTCGGCCTGGTAGCGCGTGCCGATCAGCCAGTTCGCGTCGGTGAAGAAGAAGAGGTTAAAGGCATTGAGCGTCTTGGGGTACTTCGCGAACCAGGGCTGGAGGGAAGCACCCTGCAGCACCATGCGCGCGTTGACCGTCGCCGTGACGACGGCCACGCCGACGATGGCGCCCCAGCTCCATTCGGGGCGCCAGAGTTCCAGCGACACAAGCTGCGCGACCCCGGCATAGACGAAGGCGCTCATCGACAAGGTCTCGATCAGGGAGAGCCCCTTCGCCGCCGCCGCCGCTCCAAAGGCAACGGCAAAGACCACGATGCCCGGCATCAGCACGGAAACCTTGCGCACGCCCAGCCTCATGCCGGCGCCGGTGATCGGCGCCTCTGGGGCTGTCCGCTCTGTGTTCTGATCTGGAAGCATCGTCTTCCAGAAGGAGAAACGCCCGGCGCCCGTCAACGCGCATCACAGCCACAGCCGCATGAATGGCGCGCAGAGCGCGACAGCATGCGGCAGCACCGGTAGAGTCCGGCCATGCTCTGGCTCGATTCCGCCGACAGCGCGGCCCCTGCCCTCCCGGCCGTCTGGCTGATCCCGACGGGTGCAAGCCCGCGCAACCTCGCGGAGCGCTCCGAGCTGAGGCGTAGCGTGGCGCGGCGCCTGCTGGCGCGGCAGCTCGGCTGCGCGCGAGAGGATGTCGTCATGGCGCATGACCCGGCCGGGCGACCGCTGCTCGTCCGGCCCGAGGCGCCGGGGCTTCAGCTTTCGCTCGCGACGCGGGCCGGAATCGTCGCCGTCGGCATGGCAGCACGACCCATCGGCGTCGATGTGGAGCGCATCGAGACGGAGGGCACCGCCCCTCTCGACCTGCTGCATCCGGACGAACGCGGGTTCCTCGACACGGCGGCCAGCGCCCTTCGCCCGCTCCTCTTCGCGCGAATCTGGGCGGCGAAGGAGGCCTATGTGAAGGCGCTTGGCGTCGGCTTCCGACGAGCGCCGGAGAGCTTTGCGGTATCGCTCCTGTCGGAGAGCGCCTTTCGCGTAACCGACCCATCGCTCCGGGCCGAAGCGGGCGGGCATCTGCGCATCATGAAAAACGGCGGCCAGGAAATCCTGGCCGCCGCGGCGATCGTTCTGGGTGAAGGCTAACGTTCAGCCGGGCTGGTCGACCGGCTTGCGCTTCAGCGCGTAGGCGACGGCGCAGACGAAGAGCGCGCCGATGACTGCCGCCGCATAGTGCGGCAGGTTTGCCGGGCCGATGCCGATCGGGCTGACATCCGTCGGAACCGGCTTGACCCAATCCGGCCAGTTCACTTGCAGCCACTGCAGCACGGCAATGTCGCCAAGGATCATCTCGGCAGCGATCCAGCCGAGGAGCGCAGCACCGAGCCAGATCAGGATCGGGAAGCGCTCGATGATCGAGGTGAGCAGTTGCGCGCCCATGATGATCAGCGGGATCGAGAGCAGCAGACCGAAGATGAAGAGCTCGGCATGCCCGCGTGACGCCGCCGCAATGGCGATGACGTTGTCGAGGCTCATCACGGCGTCCGCGATGGCGATGGTGCGCACGGCCTTCCAGAGGCTTTCACTCGCCTCGATATTGCCGTGGGATTCTTCCTCTCCGACCGCGAGCTTGATCGCGATCCAGAACAGCAGGATGCCGCCAATCACCTTCAGATAGGGCACGCCGAGCAGATAGGTCACGACCAGCGCGAAGATGATGCGCAGGCCGACGGCCGCGCCGGCGCCGAGCCAGATGCCGATCTTCCTGCGGTTCTCCGGCAACGAACGGCAGGCGAGAGCGATCACGACCGCGTTGTCGCCGGAGAGCAGCAGGTCGATCCAGATGATCTGCAGCAACGATATCCAGAAGGTGGAGGAGGAAAAATCCATCACTCGGTCTGCCCCTTTTCTTCAGTGAGCCGGATCGGGCCGGCGCGATTTGATGAAGTAGCCGAGACCGACCACGAGCAGAGCGCCCAGGATCGCGGCCGGATATTCGAGCTTGTGCAGCAGTTCCGCGCCGAACCGGTCGACCAGCCACGGATCGCTTTCGAACATCTCGCCCGCGACCCAGCCCAGCAGCGCCGCCCCGGCCCAGACGAGGATCGGGAAGCGGCTCAGGAGATTGGTGATAAGCGAGGCGCCAAGCACGATCAGCGGGATCGAGATCATCAGGCCGGCGACCAGCAACGGGATCGAATCTTTGGCGACGGCAGCGATGGCCAGCACGTTGTCGAGGCTCATGACGATGTCGGCGATGGCGACCGTCTGCACGGCCTTCCAGAGCTTGCTGCTGGCGGCGACGGAGTTCTCGTCCTGCCCCTCGTCCTCGACGATCAGCTTCACCGCGATCCAGATCAGCAGCGCGGCGCCGACGATGCGCAGGAAGGGCGCATTGAGCAGCGAGGCGATCAGCACCGTGAAGACCACGCGCAGCACGACGGCGACGCCGGCGCCGAGCGCGATGCCCTTGGTGCGCTGTGCCGGCGCCAGCGCGCGGCAGGCGAGCGCGATCACGACCGCATTGTCGCCCGAGAGCACGATGTTGAGGGCGATGATCTCTGCAAGCTTGCCCCACATCCGGGGGTCGACGATGGAAATCGACGAAATATCCATGAGCTCAAATCCGTTCTCAGCCACATGACCCCGGTCGAAGCGGCCGGGGCTCGTCTTGTTGCAACCTGACGTCCCTGTTCGTGCCGATCAGAGAGCCTGTTCGACCGCCTTGCCCGCCGCTTCCGTTCCGAGCGAGCCACCGAGATCGCGGGTACGCGTGCGGGCATCGCCCAGCGCCCGCTCGACAGCCGCCTCGATGCCCTTGGCAGCCTCGTGCTCGCCGAGATGATCGAGCATCATGGCGCCGGACCAGATCATGCCGACCGGATTGGCTATGCCTTGGCCTGCGATATCCGGCGCCGAGCCGTGAACCGGCTCGAACAGCGAGGGATGATCGCCCGTCGGGTTGATATTGCCGGAAGGCGCGATGCCGATCGTGCCGGTGCAGGCCGGGCCGAGGTCCGAGAGGATGTCGCCGAAGAGATTGGAGGCGACGACAACGTCGAAACGGTCCGGATTCAGCACGAAATGCGCGGTCAGGATGTCGATATGATACTGGTCGACCGCCACATCCGGGAACTTCTTCGCCATCTCCTTCACCCGCTCGTCCCAATAGGGCATGGTGATCGAGATGCCGTTGGACTTGGTAGCCGAGGTCAGCTTCTTGCGCGGCCGGCGCTGCGCCAGTTCGAAGGCGTATTTCAGCACGCGGTCGACGCCGACGCGGCTCATCACCGTCTCCTGGATGACGATCTCGCGCTCGGTGCCGGCATACATGCGCCCGCCCACCGAGGAATACTCACCCTCGGTGTTCTCGCGCACGACGAAGAAGTCGATGTCGCCCGGCTTGCGGTTGGCCAGCGGGCCGGGAACGCCCGGCATCAGCCGCACGGGGCGCAGGTTGACGTATTGATCGAACTCGCGCCGGAACAGCAGCAGCGAGCCCCAGAGCGAGATGTGGTCGGGCACCTGTTGGGGCATGCCGACCGCGCCGAAATAGATCGCGTCGTGCCCGCCGATCTTCTCCTTCCAGTCGTCCGGCAGCATCTTGCCGTTCTTCGCGTAGTAATCGCAGGAAGAGAAATCGAACTCGTCGAGACGCAGTTCGAACCCGAACTTCTTGGAAGCGGCCTCCAGCACGCGCAGTCCCTCGGGCATGACTTCCTTGCCGATGCCGTCGCCGGGGATGACGGCGATACGATAGACGCGATTGGTCCCGCTCATGATGTTGCTCCGAAGAAGGCGTTGAATTCCGCGGCAACGAGGTCGGGGACCTCTTCCGCGAGGTAGTGCCCGCCCGGGAGGGCGTGGCCGCGCACATCCTGTGCACGCTCACGCCACAAGGCCAGAGGGTCGAAGCACTTGCCGATAATGCCGTTGGCGCCCCAGAGCGCGAGCAGGGGCTGCGTCAGCTTGCGGCCGCCATCTTCGTCGTCATGGCGGATGTCGATGGTCGCTGCGGCGCGGTAATCCTCGCAAGAGCCGTGAATCGTCGCCGGGTCGGCGAAGCAGCGCAGGTAGTGAGCGAGCGCCTCCGGCGCAAAGGGCGTCATCCCGGCCGAACCCGAGCCACATTTCTTGCGCCAGTAAGCCTCCGGGTCGGCTCCGATCATCCGCTCCGGAAAGGGGGCGGGCTGGATCAGAAAGAACCAGTGCCAATAGGCGCGGGCGAAGGCGTCCGTCGTGTGGGCGTACATCTCGCGCGTCGGCGCGATGTCGAGCGTCGCGAGGCGGATGACACGCTCGGCATGGTCGAGCGCGAGGCGATGCGTGACCCGCGCCCCGCGATCATGGGCGCCGACGAAGAAGCTGTGATGGCCGAGCGCGGTCATCACCTCCGCCATGTCCTGCGCCATGGCGCGCTTGGAATAAGGCGCGTGCTCGGCGTCGGTCGCCGGCTTCTCGCTGTCGCCATAGCCACGCAGGTCGGCGCAGACCAGCGTGAAGCGGTCCTTCAGCCGCTCGGCCACCTTGTGCCAGAGCGCATGGGTCTGCGGATAGCCGTGCAGCAGCAGGAGCGGCGGCCCGTCTCCGCCCGTGCGCACGCGGATGCGCGCGCCCGACGTCTCGACGTCGAGCAGACGAAAACCGGGAAACAGATTGTCCGCAACGGGACGTTCGGTGAGTGTCATCAGATCGCGGCGATGCAAGAATGCGCCAGCCGATACCCTGAAAGCTCAGGGATTTCTTCTGCGGATTATTACATAATCCTGATCAATGGTGGCCGCGGCCGTCATTCCCGGGCGGAGCGAAGCGCAGACTCGAGAATCCCGATCAGGAGATGCTCGGGTCAAGCCCGAGCATGACGCAGGCGTGGTGCCGCTCTCAGCCGCGCAGAGTTGCGCCGTAGCGCTTGCCCATCTCTGCGACGATCTTCGAGCCGACGGCCTCGATCTCGGCCTCGGTCAGGGTCTTCTCGGTCGGCTGCAGCGTCACGGCGAGCGCGACCGACTTCTTGTCGGCCTCGACACCCGGCCCCTCATAGAGATCGAAGACGCCGACATTCGCGATCAGGACACGGTCCGCGCCCTGCGCCGTCCTGGCCATGTCACCGGCCGCCACTGCCTTGTCGACGATGAATGCGAAGTCGCGCGTCACCGGCTGGAAATCGGAGAGGGCGAGCTTCGGCTTGACCTTGGTCGGCTTGGACTTGGGCAGCGGCAGCGCATCGAGATGGATCTCGAAGGCGACCAGCGGCCCCTTGACGTCGAGTGCCTTGAGGATGCGAGGATGGACCTCGCCGAAAGCACCGACGATGCCCTTCGGGCCGAACTGCAGCGTGGCCGAGCGACCGGGATGGGCCCAGCCAGGGCCGCCCGGAACGATCTGCAAGCCGCCGGTCGGGACGCCGAGGCCGGAGAGCAGGCCGAGCACATCGGCCTTGGCGTCGAAGACGTCGACATTCTTGGCGCCGCCGTCCCAATGACGGCCAACGCCGTCGAGGCGGGCGGTGCCGCGACGCAAGCCGGTCGCGGCGATGAGCTGGCCCTCCGGCTCGTCGCTCTTGAAGACCTGACCGACCTCGAACAGAGCGACGTCGGGGAGACCGCGGTCGGCATTGGCCTGCGCCGCCCGGATCAGGCCCGGCAGCAGAGACGGGCGCATGTCGGAGAGATCGGCGGCGATCGGGTTGGCGAGCGCGAGCTTGGGCGAGCCGCCACCGAAGAGCTTGGCCTGGTCATGCGAGATGAAGGACCAGGTCACGGCTTCGACGAGGCCACGCGCCGCCAGGGTGCGCTTGGCGATGCGCGTGCGCTTCTGGAGCACGGTGAGGACCGGCTTGACGACCTCGCCCTTGATGCGCGGCAGCGGCGTCGAGGCGACACGGTCGAGACCAGCGATCCGGACGATCTCCTCGACGAGATCGGCCTTGCCGCCGACATCGGCACGCCAGGACGGGGGGGCAACCTTCACGCGGTCGCCCGCGCCCGAGACGTCGAAGCCGAGCGAAGTCAGCGCCGCCTGCATCTCGTCCTGCGGCAGGTCGAGCCCGGTCAGGCGCTTGACCTCAGACCAGGGGAAATCGATCGTGGCCGGGCTGCCAGGCAATTCGCCGACGAACTCCATCTCGGAGGCCTCGCCACCGCAGAGCTCGATGACCATCGCCGTGGCGAGATCGAGGCCCGGACGGGCGAAGTCGGGGTCAACACCGCGCTCGAAGCGATAGCGCGCATCCGAGTTGATACCGAGTGCGCGGCCAGAACGGGCAATGTTGAGCGGGTCCCAGAGGGCGCTCTCGATCAGCACGTCGGTCGTCGTTTCGCTGCTACCCGAAGCCTCGCCACCCATGATGCCGGCGAGCGACTCGACGCCGTGCTCGTCGGCGATCACGACCTGCTCGTCGGTGAGCGTATAGGTCTTGCCGTCGAGGGCGAGGATGGTCTCGCCTGCCCTGGCGCGGCGGACGGTGAGATTGCCCGTCACCTTGGCCGCATCGAAGACGTGGAGCGGCCGGTTGCGGTCGAGCGTCATGAAATTGGTGATGTCGACCAGCGCGTTGATGGGGCGCAGGCCCACTGCGCGCAGCCGCGCCTGCAGCCAATCCGGCGACGGGCCGTTCTTCACGCCCCTCACGAGACGCAGCGCGAAGGCCGGGCAGAGCTTGCGGTCCTCGTCAGTGAAGTCGAGCGTGACCTTGACCGGGCATGGGAAGGAGCCGCGCACCGGCTGGATCGGCTGCGATTTGAGCTTGCCGATGCCGGCGGCCGCCAGGTCGCGAGCGATACCGGCGACGCCCAGCGCATCGGCGCGGTTCGGTGTCACGGCGATCTCGATCACGGCGTCGTCGAGCCCGGCATAGGTCGCATAGGGCTGGCCGACCGGCGCGTCAGCGGGCAATTCGATGATGCCGTCATGGTCGTCCGAGAGCTCGAGCTCGGCTTCCGAGACCAGCATGCCGTTCGATTCGATGCCGCGGATCACGCCCTTGCCCAGCGTGACCTTCTTGCCGGGGATGTAGCTGCCCGGCGGCGAGAACACGCCCTTCATGCCGGTGCGGGCGTTCGGCGCACCGCAGACGACCTGGACGGGCTCACCGGCACCGGTGTCGACCATGCAGACGCGCAGGCGATCCGCGTTCGGGTGCTGCTTCGCCTCGATGACATAGGCGATGGTAAAGGCCGACAGCGCGGCGGCGCGATCCTCGATCGCCTCGACCTCGAGGCCGATACGGGTGAGGGTTTCGGCGATCTGGGCGACGGAGGCGTCGGTGTCGAGGTGCTCTTTGAGCCAGGAAATCGTGAATTTCATCGCGCTATCGGGTCAGTATCTTCGGATCAGTCGGAAATCTTCGCGTTCGCCGCCGAAAGCCTCGGGGCCGTATCGTTGAGCTCGTTGGTGCCGTCAGCGCGGATCTTCATCGCGTTGCCGCGCCAGCTCACCTCGCCACCGACGAAGGCATAGGCCCAGACGCCGGGGAAGGAGATATCGCGCACGAGCATAGCGATGGGCGCGCGCCAGTTCAGGAACCAGCCGACGCTCGCAGACAGAATGATGTCGCCGGCATACCAGAGCAGCAGCACCAGCAGCGGCGGCGCCCAGAAGGGCAGGCCAACAGCCGAGGCACCAAAAGCCGCCAGCACGGCCGCCAGGAACGGTGTGGAGAGGATCTCCAGCATGAAGAACGGCAGGAAGGTGACACGCCTAAGCCGCGCCCAGCGGAATTGACGCTGCACCGCATCCGCCAGACGGCGCGGCCCCAACGGCTGCTCGAAGGGCTGGCCGACGAGATGGACATGCCTGCCGGCCCCGCGCACGAGCTTGGTGGCGGCGGCATCCTCCGCGATCTCCTGCCCGAGCGCGGCAATCCCGCCATTCGCATCCAGGAAAGGCTTGTTCCAGAGCATCGACTTGCCCTGCGCGAAGCCGAGCCCCAGCGCCTCGCCGACATATTGCCAACGCGCCTGGAAGGCATTGAGGAAGGCGCATTCAACCTCGGCGCCGAAGCTCTGCGGCCGCGAGCCGGCCGGCGTCGAGCAGACCAGGCCGGTATCAGGCTGCCAGGCTGCGAGCATGCGCTGGATATAGTTCTTCGGCATCAGCACGTTGGAATCGGCGAGGATGACCCAATCGGTCGTCGCCTCTTCCCAGCCCCGGACGCAGTTGTTGAGCTTGGGATTGGCGCTGACGGCGACGTCGCCGACGATGAGCCGGACTTTCTCCGTGCCATGGGTTCCGATCAGCTCCTCGATCAGCGGGATGATCGGGTCGTGGGCATCGGCGACGCAGAAGATCGTGCTGTAGCGGGGATAATCGAGCTCAAGGCCCGAGACCGCGGTCTCGCGGCTGAAAGCCTCGATGCCGCGCACCGGTCTGATGATCGTGACCGGCGGCAATCTGTCGAGCAGGGCGGAGCGCTGCATGGGCCGGCGCAGCCGCCAGAGCGCGATGGCCTGGCTGACCAGGTTCATCGCAACCAGCAGCACGGCGATCGCCGCCGCCCAGCCCGCAGGCGTCATCGCGCCCTCCCCTGCCCGGTCCGTGCCGTCATGAGGAGAGGCCACCCGTCAGCGTTGGCAGGTCGAGCGGGCGGAAGCCGTAATGGGCGAGCCAGCGTACATCCGCCTCGAAGAAGGGGCGCAGGTCCGGCATGCCGTATTTGAGCATGGCGATGCGGTCGATGCCCATGCCCCAGGCGAAGCCCTGATAGACCTCCGGGTCGAGCCCGCAATTGCGCAGCACGTTCGGGTGAACCATGCCGCAGCCGAGGATCTCCAGCCAGTCGTCACCCTCGCCGAAGCGGATCTCCCCGCCCTTGCGCGAACACTGGATGTCGACCTCCATCGAGGGTTCGGTGAAGGGGAAGAAGGACGGGCGGAAGCGCATCTTCACGTCGTCGATCTCGAAGAACGACTTGCAGAACTCTTCGAGGATCCACTTCAGATGACCGAGATGGGCCGACTTGTCGATGACGAGCCCTTCGACCTGATGGAACATCGGCGTGTGGGTCTGGTCGGAGTCGTTGCGATAGGTCCGGCCCGGGCAGATCACGCGGATCGGCGGCTGCTGCGCCAGCATGGTGCGGACCTGCACCGGCGAGGTGTGGGTGCGCAGCAGCTTGCGCTCGCCGTTCGCGTCCGGCGCGAAGAAGAAGGTGTCGTGCATCTCGCGGGCGGGATGGCCGACCGGGAAGTTCAGCTTGGTGAAGTTGAGATCGTCGGTCTCGACATCCGGCCCTTCGGCGATGGCAAAGCCCATGTCGCCGAAGATGGCGGTGATCTCGTCGATGACCTGGCTGATCGGATGGATGCGGCCGCGCGCCTCCGGGCCGTCCTGAACCGGCAGCGACACGTCGACGCGCTCGGAAGCGAGTCTGGCTTCGAGAGCAGCCTCGCCCAGCGCCTCCTTGCGGGCGGCGATCGCTCCCTGCACGCGATCGCGCAGGCCGTTGATCTGCGGGCCCTTTTCCTTGCGCTCATCGGCCGTCATCGCGCCCAGCGTCTTCAGCAGCGCCGAGATCGAGCCGGACTTGCCGAGGGCGGCGATGCGCACATCCTCGACGGCGGCTTCATCGGCGGCAGAAGCGATCGCGGCGAGGACGTCGCGTTCCAGGGTGGCGATATCGATCATGAACAGGTCGCAAGCGTTTGAAGGCGTGGGAACGGGCGCGTTCTAGCGGGAACGGCCGGCTTATGCCAGAGCGAAGCGACGCTTTGCCGAACAACCCGGCGCAGCCGATGCCGATGCAGGAGGATGCCTTGCCCGACAACACCCATCAGAAGGAATCGCCGTCCTACCGGCTCGCCGCGCTCGACCCGGACTTCATCCTCGGTGATTCGACCCGCGGCGTGCGCTTCATGCTGGAATACCAGAAGGCCGAGGACCATCTGCGGGCGCGCGGCGTCGTCTCGACCATCGTCGTCTTCGGCTCGGCGCGCGTGCGCGAGGGCAATCCCTGGTACGAGGCGGCAAGGCAATTCGGCCGCATCGCCTCCGAGCGCGGCGGCGCGCTGCTGGACGGCGAGGCCGGACGCCATCACGTCATCGCCACGGGCGGCGGGCCCGGCATCATGGAAGCGGCCAATCGCGGGGCCACCGAAGCCGGTGCGATCTCGATCGGCTTCAACATCACTCTGCCGCACGAGCAGGAGCCGAATGCCTGGTCGACGCCCGACCTGACCTTCCTCTTCCATTATTTCGCGATGCGTAAGATGCATCTGGCGATGCGTGCCGCGGCGCTCGTCGTCTTCCCCGGCGGCTTCGGTACACTCGACGAGTTGTTCGAAATCATGACGCTGGTCCAGACCGGCAAGATGGGGCCGGTGCCGATCGTGCTCTACGATTCCGGCTACTGGAAGGGCCTGCTCAACCTCGACCGGATGGAAGCGGCCGGCTTCATCCGCCCGGCGGATCTGAAGCTGTTCGCTTATGCCGATACGCCGGAAGAGGCCTATGACCGGATCGTCGCGGGCGCCGGCGACGGCTGGAACCCGCCGGGCAACGGCAGCGTGCAGACGTGATGYGGCCTGCGCCTCTTTCGACTAGAGATTCTCGGGTCCGCGCTGGCGCCGCCCGAGAATGACGGGGGAAGGCGGCCCAAAGAAAAAGGCCGGCGTCACCGCCGGCCTTTCCCAATTCAGCAATATCAAACCGCTCAGGCGGCCTGGGCCTGCGCGCCGAGCGCCCCCTTGACCGTCTCGACCACGGCGGCGAAAGAAGCCGCATCGTCGATGGCCATCGCGGACAGGGTCTTGCGGTCGAGCTCGATGCCGGCCTTGATCAGGCCGCCGATGAAGACCGAATAGGTCAGGCCGTGCTCACGCACCGCAGCGTTGAGACGCTGGATCCAGAGAGCGCGGAACGAGCGCTTCTTGTTCTTGCGGTCGCGATAGGCGTACTGCATCGACCGATCGACGGCCGCCTTGGCGGCGCGGATCGTGTTCTTGCGGCGGCCATAGAAGCCCTTGGCGGCCTTCAGTGTCTTCTTGTGCTTGGCGTGGGACGTTACGCCCCGTTTCACGCGAGCCATGTCATGATCTCCGGAATGTCAGGGGGCGTCAGCCGTTGGGGAGGAAGAACTTCTTCACGTTGGCCGCATCGCCCTCGAACAGGACGGTGGTGCCGCGGTGATTGCGGAGCTGCTTGTTGGTCCGCTTGATCATCCCGTGACGCTTGCCGGCCTGGGCGTACATCACCTTGCCGGTTCCGGTGATCTTGAACCGCTTCTTCGCGGCCGATTTAGTCTTGATCTTGGGCATTTCAGCTCCTCAATGGTCGCGGCGCCGCGCTTTTTTGAACGCGTTGCCAATGTCTTGCTTTCAGGAAGCAAAGCACGACCGCCACGGCAGCCCTTATCAGCCGGGCGATCGAAGGCCGGCCCTATCGCAGAAAAGTGCCGTTCTGGCAAGTGCGAAGCCGGCAATGCCATGTGAGGCTGCCCGTAAAAGCAGCAGCAATCCACGCGCTTCCTTCAGACGCCTGTCACAACGTAAGGTCAACAGGCGCGTTCCGCATCTGGAGAATCCCCCCGTGAAGAAGCTTCTGCTCAGCCTCGCCGCAGGCCTCGCCCTGACGGCTGCCGCCTCGGCCCCAGCGCTTGCCCAGTCGACCCTCGATAAGATCAAGGCACGCGGCAACATCATCTGCGGCACCAGCGAAGGCGTGCCCGGCTTCTCCCTGCAAGACAAGAACGGCATCTGGCGGGGCTTCGACACCGATGTCTGCCGGGCGCTGGCCGCCGCGATCTTCAACGACCCGGACAAGGCGAGCTATCTCTCGCTGTCCAGCAAGAACCGCCTCGTCGCGCTGCAGTCCGGCGAGATCGACGTGCTCGCCCGCACCACAACCTGGTCGCTCGGCCGCGACATCGGCCAGGGCGTCACCTTCACCGCCATCAACTATTATGACGGCCAGGGCTTCATCGTCCGCAAGAAGCTCGGCGTGAACACGGTGAAGGACCTCAACGGCGCTTCGGTCTGCGTCGCGCAGGGCACGACCACCGAGCTCAACCTCGCCGATTACGGCCGCACCAACGGCATCAAGTTCGAGACCGTCGCCTTCGCAACGCTGGAGGATACGGTGCAGGCCTATGAGGCCGGCCGCTGCGACGCCTACACCACCGATCTCTCGGCGCTGGCCGGCACGCGCGGCAGGCTGAAGAATCCCGACGAGCACATGCTGCTGCAGGAGGTCATCTCCAAGGAGCCCCTCGGCCCCTGGGTCCGCAAGAACGATCCGGCCTGGTTCGATCTCGTGCGCTGGACCGTGATCGCGACAATCAATGCCGAGGAGCTCGGCGTGACCCAGGCCAATGTCGAAGAGCTGGCGAAGACCTCGCAGAACCCGGAAGTCCGCCGCATGCTCGGCGCCGAAGGCAAGTTCGGCGAAGGTCTCGGCCTGACCAACGACTGGGTGGTGCGCATCATCAAGGCCGTCGGCAATTACGGCGAGAGCTTCGAGCGCCATTTCGGTCCGAAGACCAGCAACCCGCTGCCGCGCGGCGTCAACAAGCTGTGGACGCAGGGCGGCCTGCAATATGGCCCGCCGATCCGCTGACGCGCCGAAATGCGGGCCGGCCGATCAGGCCGGCTCGCAAACCACCGTCTCCTTCCGCTCGCCCAGCAGCCGGCTGTAGCCGAGGAGCGTGACGATCAGCGCTACGGCGCCGGCCGCGACCGAGATCCAGAAGCCGCTGCGCGCCCCGAAAGCATCGATCAGAGCGCCGGCGGCAGAGGCGCCGAAGGCCATGCCGATGCCGATGCCGGTGATGCCCCAGGTCATGCCCTCGGTTAGCTGGCGCGGCGGCACCAGCCGCTCGATCAGCCCCATGGCGATGATGATCGTTGGCGAGACGGCCGCGCCAGCCATGAAGAAGACCAGCGCCAGCGAAGCCAGGCCGGTCACTGCCAGCAACGGCAGCGTCGTGGCCGCCGCGAGCGCGATCGCGGCGACGAACTGCGTCGCGAGCGAGGCCCTCAACCGCAGCGTGCCGAAGACGAGACCGACGATCAGGGAGCCCGCGGCATAGGTGGCGAGGACGACGCTCGCCATCGCCTTCTGGCCCTGCGCCTCGGCGAAGGCGACAGCGGTGATCTCGGCGGTGCCGAAGATCGCGCCGACGGCAATCATCGCCAGCACGACGACCTGCACCCCGCCGAGCCGGATGACGGACGCATCCATTCCCGCCGAGCGGGCTCGGACAGGCGGTTCGGTGCGGCGCTGGGCGCAGAGCAGCGGCACGCCGACCACCAGGAATATCATGGCGGCAAGCGGCCCCGCCTCGGGGAACAGGGCGACACTCAGCCCGATCGCCACGATCGGCCCGACAATAAAGATGACCTCGTCGACCACCGATTCGAAGGCGAAGGCCGTGCGCAGCTGCGGCGTGTCGCGGTAGAATTCCGTCCAGCGCGCCCGCACCATCGCGCCGATGCTCGGCATCAAGCCGGCGAGCAGCGCGAAGAGGAAGAGCAGCCAGCTCGGCGCGCCCGCCCAGGTCGAGATCATGAGGCCGCTCAGCGCCAGGGCCCCTGCCCCGGCGGCCGGCATCAGCACCCGGCGCTGGCCATAGCGATCGACGAGACGCGAGACCTGCGGCGTGATCAGCGCGCTGGCCAGCGCGAACACGGCGGCGACAGCGCCGGCAAGGGCGTATTCGCCGCGTCGCTCCGACAGCATGGTGACGATACCGAGGCCGACCATCGAGGCCGGCAGACGTGCGACGAAGCCAGCGGCGGAAAAAGCGAGCGCGCCGGGCACCCGGAAGATCTCGCGGTAAGTGTTAGGCATGGCTTGTCCCGAAGGAAGCGGACATATGCCGCGTATACGGATGGATAATTGCATACGCCGCGTATGTCAATTAACATACGGGACGTATGTGAAAGGGATGTGATGGCCCGCAGACTTCGCGCCGACATGATCGCGGAAACCCGCGCCAGCCTGATCGCCGCCGCGCGCGAGGCATTCGGCTCGGTCGGCTATGCGGCTGCATCGATGGACGACCTCACCGCGGCAGCGGGCCTCACCCGCGGCGCGCTCTACCATCATTTCGGCGACAAGAAGGGCCTCTTCGCCGCGGTGCTCGACCAGATCGACGCGGAGATGACGGTCAGGCTGCGCGCCGTCTCGGCCAAGGCGGAGGATCGCTGGACCGGCTTCCGCGACGAATGCGCCGCCTATCTCGCCATGGCGCTGGAACCGGAGATCCAGCGCATCGTCCTGCGCGACGGGCCGGCCGTGCTCGGCGATCCCTGGAACTGGCCGATCCAGAACGATTGCATCCACATGATGACCAGAGGACTGGGCGAGCTCGTCGCGGACGGCGTGCTGGCGCCGCTCGATCCGGAGGCCGTGGCGCGGCTGATCGTCGGCGCGACCCAGCATGCGGCGCAATGGATCGCGCATGCTCCGGAACCCGAAGCCGCCCTTCAGGCCGCGACCGACGCCTTCGACGCGATGCTCGGCGGACTTCTGCGCTAGTTCTTTACCTTAGTCTTCACGCGAACCGGCACACACTTCGCTCGAGAGTGCTCCGACCGGCATGAAAAAGGGCGCCGGAGGCGCCCCATTTCTCGACCCGAACGAGATCGTGAGATCGTTCGCGTTAGCGCGGTGCGAGCACCATCACCATCTGGCGGCCTTCGAGCTGCCAGTCGCTTTCGACCTTGGCGATCTCGACGAGATCGGCCTTGACGCGCTCGAGCACCTTCACGCCGAGGTCCTGATGCGCCATCTCGCGGCCGCGGAAGCGCAGGGTGACCTTCACCTTGTCGCCTTCCTCGAAGAAGCCCTGCATGGCCTTCATCTTCACGTCGTAATCGTGCTTGTCGATGCCGGGCCGGAGCTTGATCTCCTTGATTTCGATGGTGCGCTGCTTCTTGCGCGCCTCGGAAGCCTTCTTCTGCTCGAGAAAGCGGAAGCGGCCGTAATCCAGGATCTTGCAGACGGGCGGAACGGAGTTCGGGGCGATCTCGACCAGATCGAGACCGGCATCCTCGGCGATCTTCAGCGCCTCGAAGAACGACACTACGCCACGGTTGGCGCCGGTATCGTCAATGAGCTGTACCTCGCGAACTCCGCGGATATCACGGTTCGAGCGGGGACCTTCCTTGGTCGGGGCCGGGGCAGCACGGTAAGGGCGACGAATGGGGTATTCTCCTGTATTTGGCGCAGTTCGCGCCGTTGATTCAGACACATTGCATAATGATGCGCGTTGTCAATGCATGACGCCGCTGCGGCAGGCATTCGCCCGCGCCTTGACACCTCAGCGTTCCAGCAGCGCGCAGTAGACGTCGAGGGTCTCGGTGACCATCGCTTCCAGCGAAAAGTGCTTCTCCACATGCTCGCGCGCTCTCCTCGCCAGCGCATCGCGCGCGGAAGGCCGCAGCGACAACGCCTCGGCGAGACCGGCCGCCAAAGCGGTCGCGTCGCCCGGCGGGACGCGCCAGCCGGTGCGCTCGCCGGGAGTGACCTGCGGCGGGGCGAGCACCGTTTCGGGCACGGCGCCGAGATCGGAGACCACGACGGGCGCGCCCATCGCCTGCGCCTCCACCGCGACGCGGCCGAAGGCTTCGGGCTCGGTCGAGGGTACGGCAACGACCGCGGCCGAGAGCATCGCCGCCGGCATATCCGTGCAGTGGCCGACGCGCCGGACACGGCCTTCCAGCCCCGCCTTGGCAATAAGCCCGTCGAGTTCCTTCACATAGCCGTCGCGCCCTTGGGCGTCGCCGGCGAGGATGAAGGCGGTATCGGTATCACCACCGTCCCGCATCAGGCGTGCAGCCTCGATCAGGACGCGCTGGCCCTTCCAGCCGGTCAGTCGGCCAGGCAGCAGAACGATGCGCTGATGCGGCTCGACGCCCCAGGCCTTGCGCAACGCCTGGATCCGCTCCGCCCCGACGGCTGCCGGTGCAAAAGCCGAGAAATTGGTGCCGCGGTTGACCACCCTGATCCGGTCCCGCGCCATCGGATGCTTCGCGAGAATCAGCTCGGCCGTGTAGCCGGAATTGGCGATGACGACATCACCGCGCGCCATCACCGAATTGTAGAGCGTCTTCACCGCCGAGCGGCTGTTGTAGGATCCATGATAGGTGGTGACGAAGGGCAGCTTCAGCAGCCGAGCCGCGCCGAGCGCGACCCAGGCCGGCGCGCGCGAGCGGGCATGGATCAATTCCACCCCCTCCTGCCGGCAGAGCAGCACGAGCTTGCGGATGTTGAGCGCCATCGCGACCGGGTTCTTCGACGCCGCCGGGAAAGGCAGCCAAACCCCGCCCTTGGCCTGAAGCTCGGCGACGAGGCGCCCGCCCTCGGTCGCGACCAGCGCACGGGCGCCCGCATCGGTCAGGCCCTTGGCGATGTCGACCGCAGTCCGCTCGGCACCGCCCGCCTCGAGTTCCGGAATGATCTGCAGGATCGTCCGCCCCGCCAGCGGATGCGTTTCGGTAGAAGGCAGCGAAAGATGGGCACCCGGTTTGAAGGACATGCTCTCTTGGTCTGGACTTTCATTCGTTGGGGCGAATATGCCCCTATCGGAGAGCCGCCGCAGCCTTTAATCGCCGCGGCCGCGCGATTCGTCACAGGAGATTTGCCTTGGAGCGCCAGCCGCCGCAATGGCTCAAGGTCGGAGATGGGCCCGCCGGACGCCGCCTCGCCTATCTGATCCAGGACGGCACGGGAACCCCCGTGGTCTGGCTCGGCGGCTTCCGCTCCGACATGCGCGCGACCAAGGCCGAAGCGCTTGCAGAGTGGGCGCGAGACGCGGGGCGAACCTATCTGCGCTTTGACTATGGCGGGCATGGCGAGAGCGAAGGCGACTTCGCCAGCTTCACCCTGTCGGACTGGCTGGCGGACGCGCTTGCGGTCATCCAGACCCAATGCCGGCAGAGTCCGATCCTCGTGGGATCCTCGATGGGCGGCTGGATCGCGCTGCTCGCTGCGCGCCGCCTGTTCGGCACGCCGCTGCAGCCGGCCGGCCTCGTGCTGATCGCGCCCGCCGTCGATTTCTCCGAGGAGCTGATGTGGGCGCAGATGCCCGATGCCATCCGCCGGACGATTCTCGAAGAGGGCGTCTGGCAGCGCCCCTCCGAATATTCACCCGATCCGACTCCGATCACCCGCGCCCTGATCGAGGACGGGCGCCAGCATCTGATGTTCGGCGGCGAGATCAAGGCCGGCTGCCCCGTCCACATCCTGCAGGGCATGCGCGATCCCGACGTGCCCTGGCGCCAGGCGCTGAAGCTCGTCGAACATCTCAGCGGCGATCCAGTCGTCCTGACGCTGATCAAGGACGGCGATCATCGCCTGTCCACGCCCGAGGATATTGTGAGGCTGCAATCAGCGGTCGCCGGGATGGCGACCGCGCCCTGAGCGGCTGGAAGCCTGGTCAGCGTCAGTGGACGCTGACCATCTTCAGATCATGCTCCCAGGCATTGGCCGTGGCGGCCTCGCGCGAATCCGTGACGAGGATCGGCGCGCCGTCGGCCGAGAGCAGAGTGAAGAGCTGCAAGCCGGACTCGATCTTCGGAGCCTGCGGAAAGATCCGCATCAACTCGTCAGAGGTCATCGGCTTGACGTAAGCGACCTCGCCGGTGCCGAGCGCGGCGAATTCCGCAGGGGTCAGCGGGTCGGCCTGGATAAGGATTCTGTCCTGTTTCATCGCGCCCTCCTTCAGAGCAGTGCGAATGCGGTTCTGATACTGCGCCTTCAATTATGAACAGATGCGAAAACCGCGGCCGCATCCTTCGAAGCTGGACGGTGACCCGTCCTCTACTTTCGGCTCATGATATCGATACGCCGGATGAGCCGTTCCGGTTCCGGCCTGACGAGATCAATCGCAAGCAAGCCGTTCGACAGATCGGCGCCGAGAACCTGCATGCCGTCGGCCAGCAGGAAGCTCCGCTGGAACTGACGGGCGGCGATGCCGCGGTGCAGGAATTGCCGATTCTTGTCGTCGCCCTGGCGGCCCCGGATCGTCAGCTGGTTCTCCTCCAGCGTGATCTCGAGCTGCTCGCGCGAGAAGCCCGCCACAGCCAGCGTGATGCGCAGACAATCGGGCTCGTCCTCCGTTCGGGGCAGCCGCTCGATATTGTAGGGCGGGTAACCCTCGCTCGCGCCCTTGGCCACGCGATCGAGCGCACGCTCGATATCGTCGAAGCCGAGCAGGAACGGGTGTGACAGGCTAGGCGTACGCGTCATCTCTTCCAGGCCCTCGAAAGGCGCCTCACAAACATCGGGACCCGCCGCCGGCAGCATCCCGCGGGCGAAAGGCGAACCCTTTCGCTTGCGCAGGATATGGCGAAGCCATGGCCGCGCTTCAAGAGGACCGCGGATTCGGCCGCAGCCGACCGCGCCGCATGACGATGAGGGAAAAACTTGAAGGATGGTACAGCCACCCCGGCTTGAACGGGGGACCTCTAGATCCACAATCTAGCGCTCTAACCAACTGAGCTATGGCTGCCCGTACCCGGGGCGTGGAACCCGGCCGCCGCAGCGGGGATCACCAGCGGCGCGGACCCTAGAGCCGGCGTGCCGCTTTTGCAACCGCGGAATTCGATTTCCACCGCAGGAATTTCGGCGCACCCACAAGCGCGCCGATCCTGTCCCCGCACCTAGTCCTTGCGCAGCGCCGTATTGGCGACGCGCGCGAGCTCCTTCAGGTGCTCCGCATAGGATTCGTAGCTGCGGCGAACCGCCTTGGCCTGAAGCGTGATGGCCTCCGAGGCGCTGTTGCTGCGCGCCAGCTTCTGCGCATCCTGCAACGTCGCCTCAAGCTCGGCGCAGGCATGGTCGAGCATGTGGGCCTGCAGAGCGCCGAAGGCCCGCGCCATCGTCAGCGCCTGGCTCATGATGGTCGAAGACGCGACGGTTGCAGCCTCGGGCGGACGCGGCAGCGAATCGAGCGAAACCGGCTGGATCAGCTTGGCTGCCACGGGCGCGGAGACCGGATCGGCCGGCTTGACGACCGGAGTAGACGGCGCGGCTTCGGCCGACCGTGCGGGTTCCCGAGCCGGCTTCAACGCGGCCGGCGCGGCGTTGACGCGCGGGGCGGTCTCTTGCGAGGCAGCCTTCGGAGCAACGGAAGCTTTGGCTACTGCGGTCTTCAGCGGCGCCCCAAGGGCCGTGGCTGGAATTTTGGACGCAACGATCTTCGCGGGCGGCTGTTGGGCAGGAGCCGCCTTCACCACAGCCGGGGATGCCGGCGCCATATCGGCCGGATTCGGCTTGGCCGCAGCAACCGTATCGTTCCGCACCGGCGCCGGAATGGCGGATGAAACCGGCTTTTCGGTCACCAACGGCTTCTGGGCAACCGGAGGAGCGGCTGCGGTCGGCAAAGCAGGCTTCGCAGCGGTCTCGGCGGCGAAAGTGACTTGAGGGGGCACCGCAGGGCTGGCCGCGGGGCGGGCCTCGGCACTCGTCGACGGCGGCGTTGCAGCTTGCGGCTCGGCGGATACGGACGGCAGCGCCCTCACCGGAGGCAGGCTGACCGGGACCTTGGACTTCGTCCTGGTGGGAGCAGGCTTGACCATGACGGCTCTCCTTCAGCGGCAAACAGCGGAGACCGGGCGCAAGGCCCGGCCCGATAGGACGATGCCGGCGCGTCGCGCGCCGGCAGTGAGGTTTCAGCGGCCCTTCGTGGCCTTGCTGACGGTCTCGGCAGCCTTGGCCGCAGCTTCCTGCGCGGCAGCGCCGACATCCTTGAGCTGGTCCTGGAGCGCCGCCATCTGCGACTTAAGGAACTCCGACTGATGCTGCATGACCTCGGTGAGATCCTTGGACTTCACCAGCTTCTGGGCGAAGTCGAAGGCGGCGGCGACATTGTTCTCTGCATAGGCGATGGCCTTGCGGGTCGCATCATGGGTGTTGGCGCGGGCGCTCTCGGCGGAGCCATGGGCGCTGTCCACAGCCTTCTGAGCCGCGCCAATGAAACCGTCGAAGGCCTTGCGAGCCTGCTCGACACTACGCTCGGCGAATTCGCGCATCTCGGTCGGCACTTCATAAGGCAGTTTGCCGTTCATGGGATCCTCCTGTCGTCCTACAGCCAATCCTACGTCATTGTGCACTGCAATATCATTGTTGCACCGCAATGACAACAACGTGACAGTTGCGACACCGCGCATGTTAACGCTGTTTCGAGGAGAAGCGGGAGAGCGATCTTTGGTTCCATGGATTCGCCGCCGTTTGGGAGCTATTAAGCATTCATTAGGTATAACAGGCGCGGATCGAACGAGCGGGCAGGCATGAGCGAATCCGGAGAGGACTGGACGCGACGGGGCGTGGCGGCGGCTGAAGACGCCGCCCTTGCGTCCTTTGCCGCGGGCGGCGCCCTGCTGCTCTGGGACGCGGCCGTCGGGCGCCCCGGCTTCGCGAACGACGCCGGCTGGTCACTGCTCGGCGGCAAGGCGGCCGATGCCATTCCGAATCAGGCGCGGCAGCGGCTCGATGCGCTCGCCGGCGGCCTTGCCTCCGCGGCCGGTATCCGCCTCGAACGATTGCGCCTGACGTCCGGCTTCGCAGCCATCCCCGTCACCTGCGGCTGCAAGCTCCTGCCCTGCCCGGACGGACAGACTGTCCTGGCGATCGCCATCCCCGGTGCCGAGCTGCGCCGCCTTGGCATCACGATACCTCCGAAGGCTGAGCCGACGCCGGCCATACCGGCGACGGCCACGCCGTCGGCGCAGACCGATTCGCCCACCTCGCCGCGGCCGTCGACGATCCGCTTCCTCTGGCAGAGCGACGGCGAGACCCGGCTGACCAAGCTGTCCGACCAGATCGCCGCCCTGACGGGCGCCGACGCAGCAGCCAGGCTGATCGGCCAGCGCTGGCACGATCTCCTCGGCTCCACCATTCTCGACCGTGACGGCGGACTGATCGAGCGGCTCGGCACCGCCACGACCTGGAGCGGCCACAACCTGCTCTGGCAGACAGATACGCCCGGTGAAGGCGCACGCGTCGAGCTGTCGGGCGTGCCGATCCTCGATGCGGCGCGCGCGCTCGCCGGCTTCCGCGGCTTCGGCATCGCCCGATTGAACGAGCGCGAACCGTTCCCTGCGTCCGGTGTCGCGCCTGAACAGGCCGCGGCGGACGCGCCTGTTGCGCCAGCGGAAGCCACCCTAGCGGACGAGGACGCGAATCAGCAGGAAGAAGCTGCCAAGGCGACGCATGCCATTGCCGACGTAGAGGCGGGATGGTCGCAAGCCGACGAGGCAGACGAGCCGTCAGAGGAGCGCGCGGCAGAGCGCGAAGTGGCGCCTGAAGCGGAAAACCTCCCTGACGAGAGCGGCGAGTTTCCGCTCTCGGAGCTGGGAGGGCGCGACGAACCCGAAGCGTCCCCCGCAGATCAACCGGAAGACGAGCAGGCTGCTCCGCGGACGAAGGCGCCCTCCGACAACATCGTTCCATTGCGCAACGGCGGCACGCTGACGACGCTGCGCCCTCTTCTCGAGCCGTCGAAGCCGCATCTGAGCTCGGCCGAGCGCAATGCCTTCCGCGAGATCGCCAAGGCGCTCGGTGCGCGCCTGGCCGGCGACGAAGAGCCCAGCGGCCCGCGCCTGCCGCCGGTAGCGCCGCTCCAGGTCAAGGAACAGGAAGAGGCCGCCGCCGTCGCTGAGAAGCCGGCAGCGGAGGCCGAAACGGTCACGGCCCCGGCGCGGCAGCGGAACTCCCATGCCGACGTGCTCGACCGGCTGCCCATCGCGGTCCTGGTCAACCGCGGCGACGAGGCGCTCTATGCCAACCGCACCCTGCTCGCGCTGCTTGATTTCGCCGACCTCGCCGACCTGAAGGCCGGCGGCAATGTCAGCCGGCTGATCAAGGAGGCGTCGCGGGCCGATGGCGGCGCGATGACGCTGATCGACCGCCTCGGTCATCTGGTCAGTGTCGATGCCGTGCTCTCCAGCGTGAGCTGGCAGGACGAGCCGGCAACGCTGATGGCCTTCCGCCATCCGAACGGCGGCGGTGGCGAAGTACCAGTGCTGACGCCGGAAGAGGCGGAGGAAGCCGAACTCGCTGCGGAATTCGCGGCCGAGGAGGCGGAATCGGCCGCCCGCGTGGAAGCGCTCAGGCTCGACGCCGAAGCGCGCGACGGCCGCATCGCCGAGCTCACCGCCATGCTCGACACGGCGACCGACGGCGTCGTTACCGTCGACGATCGCGGGCGCATCCTGTCGCTCAACAAGGCTGCCGAAGCGCTGTTCGGCTACGACCAGCGCGAGGTCACCGGCGAGCTGTTCACGCTGCTCTTCGCCAGCGAGAGCCATGCGCCAGCACTCGATTACCTCGAGGGGCTCAAGGGCGGCGGCGTCGCCTCGGTGCTGAACGACGGGCGCGAGGTCCAGGGCCGGGTGCGCCAGGGCGGCAAGATCCCGCTGTTCATGACCATGGGCCAGATCGCGCATGGCACCGAGCCGCGCTTCTGCGCGGTGCTGCGCGACATCACCGCCTGGAAGAAGACCGAGGGCGAGCTCGTCGATGCCCGCAAGGCAGCCGAGATGGCGAGTGCGCAGAAATCGGATGTGCTCRCCAAGATCAGCCACGAGATCCGCACGCCGCTCAACGCCATCATCGGCTTCGCCGAGGTGATGGCCGAGGAGCGCTTCGGACCCATCGCCAATGAGCGCTACAAGGAATATCTGCGCGACATCCATCAGTCGGGCGGCTACGTCATCAGCCTCGTCAACGACCTGCTCGACCTCGCCAAGATCGAGGCCGGCAAGCTTGATCTCGACTTCGTCAGCGTCAACCTGAACGAGATCGCGCTGTCGACCGTGGCGCTGCTGCAGCCCGAGGCACAGCGCGGGCGCGTCGTACTGCGCTCCGGCCTGTCGCCGAAGCTGCCGCCGGTGGTCGCCGACGAGCGCTCGATCCGCCAGATCGCGATCAACCTGCTGTCGAACGCGGTGAAGTTCACCGATGCCGGCGGGCAGGTCATCATCTCGACCGCGCTCGGCGATCAGGGCGAGGCGATCCTGCGGGTGCGCGACACCGGCATCGGCATGGATGACGACGAGCTGAAGCTCGCGCTCGAGCCCTTCCGGCAGGTGCCGACGACGCGCCGCGCCGGCGGCACCGGCCTCGGCCTGCCGCTGACCAAGGCGCTGGTCGAAGCCAACCGCGCCGCGATGTCGATCACCAGCGTCAAGAAGGAAGGTACGCTGGTCGAGATCACCTTCCCGCCGCAGCGCGTTCTGGCCAGCTGATCTTACGTTTCAAACGCTCGGCATGCTCGGGCTCGCCCCGAGCATCTCGTGACCGGTAGGTGCAGGAACCTCTTCCTACCTGAGATTCTCGGGTCGAAGCTGCGCTCCGCCCGAGAATGACGGGCCTCTTCGGTTAGAGCAGCGTCCCGGTCAGGATCGCCGCAGCGACACCGAAGTAGATGATCAGACCGGTGACATCGACCAGCGTGGCTACGAAAGGTGCCGAGGCGCTGGCGGGATCGAAACCGAGCCGCTTCAGCGCGAAGGGCAGCATCGAGCCGGCGAGCGAGCCGAAGGTGACGATACCGACCAGCGCGCCGCCCACCGTCGCGGCGACAAGCATCCAGTGCGGTCCGTAGTCGTAGAGACCGAGCCACTGCCACACCATGATCCGAACCACGCCGATCACGCCGAGAATGGCGCCGAGCGTGAGGCCGGTCGGCAATTCGCGCAGTGCGATCCGCCACCAATCTTTCAGCGTGACCTCGCGCAGCGCCAGCGCCCGGATGATCAGCGAGGTCGCCTGCGAACCGGAATTGCCGCCCGAGCTCATGATCAGCGGGATGAACAGCGTCAGCACGATCGCCTTTTCGAGCTCGCCCTCGAAGTATTGCATGACCGAGGCGGTCAGCATCTCGCCGACCAGCAGGATCGAGAGCCAACCGGCGCGCTTGCGGATCATCGAGAGGAAGCCGATCTCGTTGTACGGCTCGTCGAGCGCCTCCATGCCGCCGAGCTTCTGCACGTCCTCCGTCGTCTCGGCGATCATGGCGTCGATCACGTCGTCGAAGGTGACGATGCCGATGATGTGCTCGTCGGCGTCGACGACGGGAACGGAGAGCAGGTCGTATTTCGTGATGAGCCGCGCCACATCCTCGCGATCGACCTCGGGGGCAACGGTGATCGGCTTGTGCGCCGGAACGACCGACTCGACCGGCGCCTCGGGATCGCCGGCGATCAGGCGCCGCAGCGAGACGGCGCGGACCAGCTTGCGCGTCACGGAATCGAGCACGTAGATCGCATAGACCGTCTCGCGCGAGCGCTCGACGCGGCGGATATGGTCGAGCGTCTGCTGCACCGACCAGTTGTTCGGCACGCTCACGAACTCGGTCGTCATGATCGAGCCGGCGCTGTGCTCGGGATAGGCCAGCAGCTTCTTGAGATCGGAGCGGGTCTGGCGGTCGATGCGGCCGCTCAAGCGCTGACGTGTCTCCTCGTCGAACTCCTGGAAGACGTCGGCCGCGCGGTCCGCCGACATGGCCGACAGCAGCGCGCCGGCGCGCCCATCCGGCAGCAGCGCCAGCGCCTCGGCGGCAGCGGTGAACTCGGGCTGATCGAGCACCTCGACGGCACGGTCGAAAGGCAGCTCCGCCAGGACATGGGCGATCGTCGCCTCGTCCTGTTCGTTCAGCGTCTCGACGATGTCGGCGACGTGCTCTTGCGCCAGCGTCTGGGCCAGCGTCACGGCGAGGAGGTCCGTCGTGGCGACAGTATCATTCATGGCTCTGTTCCTTGCGATCGGGCCGTCATGGCCGGATCGCAGGCGAGCCGGACAACCCGGTCAGGCGCGCGAGGCGGCGGCAGACGGCTTCGACTGTCGGCTGGGACTGTCGCTGGGCATCGGGTTGAGGTTTCCTGTGAGCAGCCGGCCACGCGGGCCGGGAGCAGGAGGGCCAATGCACCCGCAAAGCGCCCGCGTCAAACGGTTTTTTGCATGCGGCAATCGGGGGCTTCCGCATTGGCGCAGCGCGATCCCGCGCCTAATGTCGCAGCGACGGAATCGGCGCCTTCGCCGGCTCAAGTCGCCAGCTCGCCATCTCTCACCGGAATCCCGCCGATGTCCCTGACGATCTACGGTTGCTATCGTTCGCGCGCCACGCGCGTCATCTGGCTCGCCAACGAGCTCGGTCTGCCGTTCACGCACGTGCGGGTTATCCAGGCCTATCGCGTGCCGGATCAGAACGCACCCGGCGTGCCGCTGCATACCCGCAGCGCCGAGTTCCTGAAGATCAACCCGAATGGCCACATCCCCAGCATCGACGATGACGGCTTCAAGCTGCACGAATCGCTGGCCATCAACCTCTATCTCGCGCGCAAGCATGGCGGGCCCCTGGCACCGCAGAACGCGCAGGAGGAAGGCCTCGCGGTGATGTGGTCGCTCTGGGCGGCGACGGAGTGCGAGACCCACGCGCTCAACCTGCAGTTCCACCTCGCCGCCTATCCGCCGGAGAAGCGCAAGCCGGAGCTGGTCGAGGCGGCGCTTACAGCCCTGCCCGGCCCCTTTGCGGTGCTCGACAAGACGCTGGCCGAGGGCAACGGCTATGTGATGGGCGGCCGCTTCACCGTCGCCGACATCAACGTCGCCGAGATCATCCGATATGCGAAGCCCGCGACGCAGCTCTTCGACGCCGCTCCGCGGGTCAAGGCCTGGCTCGATGCCTGTCAGGCGCGGCCGGCCTTCCAGGCGATGTGGCAGGCGCGCGACGCCGAAGCCGCCTGAAACAGAAAACGGGTGGAGAACGAGCCGGGGCGAGCCTATCGCTCCGGCTCGTTCCTTTTCAGCAGGCTCGCCATGTCCTCCTCCCCCACTTCGCAGCCTGCCATGGATCTCAGCGACTGGCTGCTGCTCCTGCTGCTCTCGGTGCTGTGGGGAGGCGCCTTCTTCTTCGGCAAGATCGCCGTCGCCGAATGGCCGCCGCTGGCCGTCGTCCTCGCGCGCGTCGGCATGGCCGCAGCGGCGCTGCTCGTTGTCGTCAGGCTGTCGGGGTTGTCCATGCGCGTCGGCAGTCGGATGTGGCTCGCTTTCTTCGGCATGGGTCTGCTCAACAACCTGATCCCGTTCGGACTGATCTTCTGGGGCCAGACACAGATCGCCAGCGGCCTCGCCTCGATCCTCAATGCCACGACCCCGCTCTTCGGCGTGGTCGTCGCCCATCTCTTCAGCCAGGACGAGAAGGCGACGGGGCTCAGGTTCGCCGGGGTCGGCGCCGGCATCGTCGGCGTTGCGATCCTGATGGGCCCTGATGCCGTCGGCGGCCTGTCGGGAGCGCTTCTGCCGCAACTCGCCTGCCTCGCGGCCGCCCTGTCCTATGCTTTCGCAGGCCTTTTCGGCCGGCGCTTCCGCGGCCTGCCGCCCCTCGTCACGGCGGCCGGGCAGGTCAGTGCCACGACGCTGATGGCCATCCCGCTCGTGCTTGCCTTCGACCCGCCCTGGCAGCTGCCTACCCCAAGCACCCGGGTCGTGCTCTCGCTTGTCGGACTCGCACTGCTTTCGACAGCTCTCGCCTATGTCATCTTCTTCCGGATCATGCGCCGCGCCGGCGGCACCAACGTCATGCTGGTGACGTTCCTGATCCCGGTCAGTGCGATTCTGCTCGGTTCGCTTTTCCTCGGCGAGGCACTGCAGCCGCGGCATTTCCTGGGGATGGCCGCTATCTTCGCCGGGCTTGCCCTGATCGATGGAAGGCTGTTTCGGAAGGCACGGACACGGCCGGCATGAGCCGAAGAGTTTATTGCCAAAAAATTATGAATTGCAGTAGGGTCGACTTGTCGGCTGGAGGCGCTAAGGGCACGTGCCACTGACAGAGATATCGCGGGAAGCGATACTGGGGAACAGGGGACGGCCATGGACGTGCGGCAACTGCGATGTTTCATCGCGGTGGCAGAGGAGCTGCATTTTGGCCGCGCGGCCGAGCGGCTCGGCGTCGCGCCTCCCGCCCTGTCACGCCAGATCAGCGCGCTCGAAGACGAGCTCGGCGTCAGCCTGCTGACGCGTACCACCCGCCAGGTCGCGATGACCCGCGCCGGGTTGATCATGCTCGAGGAAGCCAAAAGCATTCTCGTCAAGATGGAGCATGCATCCCGGGCCGTGCGCGAGGCCTCTCTTGCCTCGGGCAAGGTGCTGCGCGTCGGGGCGATCGACGCAGCCTCGTCCAGCTTCGTCCCTGAAGCGCTGGTAGCCTTCCGCGCCCGCTTCCCCGGCATCGAGATCAAGTTCGTCGAAGCGATGACGGCTGCGCTGGTGCAAATGCTCGAGTCCGGCAAGCTCGACCTCGCGCTCACCCGCCCGCCGCGCAAGCCGACGGACTGCGCCTTCGAGATCCTGCGAGTGGAGCGCCCGCTCGTAGTGCTCAACGAGGCCCATCCACTCGCCGCCCGCGAGCACCTGACGATGCTCGATCTCGTCGGCGAGCCCTTCGTCGTGCCGTCCAAGCGCATCCGCCCCTACGCCTACGATCTCGTCATGGCCTATTTCGAGAGCGTCGGCGCGGTGCCCAACGTCACCATCGAGGCAACCGAGAAGCCGGCGATGATGTCCGCAGTCGCGGCCGGGCTCGGCATGGCGCTGGCGCCGGACTGGGTCTCGCGCCTCTCCTTCCCCGGGGTGACGATGCGGCGGCTACGCGGCGCGCTGCTCGACCCGCCACCGCCAGGCGCGCTGGTCGGCGTGGCCTGGCGTCCCCAGCAGAAACTGCCGGCGCGCGACGATTTCCTGGCGATCCTGCGCGAAAGCGTGACCTTGCTCGACGAGCGCCACAGCGTTCCCCTCTCCCCTTCCCCCAAAACGCAGAAACGGACCGCCCGCCCCGGGTCGCCAGTCGGAGGAGCCTGATGAGTCTCAATCAGATAGAACGGGCGCAGGGTTTGCGCATACGATCGACGCAGGATCTGGCCGGCGGCCTGTTCATGGTGGTGCTGGCGATCGGCGCCTACATCTTCTCCTGGGATCTTCCGGTTGGAACGCTGCGCCAGCTCGGCCCGGGCATGCTGCCGAAGGCCTTCGCGGTGATCTGCGGTGCGCTCGGCATCATGCTCGCGCTCGCCTCGCTGCGCTACAACGGCGAGAGCCTCTCGGGCTGGTCTTGGAAGGGCATCTTCTTCGCACTCGGCGGCGCCTGCCTGTTCGCGCTGACCATCCGCGGCTTCGAATTCGGCCCGATCCAGGTCCCGGCGCTCGGCCTGCTCGTCGCCGGGCCGCTGCTCATCTTCATCTCCGGGCTGGCCGCGGATGACCGCAAGCTCAAGGAACTGCTGATCTTCGCGATCGCGATGTCGGCGGCCTGCATTCTTCTCTTCAAATACGCGCTGAGCCTGCCGATCCCGCTCGCGCCCTGGCTCCTGGGTATCTGAGCGATGATGGAGACGATCTCCCACCTTGCACTTGGCTTCGGCGTCGCGCTCACGCTCAAGAACATCGCGCTTTGCTTCGTCGGCTGCCTTGTCGGCACGCTGATCGGCGTGCTGCCCGGCGTCGGCCCGATCGCGACGATCTCGATCCTCCTGCCGATCACTTTCGGCCTCGACCCGACCGGTGCGCTGATCATGCTGGCCGGCATCTACTACGGCGCCCAGTATGGCGGCTCGACCACCGCGATCCTGGTCAACATCCCCGGCGAGGCAACCTCGGTCGTCACCACGCTCGACGGCCACCAGATGGCCAAGCAAGGGCGTGCGGGCGTGGCGCTGGGCACGGCCGCGATCGGCTCCTTCGTCGCCGGCTGCGTCGCCACCGTCATCATTGCGGCACTCGGTGCGCCGCTCACCAAGATGGCGCTGCTGTTCGGCCCCGCCGAGTATTTCTCGCTGATGGTGATGGGCCTGTGCTTCGCAGTGGTGCTGGCGCGCGGCTCGATCCTCAAGGCCTTCTGCATGATCATGCTGGGGCTGCTGTTCTCGACCGTCGGCACGGATCTCGAAACGGGTCAGGAACGGCTCACCTTCGGCATTCCCGCGCTTGCGGACGGCATCGACTTCTCGGTTCTGGCGATGGGTGTGTTCGGATTCGCCGAGGTGCTGCGCAACCTCGAGAGCCCGGAAGCCCGCGACGTGGTGAAGGGCAAGATCGGCCGGCTGCTGCCCGGTTGGGAGGACATCAAGCAGTCGGCAGCGCCGGTGCTGCGCGGCACCTTCATCGGCAGCATCCTCGGCATCCTGCCCGGCAACGGCGCGGTGCTCGGCCCCTTCGCCAGCTACACCATCGAGAAGAAGATCGCCAAGGACCCGTCGCGCTTCGGCAAGGGCGCTATCGAGGGCGTGGCAGGACCTGAATCCGCCAACAACGCCGGCGCCCAGACCGCCTTCATTCCGCTGCTGACGCTCGGTATCCCGCCGAACGCGGTGATGGCGCTGATGGTCGGCGCGATGACCATCCACGGCATCATTCCCGGCCCGCAGGTGATGACCCGCAACCCGGACCTGTTCTGGGGCATGATCGCCTCGATGTGGATCGGCAACCTGATGCTGCTCATCATCAACCTGCCGCTCGTCGGCATGTGGGTGAAGCTGCTCCAGGTGCCCTACCGACTGATGTTCCCGGCGATCCTGATCTTCTGCTGCATCGGCATCTACTCGGTGAACAACCAGCCGCTCGACGTCGCCTTCACGGCACTGTTCGGCCTGTTCGGCTACCTTCTGATCAAGCTCGGCTTCGAGCCGGCGCCGATGCTGCTCGGCTTCGTGCTCGGCAAGCTGATGGAGGAGAAGCTCCGGCAGGCGCTGATCATCTCGCGTGGCTCGTTCTACACCTTCATCGACTATCAGAACCGGCCGATCTCGCTCGGCCTGCTGATCGTCGCCGTCCTCGTGCTCGCGATCGCCCTGCTGCCCTCGATCTCGAAGAAGCGCGACGAAGTCTTCACCGAATGACGGGGTTGCCGCCACGGCGGCAATCCCTCCAATTTCGTTTCAAGCAATCTCTGGGAGGAATGCTGATGAAGAAGTTCGTTCTCGGCCTCGCCGCAGCTGCGGCGCTGGCCTTAACCGGTGGCGCACAGGCGCAGAGCTATCCGACGAAACCGATCACCATGATCGTACCCTTCGCGGCCGGCGGGCCGACCGACATCATCGCCCGCATCGTCGCCGATCACATGTCGAAGACTCTCGGCCAGCAGATCGTGATCGAGAACGTCGCTGGCGCCGGCGGCACCACCGGCATCGCGCGCGCCGTCACGGCCGCGCCCGACGGCTACACCATCGCGATGGGCCATCTCGGCACCTTCTCGGCGGCCCCCGCCACCTATCCCGGCCTGAAATACGACCCGATAAACGGCATGCAGACGATCGGTCTGGCCGGCGGGACGCCGATCCTGATCGTGGCGCGCAAGAATTTCGAGCCGAAAGACCTCAAGGAATTCGCCGCCTATGTGAAGGCGAACCCGGACAAGGTGAACGAAGCCCATGCCGGCCTCGGCTCGGTCTCCTGGACCACCTGCACCCTCCTCAAGGGCGTCCTCGGCACGCCGAAGATCAACGCCGTCGCCTATCGCGGCACCGGGCCTGCGCTGAACGATCTCGTTTCCGGTCAGGTCGACTTCATGTGCGACCAGATCGTCTCCGTCGCCGAGCAGGTCCGCGCCAACTCGATCAAGGCCTATGCCGTCGCCTCGGCGCAGCGCTCGCCGGCCCTGCCCGACGTGCCGACCACGAAGGAAGCCGGCCTGCCGGACTACCAGATCGAGGCCTGGAACGGGATCGCCGGCCCGAAGGGCATGCCGAAGGAGGCCGTCGACAAGCTGGTCGACGCGCTGAACAAGGCGCTCAACGACGAAGGCACCAAGAAGCGCCTGCTCGACCTCGGCACCGTTCTGCCGACGGCTGAGGAGCGCACCCCGGCAGGCTTCGCTGCTCTGATCAAGCGCGATGCCGACAAGCTGACGCCTGCGCTTTCGGCAGCCCCGAAGCAGTGAGATAAGGCCAATTCCATCGTCTTCGCGGCGGGCCTCGTGCCCGCCGTTTTCATTTCCAGCGAACATCCGCGCCCGGCGAGCGCCCCTCCGCCCCTCCGCAATGAACTGACAAGTCGTTGTTGCGCCTCATCTTCTCGACACTGATTGCAAACGTTAACATCTCGTGACCCCGTTTTTGGGGAACTGTTTCGGCTTGCTGCGGTTTTCCTTCCCGAAGTTCACTTCGAAAGGAGAACGTCATGCTCAAGAAGCTCGCTCTTGTTACCGTATTGACCATTACTCCGGCGATTGCCTTCGCCCAGAGCCAGCCTTCGGGGGGTGCGGTCGGCGGTGCGACCAGCGGTGCAGCTGCCGGCGCCGTCGGCGGCGCCGTGGTCGGCGGCCCTGTCGGAGCAGTTGTCGGCGGCGTCGGCGGCGCCGTGGTCGGCGCGATCGTCGGCGATGCTGCGGAGCCGCGCTTCCGCACCTATGTCGTCGAGCAGCGCGTCCCGTCCTATGCCTATGCCGAGCCGGTCGCGGTCGGCACGGTCCTGCCGGCGCAGGGCGTCGTCTATCACCGCGTACCGGCCGAGTACGGACCGTCCGCCTCGCGCTACAACTACACGGTGGTGAATGATCGCACGCTCATCGTCGAGCCGCAGACGCGCCGCGTGGTCCAGATCATCGAGTGACGCTCGTCTCTCGGCACAGAACGGCCCGCTCCAGCAACGGGGCGGGCCATTCTCGCTTTTGTGATCGTCGAGGCACGGAACTGCCGCAGAAGGCGCGCATTCTCGTACCGGGGCTAGGCAGATATCGGAGGTCGATCATGATCAAGCGGATTCTACTGGCTGCCGCTTTTGCAGCCATTCCCGCAACCGTTTTCGCACAGAGCATGGGACCTATCATCCGCGACCCCGCCAGCGGCGGCTTCACTCATGACCCGGCCCTCGTCGGCACCGAGACGAATATGATGCCGTTCGACGTATTCGCTCCGCCCCTCAGGCGGGATCCCGCCGGCGGTACGATGATCAACGACGACGCAGGGTTCCGGACGTATGTGATGGGACAGCATATGCGGTCGTATCGCTATGCAGAACCGATCGGGGTCGGCACCGTGCTACCGGCGCGGGGCGTGGTCTATCACAACGTGCCGGCGGCATATGGCGCGCCCGGCTATCGCTATACGATCGTGAACGGCGAAGCCGTCGTCGTCGAGCCGCGCACCCGCCGCGTGGTCGAAATCATCGAATGACGCTCGATCGCCGCGCGCCCCGTCGGACGCGATGGCGGCGATCCATCTATTTGTTGTCGCATCGGACTTTCCGAAAAGGGGATGCTGCTTTTCGGGCCGATGCCATAGGCGGCAAAGGCCCGTGCCAGTGACGGCATGGGCCTTTTCGGCGCTCAGCGCGTACCGAACATGCGATCGCCCGCATCCCCGAGACCCGGCATGATGTAGCCGTGCTCATTGAGGCGTTCGTCGATAGCGGCGGTCCAGATGCGGACATCGGGATGCGCGCTGCGCAGGTGAGCGATGCCCTCCGGCGCCGCCAGCAGGCAGACGAAGCGCAGATCCCGGGCGCCCCGCTCCTTGAGACGCTCGACCGCAGCCACGGCGGAATTGGCGGTGGCCAGCATCGGGTCCATCACCACGATCATGCGGTCGGCGATGTCCGACGGTGCCTTGAAATAGTACTCGACCGCCTGGAGCGTATCGGGATCGCGGTAGAGGCCGATATGGGCGACGCGCGCGGCCGGCACCAGCTCCAGCATGCCGTCGAGGAAGCCGACGCCCGCCCGCAGGATCGGCGCGAAGACCAGCTTCTTGCCGGCGATGACCGGCTGCATCGAGGTCGTCAGCGGCGTCTCGATCTCGATCATCTGGGTCGGCAGATCGCGCGTCACCTCATAGCAGAGCAGCATGCCGATCTCGTTGAGAAGCTGGCGGAAGCTCTTGGTGGAGCGGTCCTTCTGGCGCATCAGCGTCAGCTTGTGCTGGACCAGCGGGTGATCGACGACAGTGACGCCGTCCTGGCTCGAAGTCATACGCCGGCTACCCCTTTATCTCTCGCATCTTTGCTCACCGTCAAAATACCGTGCCATCGCTGACAATGGTCAAGGGCGGACCGCCATCCACACGCTTTTCACGCGCGATCCGCCGGCCCGCGGCCCAGGTCCCGCCTTCGAGCACCTTGGCAAGCGGCAAATCCTCGCGCGAGCGGCCGAGGCGCTTGCGGATCAAGAGGCCGATCTCGTCGAGCAACGCCACCGTCAGCGCCCGCCATTCGACGACCAGCGGCGATGCGACCTCATGCGACTTCGTTCGATCCGCCTCGTCCCTCAGCGCGATCACGCCGCTGTCGAGGAAGAGCCCGCCATTGCGATACTCGGGCAGGCCGGTGAGATCGTCGATGTCGATGACGGCAATGCCGGCCCATTGCAGCGGCTCGATCAACGAGTAGGTCAGCCATTGCGACAATTTGTGGAAAGGTACGAGCCCTTCCGTCACCTCGCCGGGCGCGATCAGGGGGTGACGCCAGGTATCGCCGAGCGCGACGCCGGCGAGCGTCAGGCGCGAAGGCCAGATGCCACCGAAGGTCGCGAGCACCTCGCCTAGCATATGCGCGGCTCGCAGCGTGCCGGTGTCGGCGGCGGCTTCGAAACGATCGAAGAGTTCGCCGGGGCGCGACAAGCCCTGCTTTTCCATCTCCTCGCCGAGGCGGTTAAGGAGGGCGGCACGCCCTTCGAGCGCGAGCAGCGGATTGTCCGGCCCCGCCTGGAAGCCGCGCGCCAGCGTCGCCGCATCGAGGTGCTTCAGCCCGGCCGCATCGGCGCGCAGCGGATCGGCCGGATCGCTGGAGAACAGGCCGGCGGCGAACATGTCGAGCGAAGCGAGCGCCAGACCCTCGGAACGGCCGATGTCGCGGCCCGTCGCGGCGTCGCGATAGCGCCAGTCCTGGCCGGCACCGGCATCGAGCAGGACGCTGACCACGGCAAGATCATAGGCGGCGCGGCCACGGGCAGCCGGGTCCGGGAAGCCCCTCGCCTGATCGAGCCGCTGCCAACGATCATCGCCTGCGACCACAAAATGGCGCCAGCGCGCATGGAAGGGGATCTCGAGCGTGGGATAATTCGCGCGGATGGTCTCAAGCACATAGTCCGCGCAGGCTTCCAGCCGCTCGGGCTGGACGCTGAAATGGAAAAGCTTGCCGGCGAGTCCCAGCTCGAGCATCTCCCGCGCACGCTCACGCACGGCGGCAGGTTTCAACAGGGCGCGGAACGCCTCGGGATCGCGGTCAGGCATCGTCAACTCGGGGGACGTGAGCGGGGCGGGATCAGAACTTGTCGAGGTCACGGCCGACGGTGGCCTTGAGCGCATTGTCTCCGGGCGTGCCTTCCGGCGAATAATAGCCCGCGGCCTTCTTGGCCTCGATCTCGACCGAGGCGTCGGGTGGAATCAATTCGGGCGGGATGGCGACGCGCTCGCCGATGGTGATGCCGCTCTCGACCATGGCGTCGTACTTCATGTTCGACATCGACATCAGCCGGTCGATATGGGTGACGCCGAGCCAATGCAGCACATCCGGCATGAGCTGCTGGAAACGGGCATCCTGTACGCCGGCGACGCATTCGGTGCGCTCGAAATAGGTCGCGGCGGAATCGCCGCCCTCCTGGCGCTTGCGGGCGTTGTAGACGAGGAACTTCGTGACTTCGCCGAGCGCCCGACCCTCCTTGCGGTTGTAGACGATCAGCCCGACGCCGCCGCTCTGCGCCTCCCGCACGCATTCCTCGATGCCGTGGATGAGGTAGGGCCGGCAGGTGCAGATGTCCGAACCGAAGACGTCCGAACCGTTGCACTCGTCATGGACGCGGCAGGCGATGCGTGTTTTGCGGTCGGCAAGGCCGGAGACCTCGCCCATGACATAGGCGGTGATCGAGCCGATCGGCGGCAGAAAGACCTTGAGGTCGGGCCGCGTCACCAGCTCGGGATACATGCCGCCCGTCTGCTCGAAGAGCGTGCGGCGCAATTCGTTCTCGGTCGTGCCGAAGCGCTCGGCGATGCCGGGCAGGTACCAGACCGGGTCGACCGCGATCTTGGTGACGGAGATGTCGCCGGAGGGATGCAGGATGTTCCCGTCCGCCGCCAGCCGGTGCGCGGCCATGGCCGCGAGAATCTCGGGCAGGTTGAGCCTGGCCTTGGTGATGGCGATCGAGGGGCGGATGTCGATCCCCTCCCCGATCAGCTTGCCGAAATCCTGCGCCACCGTATGGCCGAAAGGATCGAGCGAGACGATCTTCCTGGGATTGGCCCATTGCGGCTGCGGCGCGATCTCGGCCGTCGGGTAGGTGTTGGTGAGGTCCGGGCGCTGCGAGGGGTTCATCGCGCGGGCCGAGATCGCCAGCGCACGGTAGACCGAATAGGAGCCGCCATGAGCGCCGATGACGTTGCGGTCGCCCGGGTTGGTGGTCGAAGCGATGATCGGGCCGCGCTCGGCAGCGGTGGCTGCGCCCCATCGGATCGGAAAGCGAACGGCCGCGCTGCCGGGCTCGGGATGGGAGGTCAGCCTGATATGGCCGGTACGGTTCGGCGCGTTCATGGTCTTGCCCTGAAACAGGAAAGGGCCCCGAGACGGGAGCGTCCGGGGCCCTCTGGACCTATTCAAGTCTGTACCAGCGCGCGGGCGCCGTCAATCGCCTTAGAAAACAGCGAGATAGCGCAGAAGCGAGATGATGCCGATCACGATCACGATGATCTGCACGACGTTCTTGATCTGCCCGTCAAGCGGAAGCATCCGCACGAGATAGAGCACGAGGCCGATGACGAGAACGGTGATCAGCAGCGAAATCAGAATGGACATGCTTTCAGCCTTTTATCTCGGCCGGTGGCCGGCCCCCCGGGAGCCCTGCCGCGACGCATTCGCGACCTGTCAGCCCCCGCGGACAGAACGTCGCAGGGTGGGAATAGGTTCCGGTGAGGGGTTTGCCGGCGAAGGGCCGGGCGGGCTCGCCAGGGTAGCGCCCACCGTCATGGCCGGGCTTGTCCCGACCATCCACGTCTTCCTCCGTCGAAACCGTGTTCAAGACGTGGATGCTCGCCACAAGGGCGAGCATGACCCGCGCCCGTCATTCTCGGGCGGAGCACAGCGTAGACCCGAGAAACTCAGGATCAGAAGGCGCTGGTTTCCGAGATGCTCGGGTCAAGCCCGAGCATGACGGCGGGCGTCAGCCCGCGATGCGATCGAAATCCGCGACCGCGCGGGTCGCCTGGCGCAGCTGGTTGAGCAGCTTCAGGCGGTTGGCGCGCTGGGCCGGATCGGGATCGTTGACCGTGACCTTGTCGAAGAAGGCATCGACCGCCGGGCGCAATTCGGCGAGCGCCGCCATGGCGCCCTCATAGTCCTCGGCGGCGACGGCGGCCTCGGCCTTCGGCGTCGCCTGCGCCAGCGCTACGGCGAGCGCCTTCTCCTCGATGAGGCCGGCGGCGGCGATGAGGTGCAGGTCCGGCGCGCCAGCAAAGGCGCCCTCCCCGTCCTTCTTCTCCTCGGCCTTGAGGATGTTGGCGGCGCGCTTGTAACCCGCGAGCAGATTCTTGCCGTCCTCGGTGTCGAGGAAGCGGCCGAGGGCGGCGACGCGGCGGGTGATGAGGAGGAGGTCGTCGTTATCCGACGGGCCTTCGCCGATCACCGCATCAACGAGATCATGCCGCGCGCCCTGTTCGCGAAGCATGACCTTCAGGCGGTCGTGGAAGAAGGAGAGGAGATCGGCTGCAACTTCCTTGGGTCGAAAAGCCCATTTCTCACCCAATACAATCTGCATTTTGCTGCCGGACGGGTCTGTAGAAAGTCTGTTGGTCCCGAACTGAATTCGGTCGATGTAAAACGAGCTATTCGACGCGGCAGCCTTTGCGACCTCACGCTGAGAACCGACTTCTGGGAAGTCTTCAGAGTGCCAGCCTAACATGAAGCGATCAGGCTGTAGTGCGGCCACGAACAAGCTCTCGATAACCTGCCCGACATAGGCGACAGGGCTAAAGCGCACTCCATTCTCAACCACCAACCGGATCACACCCAGGGCCGCTCGCCTCAGCGCGTAGGGGTCCTTGCTGCCGGTCGGCTTCTCGTCGATGGCCCAGAAGCCGACGAGCGTGTCGAGCTTGTCGGCCAGCGCCACCGCGACCGAGACCGGATCGGCCGGGACGCGGTCGGATGGGCCGAGCGGCTTGTAGTGCTCCTCGACCGCAGCAGCGACCGAAGCGTCCTCGCCCTGCAGCTCGGCATATTTCCGGCCCATCAGGCCCTGCAATTCCGGGAACTCGCCGACCATCTCGGTCGGCAGGTCGGCCTTGGCGAGCTTGGCGGCGCGCTCGGCCTTCTCGGGATCGGCACCGACGATGGGCGCCAGCTCCCTGGCCAGCGCAGCGATACGCTGGACGCGCTCGCCTTGCGTGCCGAGCTTGGCGTGGAAGACGACGCCGAGCTTGTCGAGCTTGGCCATGCGCTGGTCGAGCGGCTTGGCCAGATCGAGACCGAGCTTTGCAGCGCTCTCTTCGAAGGTGCCAAGGTCCGGCAGCGAGCCTCGGTCGGTCTGCCAGAAATAGGCGGCGTCCGAGAGGCGGGCACGCACGACGCGGCCGTTGCCGGCGGTGATCGCCACGCCGCCATCGCTGGCGAGGAGGTTCGAGACCAGGATGAAGCGATTGGCAAGATCGCCTGTCGCGGGGTCGCGCAGCACGAAGCATTTCTGGTTGGCGCGGATGGTGGCGCGGATCGCCTCGCCGGGAATGTCGAGGAAGCGTTCCTCGAAGGAGCCCATCAGCACGACCGGCCATTCGACGAGGCCGGCGACCTCCTCCAGCAGCCCCTCATCCTCGACGAGATCGAGTCCCTGCGCGAAGGCGAGGTTGCGGGCGTCGGTGAGGATGATCTCCTTGCGGCGATCGGCGTCGAGCACGACCTTCGCCTTCTCCAGCGAAGTCACATAGTCGTCGAGCCGTTTCACCGTGATCGGGCCGGGCGCGTGGAAGCGGTGGCCATGGGTGACGTTGCCCGAGACGATGCCGTCGACTTCGAAGGGCACGATTTCCGGGTCCTCGGTCTCGGCGCCGAAGGTGCAGAGGATCGAGTGCAGCGGACGCACCCAGCGCAGGCTGGCGCCGGCGGCCGAGGCCTTGCCCCAGCGCATCGATTTCGGCCAGGGGAAGGAGCGGATCACGGCCGGGACGATCTCGGCGATCGCCTGAACGGTCTCCTGCCCGGGCTTCTCGATGATGGCGACGTAGCTGTCGCCCTTCTTCGGATCGCTGACGATGGTTGCCTGATCGAGCGAGGTCAGCCCTGCCGCCTTGAGGAAGCCCTGCACGGCGGCATCGGGCGCGCCGACGCGCGGACCTTTTCGTTCCTCGCGCACGTCGCGGCCGCGCACGGGCAGGCCGGCGATGTGCAGCGTGAGGCGGCGCGGCGTCGCGAAGGCCTTGGCGCCCTCATAGACGAGACCGCGCTCGACCAGCGCGTCGGTGACGAGCTTCTTGAGGTCCTCGCCGGCCTTGCGCTGCATGCGCGCGGGAATTTCTTCCGAGAACAGTTCGAGCAGAAGATCGGGCATCACGCAGCTCCCCCGCCGGCGGTCTTCAGCCAGGCCGCGCCGCAGGCCTTGGCGAGTTCACGCACGCGCAGGATGTAGCTCTGCCGCTCGGTGACCGAGATCACGCCGCGCGCGTCGAGCAGGTTGAAGATGTGGCTCGCCTTGATGCACTGGTCATAAGCCGGCAGGGCGAGCTGGTGGCGAGGCTGGTTGGCGCCGGAAGCCGGCTCGCCGGCTGCGAGCAGCGCCTTGCACTCGGCCTCCGCATCCGAGAAATGCCGAAACAGCATCTCGGTATTGGCATGCTCGAAATTGTGCCGCGAATATTCCTGCTCGGCCTGCAGGAAGACGTCGCCATAGGAGATGCGGTCCTCGCCATCGAGGCCATTGAAGTTGAGGTCGTAGACGTTCTCAACGCCCTGAACATACATCGCCAGCCGCTCGAGCCCGTAGGTCAGTTCGCCCGCGACCGGCGCGCATTCGACGCCCGCGACCTGCTGAAAGTAAGTGAACTGGCTGACTTCCATGCCGTCGCACCAGCATTCCCAGCCGAGGCCCCAGGCGCCGAGCGTCGGGCTCTCCCAGTCGTCCTCGACGAAGCGCACGTCATGCAGGCCGAGATCGACGCCGATCGCCCTGAGCGAGTCGAGATAGAGCTGCTGCAGGTCCGGCGGCGACGGCTTCAGGATGACCTGGAACTGGTAGTAATGCTGCAGGCGGTTGGGGTTCTCGCCGTAACGACCATCCTTGGGGCGGCGCGAGGGCTGGACATAGGCCGCCTTCCATGGCTTCGGCCCGAGCGCGCGCAGCGTCGTCGCCGGATGGAAGGTGCCGGCGCCAACCTCCATGTCGTAGGGCTGGAGCACCACGCAACCTCGCTCGGCCCAGAAGCGCTGCAGCGTCAGCAACAGCCCCTGGAAGGAGCGGGTCGGGTCCATCGCCGGGGAGGAAGCCGGGATGGTGGAAAGCGAGTGTGGCACGGGGGCGGACAAATGCCTGCAACCTTCCAATAACAAAGGAATGGCGGTGATTAGGGTTCGGGCCAGCCATGGTCAAGCGCGGGCCGGAACCGGAACCGGACAGATTTCGTTCATACCCGGTCTGCTAACCACGAGACGACCGCATGGTCCGCAATGTTCGGGGGCGAGCATTTGATGGCGGGCCAGCGGCTGGATTAACAAAGGAGTACGCCCATGTTGACAACCCGCATCATTGCCGCCGCCTTCGGCGCAGCAACCTTGCTCGGTGCCGCCATGAGCAGCGCCCCGGCCTCCGCAGCCCCGATTTCGGCCGGTTCGGCCCTGGGTGCGGGCGCCGAGACCGGTCTCGTCCAGCAGGCCTGGCACCGGGGTCGCCCGCATTACGGCCCGGGCCGCCCGCATGCTCGTCGCTGCTGGACCGAAACCCGCCGCGTCTGGAACGGCCACCGCTGGATCGTGCGCCAGCACCGCGTCTGCCGCTAAGCCGGCCACCCGCCTCGATGAAGGCAAGCTGAACGGCGCGGTTTCGCGCCGTTCAGGTGAAACGGCCCAAGTTCCTTGTAGGGACGACAAGTCGTCCATCGGCACGGCCGATGGCTATCGATGGAGAACACGATGTTCCGGACAACGCTTCTCGCGGCTGCCGTGACAGGCGCGCTTGGCGGCTTCGCCATGATGGCCGCCCCGGCCTCGGCCGCTCCGATCGCAGCTCCGGCCGGGCAGACTGCGCAAGCCGGCCAGGGCCTAATCGAGCAGGCTCAATACTACTATCGCGGCCCGCGCCGCTATTATGGCCCGCGCCCCTACTACCGTCCGCGCTGTTTCTGGTCGGAACGCCGCGTGTGGAACGGCTGGCGCTGGGTGATCCGCCCTGTACGGGTCTGCCGCTGAGGCTGACGCATTGCGGCCATGATTGGCCGCTCAATGAAGGCTGGCTGAACGGCGCGGTTTCGCGCCGTTCAGGTTAAGGGGGATAGTTTCCCCTCCCATGGACGGCGTTGGTCACCGCAAGCCATGACCGCCGACGCCATCGCAGGAGGATATCATGTTCAAGACGATGCTTCTCTCCGCCGTGACGGTCGGCACGCTGGGCGTTGCAGCCCTGAGCGCCGCTCCGGCCTCCGCCGCGCCGGTCGCGGCTGCGCCGCTGGTCGATGCTGCCGGCGGCATGGTGCAGCAGGCCCAGTACTATTACGGCCCGCGCCGCTATTACGGCCCGCCGCGCCCCTATTACGGCCCGCGCTACTACGGCCCGCGCCGCTACTATGGTCCGCGCTACTACGCCCCGCCGCCGCCTCCGCCGCTCTTCGCGCCGCCGCCGCGCTACTACTGGTAAGCCGCCAGGTCACCGCTATCGCATCGGATTATTCCGAAAAGTGGATTCCACTTTTCGGTCCGATGCTAAAGGCGCGCCTGCCCGCGATGCACGGCCTCGCTCTCCGCCGTGAAGCGGCCGTCGAGCCCGTTGATCACGAAGGCCGGCAACAGCTCTGCCGGCCTTCTGCTGTTCAGCACCGCCGTGACGACAACCCGAATCGCCGGCCTGTCGGCGACGCCATGGACGGGCCGGATCGTGACAGTGCCGAAGCCTGAGCCCAGGCCCGCAAGCAGATCCGGCAGCGCCTCGGCCCGATGGATGATCGCGAGCAGGCCGCCGGGCTTCAGTGCCCGCCGCGCGGCACGCAGCCAGGGCTCGAGATCGCCCTCCGCCACATGAGCCGCCCGGCGGTTGGGCGTCGGCGAGGCGCGCGTTCCACCCTGCGGATAGAAGGGCGGGTTCATCGCGACCGCATCGAAGGAAGCCGGCTTCAGGCCCGCCGATTCCAGTTGCGCCGACGGCGCGGTGACATCGGCCGCGATGACAATCCCGCGACCGGCCATGCCGTTCAGCGCGATGTTCTGCCTCGCCAAGGTCGCCAGTTCGGGATCGCGCTCCAGCAATGTGACGCGCAAGGCAGGGCGCAACAGCGCAGCGGCGAGCCCCACCGTCCCTACGCCCGCGCCGACATCGAGGAGCGTTCCGCCATCGAGCTCGGGCAGCGCCGCAGCGAGCAGGATGGCGTCGGTGCCGGCGCGGTGGCCCTTGCGCGGCTGGTGCAGGCGAAGCCGGCCGTCGAGCAGCCGATCCTCGACGATTTCACCCAACGCAAGCGGTGTTTTCACCTCACTCATCGCGCAGCTCGGCTCCGTAACCGGCTTCGATCAGAAGAGCCCGCGCCCGGCGCTTGTCCGCGGCGCGCACGAGGAGCCGGCGTGGAAAGGCGCCGGTCATGCCCTCCAGGGCGCTCATATGCTGGTCCGCGATCAGGCAATCCAGCCCGGCTGATTCCAGCAGGGCCTCGACGGCGCCGAGCAGGATGAGGTCGTTGGTGCGCATGAGTTCGTGCATCGCCCCATGGAGCCCGACCCGCCCCCTTCGCGCAAGCTGCGGCGTCGCGACGGTTTGCAGGGGGCTGGCGTCCCATGCAACGGTTGTGGCATGGCTGCGGGGCGTCGCCCTGGCGCGAGAATCTGATCCGGAGTGCTTCAGTGGGTGTCGTCGTCTCCCTCGAGGAACGGGAATCGAATCAGGCGAGCATCGAGCCGCTAGTCGCGTTGGCGCGCGCCGACATGGAGCGGGTCAATGCGATGATCCTGTCGCGCACCGGCTCCGAGGTCACGATGATCCCGGAGGTCGCGAACCATCTGATCTCCTCGGGCGGCAAGCGCCTGCGGCCGATGCTGACGCTCGCCATGGCCGATCTCTGCGGCTACCGGGGCGAAGGCCACGTCAAGCTCGCGGCGTCCGTCGAGTTCATGCACACCGCGACATTGCTGCATGACGACGTCGTCGACGAGAGCGACATGCGCCGCGGCAAGCTCGCCGCACGCATGCTCTGGGGCAACGAGGCGAGCGTGCTCGTCGGCGATTTCCTGCTCGGCCAGGCCTTCAAGATGATGGTCGAGGTCGGCTCGCTCAGGGCGCTCGACATTCTCTCCACGGCCGCGGCGGTGATCGCCGAGGGCGAGGTTCTGCAGCTCTCCGTCGCCAAGAACACCGAGACGACAGAGGACGAGTATCTCTCGGTCATCCGCGGCAAGACGGCGGAGCTCTTCGCCGCGGCCTGCGAGGTCGGCCCGGTGATCGCCAATTCCTCAAAGGCGGACGCCGCCGCCTGCCGCAGCTACGGGCTCAATCTCGGCATCGCCTTCCAGCTCATCGACGACGCGCTGGACTATGGCGGCGTCGCGGCGAAGCTCGGCAAGAACACCGGCGACGATTTCCGCGAGGGCAAAATCACCTTGCCCGTCGTGCTCTCCTTCCGCCGCGGCGACGAGGCGGAGCGCGCCTTCTGGAAGCGCACCCTTCAGGACGGCGAAATTCGCGACGGCGATCTGGAAGAAGCGCAAGCGATCATGCGTCGGCACAAGGCGCTGGACGACACCATCGCGCGCGCCGAACACTATGCCCGCATGGCCAAGGATGCGCTCGGCCTGTTCCCGGCCTCGCCGATGAAGCAGGCGCTCAACGCCGCCGTCGATTTCTGCGTGGCGCGGGCACACTGAAGCCGCGCCGGCGCGGCTCAACGCAGCAGCGTCGGCTTCACCCACCAGTCCGGACGAGCCTTCGCCAGCGCGCGCGCAGCCTCGGCGCTGGCCGAGCAATCGTCGAACAGCGCAAAGCAGGTCGCGCCCGACCCGGACATGCGCGCAAGCCGGCAGCCCGACAAGCCGGCCAGCCGCTCCACCACCTCGTCGATCGCCGGTGCGACACGCCGGGCCGCCGCCGTCAGATCGTTCTGGGAGGCGGCGAGCGCCTCGAAGAACTCCCCTCTCGGCACCGAATCAGGCGCGGTACGCGAGACCGTCATTTTTTGCCCCGGCTCCAGCCCCAGGGTGCGAAAGACCGCGACCGTCTCGACCGCCACGCCCGGGTTGGCCAGCACGGCGAAAAGCGGCGGCAGGTGCAGCACCGGCCCGAGCCGCTCGCCGACGCCGGCCATCAGCCGCGCCCGCGAATCAAGGCAGACCGGCACGTCGGCGCCGACTTTCGCGGCGACGCCCAGCAGAGCCTGATCGGTTTGAGCAATGCCGTTCAGGCGCGCGACCAGACGCAGCGCCGCGGCAGCGTCAGCCGAGCCGCCACCGATCCCCGAAGCGACGGGCAGTCGCTTGACGAGATGGAAGCGCCCCAGACGCAGGCCGGGACGGACTGTCGCGAGCGCGCGCGTAGCACGCAGGACGAGGTTGTCGTCCTCGGCAGACAGCCCCGCCGCGCGCGGACCGGCGAGGGACAGAGAGAGCGGCGCATCCGGCTCCAGCGTCAGCTCATCCCCGACCCCGGCGAAGGCCACCAGGCTTTCGAGCTCGTGATAGCCGTCCTCGCGCCGGCCCAGGACCCGCAGGTCGAGATTGACCTTGGCGCGCGCGCGCGTCGTTAGCGGTAGAGCCACAGCCGCTCCCGGTTCAGCCCCGCGCGGTGATCAGCGTCAGCCGCCGTCCTTCTTGGCCTCGTCGACCACATTGGCCGAAGGATCTTCCAGCCCGCGCTCGATCTTGCGCTGGATCTTCTCGAGATCCTCGGGCTCGGGCTTGAGATCGCGGGCATGGTTCCACTGATACTTCGCCTCGAGCTGGCGGCCCGTGCGCCAATAGACATCGCCGAGATGGTCGTTGATCACCGGGTCCGAGGGGCGCAGCTCGGCCGCGCGCTCGATCTCGCGAGCGGCATCCTCGTAACGGCCTAGCCGGTAATAGGCCCAGCCGAGCGAGTCGATGATGTAACCGTCGCGTGGGCGCAACTCGACGGCGCGGCGCAGCATGCTGAGCCCCTCGTCGAGCTTGAGGTGCTTGTCGACCAGCGAATAGCCGAGATAGTTCAGCACCAGCGCGCGCTCGCGGCCGAGCGGATCGGGCAGCAATTCCAGCGCCTTGCGCAGATCGGCCTCGGCCTCCGGCCACCGGTTGATACGTTCCCGGGCGATGCCGCGGAAATAGTAGAGATCCCAGTTGGCGCGGCCGGGCGAGGCGAGCTTGTCGATGGCCTTGTCGTAGGCGGCGGCCGCCTCGGCGAACTGCTTGCGCGAGCGATAGATATTGCCCAGCGCGGCGAGCGCGTCGACATCGTCCGGCCGTTCCGCGATGACCTTCTGCAGGTGCTTCACGGCCTCGTCGGGCTTGCCGAGGTTCTCCAGCGCGAGGCCCGCCTGGATCTCGGCGTTCGAGCGCAGCGGCGAGGAGGCCGGCATCTTGTCATAGACCGCGACCGCATCCTCGGGCTGGCGAGCCCGCTCGAGGATGTCGCCCAGCGTCAGGATGGCGAGGTCATGACCGGGATCCAGATAGATCGCCATGCGCAGGTAGAGGAGAGCAGCGGCCTCGTCGCCCTGGCGATTGCCGGCGCTGGCGAGCCCGTAGAGCACCTCGGCCGCGCCCTGCTGCGGCGTCTGGATCTGGCGCGGCGGCGCCTCCTTCTTCGAAACCAGCGACATGCCTTCGCGGATGATCGGGTGGTTGGGCAGTAGCCGGTCGAAATCGGCATAGGTCACGGCCGCGCCGGCATAATCGCCGCTGCGGGCCTGGAAGCGCGCCCAGAGATCAACGAGGCGCAATGTGGTCTTTTCGGCGTCGTAGGCGGCCTTCAGCCGCTTTTCGGCCTCCGCCTTGCGCCCGGCGGCGTCGAGAATCAGGCCAGCATGATAGTCGCGGAAGAGGTTGTAGGAGGGCTCGCCCTTCAGACGCTCCAGCGTCTCGATGGCGCGCTTGGAGTTGCCGGATCCAAGATAGGACCAGGCGGAAAGGAGCGTGGCCGTGATGTCGGCCGCCCGGCCGCGACCGCCGCGCTGGAGATGATTGCGGGCGGTCTGGTAGCTCTTCTGCTTGATCGAGCGGATGCCGATGACAAGCTGCGCCAGGCCATTGCTCGGATCCTGCTGGATCAGCTTGTCGGCGGCGCGGAAGGCGTCAGGCATGGCGCCGTCGGCGAGAAAGGCGACGAAAGCGCGCTCCAGCAACTCGCTGTTGCGCGGGTCTTCCCGTACGGCTTCGCGCAGATAAACCGAGGCCGCACCGAGATCGCGCGAGGCACCCGCCACGATAGCGGCGAGATAATTCCCTTCGAGGCTGTCGGCCGGCTCCAGCGAATCAGACGAACGCGGCGCAGTCGCTCCCTGGGCCGCGGCGGCCACCGGCAGAACCATCAACAACGACAAGGCAGCAGCCGTACCGGAGGCACGCACCTTCTTCAGAAATGTCACGACTGCTCTTCTCCCTCGGTCCGCCGCCCAATGCTCCGGGCGCTCATTCGGCGGACCGTGATGGCTCGCGTAGGCCGCCAAGATGGCGGTTTCCGGGCGAGCCGGCAAGCGGGGCTCAGCGCGAATGCGGCGGCTTCGTAGCGGCGGCGCAACAGTCCCAACGAACCCGTTTTCCCCGCAGGGTTCAGCGAGAAAACATTGGTCATCGGCAAAGGATATCGAGTCTATATTTCGTCTGCTTGCAGTTCACGCGGCGACATTATTGGGATCGTTCCAATGAAGAAGATTGTTCTGAGCTTTGCCGCAGTCACTCTTCTCGCCGGCTTCGCCAAGGACGAGCCGAAGCCGACGGCTCCGGTCGTGCGCAATGGCTGACAGCCTTTTCCAAAAGACTAAAGGGCGCGCCTCCCGGCGCGCCCTTTTTCGTAGGATTGGCTGAGTCAGCCGATCACATATTCGCGTAGCCGGGCCCGCCGCCGCCTTCCGGCACCGTCCAGGTGATGTTCTGGGCGGGGTCCTTGATGTCGCAGGTCTTGCAGTGGACGCAGTTCTGCGCGTTGATCACGAAGCGCGGATTGCTCTTCGTCTCGGCATTCTCGTAGACGACCTCGTAAACGCCCGCCGGGCAGTAGAGCCGCGCCGGCTCGCCGTAAACAGGCAGGTTCTTCCCGATCGGGATCGAGGGGTCGGTGAGCTTCAGATGCGCCGGCTGATCCTCCTCGTGGTTGGTCGAGGAGAGGAAGACCGAGGACAGCTTGTCGAAGGAGATCTTGCCGTCCGGCTTCGGATAGGTGATCGGCTCGACCTCGGCGAGCGGCTTCAGCGTCGCGTAGTCCGGCTTACCGTGCTTCAGCGTGCCGAAGGGCGACCAGCCGAAGAGCTGGTTCAGCCACATGTCGATGCCGCCGAGCCCGATGCCGACCAGCGTGCCGAACTTCGACCAGAGCGGCTTGACGTTGCGGACGAGCTTCAGGTCCTTGCCGATGGCGCTGTCGCGCCAGCTCGTCTCGATCTCGACGACCTCGTCATGGCTGCGGCCGGCCTGCAGCGCCGGGACGAGCTTCTCCGCCGCAAGCATGCCGGAGAGCACGGCGTTGTGGCTGCCCTTGATGCGGGGAACATTGACGAAGCCCGCCGCGCAGCCGATCAGCGCGCCGCCCGGGAAGGTCAGCTTCGGCACCGACTGAAAACCGCCCTCGGTGATGGCGCGAGAACCATAGGCGATGCGCTTGCCGCCCTCGAAGGTGTCGCGGATCAGCGGGTGGGTCTTGAAGCGCTGGAATTCGTCGAAGGGCGAGAGCGTCGGATTCTGATAGTTCAAATGCACGACGAAGCCGACGGAAACCAGATTGTCGTCGAAATGGTAGAGGAAAGAGCCACCGCCGGTGCTGTTGTCGAGCGGCCAGCCGAAGGAGTGCTGGACGCGGCCCTTGTGGAACTTCTCCGGCTTGACCTGCCAGAGCTCCTTGAGGCCGATGCCGTATTTCTGCGGCTCGCGGCCGGCGTCCAAACCGAACTTCTTGATCGCGATCTTTGAAAGCGAGCCGCGCGCGCCCTCCCCCAGCAACGTATAGCGGCCGCGCAATTCCATGCCGCGGGTGAAGCGGTCGGAGACGGTACCGTCCTTGGCGATGCCCATATCGCCGGTGGCGATGCCGGCGACCGAGCCGTCCTCGTTGTAGAGCAGTTCCGCGGCGGCGAAGCCCGGATAAATCTCGACGCCCAGCGCCTCGGCGCGGGCGGCCAGGAACTTCGCCACCAGCCCGAGCGAGCCGACGAAGTTGCCGTGATTGTTCATCAGCGACGGCATGCCGAAATTCGGCAGGCGGATGCCGTTCGGCTGGGTGAGGAAACAGAAGACGTCTTCCTTGACCTCGGTGGTCAGGGGGCGTTCGGGATCGTCGCGCCAATCCGGCACGAGGCGGTCGAGGCCGATCGGATCGATGACGGCGCCGGAGAGAATGTGAGCGCCGACCTCGGCCCCCTTCTCGACCACGACGACCGAGATGTTCTCGTCGAGCTGCTTCAGCCGGATCGCAGCCGCCAGACCCGCAGGGCCCGCGCCGACGATGACGACGTCATAGTCCATGCTCTCGCGCGGTTCGCTCTGCGCTTCCTTGAGATCCATCCTGCCCTCCGCCTTGGCAACCCGCATCGCGCGATTAGTTTATACATGAACTGTTTCGCCGACTCGTTCAACGCTCGGCTTCCATCCAGTCTGGAACCCCTCTATCCAAGCGCCCGTTCCATTTTGCAACTGCGTTGGCTCGCGAAGCGGCTTTGCAGCGTATAGGATGCGCGGATGAGCCTGTCCGATACAGTCTGCCCCGACGCGCCAGACCCTTACGAGCTTTTGAGCTGGTACGCCGAGATGGGCGTGACCGAGGCGCTCGACGAGACGCCGCGCAATCATTTCGCCGAACCGCCCCCCTCCGCCGGCGCCGGCCAGCCGCGCCTGCGCCCCCTGCCGGGCCGACCGGCCGCCCCTGCCCGGCCGATCGCGGCGGCAGCCACCGCGCCTGACGACGCGACAGTCAGCGCTCGTGCGCTCGCCCGCGAGGCACGCACGCTCGACGAATTGAAGGAAGCGCTCGCCAAGTTCGAAGGCTGCGCCCTGAAGGCGACAGCCAAGAACCTCGTCTTCGCGGACGGCAACCCGGAAGGCCGGGTGATGATGGTCGGCGAAGCCCCCGGCGCCGACGAGGATCGGCTCGGCTTCCCCTTCGTCGGCCGTTCCGGCCAATTGCTCGACCGGATGCTGGCGGCGATCGGGCTCAGCCGCCAGAACGACGTCTACATCGCCAACCTCCTGCCCTGGCGGCCGCCGGGCAACCGCACGCCGACGCCGCAGGAGGTCGCGATCTGCCTGCCCTTCATCCAGCGCCAGATCGAGCTCGCCGACCCCGACATCCTGGTCTGCGTCGGCGGTCCCTCCGCGCAGGGGCTGCTCGGCTTCAGCGGCATCCTGCGCTCGCGCGGACAATGGGTGGAGTACGACACCGGCTCCCGGCGCATCCGCGCCATCGCGACGCTGCATCCGGCCTATCTGCTGCGGCAGCCGCTGCAGAAGCGCCTTGCCTGGCGCGACCTGCGCGCCCTCAAGGCCGCGCTTGCGGCAGGCTCCTAGAACCGAAGCCAGGCCTCCAGATTGGCGGTGGTGGGCGGGCAAGCGGAAATCTCGTTTCGGTCCTGCTTCGAACCGTCAGTGAGCGGCAGCGGCCCCCGAGCCCATAGTCCTGCCGCCGCTGCTGGTTTGCCGGTGGGGCGAGATCGATCCTCAGCGGCCATCCCTAAACACCGCGCGTATTCTGGATGACCTCGCACCGACTGGCGGGCGGCCCTGTCCGAGCCGCCCGCCGCGATGAGCATCACTTCCTGCAGCCTGCCATGGCGATCCTTACTTGGCCATCGCCGCTTGGGCGGCCTGGATTTTCGCCTTCACGGCATCGAGATTGAAGCTTGCGCCCTTCTGCATCGGCGGGAACTCGATCGCCGTCATGGCCAGCTTCTCGACCTGGTCCTGCACGAATACGAAGCGCCAGAATTCGTATTTGAACCACTGGAAGTATTCCTGCGATCCGGACTTGGTACCGTTTTCCGGCCAGCCCGTGCGCTCGAACGGATCGAGGCGAAGGTTGGTCAGATAGGGCACGTCCGCCTTGGTCTTGTCGCCGAGCCAGCCGTCGGGCTGGTCGATAAAACGATACTTGTAGTCGCCGATACGCACCGCTCCGAGCTCGCTTTCCCCGAAGTACCAGATCTCGTTTCGGTTCGACGGGCCCTTGCCGGTGATCAGATCCATCTGATTGTAGCCGTCCAGATAGACCTTGTAGGTGCGGTCACCGATTTGCTTACCCTTTTTCAGCTCCTCGGCGATGTTCGGGTTGCCCGCCGCGGCCAGCAATGTCGGGAACCAGTCGAGCCCGGAGACGATGCCGTTCTCGACCTTGCCCGCCGGCACCTTGCCCGGCCAACGGATCATCGCTGGTGCACGGAACCCGCCTTCCATGATCGTGCCCTTGCTCTGCGCAAATGGCGTCTGTCCACCGTCCGGCCAGGTGAACGCCTCGGTGCCGTTGTCGGTGGTGAAGATGACGATGGTGTTGTCATCCACGCCCATGTCCTTGAGCTTCTTCATCACCAGGCCGACGTCGTCGTCGAGCTGAGCCATACCGGCTTCGTGAATGCTCCAGCCGTTGGTCGAGTTCCGCATCGCCTCGTATTTGGGCGACAGGTGCGTGACGATGTGCATGCGTGTCGGATTGAGCCAGAGGAAGAACGGCTTGTTGTCCGCCTTGGCCTTGTCGAGGAACCTGAAGGAAAGGTCGCGGATTTCGTCATCCACGGTTTCCATGCGCTTCGGGCACAGTTCGCCCGCGTCCGCGATCGACTGCTTGCCGACCTTGCCCCAACGCGGATCGACCGTCGGGTCGTCGTTGGTCGTCGCGAACGTGTGAAGCATGTTGCGAGGGCCGACCTGCGACCTGAGGTTCTGCGGGTAGTTCGGATGGCAGGGGTCTTCCATCGCATCGAGGTGATAGAGATAGCCGAAGAACTCGTCGAAGCCGTGCACCGTCGGCAGAAATTCGTTCTTGTCGCCAAGGTGGTTCTTGCCGAACTGGCCGGTGGCGTAGCCCATGCCCTTAAGCGCGGTGGCGATCGTCACGGCTTGGGCAGGCAAGCCGATGGGTGCTCCCGCTTGTCCTACCGTGGTCATCCCGGTGCGGATCGGCAGCTCGCCGGTGATGAAGTTGGCGCGTCCGGCCGTGCAGCTCGCCTCGGCATAGTAGTCGGTGAACAGCATGCCCTCGGCGGCAAGCTTGTCGAGATTCGGCGTGCGGCCCGCCATCATGCCGCGGTGGTATGCGCCGATGTTCCAGATGCCGATGTCGTCGCCCATGATGACGACGATGTTGGGTCGTTGCTGCTGCGCGGGCGGCTGAGCAGGCGCTTGAGCGATGGCCGGGCCGGCCAAGGCCAGCGATATCAGCGCTGCCGTACCGAGCAGCGCGGCGCTGGATCGCGCGCGCCAACCGTTCAATGCTTGTTGCAGGCCTTCTCGAGTGGTCGTCGGTATTCCGTTCGGTTCACAACTAGACACCATGTGACCCTCCAATACTTGGCAGACCCCATTCCCCAAAGACATGCGCGAGCGACTTCTCGCCGAATGCGGCGAGAACCGATTTCGTCGCACGAAATTAATCGGTTAGCCAACGCAAGCAGTATTGGCCTGCGGACCCGTCGGAAGGCTTTAACGTTCCAGGCAGAAAAAATTGAACGGATGCTTCAGACCATCTTGGATGCTATCCCAGCTCGCACGCTCGTGGCCAGCATAATCTCAGGAAATCTCGATACAGAACGGAATTGAAAGATGCGAAATGACGGCCGCCGAGTCGCACTTGCAGTCGCGGGGACCGGACTGGGCCTGCCAAACCAGCGATCACCAAGCGTCCTGAGCGGGATCAGAGGCCGTTAGCGACGATGGGCAGGCCGGAATGGCGCGGAGAGCATTGGAAACCGGCCATCTCCAGGCGACCGCTTTACCTTAAGGCATCCCCGGTGTGAATGCCTCGAGACCGCAACCACCGCCGCGTCATCGGGAACGAAAGCGAAGCAACCCGGAAGGGCTCGCGCCGTAGCCCCTGGATTGCTTCGCGTTGACGCTGCTCGCAATGCCGGTGGCCTCCGCCGGGAACCACGGGACGGTCGATCAACTTGAAGCGATTGCCCAACCGCCAGCGCTTGAGAAAATGGCCATTTCCGACAATTTGCGATATAATATTGTTTGATTTTGCAGCGGCCTGCGCAGCGGACCATCGATGCTTGGAGGCTGACCATGGCAGCCATCGATTTTGGCGTCGGCACGTTGTCCGAAGAAGAGCATGGCAGGCAACTTCGACGTGCCATCGTCGCAAGCACGATCGGGACCGCGATCGAATGGTATGATTTCTTCCTCTACAGCACGGTGACCGGCCTGGTCTTCGCCCGGCTGTTCTTCCCGCGATCGGAGCCGCTCGTCGGCACGCTGGAGGCCTTCGCCATCTATGCGGTCGGTTTTCTCGCCCGGCCAGTCGGCGCGGCGATCTTCGGCCATTATGGCGATCGCGTCGGCCGCAAATCGACGCTCATCGCCACGCTCATGCTGATGGGAATCGCGACCTTCCTCGTCGGACTCGTCCCGACCTACGAGAGCATCGGCATCTGGGGCGCAATCATCCTGACGGTGTTGCGCTTCGTCCAGGGCGTCGGGGTCGGCGGCGAATGGGGCGGTTCCGTACTGCTCTCGATGGAATGGGCGCGGACATCCAACCATCGCGGCTTCATCGCGTCCTGGCCGCAGTTCGGCGTGCCTTGCGGCCTCTTCCTCGCCAATCTCGCGGTCCTCGCCTTCAGCTGGCTCTCCGGCGATCAATTCCTGACCTGGGGCTGGCGGGTTCCATTCCTGCTGAGCCTCGTGCTCGTCGCGATCGGCCTCTGGATCCGGCTCGGCATCATGGAAACGCCGATATTCCGCAGGCTCGTCGCCGAAAACAAGGTTGAGCGCGCGCCGATGCTGGAGGTGGTTCGGCGCCAGCCCAGGGAGATTCTGCTCTGCGCGCTCCTGCGCATGGCGGAGCAGGCGCCCTTCTACATCTTCACCGCCTTCGTCTTCGCCTATGGCGTCGGGACACTGAAGGTCTCGCGCGACTTTCTGCTCGTCGCCGTGCTGGCGGGCTCGATCCTGTCGTTCGTTTCGATCCCACTCTTCGGTCACATCTCCGATCTGATCGGACGCAGGCGCATGTATATGATCGGCGCCGCAGCTACCGGCGCCTTCGGCTTCATCTATTTCGGGATGCTGAATACCGGCTCGGCGGCGATGATCTTCCTCGCCATCGTCATCTCGCTCGTGCCGCATGACATGATGTATGGACCGCAGGCGGCGCTGATCGCGGAATCCTTCACCGGGCGCCTGCGCTATAGCGGCGCCTCGCTCGGCTACCAGCTCGCCTCGGTGATCGCCGGCGGCCCGGCTCCGCTCATCGCCGCCTGGCTGTTCGCCAAGTATGGGACGGCCTATGCGATCTCGTTCTACATCCTCGCCTGCGCCGTGCTCAGCCTGATCGCGACGGCGCTGATGACGGACTACACCGGCAAGGATATCGAGGGCGAATACGAGTAGCGCGAGGTCCCCGCAGGGGCGAGAGGGGCATTCCGTTTCGAGCAAGCGGGCGCGGAGCCTGGCGCCCATCCGTCACCGGCGGAGGCTGTGGATTTTCCGCCCCTGCGACAACGCGGCCCGGCGCCTGCGACATTGCCGCGCCTCGCCGGGCTTCGAATTTGACTAATCTGGGCAAGAGCGACGATGCTGCCTCAGAAGAGTCGTTTCGAGCCGCCCCAAGGCGGCAGCCGGCCGGAGCCTTGCGATGGAACTCGACGCTTTTCTGCTTTCGCGCATTCAATTCGCCTTCACCGTTTCCTTCCACATCGTTTTTCCCGCCTTCACCATCGGGCTTTCCGCCTATATCGCGACGCTGCTCGGCCTCTGGCTGAAGACCGGCGATCAGAAGTTCCACCTGCTCGCCCGGTTCTGGACCAAGATCTTCGCGGTCTCCTTCGCGATGGGCGTGGTCTCGGGCATCGTGCTGTCCTACCAGTTCGGCACCAACTGGAGCCGGTTCTCGACCGCGGTCGGCAATGTCGTGGGGCCGCTGATCGGCTACGAGGTGCTCTCGGCCTTCTTCCTCGAAGCCTCCTTCCTCGGCGTGATGCTGTTCGGCTGGAAGCGGGTGCCGCCCTGGCTGCACTTCACCTCGGCGCTGATCGTCGCGGGCGGCACGGCACTCTCGGGCTTCTGGATCCTCTCGGCCAATAGCTGGATGCAGTATCCGGCTGGACATGAGGTGCGCGACGGCATCGCCTATCCGGTCGACTGGGTGAAGATCGTCTTCAATCCGACATTCCCGCTGCGTTTCGCCCATATGATGACCGCGGCCTATCTGACGACCGCCTTCGTCGTGCTGGCGACCGGCGCACGTCATCTGCTCGCCGGGCACCGCACCGAATCGGCCAAGACGATGGTGCGGATGGCGATCCTGATGATAGCGCTGACCGCGCCGCTGCAGGCGGTGATCGGCGATTTCCACGGCCGCGACACCGCGACCTACCAGCCGGCGAAGCTGGCCGCGATCGAGGCGCACTGGGATTCCTCGAAGCCCGGCGCTCTCGTGCTCTTCGCCTGGCCCGACGAGAAGGCCGAACTCAACCGGTTCGAGATCTCGATCCCCGGCGTCGCCAGCCTCGTCACCCATGGCAGCATGAACGCGCTCTTCCCGAGCCTGAAGGATTTCGCCGTGCAGGACCGGCCGCCGGTCCTGATCCCCTTCTTCGCCTTCCGCTCGATGGTGGGCATCGGCATGCTGATGATCCTGTTCGGCTGGATCGGCGCCTGGCTCTGGCGCAAGGGCACGGTGTTCGAATCGCGGCGCTGGCTCTGGATCGCGCAGTATTCCTGGCCCGCCGGCTTCCTCGCCATCCTGTCGGGCTGGTTCGTCACCGAGGTCGGCCGCCAGCCCTGGCTGGCGACGGGCATCATCCGCTCGGCCGATGCAGTCTCGCCGGTCACGGCGACGCAGGTCGCGATCTCGCTCATCCTGTTCGTCTGCGTCTATTCGGTGGTGTTCACGGCCGGCATCCTCCTGATCAACCGCCTGATCGACAAGGGACCGGACGAAATCGGCGGCGCAGACGCTCCCGAGCAGCCCTCGAAACGCACGCTCAAGGCCGTGCAGGGGGAGGCCGCCACGATTTTCGGCGACGGCCGCCCCAGCGACGACAAGATCCAGCCGGCGATCTGAGGAGCCACGACGATGGAATGGTATCTTCCGGTCATCTGGGCCGTGCTGATCGGCACCGCCGTGATGCTCTACGTCGTGCTCGACGGCTTCGACCTCGGCATCGCCATCCTGTTCCCGACGACGAAGGACGAAGGCGAGCGCGACCAGATGATGAACTCGGTCGCCCCGTTCTGGGACGGCAACGAGACCTGGCTGGTACTGGGCGGCGGCGGCCTCTGGGTCGCCTTCCCGCAGGCCTATGCCATCATCATGCCGGCCTTCTACATCCCGATCACGCTGATGCTGCTGGCGCTGATCTTCCGCGGCGTCGCCTTCGAATTCCGCTGGGTCGCCAAGCCGCACCATCGGCGCTGGGACTTTGCCTTCTGGCTGGGCTCGACCGTCGCCGCCTTCTCGCAGGGCCTTGTGCTCGGCGGGCTGATTCAGGGCGTCACCGTCAAGAACGGCCAGTTCGCCGGCGGCCCGCTCGACTGGCTGACGCCCTTCACGGTGATGTGCGGCGCCGGTGTGATCGTCGGCTACGCCCTGCTCGGCGCGACCTGGCTGCTCTACAAGACAGACGGCCCGGTCGCCGAACGGGCGCGGCGGCAGGCGAAGACATTGCTGCTGGGATTGCTGGCCTTCGCGGTGCTGGTCTCGCTGTGGACACCCTATGCGCATCCGCGCATCGCCGAGCGCTGGTTCACCCCGGCCAATCTCGTCTGGCTCTGGCCCTTCCCGGTGCTGACGGCGCTCTGCGGCTATCTCGCCTGGCGGCGGCTCCATGGCGCGCATGAGTTCACGCCCTTCGCGCTGACGGTCGCGATTTTCCTGCTCTGCTTCCTGGGGCTGTCGATCTCGAACTTCCCCTATCTGGTTCCGCCCGGCGTCACGATCTGGGATGCCGCGGCGGCGCCCTCCTCCCATATCTTCGTGCTGATCGGCGTCTCGTTCCTGCTGCCGATGATCCTGTTCTACACCGCCTTCGTGTACTGGACCTTCCGCGGCAAGGTCAGGGCCGACAGCGGCTATCACTAGGCAAGCCGGAGGCCGTCAGGCTTCGTTCAGCCGGAACCTGCAATGACGGCTTGAGTTCCCTGCATCTCCCGGCGAGATTGCGGGGAGTTTCGTCGAGGAACCGTCCATGCAGTGGGAAGATTATCGCCAGTCCGAGAATCTCGAGGACCGGCGCGGCGGCGGTGGTGGCGGCGGCTTCGCCGGCATGCCCGGCGGGCGCGGCGGCATCGGCATCGGCACCATGGTCGTGCTCGGCCTGCTCGGCTGGGCGCTCGGCATCGATCCGCGCCTGCTGATCGGCGGCGCCGAGATGATTGGTGGCATCGGAGGACGCGAACAGACGCAGGAAACCCGCCGCTCCTCCGGACCACCGCAGGACGAGATGGGCCGCTTCGTCTCGGCCGTGCTGGCACAGAACGAGGACGTTTGGACGAAGATCCTGCCGCAACAGGCCAATATCCGCTACCAGGCGCCGCGGCTCGTGCTGTTCTCCGGCGTCGACCGTTCAGGCTGCGGCACCGCTCAATCGGCGATGGGACCGTTCTACTGCCCCGTGGACAAGAAGGTCTATCTCGATACTTCCTTCTTCCAGGAGATGCAGCGCAAGCTCGGCGGCGGCGGCGATTTCGCCTATGCCTATGTGATCGGCCATGAGGTCGGCCACCACATCCAGAACCTGCTCGGCATCCTGCCCAAGGCCAACCAACTCCGCGAGCGCTCGTCCGAGCGGGACGCCAACGCCATCTCGGTGCGGATCGAGCTGCAGGCCGACTGCTTCGCCGGCGTCTGGGCTCACAACATCCAGGCCATGGGCCGCCTCGACCAGGGCGATATCGAGGAGGCGATCCGCACCGCCTCCGCGATCGGCGACGACAAGCTGCAGAGGGCGGCGCAGGGCGTGGTCGTGCCGGATTCCTTCACCCACGGCTCCTCGGCCCAGCGGACGAAGTGGTTCAACACCGGCTTCCAGTCGGGCTCGATGCAGAGCTGCGACACCTTCCGCAACCAGGTATAGGCATCCTCGCACGGCCTGCCCGAATCCGAGCCCGGTTAGCTCATATGGATGATCAGGCGCCGGGCGCGATCAGGATGTCGGCCCGGACCGTGCCCAAGATCGTTTCGGCGGTGCTGCCGATCACCGTTTCGGAAAAGCCGCCCTGGCCGTAGCGGCCGACGACGACCAATTGCGCTCCGGCCGCGGCGCGGCAGCGCTCGATGGCCGCAGTGGCATTACCTTCGACGACCTGCGTATCGAGGCGTGCGCTGAGGCTCGCCGGAAGCTTTGCCGCGTCGAGGAAGGCCGTCATCCCGGCCTCGGCCTCAGCCCGCAGGAAATCGCCCTTGCCTTGGAAATCGGTCCTGGGGCCGGGGCCGGGATAGGCATGGACCAGAAGCAGGCGCGCCTGCGGGAAGAGCTCCGCCGCCGCCAGCAGAGCCCGGCGCGAGCCCTCCGAGAAATCCGTGCCGACGACGATCGCCCCGTAAGGGCGGTCGGCGCGCCGGCGGACGATCAGCACCGGAACAGCCGCCCTGCGAACGATATAGTCAACGGCGGTGCCCACCACGTAGTCGCGGACGTCGTTGTAGCGAGCCACGCCGGTCACGATCAGCCCGCTGCCACGCTCGGCGGCCAGTTCTGCCAGGACATCCGGCAATGAGCCGCTGCGAACCAGCAGTTCCGCTTCGCCCGCTGCCAACGGCAGCTCGTCCCGCCACGCCGCCATCGCAACGGCGGAACCGGCCTGCTCCGCTGCACTCACGACATGCAGAATCGCAAGTTTCGCATGCCATTCCCGCGCCAGCAGCAGCGCGCGATCCGCCGCCCTGTCGGTGCGCGAGGAAAGATCGCTCGCCAGAAGAATCTCGCTCGGTATCGTCATGTCAGCCTCCCGACAGCTCCAGCCTAGGAGGAGTACGACGCGATGTCATGCCGGCCCGGCCATTGCCCTACCCGGCCCGCTCGCGCCACACCGGCAACCGTTGCGGCGCCTGGTCGAGGCGCCCTTCCATGACCATCGCCTTGGGCAGCACGAGCCCGGACCGGAGCCTGAGCCCGGCAAAGGACAGCGCGACGCGCTCGAGCAGCGCGGCGCGGGCGGCGTGCAGCGGTATCAGGGCCGGCACCTCCGGCGTGACGAGCAGATGGCGCTCGACCACCAGCGCCCAATGTGCCTGTGGCACGTCGCCGGCCTCGAACAGCACGAGCCGATCGCCGCGCGCCACGGTGGCTCCTCCCTGCCAGGCCTCGGCCGGGCCGATGCGCAGATAGCAGGCGCCGGTCGTGTCGGCGACGCGCTCGAAATCGGGAGCGCCCACTGTGTCGACGATCACCGCATGGCCGAGCAAGCCTTCCGCCACCGCCGGGATCAGCACGGCCAGCGTGGCGGCGAGAGCTCGCGGGGAACCATCGGCGCGGATCACGGCTGTGAGCATACGCAGTGTTCTATGCCGCAGCGCAGCACGTCGCAATGCAGCTCTTGCCTTTTGTTCCTGTTATGTTCACTCTATCTGAGACCAGAGCGTGCCGATTCCCGGCACATGAACCGGTTCGAAAGCCATGCCCCAGGCCAGACCCACCGAAAGGCCCTATCCGGCGGCTCAGCCGCTGCGCCGGCACGACAGGGAGCCGACCGTCTCGGCGCCGGTCGTCGCGCCGGCCGATCCGCTCGCCTATGCCGGTCATCGCATCGACCCGGAGCGGCGGCGCGGACGCGGCGCCACGGTCAATCCCGGCGGGCGCTACGAAGCGGAGCAGCGCGTCACCGAAGATGAYGGCTGGGGCTCTCTGGAAGAGCTGCCGCCGTTCAAGACCGAGATCGCCTACGAGAAGGCGCGCAGCATCATCACGCGCAACGACTCGCCGGACATCTCCTTCGACCGCTCGATCAATCCCTATCGCGGCTGCGAGCATGGATGCGTCTACTGTTTCGCGCGGCCGACCCACGCCTATCTCGGGCTCTCGCCCGGCCTCGACTTCGAGAGCAAGCTGACGGCGAAGCCCGATGCCGCGGCCTTGCTGGAGAAGGAGCTTTGCTCCCCCTCCTACCAGCCGCGCACCATCGCCATCGGCACCAACACCGATGCCTATCAGCCGATCGAGAAGAAGCTCAGGATCATGCGCCAGATCCTGGAGGTGCTCTCGAAGTTCAACCACCCGGTCGGCATCGTCACCAAATCGGCGCTGGTCCAGCGCGACATCGATATCCTTGCGCCGATGGCGGAGAAGGGGCTGGTCAAGGTCGCGATCTCGGTGACGACACTCGATCCGAAGACGGCGCGGGGCATGGAGCCGCGTGCCGCTTCGCCGCCCAAGCGGCTCGAGACGATCCGCAAGCTGTCCGAGGCCGGCATCCCGGTGACGGTGCTGGTCGCGCCCATCGTGCCGGCGATCAACGAGCACGAGATCGAGCGCATCCTCGACGCTGCCAAGGCGGCGGGCGCACAGGAGGCCGGCTATGTACTGCTGCGGCTGCCGCTCGAAGTGCGCGACATCGTGCAGGAATGGCTGCTGGCGCACCATCCCGACAAGCTCAGGCATGTGATGTCGCTGATCCGCTCGACGCGCGGCGGCAAGGACTACGATTCGCAATGGGGTCAGCGCATGGTCGGCTCCGGCCCCTATGCCTGGATGATCGGGCGGCGCTTCGAGCTGGCGGCCGAGCGCATCGGCTTCAACACCGCGCGCCGGCGGCTGCGGACGGACCTGTTCGTGAAGCCCGAGAAGGAGAAGGCGCAGCTGAGCCTGTTTTGAATGGACACGCGCGGAGGTCATCCCGGGCGCAGCGAAGCGTGGACCAGCGATCGATTCCGGAGCCCCTCTTATTAAAGGCTCGGGCATGGATCCCGGATCGGCGCCGCCCTGGGCGGCTTGTCCGGGATGTCGGTGGAGGAGGACGACAGCGGTCTAGCTCGAAACGGCACTCTGTTGCATAAGCCCGCCATGCCCGCTGATTTCAGCCGCGAGACACACGCCATCGCCAACAGCCTCTGGCCGCTGGCCGGCATCGATGAGGTTGGGCGCGGGCCGCTCGCCGGTCCGGTCGTGGCTGCGGCCGTCATCCTCGATCCGGCCCGCGTGCCGCATGGCCTCGACGATTCGAAGAAGCTGCCGGCGCCGATCCGCGAGGAACTCTTCGGCGAGATCATGGAGCGAGCGCTCGCCGTAGCCGTCGCCAGCGCCACGGCAGTCGAGATCGACGCGCTCAACATCCGCCAGGCGACGCTGCTGGCGATGCGCCGGGCGGTGGCCGCTCTGCCACTCGCGCCGCTGCATGTGCTGGTCGACGGCAACGATCCGCCGCAGCTGAGCTGCGGCTGCGAGGCGATTATTCAGGGGGATGGCGCCGTGGCCTCCATCGCGGCTGCCTCGATCGTCGCCAAGGTTACGCGCGATCGGATGATGGCGCGGCTGTGTCGGCGCTATCCTGCCTATGGCTTTTCGGGCCATGTCGGTTATGCGACGCCGCAGCATCGCAAGGCCATCGCCGAACACGGCCCCTGCCCCGAGCATCGCTATTCCTTCGCTCCCGTGAAGGGCGTCTGGTTCCGGTAGGGTTCTGGCGGTCTCCGCCGTCATTGCGAACGTCGCGAAGCCATCCAGGGGACTGGGTTCAACGGCCCACCCACTCCACCTGGATTGCTTCGTCGCTCTCGCTCCTCGCAATGACGGGAGCGGCGACCGTCGTCCCACGCCCTCGGCACCTGCCCCAAGGACAGGTCCAGACGTTAATTGCCGTTAGGAATTTCCCTTCATCTCCAATGATGTAGGCAAAATCTGCAGCCCCAAAACGGGACGCATTTTTTTCAAAGCGGAAACCCGGCCTTTACCCTGTCCGGCCAATATCGCGCTCGTTGAAGTTGCGTAACGGTCTTGGCGTCATGGGTATCTCGCGTACCGGGACCGCCAGCGCTCCCGTCCGGATTCAGGTTTCGCGTACCGGACGGCCAGCGCTGGGGGCTCGGATGAAGGCCAGGAGCCTTCCCGAACAAATCGGCGTTCCGCAGGAACTGCCGCTCGATCAGATCCTCGTCGGCGACTGCGTCGCGGCGATGAACGCCTTGCCGCCGGCGAGCGTCGACCTGATCTTCGCCGATCCACCCTACAACCTCCAGCTTGGTGGCGATCTGCGCCGGCCCGACGACAGCCTCGTCGACGCCGTCGACGACGACTGGGACAAGTTCGCCTCCTTCTCGGACTACGATCGCTTCACCCGCGACTGGCTGTCGGCCGCACGCCGCATCCTGAAGCCGGACGGGGCGCTGTGGGTGATCGGCAGCTATCACAACATCTTCCGCGTCGGCGCGACGCTGCAGGATCTCGGCTTCTGGATGCTGAACGACATCGTCTGGCGCAAGGCCAATCCGATGCCGAATTTCCGCGGCCGGCGCTTCACCAATGCGCATGAGACGCTGATCTGGGCCGCCCGCGGCGAGAGCTCGAAATACACCTTCCATTACGAGGCGCTGAAGGGCGGCAATGACGACCTGCAGATGCGCTCGGACTGGTATCTGCCGCTGTGCACAGGCGATGAACGCCTGAAGGACGAGAGCGGCGCCAAGGTGCACCCGACGCAGAAGCCGGAAGCGCTGCTCGCCCGCGTGCTGCTCTCCGCTTCCAATCCCGGCGACGTGATTCTCGATCCCTTCTTCGGCACCGGCACGACCGGCGCCGTCGCCAAGGCGCTGGGCCGCCGCTTCATCGGGCTCGAACGCGATCCGGTCTATGCCAAGGCGGCGCGCGAGCGCATCGATGCAGTGACGCCGCTGGCACCGGAGGCCTTCTCCACCGCGCCCTCCAAGCGCAGCGAGCCGCGCGTGCCGTTCCTCAGCCTGGTCGAAGCCGGGCTGGTGAAGGCCGGCGAGACGGTCCATGACGAGAAGCGGCGCTACAAGGCCGTGATACGCGCCGACGGCACGCTGATCCTCGGCCCGGCAGTCGGCTCGATCCACAAGGTCGGCGCGCTTGCCCAGGGCCTGCCGGCCTGCAACGGCTGGACCTTCTGGCATGTCGAGCGCGAGGGCGGACTGACCGTGCTCGACGCGCTGCGCGGCGAGATCAGGGCGCAGATGGCGGCGGCGTAAGCGCCCTTCGGCCATAACTCCACCCCTGCAATCATTCGTTCGGAGGATGCGTGCGCCGAGGGTGCGCGCCCATTCTCGGCGCATGAGATCGCAGCGGGGATGCCATGCCCACGATCCTGAAGAACGGCTCCCGCGGTCCTGAGGTCAAGAAGCTTCAGGAAGCGCTCAACGCCAAGCTGAAGCCGCTGCCCCCGCTCGTCCCCGACGGCCAGTACGGCAACCTGACCCGCAGCGCAGTCCTCGCCTTCCAGCACAAGAACTGGCTGGTCGAGGACGGCGAAGCCGGGCCGGCGACGCAATCCTGCCTCTATGGCACCGAAGCCTTCGCACCGATCCTGCACAAGGTCTCCTTCATCGCGCAGCCGACGAACACGACCTGCTGGGCGACATCGACGGCGATGATGAAGAACTCGACGGTGCCGATCATCATCGCCAAGACACCGCCGGACATGATCGCCTCCGATGGCGGCCTGCTGAATTCCTCCGAAAGCGACCAGGCGATCGTGACAGGACAACGCTATGCACGCATCCACGGGCTGCGCTGCAACGCGCCGATGTCGTGGTCGGTCGAGCTGCTGCGGCAGGCCCTGTCGCGCGGGCCGCTGATGTTCGACATGCTCTGGCGCGTGGACGAATACACCGCCGGGCGCGGCAGCCCCGGCCACATGATCGTCGTGGTCGGCATGCGCGGCGACGGCAATCCCGACGGCACCGGCACGACGCTGCGCATCCACGATCCCTGGCCGCCGCGGCGCGGCAAGATCTACTCCAAGGGCTATTTCAAATGGTCGGTCGATCTGCCGACGATGACCTACCGCGTCTTCGAACGGTAGAGCCCGGCGCGCTCGACGACCTTCAGCATGACGCTCGGCAGCGGCTCGCCGGCGAGTTTCGCCAATGGCGTGAAGCGCATGCCGGGCGGGGCGAGCGTCCGGTCCGGAACGCTGCCGGTGAACACCGTCAGCTCCAGTGGAAAATGCGTGAAGACGTGGCGCACTGGCTCGGGCAGCCGCGTCCAGCGCAGCGGCAGCGGCGCGTCCTGCGCGGCGCCGTCGATCTCGTAATCAACACGCCATTCGCTGGTCGGCACCTCTGCCATACCCCCGAGCAGCCCCTTGGCCGGGCGCGTACGCAGCAGGATCGCGCCGTCGGGTCGGGTCAGCACGAAGGCGGCGCCGTAGCGGGTCTGGCCCGCCTTCTTGGCGACCTTGCGCGGGAAGCGCTCCTGCGTGCCGTCCACCCGCGCCCGGCAGGGCTCGCGCCAGGGACAGAGCCCGCAGGCCGGGTTGCGCGGCGTGCAGATGGTCGCGCCGAGATCCATCAGCGCCTGCGCGAAATCGCCGGGGCGATCCGTCGGCAGCAGCGCCAGGACCTTCTCGCGGATGAGCGGTCGTGCGCCCGGCAATTCATCCGCAATCGCAAAGAGCCGCGTCATGACGCGCTCGACATTGCCGTCGACTGCCGCGGCCGGCTGGTCGAAGGCGATGGCCGCCACGGCGCCGGCCGTGTAGGCGCCGATGCCCGGCAGAGCCCGCAGCCCCTCCTCCGTATCGGGGAAGCGACCGGCGTGATTCTCCATGACCGCGCGGGCGCAGGCATGGAGGTTGCGGGCGCGGGAATAATAGCCGAGCCCGGCCCAGGCCTGCATCACATCCTCGGAAGGCGCTTCGGCGAGGGCCTTCACCGTCGGGAAGCGCGCCATGAAGCGCTCGTAATAGGGCTTCACCGCGGCGACCGTGGTCTGCTGCAGCATGATCTCGGAGGCCCAGACGCGATAGGGATCAGGGCGCTCGCCCGCGACGGCACGCCAGGGCAGCGCGCGGCGATGGCGGTCATACCAGGCGAGAAGGTCGGCGGCGCGGGCCATCGGAACGGAGGCGTCCATGCGCCCGGTGTAGCGCGAGGAGCCGAAGTTGCGAAAGGCCGAACCGTTGCGGGGATTGAATCCAGGCGTCTGCTATGGCGCCCGGCCCCGCTTCGGCGAGGGCCGGGTCATTTTTCGTCTCGGCTTCCAGCCTTCGGCAACCGCATAGCTGCCGATCTCGGCCTCGCGCCTCAATAAGGGTGGCGATCCTTCTTGTTCGTCCACGCCTCATAGGCTTTGAGACCAACCTCTCGCTCGAAGTTCTCGGTCACCTTGATCCGCCTGTCGCCCCACGGCTTGGCGAAATCCTCGTACTGGAAGGCGTCGTCGAACCCGATTGCGCTGGTGTCTTTCAGGCTGGCGGCGAAATAGACGTGGTCGATGCGAGACCAGTAGATCGCGCTCATGCACATCGGGCAGGGCGCGCCGTTGATGTAAATCTCGCATCCCTTGAGCATGCGCGCGCGCTCCGGCACCGGATCGGGAGAGCCCGCCTCGCGGGGGATCATTTCCAGGATTGTGCCCGCGTTGTATTCACTGCCCAGCAGCGCCTTGGGATTGAGGCGCGCCGAAGCATCCATGATCGCGGTGATTTCGGCATGAAAGACCGGAATGCCCGTGAGAAGCACGCGGTTCTGCCCGCGTCCGATGATTTCGCCGTCTTTGACAATAACGGCGCCAAACGGGCCGCCCCATCCCTTCTCGACCGATTCTATGGCCAGCCGCGTCGCCTCTTCCATGAATTTCCGCTTTTCGGGCGAAGGCGTGGCGGCGACAGCCTTGACGGCAGGCAGGCCCACCGCTCCGGCTGCGCCCAAGGCAACGGCCGCTGTGAAGAATTGGCGGCGGCTCGGATCATCAGGAGCATCGCAGCCGAACGTATGAACAGTGGTGCAGGAGCAACTCGGCATCGTATTCGAACCTTCAGTCGTAGGCCCAACCCAAGCCGAGTCCGCCGACGCGCTCGGCGACAGCCCCCACAGGAGCTGCCATTGCGCCATTTAGTGCTGAAATGCTGCGGGCGAGTTAATTTCAACTCCTGGTTTCAACCCAGCGGAGCCGAATTGGTCCGCCAAGCGATCTCGATCGCCAAAGGCTATCGGCGCATGCCGCTCCGGTTCAAACGACCGGCATTCCATTTCCCGACAATCAACTGTGAACACGAGCGCCACACATGTTTTGCCGGATAGCCTGTCGAGCATCCCCGCGGTCCGCCAAGGGGTGGTGAGCGGGCACCTGCGAACGTCTCCGACGGCCTCGCCTTCGGACACGACAACGCCCCTGCCGCGCAACCGACTTGCCAGGCCGCCGGCCACTCGCGCAAACTGAGCCATGGCCGCAAAACCTCTCGCAGAGCTGATCGACGACTGCATCGCGCCCGCGCTCGCCGCGCAGGGCTTTGCCGGACGCGCCATCGTCTCGCTCTGGCCGGAGATCGTCGGCGAGCGACTGGCGGCGCGCTCGCGCCCGCTCAAGATCGACTGGCCTCGCCGCCGGCCTGCCCCCGGCGAGGCGACGGAGCCGGCGACAATGGTCGTGCGCGTCGAGAGCGCCTTCGCGCTGGAGATGCAGCAGCTCGGCCCGCTGGTGATCGAGCGGGTCAACACCCATCTCGGCTGGCGCGCCGTCGGCAAGCTCGTGCTCAAGCAGGGGCCGGTCGCGGCGCCTGTGACTGCGAAGCCAGCGCCGAAGCTCGACGGCGCGGCCGCCGCGCGGATCGACGAGCAGGTCGCCGGCGTTGCCGACGAGGGCTTGCGCGAAGCTCTGGCGCGGCTCGGCCGGGCTGTAGCGCTCAGCGCGAAAACGCGAGACCATGACACGGCTTCGTGAGGAGACCGCCCAGCGGCACGATGTGCTCTTGCCACAATCGCGCTGGCCTCTATAGCTCCGCAACCGCTTTTGGACCTTTCGGGGATTTCTCACGATGACGAACAGGCGACAGCTCCTGACCGGCGCGGCCGGCATCGCCGCTGCCGCGCTCGCCGGCGTTAGCGCCGCGCGGGCCCAGACCAAGCTTCCCGACGCCGGCCCTCTGGGCGATGTCTGGCTGGGATCCCCCGACGCCAAAGTCACCATCGTCGAGTACGCCTCGATGACATGCTCGCACTGCGCCCATTTCCATCAGGCGACCTGGCCGGAGCTGAAGAAGAAGTACATCGACACCGGCAAAGTGCGCTTCACGCTGCGCGAGTTCCCGCTCGATCCGCTGGCGACAGCGGGCTTCATGCTCGCCCGCTGCAACGGCAACGACAAGTACTTCCCGATGACGGACCTGCTCTTCGCGCAGCAGCGCAACTGGGCCTTCACCGACAAGCCGGTCGATGCGCTGGCCGCGCTGGTGAAGCAGGCCGGTTTCACACAGGAATCCTTCGAGGCCTGCTTGAAACGGCAGGATATCTATGACGCCGTCACGGTCGTGAAGGATGGCGGGGCCAAGGCTGGTGTGGATTCGACGCCGACCTTTTTCATCAACGGGCAGAAGCGTTCCGGTGCGCTCACGATCGCCGAGTTCGACAAGATCCTGGAGCCGCTCCTCGGCAACTGAGGGGGCGCGTGCTCTTTCCTTCTCCCCTCGGGGGAGAAGGTGGCCCGGCGAAGCCGGGTCGGATGAGGGAGGGATGGCAGAGCGGTCCATGACCGCCCTCATCCGTCCGCTTCGCAGACAGCTTCTCCCCCGAGGGGAGAAGGACATGGTGGCGCAATGCATCTGACGCGCCTCAAGCTCGCCGGTTTCAAGACCTTCGTCGAGCCGACCGAGTTCCTGATCGAGCCGGGGCTGACCGGCGTCGTCGGGCCGAATGGCTGCGGCAAGTCCAACCTTGTCGAAGCCCTGCGCTGGGTGATGGGCGAAAGCTCGTTCAAGAACATGCGCGGCTCGGGGATGGACGACGTCATCTTCGGCGGCTCGAACGAGCGCCCGGCCCGCAACATGGCCGAGGTCTCGCTCACCCTCGACAACAGCGACCGCAAGGCGCCGGCCGCCTTCAACGAGGCCGATGTCCTCGAGGTCACGCGCCGGATCGAGCGCGAGGAAGGCTCGACCTATCGCATCAACGGCAAGGAAGTGCGCGCCAGGGACGTTCAGCTCCTCTTCGCCGATGCCGCGACCGGCGCGCGCTCGCCAGCCCTCGTCCGGCAGGGGCAGATCAGCGAGATCATCTCGGCCAAGCCGCAATCGCGCCGGCGCATCCTGGAGGATGCCGCCGGCATCGCCGGCCTGCATAGCCGCCGCCATGAGGCGGAGCTGAGGCTGCGCGGCGCCGAAGACAATCTGACCCGGCTGGAAGACGTGCTCGGCGAGATCGACGGGCAGATCGACGCCCTGCAGAGGCAGGCGCGGCAGGCCGGGCGCTACCGCAGCCTCGCCGCCGATATCCGCCGCGCCGAGGCAACCCTGGCGGTGATTGCACTGCACGATGCCCGCGCCCAGGAAGCGCAGGCCTCCCGGGTGCTGGAAGAGGCGGTGCGCGGCGTCGCCGACCAGACCGGCATCCAGGCCGAAGCCGCCAAGCGGCAAGCCATCGTCGCCCATGAATTGCCAGCACTGCGCGAGGGCGAGGCGACAGCCGCAGCCGCTCTGGTTCGCCTCAAACGCGGCCTCGACGAGCTCGAAGCCGAGAATCGCCGCGCCCGGCAGCGAGCAGAAGAACTCGGGCGCCGTCTCGCGGAATTGCAGGCCGACCTCTCAAGGCAGGACAATATCGGCCGCGATGCCGCCGAAAGCCTTGCCCGGCTATCGGAGGAAGATGTCGCGCTCGCCCGCGAAGGCGAAGGCGCCGGATCAGGCGCGGAGGCCGCGACGGCAGCGCAGCGTACGGCCGAAGCCGCCCTCGCAGCGGCCGAAGCCGAACAGGCCGCCGCCCAGGCCGCACTGTCCGACCTCGCCGCGCGACGGGGCGCGCTGGAGCGTTCGTTGCGCGAGGCGCGCGAGCGGCAGGACCGTGCGGGCGGCGAGCGCGACAAGCTGCGCCGCGAACTCGACACGCTCGATGCTTCCGATACGAAGACGCTGCTCGACAAGCTGCGCGAAGCACTTGCGACGGCCGAGAAGGCGGTGAAGGCGGCAGAGGCCGATGTCGGTGCGGCGCGCACGGCGGTCGCGGCAGCGCGCGAGCGTGAAGCGGAGCTGCGTGGTCCGCTTGCCGAGGCGGACCGCCGGGCGCAGCGCCTCGACACCGAGATCGGCACGCTGCGCAAGCTGCTGTCCCCTGCCGCGGGCGACCGCTGGCCGGCGATCCTCGAAGCGGTCAGCGTCGCCAAGGGCTACGAGGTCGGGCTCGGTGCGGCGCTCGGTGACGATCTCGACGCTTCGACCGAAGCGGCAGCCCCCGCGCATTGGGACGATACCGGAGAAGGAAGCGGCGATCCTGGCCTGCCGAAAGGTGCCGAATCGCTGCTTGCATACGTCAAGGCACCCGCGGCCCTGAGGCGACGACTGGCACAGATCGGCGTCGTCACACGCGGCGAAGGCGAAATCCTGCGGCGAGAACTGAAGCAGGGCCAGATCCTGGTCTCGCGCGAAGGCGATCTCTGGCGCTGGGACGGCTTCACGAGTGCGGCCGATGCCCCCTCGCCCGCCGCCCGACGGCTCTCGGAGAAGAATCGCCTCGTCGATCTCGAACGTGAGGCACAGGCCGCGCGCGAGGCGGCGGACGCCGCCCGTAAAGTGCTGGATGCCGTCGGCGCCGAGGCGCGCAATGCGGCGCAGGCAGAAACCGCTGCGATCGAGGCCTCGCGGCTGGCGCGCCGCACTGTCGATCAGGCCCGCGAACAGCTCACCGCCGCCGAGCGCAAGGCGGCTGAGACGCTGGTCAAGCGTTCGACCCTGGCCGAGGCGATCAAGCGGCTCGGCCAGGCCGTGTCCGAGGCCTCTCAGCAAGCTGCAGCACAAGAAGCAGGGCTCGCCGCCCTGCCCGCCTCTGCCGAGCTCGAAAACACGCTGCTCAAGGCCCGCGTGCTGCTGGGCGAGGCCCGCGCCGCCGCCTCCGATGCGCGCGCTCGCGTTCAGACCCTGGCCCGAGAAGCCGAACTGCGCACCCGGCGCCGTGCCGCTATCGCCGCCGACATCAAGGCCTGGAAGGAACGAACGACGGCCAGTCTCCAGACCGCCGAGGAGACGCGGCACCGGATCGAGGTCGCCAGCGCCGAGCAGAAGACGCTGCTGGAAGCGCCCGACACCTTCCTGACCGAGCGGCGCCGGCTCGTCGCCGAGATCGAGCAGGCCGAGGGTGCGCGCCGCGCGGCGGCCGACAAGCTTGCCTCCGGCGAAACCGCGCTGGCGGAGGCCGACCGGCAGGCACGCATCGCCCTCGAAGGGCTGTCCGGCGCGCGTGAGCGCCGCGCCTCGGCAGAGGCGAGGCTGGACGCTGCGCGCCAGCGGGTCGCCGACATCACGCGCCAGATCGAGGACGGGCTCGAGACCGGGCTCGACGGGCTGCAGACCATCGCCGGAATCAAGCATGGCGATGCGCTGCCGGAGCCGGAGACGGTCGAGCGTCGGCTCGCCAATCTCAAGGGCGAGCGCGAGCGACTCGGCGCCGTCAATCTGCGAGCCGAGGACGAACTGGCCGAGGTGAAGGCCAAGCGCGAGGGACTTTCCGGCGAGCGCGACGACCTGACCGAAGCGATCCGCCGGCTGCGGCAGGCGATCGGGGCGCTGAACCGCGAGGGGCGCGAGCGGCTGCTCGCCGCCTTCGAGATCGTCAACGGCCATTTCCAGAGGCTCTTCGGCGTGCTGTTCGGCGGCGGCGAGGCGGAACTCAGGCTGGTCGATTCGGAAGATCCGCTCGATGCCGGGCTCGAGATCTTCGCCCGCCCTCCCGGCAAGAAGCCGCAGGTGATGACGCTGCTCTCGGGCGGCGAACAGGCGCTGACCGCGACCGCGCTGATCTTCGCGGTATTCCTGACAAACCCCTCGCCGATCTGCGTGCTCGACGAGGTCGACGCGCCGCTCGACGACGCCAATGTCGAACGCTACTGCGACCTGCTTGTCGACATGGCGCGAAACACCGAAACGCGCTTCATCCTGATCACCCACAACCCGATCACCATGGCACGGATGGAGCGGCTCTTCGGCGTGACCATGGCCGAGCGCGGCGTCAGCCAGATGGTTTCGGTCGACCTGGCCACCGCCGAGCGCATTCGCGACGCCGGCTGAGGACGCCGTTCTCCCGGCTGAAAAAATGCCACAATCGGCACCGCATTGCGGCAAGAATGTCGCACCTAGCCCGAATTTCCAAATATTCCAATGTGTTAGGTGTTATCCACGTGCCTTGACAGCGCCGGGGGCTGTCAATAAAGGAGGCCGTGCTGACGACGGCTCGATGCGCGGGTTTGATCGTGGTTATAGTGGTTTTTCGCTGGATCGCGGCGTAAACGCGGTCAAGACGGAGGCCAAGACCATGTCCGAACCCGACCCAAACGCCTCAGACTCGGAGTTGCGCGCAAGACTGGGTTCCCTGAAGTCCGCGATCAAACGGGCGGAAGAGACCGAAAAGCCGGGCGCGGGCCCGGCTGGAGAGGACAAAGCCCTCGCGGGTGCGATGTCTTCAGGCTTTCGCGCCGCGACGGATCTCGCAGGCGGCATCATCGCAGGCGCCCTGATCGGGTACCTCGGCGACCGGTGGCTGGGAACGTCCCCGTTCCTGCTGATCGCCTTCCTGGTGATCGGAGCCATCGCGGGCTTCAGATCCGTCTATCGGCTCGGTTCGCGTCCGACCTCAGGGTCGAACGGCGGCCCGAAGGCGAATTGATCGAAAGGCGGCCCCTCCGGGCCGCGCGACGAGGTACGAGACCATGGCGGCCGGCGGCGGAATCGATCCGATCCACCAATTCCACATTGCTCCCATCGTGGAGCTGAAGCCGTTCGGCATCGACCTCTCCTTCACCAACACCTCGCTGTGGATGGTGATCGTGCTCGCCGTCGTCTCGGCGATCATGATCTACGGCTCGAGCCAGCGTGCGGTCGTTCCCGGCCGCCTGCAGTCGCTCGCCGAGATGATGTATGAGTTCGTCGCCTCGACCATGACCGGCGTCATGGGCAAGGAGGGGCTGAAGTTCTTCCCCTTCGTGTTCTCGCTGTTCACCTTCGTGCTGGCGAGCAATCTGCTCGGCCTGCTGCCCGGCTCCTTCACCGTCACCAGCCAGATCATCGTCACCGCCGCCCTGGCGCTGCTCGTCATCAGCATCGTGGTGATCTACGGCGTCGTGAAGCACGGCACCCATTTCTTCGGCCTCTTCGTGCCGTCAGGCGTGCCCGGCTGGCTGCTGCCCTTCATGGTGCTGATCGAGGCGGTCTCCTTCCTGTCGCGGCCGGTTTCGCTCTCGCTTCGTCTGTTCGGCAACATGCTCGCCGGCCACATCGCCCTCAAGGTCTTCGGTGGCTTCGTCGTCGCGCTGCTCGGCTCGGGCGCCGTGCTCAGCTACGCCATCGCGCCGCTGCCGCTGCTGCTGGCGGTTGCGCTCACCGCGCTCGAGGTCCTCGTCGCGGCTCTGCAGGCCTACGTCTTCGCGATCCTGACCTGCGTCTATCTCAACGACGCGCTGCACCCGGGCCACTGAGCCCAAGCCGCGCTCGCGAGAGTTCAACCCGCCCTTTAGCCTTCCACACTGGAGAAACATCATGGATCCTGTTGCAGCCAAGTTCATCGGCGCTGGTCTCGCCTCGCTCGGCATGGGCCTTGCCGCCATCGGCGTCGGCACCATCTTCGGCAACTTCCTCTCGGGCGCCCTGCGCAACCCGTCGGCCGCTGACGGCCAGTTCCCGCGCGCCTTCATCGGCGCGGCGCTCGCCGAAGGTCTGGGCATCTTCGCGTTCGTCGTCGCGCTCGTCCTGCTCTTCGTGGTCTGACGTTTTCGTCGACCGCTTTCTCGTCGCGCGCGCCGGCCATCTTTCGGCCACGTGCGCGGCGGTTCCTTTTCTCTGCGCTGAAAGGCACCCCATGCCGGTTCGATCTTCAGGGTTCGTCGGACAAGGATGGCCGGTGGCTGTCGCCTCGTTCGCCACTCTGCTGGCTGGCGCGGCGCAGGCTGCCGAGCAGCAACACGGCCTGAGCGGCGAGAAGGCGTCTTTCCCGCCCTTCGACCCGGCTCACTTCGCCAGCAACCTGTTCTGGCTCGCCATCACCTTCGCAGCTCTCTACTGGCTGATGTCCAAGGTCGCGCTGCCGCGCCTCGGCTCCATCCTGGAGGAGCGCGCGGAGACGATCGGCCGCGATCTCGATCAGGCCACGCAGATGCAGGCCAAGGCCGAGGACATGGCGCAGGCCTATGAAAAGGCCCTCGGCGAGGCTCGCAAGAACGCCCAGGGCATCGCCCAGACGGCGCGCGACACCGGCGCCAAGGCCAGCGAGGCCCAGCGCCACGCGACCGAGGCAGAGCTTGCCGCCAAGCTCGCCCAGGCCGAGGCGGCCATCGCCAAGACCAAGGTCGATGCCATGAGCAATGTGCGCGATCTCGGCGGCGACATTGCCGTCGCCATCGTCACCAAGCTCACCGGTCAGGCTCCCAGCGCCAACGAGGCGTCGGCTGCTGTCGACCAGGCCCTGACCCGCGGCTGAGGAGAGATCAGATGGATACTTTCTGGGTCGGCGTCGCGCTCGTCATCTTCCTCGCCATTCTGGTCAAGTTCGGCGTGCCGGGCGCGATCGTGAAGGCTCTCGACGCTCGCGGCGAGAAGGTCGCGCAGGAGCTGGCGGAAGCCCGCCGCCTGCGTCAGGAGGCTGAGAAGCTGCTCGCCGAGTACGATGCGAAGCGCAAGGCCGCCGAGGCCGAGGCTGCCGAGATCGTCTCTTCCGCCAACGAAGAGGCCAAGCGTCTCGCGGCAGAAGCCGAGGCCAAGCTTGCGGATTTCGTCTCCCGCCGCACCAAGGCGGCCGAGGAGAAGATCGCCCAGGCCGAAAGCCAGGCCGAGGCCGAGGTTCGCGCCGCCGCTGCGGAGGCAGCCACCAAGGCGGCCGAGACCATCCTGCGCGGCCAGATGGCCGGCAAGGCTGGCGAAGCCGCCTTCGCTGCGGGGCTGAGTGAGATCAAGGCCAAGCTCAACTGAGCTCAGCCGGATCGCTCAAAAGTTCGACGCCGCGCTCTTCGGAGCGCGGCGTTTTCATTTTGACGCCTGGCAAGAGCGAGTGACGCATCATCTCGGGCTTGCCCCGAGCATCTCATGCCGAAGCAGCCTCTTGCGCCGGTTCCGTCTCGAGATTCTCGGGTCTACGCTCCGCTTCGCCCGAGAATGACGCAGGCATGCATCAGGCCGCCTTCAGTTGCTGGCGGTTGTCGCCGGGCCAGGAGCGCTGCCTGCCGCGGTCACCGGGCGGATCGCCGGTCGCGCCGGAGGAGCGGCGGCCGCCTTCGGCTTCGGCTTGCGCGGCTGGATCGTCGAGGTGACGATGCCCTGCGGGGTATCGAGCCCATAGATATCGTCGCGGAACTGAACCTGCCCGTCCGCGCCCTGCCAGCCGGTGAGATAGACCCAGGCGACCGGCACGGATTTCTTGAGCGGGATGTTCTTGCGCTCGCCCTTGGCGATCTCATCCTCGATCGCCTGGCGGTTCCATTCCGAGCCTTCCAGCAGCCAGGCTGCGAGATCCCGGACGCCCTCGATGCGCGCACAGCCAGATGAATTGAAGCGCACGTCGTTGCGGAACAGCGTCTTCTTCGGCGTGTCATGCATGTAGACCGCATCGCTGTTGGGCATGTCGATCTTGAGCTGGCCGAGCGAGTTGGTCGGCCCAGGCTCCTGACGCACGTAGAAATAAGGGTTCGTCAGGGTCGACCAGTTGACGCTCTTGGGGTCGATTTCCTTGTTCTCCGCACCGAGCAGCTTCATGTTCGACTTGGCGATGAAACCCGGATCCTTGCGCATATGCGGGATCACGTCGGCCTTCACGATCGACATCGGCACCGTCCAGTACGGGTTGAGATTGACCGAGGTGATGTTGGCCTGGATCACCGGCGAAGGCCGGTCCGGCCGGCCGACGATGGCGAGATGGCGCTGAGCGACCGTGCCGTTCTCGACCGCCTCGACGCTGGCGCCGGGGATGTTCACCACGACATAGCGGCTGGCGAAGTTGAAGCCGTTGCCCTTGAGGCGCTCCAGTGTCGCGGTGAGCTGGTTCAGGCGCGCTTCGACCGGCGTGTTCATGGCCTTGAGGGTCAGGCGCCCGACCGTGCCGAGATCCGACAGGCCGTGGCGGCGCTGGAAGCGCTTCACGGCCTCGGTTACGACTGCGTCATAGCTGTCGCCCGCCATGGCTTCCGGCGCGAGATCGCCGCTGGCGAGCAGCCGCTGCTTCAGCGCGATGACATCCGCGCCCTGCGAATCCGGTTTCAGGGCGCTGGCGCTGCCGGGCACCTTGGGCCAGCCACCGCGGCTGGCGACATCCTCATGGGCGATCAGCGCTTCGAGCGTGCGGTCATAGGTGTTCGGGCCGTAGCTCGGCTCGTTCGCACGCACGATCGCCGTCGAGGCCAGCAGGAGCGCGGCCGCCGCGGCGAGGATGGAGGGACGCATAGACATGAAAACCCCCGGGCCGCAGAGAGCGGCACCGGGGGATCATTCCTCGACATGGTCAAGGAATGTTTAAGAAGTGGCCGTCGTCCTTCACCATGCTGACGAATGCCGTCAGCATGGGCTGGAGCGCCTTACTCCGCAGCCTTCGCCGGGGCCGGCTTTTCCCACTTCAGCACCGGCTGGCGGGCGGCGCGGGTCTCGTCGAGGCGACCGATCGGGGCATGATGCGGCGCGCTCGTGAAGCGCTCCTTGTCGTTGCCCTTGGCCGACATGGCGAGGTCGCGGAGCGTCGCGATGAAGAGGTCGAGCGAGGCCTTCGATTCCGACTCGGTAGGCTCGATCAGCATGGCGCCGTGGACGACGAGCGGGAAATAGACCGTCATCGGATGGTAGCCCTCGTCGATCATCGCCTTGGCGAAATCGAGCGTCGAGACACCGGTGCCCTTGAGCCACTCGTCGTCGAACAGCACCTCGTGCATCGACGGATGGTCCGGGAACGGCAGCGACATCAGGTCACTCAAGCCGGCGCGGATGTAGTTGGCGTTCAGCACCGCATCCTCGGAGGCCTGGCGCATGCCGTCCGAGCCGTGGCTGAGCATATAGGCGAGCGCGCGGACATACATGCCCATCTGGCCGTGGAAGGCGGTCATGCGGCCGAAGGGCTTGTTCCCTTCCGGCGCTTCCTCGCGCGTCTCGATCAGATGCAGCCTGCCATCGTCCTCGACATGGATGAAGGGCACGGGCGCGAAGGGGGCCAGACGCGCGGAGAGCACGACCGGGCCGGCACCGGGACCGCCGCCGCCATGGGGCGTTGAGAAGGTCTTGTGCAGGTTGATGTGCATGGCGTCGACGCCGAGGTCGCCCGGACGCGCCTTGCCGACGATGGCGTTGAAGTTGGCACCGTCGCAGTAGAAATAGGCGCCCGCCTCATGCATCGCCGCAGCGATCTCGACGATCTGAGGCTCGAAGATGCCGCAGGTGTTCGGGTTGGTCAGCATGATCGCGGCGATGTCCGGCCCGAGCAGGGCCTTCACATCCTCGACCGCGACGGTGCCGTCCGGACGGGCCGGAACGGCCTTCACCGAGAAGCCGATCAGCGCCGCGGTCGCCGGGTTGGTGCCGTGGGCCGATTCGGGGACGAGCACGACGTTTCGGGACGCGCCCTCCCCCTTCGCCTCGATCGCAGCCTTGATCGCCATCATGCCGCAGGCCTCGCCATGGGCGCCGGCCTTCGGGCTGAGAGCGACGGCCGGCATGCCGGTCAGCGTCATCAGGTAGCGGGCGAGCTCCAGCATCAGTTCGAGCGCGCCGGGCACGGTCGAGAACGGCTGCAGCGGATGCACGTCGGAGAAGCCCGGCAGACGCGCCATCTTCTCGTTGAGGCGGGCATTGTGCTTCATCGTGCAGGAGCCGAGCGGGAAGAGCCCGGTGTCGATGCCGTAGTTCTTCTGGCTGAGGCGCACGTAGTGGCGCATCGTCTCGGGCTCGGAGAGGCCGGGCAGGCCGATCTCGCCCTGGCGGGCGTGCTTGCCGAGGCGCGACTTGAACGGCGCCGGCTTGTCGATGTCGACGCCGGTCGCCTCGTGATGGCCGATCTCGAAGATCAGCGGCTCGATCTGCTGGAGGGCCTTGTTACCGGTGAAGGTGGCGCGCTCCTCATGCGAGGCCGCGCCGGCCTGGGTGGGACGTCCCTGACGGTTCAGCATCACAGCACCTCCGCGAGCGCCTTGGCGAAGGCCGCCCGGTCATCATCGGTATTCACTTCGGTAGAGGCGACGAGCAAGAGATCGTCGAGCCCGGCATCCGGCATCAGCCGCGAGACCGGCACGCCGGCCAGGATGCCCTTCTGCACGAGAGCCTCGACCACTTCAGCTGCAGGCTTCGGCAGCTTCACGGTGAACTCGTTGAAGAAGCTCTCGTTGAGCACCGAGACCCCCTTCACGCCCGCAAGCAGGTCGGCGAGCTTCACGGCATTGGCGTGGTTCACCTCGGCGAGGCGGGCGAGACCGGTCTGGCCGAGCAGCGTCATGTGGATGGTGAAGGCCAGCACGCAGAGGCCAGAATTGGTGCAGATGTTCGAGGTCGCCTTGTCCCTGCGAATATGCTGCTCGCGGGTCGAGAGCGTCAGCACGAAGCCGCGCTGGCCGGTCGAATCGACCGTCTCGCCGCAGAGCCGGCCCGGCATCTGGCGGATATATTTCGACTTGGCGGCGAAGAGGCCGACATAGGGCCCGCCGAAATTCAGCGCGTTGCCGATCGACTGGCCCTCGCCGACGACGATATCGGCATCCTGCGCGCCCGGAGGCACGACGGCGCCGAGCGAGACGACCTCGGTGAAGACCGCGATCAGCAGTGCGCCATGGGCGTGGGCCTTCTCGGCGATCGGCTTCAGGTCGCGCAGGTTGCCGAAGACATCCGGCGACTGAACGACGACGCAGGAAACGCTGTCGTCGATCTGCGAAAGAATGTCCTCGCCGGCCGAGACGTCGGGCTTTAGCGCCACGACCTCGTCATTCGCCATCTCCGAGAGCGTCTTCACCACTTCGGTGTAGTGTGGGTGCAGGCCACCGGAGAGCACCGCCTTGCGGCGCCTGGTGACGCGGTGCGCCATGAGGACCGCTTCGCCGGTGCCGGTCGAGCCGTCATACATCGAGGCGTTGGCGACCTCCATGCCGGTCAGCGCGGCGATCTGCGTCTGAAACTCGAAGAGATACTGCAGCGTGCCCTGCGCGATCTCGGGCTGGTAGGGCGTGTAGCTGGTCAGGAATTCCGAGCGCTGGATCAGGTGATCCACCGTCGCCGGGACATGGTGCTTGTAGGCGCCGGCGCCGACGAAGAACGGCACAGCGGAGGCGGCAATGTTCTTGCCGGCCATCTTGCCGAGAATGCGCTCGACCTCGAGCTCGCCCTTGGCGCGGGGCAGATCGACCGGGGCCGTCAGGAGCTTTCCGGCGGGCACATCGCTGAACAGTGCATCGATGTCGGAGACGCCGACCCGCGCGAGCATGTCCTCGCGGTCGGTATCGGTGAGCGGGAGATAGCGCATGGGGGTTCCTATTGTGCTCTGCGCGGTTTTCAACGACGCCATGCTCGGGCTTGACCCGAGCATCTCTTCAACCAGCATCTTCTCGTCATGAGATTCCCGGGTCGCCGCTTCGCGCCGCCCGAGAATGATGTGCCGCTCGTACTCAGAGCGTCTTCACGTAGTTCTGGTACTCTGCCTCGTTCATCAGCCCGTCGAGTTCGGCCGCGTCCTTGATCTTGATCTTGAGGAACCAGCCCTTGCCGGCCGGGTCCTCGTTGACGGTGCCCGGCGCGCCTTCGAGCTCGGCATTGACCTCGACGACCTCGCCGGAAACCGGGGCGTAGACCTCGGAAGCGGCCTTGACGCTCTCGACGACGGCGGCCTCGCCGCCCTTGGTCAGCGCCTTGCCGACCGTGGGCAGCTCGACGAAGACGACGTCGCCGAGCTGGGACTGGGCATAGTCGGAGATGCCGACAGTGCCGACGTCGCCTTCGATGCGGATATATTCGTGGTCCTTGCTGTAGCGGGTCTCGGCCATGGTTTCCTCCTGGCGAAAAATCGAAAAATCAGATCAGCGCTTGTAGCCGTTGGGAACGAAAGGCATCGGCGCCACCACCGCCGGCAGCGGCTTGCCGCGCACGATGAGGTTGAGCTTGGTGCCCGGCGCGGAATGGGTCTTGGCGACATAGCCCATCGCGCAGGGGCCGTTCAGCGTCGGGCCGAAGCCGCCCGAGGTGACGGAGCCGATCACCTCGCCTTCCGGCGTCGCGATCTCCGTCCCCTCGCGGGCCGGGGCACGACCTTCCGGCAGCAGGCCGACGCGGATGCGCGAGACGCCCTCGGCCAGTTCGCGCTGGATGCGCGCTGCTCCGGGGAAGCCGCCCTCCTCGCGGCGGCGCTTCTGGATCGACCAGTTGAGCGCGGCCTCGATCGGGGAGGTCGCGGTGTCGATGTCGTGGCCGTAGAGGCACAAGCCCGCTTCGAGCCGCAGCGAATCGCGGGCCCCCAGCCCGATCGGCTTGACACTGGCGTCGAGCAGCAGCGTGTCCCAGATCTCGCCGATCTTGGCCGCGGCCGCGGAAATCTCGTAGCCGTCCTCACCGGTATAGCCGGAGCGGCTGACATTGGCCTTGATACCCGCGACCTTCATGGTGCGCGAGGACATGAAGCCCATCTCGGCGGCTTCCGGCGCGATCTTCGCGAGCGCGGCTTCGGCGCCCGGCCCCTGCAGCGCGATCAGGCCGCGATGCTCGGCCTTGACCAGCTTCACATTGGCCGGCAGCCGCGCCTCGATATGGGCGTAGTCGGCGTCCTTGCAGGCGGCGTTGACGACGAGATAGAGCGCGCCATCCTCATCGGGATCGATCGAGCGCGTCACCATCAGGTCGTCGAGGATGCCGCCCTCCTCGTTGAGAAGCTGCGAATAGCGCTGCTTGCCGGGCGCGAGATTGACGATGTCGGCGGGAATCAGCGCTTCCAGCGCCTTTGCCGTGGTCTCGTGGTCGGGGCCGACCAGGAAGGCCTGGCCCATATGCGAGACGTCGAAGAGCCCTGCCTTCTCGCGCGTCCAGTTGTGCTCGGTCAGGATGCCGGCCGGGTACTGCACCGGCATGTCGTAGCCGGCGAAGGGCACCATGCGGGCACCGAGCGCGACATGGCGGGCATGAAGCGGCGTCTTCAGCGGCGCGGGCGCGCCGGCGGTATCGATAGTGGCCTCGGCCGCCATGGCGTGCCCCTCCCAGAGTCAAGCGCAAGCCCCGGACAATATCGTCCGGAACGCGCCCCCTCTGTCTTGGGACCTGAGAGATTTCCCCGCCTGACCGTGAGGCCGGACGAGTTACACCCGTCGGTGGGCGGGAATCGCTTCCCGCCTCTTTCCAGAGCGCCAAATCCCCAGCGGTCCTTGTTGCCTGAGCGTTTCCGGGGCGGTTGCGCCTTCGGCGCCGGGTCCTGACGGATCAGGCCCGGTCTCTTCCGCGGGGATATGCGGCTTGGGCAGAGATACAGGAGGCGCCGCCCCAGTCAATCCGGGCGGCGCCTTCTTTCACGGCAAAGCTGCTTTTAACGGCGGCGATGCCGCGCCGGGGCGGCTGCACCACCCTGACCGAGACTGACGATGATCTCGACCTCGCCATTGCCAGCCGGCACGACGATGCCGTCCTCGACATGGGAGAAGTCGACGCCGCTCTGGCCGGACGGGATCGTGCCGCCGACGCGCGAGCCGCGGCGCGCAACCGTCGCCGTGCCGCGCGTCACCGTCGTGTTCAAGGTCGCACCGTAGCTGCCCGGGCTGCCGGCCGGGCCGAGAAGCACACGACCCTCGACACCGACCTTGAGGCGGAAGCCGCCATTGCCGGTCGGCGTGCACTCGCGCGCGACGTTGGTGATCGAGACCTGGTAGCGCAGACCGCTGCTGTCCTGACCGGCCTGAGCGCGGATCGCGGCGCCGCCATCGGCGATGATGACCTCCGGGCAGACCGTATCGTTCCGTTCCTCCTCCTTCGGCAGCTGGTCAGGCGCCGGCGGCTTCGAGGACTGGAACATCAGCATGTTGAGCGCCGTGCTGCCGGCGGAGGGCGATGAGGAGGAGCCGCAGCCGGCGAGACCCAGGCAAAGCAGCGGCAGGGCGAGCCAGCGGCCCGTAGTCAGAGTCTGGTCGATCAAGGCAGCGCCTCCACGCCGGGGCCGAAGCCGTTGAGCGAGACGGGCACGCCCACCCCCTCCTCCGGCGTCTGGAATACGATGAATGTCGCGCTCTTGCCGCCCTTGAGCTGGCCGAGCAGGTTGTCGTCCATGACGACCTCGGCAACGCAACCGGTGGTCAGGCAGCGCACGAAGCCGGCGCGGCCGATATCCTTGTCATCGATCTTGAGGCCGAGGCCGGATGGCAGCAGCACGCCAAGCGGCGCGACGACGCGCAGAAGCCGGCTCTTCTGATCGGCAGTCTTCAGCACGATGACGAGGAGCGTCAGATTCGGCCGGTCCTCGGCCGCGACGTTCTGGACCAGCGCGCATTGCTCCGCCTTGGCGCCGGGCGGCACTTCGCAGCGCATCTGCCAATCGCCATGTGTGGAACGCACCGCGCCCTGCGCGAGAGCGGAGCCGGCGTAGAGGCTCGTCCCCATGAGCGCCAGCGCCAAGGCGCCTGCCGCTCCGATGATCCTCATCATCCCTGCCATCCTTCGAAACCCGTCCAGAAACCGCAGCAAAAGCGCAAGATTCAGGCAAAACGCCGACAGCGCCAGAGAATCCTACCGCTCTTCACATAAAATGCGTTGGGACCATGCAGGCCCGGCCCTGTCAAGGCGTGCACGCGGGTGCGGGCGTGGTTCCGTCAAGGCCTCGCGCGATTATGCCGCACTGATGATGATGGACCGTGTCATTGCCCCACTGGCGCAAGCGTGATCTTTGATTTATCGCAATCCCGAAGAACGAGGCGACCTTCGCGGTCGCCCCTTCGTGCGTGGGGCAAAGCCGGTCGGTTCCCATGCAGGTCGATTGAGGAGCATGTCGGATCGATGCGATTTCTGAGCAGGACCTTTGCAACCGCGGCCGCCACGGCCCTTGCCGTCGCCGCGCTGGCGACCGTCCCGGCCGTCGCCGGCACCGGCATGCCTTCCCCCTGGCAGATGAACCTGCAGGGCGCCGCGACCCCCGTCGCCGAATTCATTCACTGGTTTCATGACTGGCTGAACATCATCATCGGCGTCGTCACGCTCTTCGTGCTGGCGCTGCTGATCTATGTCGTCTTCCGCTTCAACGAGAAGGCCAACCCGGTCCCCTCCAAGACCACGCACAACGCCCTGCTCGAAGTGTGCTGGACGGTGATCCCGGTCCTGATCCTCGTCGTCATCGCGATTCCCTCCTTCCGCCTGCTCAAGCTGCAGCTTGAGGTGCCGCAGGCCGACCTCACCCTGAAGGTCACCGGCAAGCAGTGGTACTGGTCCTATGAGTACGCGCAGGACAACGGCGCCTTCGGCTTCGACTCGCTGATGCTGGACGAGAAGCAGCGTGCCGAGGCGATCGCCAGCAAGAAGATCGCCGAGGCCGAGGCCCCGCGCCTGCTCGCGGTCGACAACGAGGCGATCGTGCCGGTCGGCAAGATCGTCCGCGTCCAGGTCACCGGCGCCGACGTCATCCACAAGTTCACGGTGCCGTCCTTCGGCATCAAGATCGACGCGATCCCCGGCCGCCTGAACGAAACCTGGTTCAAGGCCGAGCGCGAAGGCATCTATTACGGCCAGTGCTCGTTCATCTGCGGCCAGAACCACGCCTACATGCCGATCGCCTTCCGCGTCGTCAGCCAGGAGCGCTACGCCGCCTGGCTCGCCGAAGCGAAGCAGAAATTCGCCAATGCCGAAGACGCGGGCAGCAAGCTCGCCGCCGCGTCCAAGTAATTCGCCGAGGAGACAACACGATGGCAACAGCGGCTCAGCACGCTCACGGCCATGACGAGGCCCATCACGACCACCCGACCGGGTGGCGCCGGTGGCTTCTGTCGACCAACCACAAAGACATCGGCACGCTCTACCTGATCTTCTCGATCATCGCGGGCCTCGTCGGCGGCTTCCTCTCGATCATGATGCGTATCGAGTTGATGTACCCCGGCGTGCAGATCTTCGCGAACGGCCAGAGCTACAACGTGTTCGTCACCGGCCACGGCCTGATCATGATCTTCTTCATGGTCATGCCCGCGGTCATCGGCGGCTTCGGCAACTGGTTCGTACCGCTGATGATCGGCGCGCCGGACATGGCCTTCCCGCGCATGAACAACATCTCGTTCTGGCTCACCGTCGCAGCCTTCGTGCTCATGATCATCTCGATGTTCATGGAAGGCGCCCCGGGCGCGCACGGCGTCGGCACGGGTTGGACGGTCTATCCGCCGTTCTCGACCGCCGGCCACCCCGGCCCCTCGGTCGACTTCGGCATCCTGTCGCTGCACCTTGCCGGCGCGGCTTCGATTCTGGGCGCGATCAACTTCATCACCACCATCCTGAACATGCGCGCGCCTGGCATGACCATGCACAAGATGCCGCTGTTCGCCTGGGGCGTGCTGGTCACCGCCTTCCTGCTGCTGCTCTCGCTGCCGGTCCTCGCCGGTGCGATCACCATGCTGCTGACGGATCGCAACTTCGGCACAACCTTCTATGATCCGGCCGGCGGCGGCGATCCGATCCTGTACCAGCACCTGTTCTGGTTCTTCGGTCACCCCGAAGTGTACATCATGATCCTGCCGGCCTTCGGCATCATCAGCCACATCATCTCGACCTTCTCGAAGAAGCCGATCTTCGGCTACCTCGGCATGGCCTACGCCATGGTCGCGATCGGCGTGGTCGGCTTCATCGTGTGGGCGCACCACATGTACACGGCCGGCCTTTCGCTCAACACGCAGCGCTACTTCGTGTTCGCGACGATGGTCATCGCGGTGCCGACGGGCATCAAGATCTTCTCCTGGATCGCGACGATGTGGGGCGGCTCGATCCGCTTCACCGCCCCGATGGTCTGGGCGATGGGGTTCATCTTCCTGTTCACCGTCGGCGGCGTCACCGGCGTCGTGCTGGCCAACGCCGGTGTCGACCGCTCGCTGCATGCGACCTACTACGTGGTGGCCCACTTCCACTACGTGCTGTCGCTCGGCGCCGTGTTCGGCATCTTCGCGGGCTTCTACTACTGGTTCCCGAAGATGAGCGGCTATGTGATGCCGGACTGGATCGGCCGCCTGCACTTCTGGGTCGCCTTCATCGGCGCGAACCTGCTGTTCTTCCCGCAGCACTTCCTCGGGCTCGCCGGCATGCCGCGTCACTATGTGGACTATCCCGACGCCTTCGCCGGCTGGCATTATTGGTCGTCGATCGGTTCCTACATCTTCGCAGCTGGCCTGCTGATCTGGCTTTACGGCATCGCCGTGGCCTTCAGCCGCAAGCAGCTCGCCGGCGACAATCCGTGGGGCGAAGGCGCGACGACGCTGGAGTGGACCCTGTCCTCGCCGCCGCCCTTCCACCAGTTCGAGACGCTGCCGCGCATCACCGGCTCGGACCACTGAGACAAAGGCGGCGGGCCTCATGGGGCCCGCCGCCGCCCCTCCCCCGAGCGCCTTGCGAGGCGTTCCGGAGACGGGCGGCACGATCCAGCCGCGAACACCCTGCGCCCATGGGCGCTGTTCACAAGAGTACGAAGACGATCCAACCGATGTCTGCTGCGTTCGAAACCCGCACCGACGGCCTGACCGCCTCCACCGGAGAGGCGCGCGACTTCTTCGCGCTGCTGAAGCCGCGTGTGATGTCGCTTGTCGTGGTGACGGCGCTGACCGGCATGGCGACGGCACCGGGCTCCCTGCATCCCGTCCTCGGCTTCGCCGCGCTTTTGGCGATCGCAGTCGGCGCCGGCGCGTCGGGCTGCCTCAACATGTGGTACGACGCCGATATCGACGCGCTGATGAGCCGCACGGCCAAGCGCCCGATCCCGGCGGGCCGGATTCTACCCTCTGAGGCGCTCGCCTTCGGGCTGACGCTCTCGATCGGCTCGGTGCTGGTGCTCGGCCTGATCGCGAATGCGCTCGCGGCCTTCATGCTGGCCTTCACGATCTTCTTCTACGCCGTCGTCTACTCGATGTGGCTGAAGCGCTGGACGCCGCAGAACATCGTGATCGGCGGCGCTGCGGGCGCCTTCCCGCCCATGATCGGCGAAGCCGTGGTGACCGGCAATTTCGGCTGGCACTCCCTCGTTCTGTTCGCGATCATCTTCCTGTGGACCCCGCCGCATTTCTGGGCGCTGGCGCTGATCAAGTCCGGCGACTACGAGCGCGCCGGCATCCCGATGATGCCGAATGTCGCCGGCCCGGCCGCGACCCGCCGGCAGATCGTGCTCTATTCGCTGATCATGGCTCCGGTCGCCGTCCTGCCGGCGCTGATGGGCTTCGGCGGCCTGATTTACCTGGCCGTCTCGGTGACGACCGGGCTGGCGATGATCTGGCTCGCGATCCAGGTCTGGCGCCGCACGGAGGGTCAGCCCGCCGTGAAGGCAGCCTGGTCGCTGTTCGGCTTTTCGATCATCTATCTTTTCCTGCTCTTCGCGGTTCTGCTCGTCGAAAACGGGCTCGGCCTGATGTGGGCCCTGCCGAAGGTGATCGGATGAGCGAGCAACGCCCCCAGAAGCCCGCGCCGGCGCCGTTCTCGCCGGAAGACATGGCACGCCGCCGCCGCCGCTCCATCGCGCTCGCGCTGGTGCTCGGCGGGCTCGTGATCTTCTTCTTCGTGGTGACGCTGGTGAAGACCGGCCCCGCGATCCTGAACCGGCCGCTGTGATGACGAATCCCGTCCCGCAGAAGCCCAAGGGCAATCCGGCGCGCACCGCACTGATCTGTGTCGGCGTCGCTTTCGGCATGCTCGGCGCTTCCTTCGCGGCGGTGCCGCTCTACGACCTGTTCTGCAAGGTCACCGGCTTCGGCGGCACGCCGATGGTGGGCACGGCCGGCGCCGGCAAGATCCTCGACCGGACGATGTCGGTGCGTTTCGACGCCAATGTCGCGCCGGGGCTCGGCTGGAAGTTCGAAGCGGAGAGCCCGGAGATCAAGGTTCGCGTCGGCGCGACCCAGACCGTGTTCTACAAGATGACGAATCGCTCGGACCGCACGGTGACCGGCATCGCGACCTACAATGTCGCGCCGGACAAGGCCGCGGCCTATTTCGTCAAGATCCAGTGCTTCTGCTTCACCGAGCACACGCTGAAGCCCGGCGAGAGCTTCGAGGCGCCGGTGGTGTTCTATATCGACCCCGAAATCGCTGGGAATCGCGAGCTCGACGGCGTCCACGCCATCACACTGTCCTATACCTATTTCGCCTCGAAGTCGGGCCAGCCCGTCGCCGAGGACAAGGCCGGCTCCGTCAAGGGTGACGCGGGCAATTCGAAACTGTAGAACGCGCTAGAGCAAAAGCGCGGACAAGACGTCGTACGCGGAGACTGAATACGATGGCCGGGGCCCATACGAAGCACCACGACTACCACCTCGTCGATCCGAGCCCGTGGCCGCTCGTCGGCGCCGCGAGCGCGACGATCATGGCGATCGGCGCCGTGATGTGGATGAAGGCGCTGCCCATCGGCGGCATGCATATCGGCCCGCTCGTCTTCGGCGCCGGCCTGCTCGGCGTGCTCTACACCATGCTCGCCTGGTGGATGGACGTCATCCGCGAGGCCGAGAAGGAAGGCCACCACACCCGCGTCGTGCAGTTGCATCACCGCTACGGCATGATCATGTTCATCGCCTCCGAGGTGATGTTCTTCGTCGCCTGGTTCTGGGCCTATTTCGACGCCAGCCTCTTCTCGGGCGAGCAGATCAACTATCTCCGCTACGAGTTCACTGGCGGGCATTGGCCGCCGAAGGGCATCGAGACCTTCGATCCCTGGCACCTGCCGCTGCTCAACACGCTGATCCTGCTAACCTCTGGCACGACCGTGACCTGGGCACACTACGCTCTGATCAACAACGACCGCGCCGGCCTGAAGCAGGGCCTGTGGCTCACCGTGATCCTCGGCGTCCTGTTCACGCTGTGCCAAGCTTACGAGTATTCGCACGCCACCTTCGCCTTCAAGGGCAACATCTACGGCGCCACCTTCTTCATGGCGACCGGCTTCCATGGCGCGCACGTCATCATCGGCACGATCTTCCTGGCGGTCTGCCTCTACCGGACCTATCTCGGCCACTTCAAGCCGCAGCAGCATCTCGGCTTCGAGTTCGCCGCCTGGTACTGGCACTTCGTCGATGTGGTCTGGCTGTTCCTGTTCGCCGCGATCTATGTCTGGGGCGCCGGCGCGCACGCAGCCGCTGCGCACTAGGTCACGAATCCTACCGCGCCCTCGCGGTTATCGTCTGGTGAAAGGCGGCCGCGAGGCCGCCTTTCCCGCTTTGGAGGCTGCGATGGCCGGTCCTGAACCTACACATCCCTCCCCCTATTCCACGGGGCTGGCCGGGCGCTGCCCGCGCTGCGGCGAAGGCGCGCTGTTCGACGGTTTCCTCAAGCTGAAGCCGCGCTGCAGCGCTTGCGGGCTCGACTATAAATTCGCCGATTCGGCAGACGGTCCGGCCGTCTTCATCATGCTGATCGCCGGCTTCGTGGTGCTGGGCTCGGCACTCTATGTCGAGATCGCCTATGAACCGCCGATCTGGCTGCACCTGCTGATGTGGCTGCCGCTGGCACTGGTCATCTGCCTCGCACTGCTGAGGCCGCTGAAGGGGCTGGCAGTGGCGCTGCAATACGCCAACAAGGCCGAGGAAGGCAGGCGGGCGAAGTGACCGCGCAACCCGCAAGCGACCGGAAACCCGGGCTGCTCCTGCCAACGCTCCTGACGATCATCGGCGCGGTGATCCTCTGCATCCTCGGAACCTGGCAGCTCGAGCGCATGCAGGAGAAGCACGCCTATATCGGGCGCCTGGAGGCGCAAGCCGCCGGAGCGCCCGCTCCGATCCCGCCCAGCACCGAATGGGCGAAGCTCGACGTAGCGGCGCTCGACCTCACCCGCGTCACCGCCAAGGGCACCTATGTTGATGGGCCGATCGCCGGCGTCCGCACCACGATTGCCGCCGGGCCGCCCGGCTCGCGGCAGCTCTCCGGCTTCGGCCGCTGGGTGTTCCAGGGCTTCAGGCTCGAGGATGGCGGAATCATCCTGGTCAATCGCGGCTTCGTGCCGGAGAGCCGCATGGGCCAGGTCGGACCGGCGAGCGGCCCCGACACCGTCACGGGCTTCCTGCGGGCACCCGAGACCCGCAACAGCTTTACGCCGCGAGACCTGCCGGCCATCCGCGAATTCTACACTCGCGACCCCGCAGGGATCGCCGCCTCGCTCGGCTTGCCGCCGGCGCCGTTCTATCTGGAAGCAGAACGCGAGGGCAACGGCCTCAAGCCGCCGGCCGGCGTCGATGTGCGCGAGCTCATCGACCGTATTCCCGACAACCACCTGCAATACGCCCTGACCTGGTTCGGGCTGGCGCTGACGTTGCTCGGCGTCTTCGCGGCCTATGTCTGGCAGGCGCGGAAAGGTTCCGCACCGGCCTGATGTCGCTCAGGTTTTGCCGAAACCGCCGGACCGGCCTATAGCATCARATTGAGATCACCGAGGCCAAGATCGTGTTGCATGTTTCCACCCGGGGTGAAGCCCCGGCGCTCAGCTTTTCCGACGCGCTGCTGACCGGGCTCGCCCGCGACGGCGGCCTCTATCTGCCGCAGAGCTGGCCGACTCTCGCGCCGGCGGAGATCGCCGGTTTCGCCGGAAAACCCTATACGGCGGTGGCCGAGCGCGTGCTCGGCGCATTGAGCGATGGCGACATCGAGAGCGGCGCGCTCTCCGGCATGATCCGTCAGGCCTATGCCGGCTTCCGTCATCCGGCCGTCTGCCCGCTGACGCAGATCGGCGACAATCTCTTCGTGCTGGAGCTCTTCCACGGCCCGACGCTCGCCTTCAAGGACGTGGCGATGCAGTTGCTCGGCCGGCTGATGGACCATGTGCTCGGCCAGCGCGGCCAGCGCGCCACCATCGTCGGCGCGACCTCCGGCGACACCGGTGGCGCCGCCATCGACGCCTTCAAGGGGCTGAAGAGCGTCGATGTCTTCATCCTCTATCCGCAGGGCCGCGTCTCCGACGTGCAGCGCCGGCAGATGACGACGGTCGATGCGCCGAACGTCCATGCCATCGCGGTCGAAGGCACATTCGACGACTGCCAGAACCTCGTGAAGGCGATGTTCAACCATCACGCCTTCCGCGACGAGATCGGACTGTCCGGCGTCAACTCGATCAACTGGGCGCGCATCGCGGCGCAGGTCGTCTACTACTTCACCTCGGCCGTTTCGCTCGGCGGGCCGGAGCGCAAGGTCTCCATCACGGTGCCGACCGGCAATTTCGGCGATATCCTCGCGGGCTGGGTCGCCAAGCAGATGGGCCTGCCGATCGAGCGGCTGGTGATCGCCACCAACAGCAACGACATCCTGGCGCGGACGCTGGAAACCGGCGCCTACGAGATGCGCGGCGTGGCGGCGACGACCTCGCCCTCGATGGATATCCAGATCTCGTCCAATTTCGAGCGGCTGCTGTTCGAAGCGCATGGCCGCGACGGCGCCACTGTCCGCCGGCTGATGCAGTCGCTGCAGCAATCCGGCCGCTTCGAGATCGCGGGTGAAGCGCTCCAGCGCATCCGCGGCGAATTCGACGCTGCCTCCCGGAGCGAGGAGGAGGTCGCGGCCGAGATCAAGAAGAGCTGGACCGAGGCCGGCTACCTACTCGACCCGCACACCGCGATCGGCGTCGGCGCCGCCCGGCAGGCGCTCAAGCGCAATCCCGCGACGCCGATGATCGTGCTCGGCACGGCTCATCCCGCCAAGTTCCCGGCGGCGGTGAAGGCTGCGAGCGGCGTCGCGCCGGAGCTGCCCGCCCATCTCGCCGATCTGATGGAGCGCAAGGAACGTCTGACGCTGCTGCCGAACGATCTCGGCAAGGTCGAAACCTTCGTGCGCGAGCATGCGCGCGCCGTCCGCGGAGCGGCAGCGTGAGCGCCACCACCCCGATCGAGGCCGTCGAGCTCGCCGCATCGGCGCGGCCTCAAGGCGCCCATGACCCCGACGTCCAGCTGACCACCTTGCCCTCGGGCCTGCGCATCGTCTCGCAGCGCATGGATCATGCCGCGACGGTGTCGCTCGGCATCTGGATCGGCGCCGGTTCGCGCGACGAGCTGCCGCATGAGCACGGCCTCGCCCATCTGCTCGAGCACATGGCGTTCAAAGGCACGGCCCGGCGCAATGCCCTCCAGATCGCCGAGGAGATCGAGGGCGTCGGCGGCGACCTCAACGCCGCGACCAGCGTCGAATATACCTGCTACACCGCCCGCGTCCTCGGCACCGATCTGGCGCTTGCCGTCGACATCCTCGCCGACATCGTCACCTCGCCCGCCCTCACCGAGGAGGAGCTGAAGCGCGAGAAGGGCGTGATCCTGCAGGAGATCTCTGCCGTTCAGGACACCCCGGACGACCTCGTCTACGACCGATTCCTGCAGGCAGCCTTCCCCGACCAGCCGATCGGCCGGCCGATCCTCGGCACGGCCCAGACGGTGCAAGGCTTCACGCCCGAAGCGATCCGCGCCTATCTCGCCCGCAACTACCACGCCGGCAACATGGTGCTCGCCGCGTCCGGCGCCGTCAGCCATGACGAGCTGGTGGCGCTTGCCCGCGAACATCTGTCGAAGCTGCCGGCCCGCCCCGCCAAGATGCCGGAGCGCGAACCCGGCAACTATCGCGGCGGTGAGGCGCGCATCGGCAGCGACGAGGAGCAGGTGCATCTCGTGCTCGGCCTGCCCGGCAAGCCCTTCACCGGCGGCATGCACTACCCCTTGCAGATCTTCGCCTCGGTGCTGGGCGGGGGGCTGTCGTCGCGGCTGTTCCAGGAGGTGCGCGAGCAGCGCGGCCTGGCCTATGCGATCGATGCCTTCCACTGGCCCTTCTCCGATTGCGGCATCTTCGGCATTGGCGCCGGCACCGCGCCTGAGGATGCGAACGAGCTGATCGAAGTCGCGCTCGGCTGCCTGCGCCAGGCGGCGGAGGATGTCAGCGAAGTCGAAGTGGCGCGGGCCCGCGCCCAGATGAAGGTGGGGCTGCTCGCCTCGCTCGAAAGCCCCGGCGGCAAGCTGGAGCAGATGGCCCGGCAGGTGCTGATCTTCGGCCGGGCAATCCCGCGCGAGGAACTGGCGGCCCGTCTCGACGCGGTGACGCTCGAGGACGTGCGCGCGGCAGGTCGCTCGCTGCTCGGCCACCAGCCGACCATCGCCGCGATCGGCCCGATCCACGGCATTCCCGCAGCCAAGCGCCTGCGCCAGGCGGCCCGGGCCGCGGACTGAACGGCGATGGCGCTCTTCCGTTTCCCGAGCGAGCCGCCGAGCCGCCCGCTGATACGGACGCAGAATCTCTATCTGCGTGCGCCGCAAGCCAGCGACTACTCCGCCTGGGCCGTGCTGCGCATCGAAAGCCGCGACTTCCTGACACCCTGGGAGCCGACCTGGAACGAGGACGATCTGACCCGGACCTCCTTCCGACTGCGCGCCAAGCGGGCAGCACGCGAGATCGCCAGCGACGAAGCCTATTCGCTCTTCATCTTCGAAGCCCATACGGAGGCGCTGCTCGGCGGGCTGACCCTTGGCCTCATCCGCCGCGGCGTGGCCCAAGCCTGCACGCTCGGCTACTGGATGGGCAAGCGCCATGCCGGCAGGGGCCACATGGCCGAGGCTGTGCGTGGCGCGGTGCGCTTTGCCTTTTCCGAGCTTGCGCTGCACCGGGTCGAGGCCGCCTGCCTGCCGAACAACGAGCCGTCACGCCGCCTGCTGGAGCGGGTCGGTTTCCAGCACGAGGGGCTGGCGCGCGCCTATCTCAAGATCAACGGCGTCTGGGCCGACCATCTGCTCTACGCTCTGCTTTCGGGCGATGCGTTGCCCGGAGGGAAGCCGTGAAGGCAGCGGTTGACCACAGCCACGCGCTGCCTTGCCCTTGCCATGAGCGCCCAGTAGGGATTTTCGTTCAAGTTCGAATGATTGTCTCCCGCCTGATAGCCGAGCACAGCTTGTCCATTTCCGAGCGCATCCTCCGGATCGGCCTCGCCGTCGCCGGCCTTGCCCTATGGTTCAGTTTCGCGATCGTGACGCCGGCCAGCGCCGTCGATGCGGTGCGTGTGCCGGTCGACGTGCCGGTGATCGATCTCACCAATGTCGTCGAGCGCAACAAATCGGACGGCGACGTCATCCAGATCTCGACCGCGCCGGGGCCGGACGGCATCGTCCGGCGCATCGCCGTCAAGGCGCGCGAATCGGGCGCCAGGCCGGACTGGATCGTCTTCGCGCTGACGAACGATTCCGACGAGCAGATCGACCGGCTTCTGGTCGCGCCCTTCCACCGGCTGATCGGCTCCGGCGTGGTCTGGCCCGATCTCGGCGACAAGCGCATCGAGGCGGTGACGGCGAGCCAGGGCCTCTCGCCGGACCGCGAGGCAAGCCCCGACGCCGACGTCTTCCTGATCACGCTCGACCCCGGCACGACCGTCACTTTCGTGGCGGAGCTGAAATCGCCGAACCTGCCGCAGCTCTATCTGTTCGAGCCGGAAGCCTATCGCCAGAAGACCAACGGCCTGACCCTCTACAAGGGCATCATCATCGGCATCGCCGGCCTGCTCGCGCTCTTCCTGACCATCATCTTCGTGGTCAAGGGCGCGGTGATCTTCCCGGCCGCCGCAGCGCTCGCCTGGGCGGTGCTGGCTTATGCCGGCCTCGATTTTGGCTTCTTCCAGCGCCTTTTCCCGCTCACGCCGGCGATCGAGCGCATCTATCGAGCGGGTGCGGAAGTCGTGCTTGCCGCGACACTGCTCGTTTTCCTGTTCGCCTATCTCAACCTGTCACGCTGGCATGTGCGCTACGGCCATGTCACCGCGATCTGGATCATCGGCCTCGCCGGCCTGATCGGCCTCGCCGTCTTCGACGCGCCGATGGCTTCCGGCATCGCGCGCATCTCGATTGCCGCCGTCGCCGCCGTCGGCTTCGTGCTGGTCGTGCATCTGGCGACACATGGCTACGAGCGCGCGGTCATGCTGATCCCGACCTGGTTCCTGCTTGCGGTCTGGGTCACGGCAGCGAGCTTCACCGTAACCGGGCAATTCCAGCGCGACCTCGTGGCGCCTGCCCTGCTGGGCGGCCTCGTGCTGATCGTGCTGCTGATCGGCTTCACCGTGATCCAGCACGCCTTCGCCGGCGGCGCGATCTCGCAGGGCCTGGTCTCGGACACGGAGCGGCGGGCGCTGGCGCTGTCCGGCTCCGGCGACCTCGTCTTCGACTGGGACGTGAGCTCCGACAAGGTCTTCGTCTCGCCGCAGATCGAGACGCTGCTCGGCCTGCCCAAGGGCTCGCTCGAAGGCTCGGCCGCGCGCTGGCTGGAGCACATGCATGTCGCCGACCGGGACCGCTACCGCGTCACGCTCGACGCCGTGCTGGAGCAACGCCGCGGCAAGCTCAATCTCGACCTGCGCCTGCGCTCCGCTAACGGCGCCTATCACTGGTTCAACGTCAAGGCGCGGCCCGTCATCGGCTCGGACGGCGAAGTCATCCGCGTCATCGGCACGCTCTCGGACGTCACCGAGCAGCGCACGGCCCAGGAGCGCCTGCTGCACGACGCCGTCCATGACAACCTGACCGGGCTGCCCAACCGCAAGCTATTCCAGGACCGGCTCGGCGCGATCTTCGGCTTCACCCGCGCCGACGACAACATCCGCCCGACCGTGCTCGTCATCGATGTCGACCGCTTCAAGCAGGTCAACGAATCGGTTGGTTTCTCAGCCGGCGACTCGATCCTGTTGACGCTGGCGCGGCGCCTTGGCCGGCTGCTCAGGGCGCAGGACACGCTCGCCCGCATCGGCGGCGACACCTTCGCGATGATCCTGGTCTCGGAGCGCGATCCCGAACGCATCCTGGCACTGGCCGAGCTCGTGCGCCGGGCCGTATCGACGCCGATCACCTATGCCGAGCGGGAGATCGTGCTGACGCCCTCGATCGGGCTCGCCCTGTTCGACCCCTCGCCTGCCGCGCGCAAGGACGATGCGCTGAAGAACGCCGAGCTCGCCATGGCTCATGCCAAGCGCCAGGGCGGCAACAAGATCGAGGTCTTCGTTCCGGCGATGCGGACCGACCGCAACGACAGGCTCGCGCTGGAAAGCGACCTGCGCCGGGCCATCGAGCGCAACGAGATCCAAGTCATGTACCAGCCGATCGTCCGGCTGGAGGACCGCACCATCGCCGGGTTCGAGGCGCTGGTGCGCTGGGACCACCCGCGTGAGGGGCGCTTGATGCCGCAGGACTTCCTCGCCATCGCCGAGGAAACCGGGCTGATCGTCGATCTCGGCGTCTATGTGATGGAGAAGACGGCACGCGAGCTCGAAGCCTGGCAGGCGGCACTCGAAGTCGACCCGCCGATCTTCGCCAGCGTCAATGTCTCGAGCCGGCAGCTGCTGCGCCACGACCTGCTGCACGACGTGAAGACCGTTCTCGGGCGGCGGCGCGTGCTGCCGGGCACGCTCAAGCTCGAAATCACCGAAAGCCTGGTGATGGAAAATCCGGAATACGCCGCGCAGATGCTGCAGCGCATCCGCGACCTCGGCGCCGGTCTCTCGCTCGACGACTTCGGGACGGGCTATTCCTCGCTGTCCTATCTGCAGCGCTTTCCCTTCGACACGATCAAGATCGACCAGAGCTTCGTGCGGCAGATGGGCAATGGCCGCCCGCCGGTGATCCTGCGCTCGATCGTGCAACTCGCCTCCGATCTCGGCATGGATGTCGTGGCCGAGGGTGCCGAGAGCGAGTCCGACGCTATCGAGCTGTACCAGATCGGCTGCCAGTACGCGCAGGGCTACATCTTCGGCCAGCCGATGACAGCGGCCGAGGCACGGCGGCTGATGGGCGCGGCAGCTTCGGCGGCGACGGAAGTGGCATAAACCTCAACCGCCATTCTCGGACGAAGCGAAACGCAGGTCCGAGAATCTCAGGCAGGGTGAAACGCGATAGATCCTGGGTCACGAGATGCTCGGGTCAGGCCCGAGCATGACGGTGGCACGTCAGGCGTGGCCAGCGTCGCGAGAGAGAAACGCAGGTTCGATGCCGAGCTTATGCAGCGCCCGCTGATACTTCGTCTCGACGCTCTCGTCGAACAGCAGGGCCGGATCGGCCGCGCAGTGCAGCCAGCCATTCGACTGGATCTCTGCCTCGAGTTGGCCGGCGGCCCAGCCGGCATAGCCGAGCGCGAGGATGGCGCTTTCCGGCCCGCTGCCGATGGCGATGGCGCGCAGGATATCGAGCGTCGCCGTCAGGCAGATGCCCTCATCGATGGGGAGCGTTGCCGATTCGAGGAAGAAGTCCGCCGTATGCAGCACGAATCCACGCTTGGTTTCGACCGGGCCGCCGCGCAGCACCTGCATGCGCTCGGCGCTGCTGGGCAGCCGGATGATCTCCTCGGACGGAATGACGTCGAGCTGAACGAGCAGGTCCGGAAACTTGGTGTCGCCGGCCGGCTTGTTCACGATGATGCCCATGGCGCCGTCCTCGGAGTGCGCGCAGACATAGACGACGCTGCGGCTGAAGCGCGTGTCGGCCATGCCGGGCATCGCGATGAGGCACTGCCCGTCGAGATAGCTGCGGCCGCCGAGGCGGGGTTGTGAGCCGATCTTCATCCCCCGCATGCTAGATGCTGTCGGGGAGTCTCGGCAAGGCTGGATATCAGCCCGCCGCCTTTCCGGCCTCCCGGCCTCGCAGAAATCGGGGGTCGATCGCGGGCTCAGGCTGTGCGCGGCGGTGCGGTCCTTATCGCGATTGCGCCCCATTCCTGCGCAACGATGGATGTTTCGGGCGACCGGCCAATTCAGGACATGAGACGCAGGTTTTGTTCGCTTTTCAGTTTCGCAATGGATAATGCAGGGTCGTGAACCGCGTTTTTTCCCTGCTGGCCATGATGTCCCTCGCGCTCGGCGCCGCCGCGCATGCGCAGGAGGCCCCGACCGAAGCCGCGATATCGCCCTGGTCGACGAGCGAGCATGCGAAGCTGCGCCTGATCGCCGGCCCGACCACACCGACGGGCAAGCAGCGCGTCGGCGTCGAGATCGTGATGTCTCCGGGTTTCAAGACCTATTGGCGCAGCCCCGGCGAGTTCGGCGTACCGCCGAACTTCGACTGGTCGGGCTCGACCAATATCGGCGGGCTCGACGTGCGCTGGCCCGTTCCGGAGCGGTTTCAGGATTCAGCCGGCTACTCCATCGGTTATGTCGGGGAAGTCGTGATTCCGATCTCGGTTCAACCGGTCGATCCGTCCCGGCCCGTCATGATCGTGCTCAAGCTCGACTATGCGGTCTGCGAGAAGATCTGCATTCCCGCCAGGGGCGAGGCCAGCCTGTGGCTCGAGCCGGGCGTCACGACCGTGACATCGCCGCGGCTGGAGAGTTTCGAGGCGCGCGTGCCGGTCTCGGCGAAACCCGGCCCCCACAAGGAGAAGACCTCCATCCTCGAGGCCAAGCTTGACGACACCGTCGTCGATCCCGGTCTCAGGCTCGTCCTGCAGCCGCCGCCCGAGGGCAAGATCGAGGACATCTTCGTCGAAGGGCCCGGCCAATGGTCCTTCGGCAAGTCCCGGCTGACGCCGCAGAGCGACGGCACGGTCGCCGCCCAGATCCGCATCAACGAACGCCCGAAGAGTGCCGCGGGCCCCGTCCCCCTGATCTTCACCATTCGCGGGACGCCCAAGCCCGTCGAGACGAGGCTCGAACTCGACATCCCCGCCGGCAAGCCCTAATCCCTGAGGCGAAGCGGCCTTCGCGCCGCGGGCTTCACGGAGAAAGACGCAATGACGATCCAGGTGGGTGACAAGCTTCCGCAGGCGACGTTCCGCGTCATGACCGCCGATGGCCCGGCTGCCAGGACGACCGACGACCTGTTCAAGGGCCGGAAGGTCGTGCTCTTCGCCGTGCCGGGCGCCTTCACGCCGACCTGCCACAAGAACCATCTGCCCGGCTATCTGGCCAAGGCCGACGAGATCAAGGCCAAGGGCGTCGACGCCATTCTGGTGACCTCGACCAACGACGTCTTCGTGCTGGACGCCTGGTCGAAGGCGACCGGCGGCGCCGGCGTCATCGAGTTCCTTTCGGACGGCAACGCCGATTTCGCCACGGAGATCGGCCTGTCGATGGATGGCTCGGGCTTCGGCATGGGCACGCGCTCGCGGCGCTATTCCATGCTGGTGGAAGACGGCGTCGTGAAATCCCTCAACGTCGAGGAAGCGGCCGGCAAGGCCGACGCTTCCGGCGCCGAGACCATGCTCCAGCAGCTCTGAGTTTTTTCGATCGCCAGTTGCCAGGCCCGCGCGAGGTCATCGCGCGGGCCTTTCTATTGGGCCATGGGTATCAAGCCGCCAGACGTGGCGAATGTCTCAGATGGGTGGGAAGTCGCCATTGCCCACAAGGCCTCGGCCTGATCAACCGAGCGCCCGTGGCAGAAGCAGCGGGTATGCCGTGTTGCGCGGCGAGAAGGCAGCCTATGACCCGCAGGCCCGCGAGTTGGGCGCGAAGAGGCTGCGCTGTGTCAGCGCGCGCGCCGGTAATGCATGGCGACCGCGCCGCTGCGGAGCGGCGTGGCCGAGATCAGCTCGAGCCGTCGCGTGCTGGGCAGCCCGCTCTGGTAGAGGGTTGGGCCGTGGCCCGCGATCCTGGGGTGCACGAGGAGATTGTACTCGTCGATCAGATCCAGCCGGTCCAGCTCGGTCGCGAGCGTGCCGCTACCCAGGAGCACGCCGGCCGGGGTCGCGTCCTTGAGCCTCTGCACGCCCGTGCGCAGGTCGCCGGCGATGTGGTGGCTGTTGGTCCACGGGAAGGCATTTCGCGTCGACGACACTACGTATTTCGGCTTGGCCTCCAGCTTGACCGCCCACTCGCGTATCGCAGGCAGCGCCTCCTCGTCGCCGCGGGCGACTGCCGGCCAGTAGCCCTCCATCATCTCGTAGGTGACGCGACCCCACAGCATAGCCCCGCCCTCATCCATAAGGCGGGTAAAGAAGGCGTGCGTCTCGTCGTCGGCAATTCCCTCCTGGTGGTCGACGCAGCCGTCCAGGGTGACGTTGATACTGAAGGTCAACAGTCCCATGCGGCGAGTCTAAGCCATATAATGGAGAACATGTAGGCCAGTTGCTCGTGGTTGATGTTGAACTTCCGCAACGGATCTTGAGCCGCCGGTCCCGCCAGGCTCCTGCCTTCCCTCCGAAGCCGGCGCGTCGGCCGCTTCCTGGGCGGGTCCGACAAGCAGCGGACCACGGTTTTTTCACGGGTCCTGCCGACCGCTGATCGATCCGATCGCGGCTTGTCATGAGACAAGGCCGAGACCGCCGGCTAGCTTCCGCCCTGGAGGAGAGACTGCATGCCTGATATCACCATCCGCCCGCTCGAAGCCGCTGATCGCGCTGCCTGGACGCCGCTCTGGCGGGGCTATCTGACCTTCTACAAGGCGACGCTGCCACCAGAGCTCGACGAGATCACCTTCGGACGGCTGACCGGCGGTCAGGAGCCGATGGGCGGCTTCATCGCGCTACAGGGCGACAAGGCGCTCGGTATCACCAACTGGGTGATCCACCGCACGACCTGGAGTGAACGGAATATCTGCTATCTGCAGGATCTGTTCACGGTGCCGGAGGCGCGCGGCACCGGCGTCGGGCGCAAGCTGATCGAGGCCGTGAACGAGATGGCGCGCGCGAAGAACTGCTTCCGCGTCTACTGGCAGACGCATGAGTCGAACCTGCAGGCGCAGGAACTCTACAACAAGGTCGCCGACAAGTCGGGCTTCATCGTCTACCGCCAGCCGCTGGCGTGACGAGCGGTCGGCCGTCATCGCGTGAGCTGACGCACGCTGTGCTGCATAGACGCACAGGCGCGCGTGCATCGGCGCAATCGCAACGGCCATGCCAGCGCCTATATTGGGAGCAGGCTTGAGCGGAACCGCTTCGCGGCGCCCGCCGAGCTGTCCCCTTGCGGGGCGCATCTCGCGCCCGCAGCCAGCGACAGGCGCGTCATGAAGAAGATCGGCTTTCTCTCCTTCGGCCATTGGGCGCCCTCGCCGCAGTCCGGCACGCGCTCGGCCGGCGATGCGCTGCTCCAATCGATCGATCTCGCCGTGGCGGCGGAGGAGCTGGGCCTCGACGGCGCCTATGTCCGCGTCCACCATTTCGCCCGGCAGCTCGCCTCCCCCTTCCCGCTGCTGGCCGCGATCGGCGCCCGGACGAAGCGCATCGAGATCGGCACCGCCGTGATCGACATGCGCTACGAAAGCCCGCTCTACATGGCTGAGGATGCCGGCGCGGCCGACCTCATCGCCGGCGGACGGCTCCAGCTCGGCATCAGCCGCGGCTCGCCGGAACAGGTGATCGATGGCTGGCGCTATTTCGGCTACGAACCGGCCGAGGGCCAAAGCGACGCCGATATGGGCAGGCGCCATGCCGAGGTCTTTCTCGACATGCTGCGCGGCCAGGGCTTCGCCGAGCCGAACCCACGTCCAATGTTTCCCAACCCGCCCGGCCTGCTGCGGCTCGAGCCCCATTCCGAGGGCCTGCGCGAGCGCATCTGGTGGGGCGCCGGGTCGAACGCCACCGCCATCTGGGCGGCAAAGCTCGGCATGAACCTGCAGAGCTCGACCCTGAAGGACGACGAAACGGGTGAGCCGTTCCACATCCAGCAGGCGAAGCAGATCCGCGCCTATCGCGAGGCATGGAAGGAGGCCGGCCATGCTCGCCAGCCGCGCGTCTCTGTCAGCCGCAGCATCTTTGCGCTGGTCGATGACCGCGACCGCGCCTATTTCGGCCGCGGCAACCAGAGCGACGACCAGATCGGCTTCATCGACGAGAATACCCGCGCCATCTTCGGGCGCAGCTATGCGGACGAGCCGGACAAGCTGATCAAGGAACTGGGCAAGGACGAAGCGATCGCCGAAGCCGATACGCTATTGCTGACGGTGCCGAACCAGCTCGGCGTCGACTACAACGCCCATGTGATCGAGGCGATCCTGAAGCACGTCGCACCGGCGCTCGGCTGGCGCTGAGGAAGATCGTCCGAGCCGCGACGCCGCGTCGAGGCCGCAAGGATCGCTCTTCGATGAGCCGCTACCGCCCCGACTTGAACGGCGCCATGCCGGCGCGCGCCAGCGCGTCGGCGCGCTCGTTCATCTCGTCGCCGGCGTGGCCCTTGACCCATTTCCATTCGATCTTGTGGCGGCCGAGCGCGGTCTCGAGCCGCTGCCAGAGCTCGACATTCTTCACCGGCTTCCTGTCGGCCGTTTTCCAGCCGTTCTTCTTCCAGCCATGGATCCAGCCGGTGATGCCCTGCCGCAGATACTGGCTATCGGTATGCAGCGCGACGGTGCAGGGCCGCTTCAGCGCCTCCAGCGCCGCGATCGCCGCCATCAGCTCCATGCGGTTGTTGGTGGTCTGCGCCTCGCCGCCGGAAAGCTCCTTCTCGACGCCGTTATAGCTCAGGATCGCCCCCCAGCCGCCAGGTCCAGGGTTCCCCGAGCAGGCCCCGTCGGTCCAGACTTCGACAGTATCGCTCACCGCTTCAGCCCGTATTCGCGGGCATCGACGACGCGCTGGTGGAAGGCGAGCTTGCGGTCGTATTCGAGCGGATCATGCGGTTTAACCAGCGCGCCCGGCGGCACGTTCAGCCAGTCGACCAGGCGCGTGAGCAGGAAGCGCAGGGCCGAACCGCGGCAGAGCTGCGGCAGCGCCTCGATCTCCACCAAGCTCAACGGACGAACTGTCTCGTAGCCGGCGAGCAGCGCCTGTCCCTTGGTCAGATTGAACGAGCCATCGGCCTCGAAGCACCAGGAGTTCAGGCAGATCGCCAGGTCGTAGGCATAGGCATCCGTGCAGGCGAAATAGAAGTCGATCAGGCCCGACAGCCGGCTGCCGATGAAGAAGACGTTGTTGGGGAAGAGATCGGCATGGATCACGCCGCGCGGCAGGTCCTTGGGCCAGCTCGCCTCATGCACCGCAATCTCGGCCATGATCCGGCGTGCGAGGCCCGGCGAGACCTTGTCGACATCAGGGCCCGCCTGATGCGCCAGCGGTCGCCAGCCGGGCACGGACAGCGCGTTGACCCGCTCCATCGTGAAATCCGCACCAGCCTCATGCAGCAGGGCGAGGCCGCGGCCGAGTTCCTGGCAGTGGGCGGCGGTGGGGCGGCGAACGGAAAGCCCGTCGAGGAAGGTGACGATCGCGGCCGGACGCCCGGCAAGGCGACCGAGCATCTCGCCGCGGCTATCCTGAACCGGTTGCGGGCAGATCAGCCCGCGCGCAGCGAGATGCTGCATCAGCTCGAGGAAGAACGGCAGATCCTCCGGGTTCACCCGCTTCTCGTAGAGGGTGAGGATATAGGCACCCTGGGTGGTGTGCAGCAGGTAGTTCGAATTCTCGACGCCCTCGGCGATGCCCTTTGCGGAAAGCAGGTCGCCGATGCCATAGCGCGCCACAAAGGCTGCCATCTCGTCATCGGGCACTTCGGTATAGACGGCCAAGATCAGGCTCTCTTGCTAGATCACGTCGCATTTTGACGAAACCGTCAAAATGCGAAAAACGTGATCGATTCTAAAAGTTTAGAGCATTGCTTCTGCGAAAAACCGGCACCCACTTTTTCGCGCAATGCTCTAGTTGGTTTATCGCATTTTCTTCACGCGAACCGGCACCCACTTCGCTCGAAAATGCTTCTGCTGGAGTTATTCGGCCGCGGTCGGCGCCGCCTCGCCGCGCAGCTCGCGCGGCAGCGGGAAGAAGACGTTCTCGTCGGCGGTCGAGACGGTCTCGACGCGGACCTCGTAGCGCTCGGCGAAGGCATCTATGATTTCCTCGACCAGCACCTCGGGCGCGCTCGCGCCGGCGGTGATGCCGAGGCTGCGGATGTTGCCGAAGACCGACCAGTCGATCTCGTCGGTGCGCAGGACGAGCCGCGCGACCGGGCAGCCGGCGCGCTCGGCCACCTCGCGCAGGCGCTGCGAGTTCGAGGAATTGGGCGAGCCGACCACGATCAACCCGTCGACCTGCGGGGCGACGTGCTTCACCGCCTCCTGGCGGTTGGTCGTGGCGTAGCAGATGTCTTCCTTATGCGGCGCGATCAGCTCCGGGAATCGGGCCTGCAGCGCCTCGACGATCTCGCGCGTATCGTCCACCGAAAGCGTGGTCTGCGTGACGTAGGCGAGCGGCTGGCCGGTCGACGGCGTCAATGAGGCAACATCCTCCAGCGTCTCGATCAGCGTGATCGCACCCTCGGGGAGCTGGCCCATCGTGCCGATGACCTCGGGGTGGCCGGCATGGCCGACCAACAGGATGTGGCGGCCGCGCTTGTGATGGACCTCCGCCTCGCGATGCACCTTCGTCACCAGCGGACAGGTGGCGTCGATGGCGAAGAGATTGCGCGCCTTCGCCGCCGCCGGGACCGCCTTGGCGACGCCATGGGCGGAGAAGATCACGGGCCGCGTCTCGTCGGGCACCTCGTCCAGCTCGGCGACGAAAACCGCGCCCTTACGCTTCAGGGATTCGACGACGTATTTGTTATGGACGATCTCGTGGCGGACGTAGACCGGCGCGCCATGCAGGGCGAGCGCCTTCTCGACCGCGTCGATGGCACGCACGACCCCGGCGCAGAAGCCGCGCGGGGCACAGAGCAGGATGTCGAGCGGCGGCTTGGTCACGCGCGGAAAGAACTCCAGATGGTGCCGGCCTTCTTTCGGCGGGATGGCGGCGATGTCAAGGAAGCGAAGCGGTGCGGGCTCGGCAGACCTGTCGATTGCCTCTCGCAGTCTCGGCGCCGAGAGCCTAGATAGAGCCATGGCCGCCCGCTCTGCAGCACCGCACCAGGCCATCCCACGCCCGTTTCCGATCACGAGTTCCGTATGGCCGACGCCACTTCGCATGTCAGCTTCCTGCCGCCGATCCTGACCTTCTGCGCCGCGGCGGTGGTTGCCGTTCCGCTGTTCCGCAAGCTCGGGCAATCGGCGGTGCTCGGCTATCTCGCGGCCGGCATCGTGATCGGCCCCTCGATCCTTGGCGTCATCAAGGACCCCGACGCCATCCGCAGCACGGCTGAGATCGGCGTGGTGCTGCTGCTCTTCCTGGTCGGTCTCGAGCTGCAACCGGCGCGCCTCTATTCGATGCGCAAGGACATTCTCGGCACGGGCCTCGCGCAGATGGCGCTCAGCGCCGCCGGCATCGGTCTCTTCGGCTGGTATTTTGGCTTGTCCGCCGCGGGCGCTGTCGCGGTCGGCGTAGCACTGGCGCTCTCCGCCACCTCGATCGCGCTGCAGCAGCTCGCAGAACGGGGCGACAGCAGCGAGACCTATGGCCGGCGCACTTTCTCGATCCTGCTGTTCCAGGACATGGCGATTGCGCCCGTGCTGGCGCTGCTTCCCCTGCTCGCCACCACCGGCGGTGCTCAGGCCGGCACCCCGATGCGCGCGCTCGCCAGCCTCGGCATCGCGCTCGGCGCGCTGATCGCGATCATCCTGGCCGGGCGCTATGTGCTGAACCCATTCTTCCGCATCCTCGCCAATACCGGCGCCAAGGACGTGATGACGGCGGCCGCCCTGTTGATCGTGCTCGGTGCGGCACTGCTGATGGAGCATGTCGGCCTGTCGATGGCGATGGGCGCCTTCCTGGCCGGCGTGATGCTGGCCGACTCGCATTTCCGGCACGAGCTCGAAGCCGATATCGAGCCGTTCCGCGGCGTGCTGCTCGGTCTTTTCTTCATGGCGGTCGGGATGTCGCTCGACCTCAAGCTGGTCGCGTCCAATTGGATGCTGCTGGCGGTGGCGGCGCCACTGCTGGTGCTGTTCAAGATCGCGGTCGTCACCTCGATCCTGCGGATCTCCTGCTCCTCCTGGCTGGAGGCGATCCGGGCCGGCGCGCTGCTTTCGCCGGCCGGCGAGTTCGCCTTCGTCCTGCTGCCGCTCGGCCTGGCGCAGGGGCTGCTCACGCCGTCGCAGGCGGCGATGGCGACTGCGCTCGCCGCGATCAGCATGCTGCTCGGCCCGATCGTCGCCAAGCTGATCGATGCGGTGCTGCTTTCGCGCGTCACGCCGGAGACGATGGAGGAGGATTTCGACGGGATCAGCGACAGCCAGGTGATGGTGGTCGGCTTCGGCCGCTTCGGCCAGGTGGTGACGCAGGCGCTGCTCCTGCAGCACATCAACATCACCGTGATCGATTCCGACGTCGAGCAGATCAGGGCCGCCGCCCGCTTCGGCTTCAAGGTCTATTACGGCGATGGCACGCGCCTCGACGTTCTGCGCGCCGCCGGCGCCGGCCGGGTCAAGGTGATCTGTGTCTGCATCGACGACAAGGACGCCGCGCTGCGCATCGTCGAGATGGTCAAGGCCGAGTTCCCGCATGTGCGCGTGCATGTGCGCGCCTTCGACCGCATCCATTCGATCGAGCTGATGAAGGCCAATGTCGACTACCAGATGCGCGAGACCTTCGAATCGGCGCTCGGCTTCGGCCGCGTCACGCTCGAAACCCTGGGTCTGAGCCGCGACGAGGCCGATTTCGTGATCGACCATGTGCGTGATCGGGACGCCCAGCGCATGGAAATCCAGTTCCACGAAGGCATCGCCGCCGCACTGAACCGCGTGCCGCGCGTGACGCCGGAGCCCATCGTCAAGCCTAAGGGCAAGTCCAAGGCCCTCAATGCCGAGACCGAGCAGGTCATCGCCGATGGCGGGGCCGAGGTCTCGGTCGGCGGCGTCGGAGAGCCGGAACGGTGACCAGCGCCTCCTCCCGGCCGGCTCAGGCGATCTTTGTCGAAGGCCCGCTGATGCGCCACGTCGCCGTGATGACGGCGACGGGTTCGATCGGCCTGATGGCCGTCTTCGTCGTCGATCTCCTGTCGCTGCTCTACGTCTCCTGGCTCGGGCGGCCGGAGGCGACGGCCGGCGTCGGCTTCGCCACCATCGTGCTCTATCTGATGGTCTCGGTGAATGTGGGGCTGATGATCGCGGTAGCCGCCCTGACCTCACGCAGCATCGGCGCCGGTGACCGCGAGGGCGCGCGGCGCATCGCCGCCTCGACCATGGTCCTGATGGCGCTGGTCGCGCTGGTGCTGTCGCTTGCCGCCCTGCCGCTGCTGCCCTGGTTGCTGCGTGCCATCGGCGCGCATGACCAATCCTACGCCGTCGCCCTCTCCTTCCTGCACATCACCCTGCCCTCCAACGTGCTGATGGCGATCGGCATGGGCTTCTCCGGCGTGCTGCGCGCCATCGGCGATGCACGCCGGGCGATGTTCGTGACGCTCGGCGGCGGCATCGCCACGGCCGGGCTCGATCCCCTGCTCATCTTCGGCTTCGGGCTCGGGCCGGACGGCGCGGCGATCGCGATCGTGCTGGCGCGTATCATCATCGTCGCGATCGGCTTCCACGCGACCGTCGTCGTTCATGGCATGATGGCCCGGCCGCGACTGAGCTGGATTCGCCAGGACAGTGCCCGGACCTTCGCCATTGCCGGGCCGGCCATCCTGACGAACCTCTCCAACCCGATAGCCAACGCCGTCTTCGCCGGCGTCGTCGCCCGCTTCGGCGACGGGGCGGTGGCGGCGCTCGCGATCATGGACCGGCTGGTGCCGGTCGCCTTCGGCGCGGTGTTTGCGCTTTCGGGCGCGGTCGGCCCGATCCTCGGCCAGAACTGGGGCGCCGGGCGCTTCGACCGGATGAGACGCGGCCTGACGGATTCGGCGATCTTCGCGGCCGGCTGCGTGCTGGTTTCCTGGCTGCTGCTGCTTTCGCTGCGCGGCGTCATCGTCTCCGCCTTCCACGCCGTGGGGCTGACGGCGGAGCTGGTCGAGTTCTTCTGCCTGATCGCAKGGCCGATGTGGTTTTTCGTCGGCATGCTCTTCGTCGCCAACGCCGCTTTCAACAATCTCGGCATGCCGTTCCTGTCGACCCTGTTCAGTTGGGGCCGCGCCACGCTCGGCACCATGCCCTTCGCCTTCCTCGGCGCACAGATCGCCGGGCCGAAGGGTGCGCTGGCGGGCTCGGCGCTGGGCGCGGTCGCCTTCGGCGTGCTCGCGCTGATCTTCGCCTATCGCGGCATCGCCCGGCTGGAGCGCGAGGCCCTGCAACGGCGGGCTACCCTCGATTTGCCAGACAAGGACACCCTGCTATCGTCCACTCAGGCACGGAACTGAATGCCGGCCTGGGGAGGCGTCCATGATGAATCTGTTCGATATCATGCAATCGGCACAGAACGGCCGAGCGGTGCCGAATCTCGCCCAGCAATACGGCTTGAGCCTGCAGCAGACCCAGGCCGCGCTCGATGCGCTGCTGCCGGCCTTCTCGATGGGGTTGCAGCGGCAGACGCAGGACCCCTTCGCCTTCGGCGCGCTGGCGCAGATGATGACGGCCTCGCCCTATGCCCGCTTCTTCGAGACTGCCGGAAGCGGCATTCCCACCGGCGCGCAATCGGCCGGCAACGATGTGCTCAGCCAGCTCTTCGGCTCGCGCGAGGTCAGCCAGGCCATCGCAGCGCAAGCGGCAGCGACCAGCGGGGTCAGCCAGGCAATCCTGAAGCAAATGCTCCCGGTCATTGCCGCGATGCTGATGGGCGGCCTCTCCAAATCGAGCAGCAATGAGGGGCTCGGCGGCATTCTCGGCCAGTTCGCCGAGATGATGCGCGGCCAGATGCCGGGCATGCAGCCCCCGCCGCCGCAGCAGCCGCAGATGCCGGCCAACCCGTTCGAAGCGATCCTGAAGGGAATGTTCGGCCAGGCGGGGGCCCAGCCCCAGGCCAATCCTCAAGCCAACCCGACCGACCCCTTCGGCGGCGCGCTCGGCCAGATTCTCGGCAGCATGTTCGGCGGCGCAGCTGCCTCGCAGCCTGAGCCCGCCCCCGCGCCGCGGAGCGCCCCGCCCCGCCGCGCGCCTGCCCCCGAACCGGAGCCGGAGGAGGCATCCCCCTCCTCTTCGCCTCCAGGTCCCGGCTCGATCGGACTCGACGCGCTCAACCAGATGTTCGAGCACGGCCGCCAGATCCAGGACGAGCACCAGAACGCGCTGAAGTCGATCCTGGACGCCATGCTCGGCGGCAACCAGGGACGCCGCTGAAGCAGAACGGCTGACGACGAAGCGGAACAGGAAGCCGCTCCGGCCGCCTGATCGCGCAAGCGTCAGGCGCGCCGACGCTCCTCGCCGGCCTGTGCCGCCATAGCGGCAGCCATGCTGCGCAGCTCCACGAGGTCGTCGCGCGTCCGGAAGCTGGCAACGAGATCGTTGAGGCGCTGGATCTGACTGGCCAGGGCCGTGGCGGACGCCGCGCTCTCCTCTGCGAGCGCCGCGTTCTGCTGGGTCATCTCGTCCATATGGGCAACGGCCTGGCTCATCTCGTCGATGCCATAGGCCTGCTCGGTCGCGGCAGCCGAAATCTCCGAGACCGTGGCCGATACCTTGCCCGAGGCCTCGACGATGCGCTCCAGTGCGGCGCCCGCCGAGCGGACGAGGCCGACGCCCTGCGCCACCTCCGCACCCGACTCGGTGATCAGCGCGGTGATGTCCTTGGCCGCTGCGCCCGAACGTTGGGCGAGCGTGCGGACCTCGGAGGCGACGACGGCGAAGCCCTTGCCGGCGTCGCCGGCGCGCGCTGCCTCGACCGCCGCATTGAGCGCCAGAAGATTGGTCTGGAAGGCGATCTCGTCGATCACGCTGGTGATGTCCGAGATCTTGCGCGAGGCCGTCTCGATGCGGGCCATAGCATCGACCGCGTTCTGGACGATGGCACCGCCCTTGCGCGCGACGTCCATCGCCTCGTCCGCAAGCGCGACCGCCTGCTGCGAGGAGTGAGCGGAAGCCTTGACGGAAGCCGCGAGTTCCTCGGTTGTCGCGGCTGTCTCCTCCAGCGAGGAAGCCTGCTCCTCGGTGCGCTTCGAGAGGTCGTCGGCGCCGGTGTTGATCTCCAGCGCCGCGTTGCCGACATCGCCGGACGTCTCCTGAATCGTCCGGATCGTCTCGGCGAGATGGCCGACAGCAAGATTGAAGTCGTCGCGCAGCTTCTCGTATTCAGCGGCGAGTTCGGCATCGATGCGGCAGGTGAGATCACCGCGTGATAGCCGGTCGAGTCCTTCGGCGAGCGCGTCCATCACCTGGCGCTGCTCGGCGGCAAGGCGCTCCTGCTCCTGCGAGTGGGCGGCGCGCTCCTGCTCGACGATGCGGCGCTGCGTTTCCGAGACTTCGCGGTTCTCAGCCGTCTCCGCCTCGAGGCGCTGCACGGCGAGGCCGTTCTCCTTGAAGACCTGCACGGTCCGCGCCATCGCGCCGAGCTCGTCACGCCGGGCGTGGCCTTCGATCTCGACTGCGTAGTTGCCTGCGGCCAGATCCGCCATCCGTGCCTTGAGCTGATCGAGCGGCTTGGTGATCGACAAGCGGGCGAGCAGCATCGCGCCGGCCAGGCCTACCAGCGTGCCGACGACGGTCAGGATCAGCATCAACCAATCGAGCTGCTTGGCCTCGGCGTCGAGCGCATGCGCAGCCGTCAACGTGTCGCCCTTGATCTCACCGTTGAGCTTCACCGCATCGGCGATGATCGCGCCGAAAGCCCGGTCCAGCTCCGACATCACCGAGAGCGCCGGCAGATCCTCGTCGCGCGCCGCCTGCTTGGTCACGTCGTCGATCTTGGACTTGAGCTCGGCGATCCGCCGCGCCAGCACATCGAACTCGGCATGCTTCTCGGGAAAGCTGATCTTGGCGTTCATCAGCTGCTGCAGCGCGAGATCATAACCCTTGCGCACATCGTCGATCGCGGTGGCGTTCTGCTTCATGTACTCGGGATAGGCGATCGCCTTGTAGAGATCGCGCAGGATGTAGCTCGTCGCCAGCGTCGACTGCGCCGAGTCGAGGATCGCCGTGGCGCGCTGGTCGATCAAATCCGAATAGGTCTTCTGGATACGGGCATATTCCTGGCCGGCATAGATCGCCGTGCCCAATCCAATCATTCCCATGACAACGAGCGGGATCGCGATCTTCGTGCGAATCCGCAGATCCTTGAGGCGCAGAGACAATTTCATGCCGACAGCCCAGATCCGACGCAGCCGCCATCTGAGCGGCGCGGCAGAGTTTCGCCAGAATCATGAAATTTGGGTTATTGCGGGCAATATTTGTTCAAAATTGCATAAAAAAGGGCGGAAGCATGAAGCTTCCGCCCTCAGGGACGCTGCTGCCAAGGGGTCAGGCGCAGCGTGCAACCGCTAGATCGGCATTGGCGGCCAGCTTCGGCCGTGTCGGCGCATGGAGCTGGGCGTGCTCGCGCCGCGCCGCGGCGGCACCCGCCTGCTCCTCCGAGCGATCCTGAAGCACAGCCGACGGGTCCTTGTACCAGGACGTCGCCAGCGCGCCGGCGATATCGGAACGCACGAGGCCGATATCCTTGAGGCCGCGCTCGTCGAGCTCGGCAAGGCGCATTACCTGGCGACGGCGAATGAGGGCGCGCACGAGTTGGGCAATCTCGCCGAAACCAGCAATGGCGATGCGCGTCACACCCGACGAGATGATCGAGAGCGGCTTCGCGACAAAGGTCATGATCAGCATGACAGCCTCCTGGGACGGAACGGACGGGAAAGGTTGGCTCGGCGTCTCCGTCCGGCCCGGACGCGCCATTGACTGGAAAGATCGGAGACTGGGCGGACGATAGCGAGGCTCTGGCCATCAGCCAAACGAATGGTTATGATGTCTCGCAACACTGATATTGATGAGCAGTGGATGGGGATCGCCAATGGCTCATGTGCTCGACGCCGATCAGCTCAAGACCTTCGTCGCCATCGCCGATACCGGGTCTTTCACCCGCGCCGCCGAGATCGTCTTCAAGACGCAGTCGGCCGTTTCCATGCAGATGAAGCGCCTCGAGGAGCGCGTCGGCCGCCCCTTGTTCGGACGCGATGGCCGCCATGCCAAGCTGACGGAGGACGGCGAGCGACTGCTCGACTATGCGCGCCGCATCGTCCGGCTGAACCTCGAATGCGTGGCTTCCTTCGCCGATGCGGATTTGAAGGGCCGCATCCGCCTCGGCGTGCCGGACGACTATGCCGATCGCTATCTCCCGGAGATTCTCGCCCGCTTCGCCCATTCGAATCCGCGCGCCGAGGTCACGGTTGTCTGCGAGCCGACGCCGATGCTGGCGGAACGCATCGCGACCGGGGACATCGATCTTGCCATCATCACCCATGTCGAAAGCCGCGGACAGGGCGAGATCATTCGGATCGAGCCGCTGCTCTGGGTCACGTCGGCGCGCCACGGCGTGCATGAGGAAGACCCGCTCCCGCTGGCGCTCGGTCGACCGACCTGCAACTGGCGCCAGGCGGCAGTGGATGCGCTGGAGTCGAAGGGGCGCCGCTTCCGCGTGCTCTATGCGAGCTGGAACTCGACCGCCGTCGGAGCGGCCGTGCTGGCGGGGCTTGCAGTTTCTGTGCTGCCGGAAAGCGCGGTGAGGCCGGGCATGCGCATCCTCGGTCCGTCCGAAGGATACGCCACTTTGCCCTCGTGCAAGATCGGGCTGCTGCGCACGCGCTTCGACCCTTCGGTGCTGTCGAACGCGCTGGCCGAGCACATCATCCAGAGCCTGGATAATCTGGCGAGCTTCAAGGTGGCGGCGGAATAGGCCGGGAGCTGCCCTGTCGCCGGCAGGCTATTTCGTCAGGCCTGGAATGATCCCCTCGAACAGCACATTGAGGCGCGTGCCGATCAGCGTGGCGGCGCCGACGATGGCGATCGAGACCAGGCTGGCGATGAAAGCGTATTCGATCGAGGTGGCGCCCCGCTCGTCGCGAAGAAGTCCGGCAAAGCTGGCAGCGATCTGCTTCATGCCGTTAGGTTAGGCATGAGATTTCCGCCAACAGGTTAATTTCGGCAGAAAAATGCGCCGGAAATCACGATTCCCGGCGCCGGCCTGGCCAGGAACTCACACGGCCAGCTCGGTCATCACGGGCTCGACCTTGCCGTTCCACGCCGAGCGGAAGCGCTCTTCCAGGCGCTGGGCGAGAGTCTGCCGATGCGCCACGATCTCCTGCAGAGGCGCGAGGAAGACGCTCTCGTCCTGGCCCGAGGCATTCTGCCTTGCCCGCCGTGCGAGACCCGCGCGCGAGAACTCCAGAACCTCGGCGGCAATTTCACTCAACTTGCGACCGGCAATCGTCGCCGCAAGTCCCTGCTTCGGAACCACGTCGCGCAGGGCCTGGCGCTCCTGTGCGCTCCAGCCCTTCACGAGGTCCCAGGCGGCGTCGAGAGCCGATCGATCATAGAACAATCCGACCCAGAAGGCCGGCAGGGCGGCCAGCATCTCGGGCGGCCCGGCGTCGGCGCCGCGCATCTCGAGGAACCGCTTCAGTCGGACTTCCGGGAACATGGTGGAGAGATGGTTCGCCCAATCCGACATGGTCGCGTGTTCGCCAGGCAACTGCGGCAGCTTGCCGGCCAGCAGATCGCGGAAGGAAGCACCAGCGACGTCGTGATAGGTGTCGCCACGCTTGACGAAATACATCGGAACGTCGAGCGCCCAGTCGACATAGGCCTCGTACGACATGCCCTCGTCGAAGGCGAAGGCGAGCATGCCGGAGCGGTTATTGTCGGTGTCGCGCCAGATCTCGGAGCGCATCGACTGAAAGCCGTTCAGCTTGCGCTCCAGGAAGGGCGAGGAGGCGAAGAGCGCGGTTGCGAGGGGTTGGAGGGCGAGCGAAACCCGCAGCTTTCGCACCATGTCGGCCTCGGTGGCGAAGTCGAGATTGACCTGCACGGTGCAGGTCCGGAACATCATGTCGAGGCCCATCGTGCCGACTTTCGGCATGTAGTTCGCCATGATCTTGTAGCGGCCCTTGGGCATCACCGGGGTCTCGGCGCGGGTCCAGAGCGGTGAGGCGCCGAGTGCGGCGAAGCCGATGCCGTGCGGCTCCGCGACCGCCTTGGCGTCGTCGAGATGTGCGACGAGTTCGGCCTGCGTCTGATGGACGTCCTCCAGCGGCGCGCCGGACAGTTCGAACTGGCCGCCCGGCTCCAGCGAGATCGCGCCGCCGCCCTCGGGGCCGGCGAGGCCGATGATGTTGCCGTCATCGACGATAGGCTCCCAGCCGAGACGCTGCTGCATGCCTTCGAGCAGGGCGCGGATGCCGCCCGCACCGGCGCGCCCTTCATAGGGAACCGGCCCGAGATCGCTCCGGTAAAACGGGAATTTCTCGTGTTCGGTGCCGATCCGGAAAGCGGATTCCGGTTTCTCGCCGGCGGCGATCCAGGAGATCAGTTCATCCTTCGAACCGATCGGGGTCGAATCGGACACGTCGCGAGCCATGGGCGCTCCGGCAGAACAGACATGAATGACCCGCAGTCCGCCGGCGAGAGCCGGGAGCAGCAGGTTCGGGACGACAGACATAGGCGAGCGCCGAACGCTCGACAACGACCCCGCTCTTGCATTCGTGAAAGGCCGCCCGGCGCTGGCAGCAGATCCCGCGGAGCGCCGAGCCGGCTTTCAGCAGGCGCGGCGCAGGATGCGCGGCCTCGTGCAAAGCCCCGCGCACGCACGCTCCCTGATAGAAACGCCGCAGCAGTGACGACGTTCCGCTCAGCGCCGCGACCAGTCCCCGAGCGTAGCTTGCACGACGGCGAGCGCGGCGACGGCCGCGGTGTCGGCGCGCAGGATGCGGGGGCCAAGCGAGATCGGCAGCGTGTTGGCACGCGCGCGGATCAGCCGCCGCTCCGCCTCGTCGAAACCACCCTCCGGGCCGATCAGCACCGCCAGAGGGGCAGGCTCCCGCGCGGCCAGCGCCGCGACCGGGCTCGCCTCATCGGCCCCCTCGTCACAGAAGATCAGGAGTCGCTCGGGAGCGAGGCCCGCGAGGGCCGCTTCGAGGGGTTTCTCGGCCTCGACCGCAGGCAGGCTGAGAATGCCGCACTGCTCCGCCGCCTCGACTGCATTGGCACGCATGCGGTCGAGATTGAGCCGCGACACCTGCGTGCGCCGTGTGATGACGGGCTGCAGAATCCCGGCCCCCATCTCCACCGCCTTCTGCGCCATGTAGTCGAGGCGGGCGTGCTTCAGCGGGGCGAAGAGATAGTGCAGGTCGCTCTCCGGCGGCTGCGGCTTGACCTGCCGGATGAGCGCAAGCGTTGCCTGCTTGCGCCCTTCGGGAACGAGGCTTGCCAGCCACTCGCCGTCGCGCCCGTTGAAGACGAGCACGGTGTCGTCGGCCTTGAAGCGCAGGACGTTGAGCAGATAATTCGCCTGTTCCCGCTCCAGCGGAAGCGTCGCGCCCGGCGCAAAGGAGCGGTCGATGAACAGCCGGTGGCGGGCGAAATCGGGATCGGACATGTGGGCAGGCGCCTCCGCGGCTGATCTTGGCTGTGGAAAGTGGCATGAAAAACGCCACAATCTTGAACTAGCAGCGAGCTGCTCCCGACATAGGAAGAGTAGACTCGCAAGGGTCGTTCGCGTTAACAGCGCCTGCTGTTAAGGACATATTTAAGAACGGGCCAAATCGGCCGGCAAGCTGGAGAGGGACATCATGCGGCGCGGGTTGGCATATGGCGTGATGACGACGATCGGCCTAGCCGTGGCTTCTGTCATGTCTGCCGCACCGGCCCAGGCCCAGATTTCCGGCTGTGAGCAGATCCAGAAGCTGCTCGCCGAACGCCAGTCGATCGTCGCCAAACTCCAGGCTACGCAGAAGGCCAAGAAGAAGATGACGCCGCAGGATGCCTGCAGCACTTTCGGCCGTCTGGTCAACAATGGCGAGGCCGCGATCAAATTCGCGACCGCCAACCAGGACTGGTGCCAGATCCCGCCTACCTTCATCGACGGCATGAAGACCGACAACCAGAAGGTCGTGACGTTCCGGAGCCAAGCCTGCAATGCAGTGAAGCAGCAGGCCGCGATGCAGCGCAAGGCCCAGCAGCAGGCGCAGGGCGCCAATCCCTTCGGCGGCGCCGATTCGATCACCAGCGGCGCAGGCGGCGGCATGCGTGTTCCGCAAGGCGCGCTCTAACCGGCGGAGGCGGCCATGCCGGAGCCCCTGCCGCTCCACGCCACCTCCGGACCTGACGCCGTCCTCCCCGACGCACTCAAGGGCCATTGGGTCGATACCCGTGCGCCGCGCGCGGCCCGTCCTTTCCTGAAGCTCGCCCGCATCGAGCGGCCGATCGGCTGGTGGCTGCTGCTGCTACCCTGCTGGTGGGCGGCCGGGCTCGCCGCGATCGCCGCCGGCCGGCCCTATCCCGATCCCTGGCATTGCCTGCTTTTCCTGATCGGCGCGATCCTGATGCGCGGCGCCGGCTGCACCTTCAACGACATCATCGACCGCAAACTCGATGCGGAAGTTGCTCGCACGCGCGGCCGCCCGCTGCCCTCGGGCCAGGTGACGGCCAAGGCGGCGGCGCTGTTCATGGTCGCGCTGTCGCTCGGCGGGCTCGCAGTCCTGCTTCAATTCAACCGCTTCACGATCGTGCTTGGCATCGCCTCGCTCGCCATCGTCGCGATCTATCCTTTCATGAAGCGGATTACGAACATGCCGCAGTTCGTGCTCGGGCTCGCCTTCTCATGGGGCGGGCTGCTCGGCTGGAGTGCCGTGTTCGGGCGGCTCGATCCGCCGGCCTATCTGATCTATGCGGCAGCGATCGCCTGGACGGTCGGCTACGACACGATCTATGCGATGCAGGATATCGAAGACGACGTCATCGCGGGCATCAAGTCGAGCGCGCGCTATTTCGGCGATCATACGCGCGAGGCTGTGGCGCTGTGCTTCGGGCTGGCGACGGCATTGACGGCCATCGCGATCTGGCTCGTCGGAGGCGGCTTCTTCGCCTGGCTGGGCCTCGCCGCCTTTGCAGGCCATCTCGGTCGGCAGGTTGCGCGCATCGCCGGCGCGAGCGCGCCGGAAGCTCTCATGCTCTTCCGTTCGAACCGCAATGCCGGGCTGCTGCTGGCCGCCGGGCTGGCGCTCGACACAATCGGCCGCGCGCTTCTGGCCGGCTAGGGCACGCGCTGCCCGGATTGATTCAACCTGATCGGATCCCGGTCCTAGTCGGTCAGTCTCTCGCCTGAAACGATGTCCGGCAGCTCCGCCAACCGGCCCGTCTTGCGCCGTGTGAGAAAGCGGGGGCGGCGGCCGTTGAGCAGGCCATGACGGCGCCGGATCCGCACGGGCCCGAGCGCGACGCGGCCGATCTGCGGGAACGGCTCGCTCACCGCGCCGTCGGCGGTTTCGAGCAGCAACGGCAGACCGCTCGCCCGACCGAAATCGCGCCAGAGCGCGACGGCATCGGCCTCGTCGGCGCAGGCCACCACGATGGAGCGGCCATCGCCGGCCGTCAGCGCCAGTTCGAAGCGCTCGTCGTCTCCCGCCGGGTTGGCCAGACGCAGGGCAACGCCCCGCCAATTGGCCGAGCCGCGCAGGATACGCACGGAAGCCAGGCGTTCGATCGCCGGCGCGACCGGGCGGGCCGGCATCGGGTTGTGGGAAACGATCGCTGTGATTGTCGAGCCGCCGAGGAGATGCGGCGCAAAACCGACCTCCCCGGCGGCCGGCGTGACGCTGGCCATCGGTTATAACGCCTCTCTTGATCCCTGCCGCAGCGGAGCCCTCTGTCGATGCCGGGGCTCTCGTGCTTGCCATGCGAGATTGGGCGTCAGCCGTGTCCGAGCGCTTAAGGCGTTGGGTTAAAGGATGGTGTTTTCGCCGCTTCAGCGCCCTGACTGCCCTGTTTCCGGTCTGATGCTTGACGGAATCTTTCGCACCTTGACCGCATTTTCGGCTTGAAACAGCGACTTTCGCGGCCGATACGAAGGGCATGAGTGCAATGACGCTACCGATCGCGGCCGAACTGATGAAGGCGGCATGCGAAAGCTGCCTGGAAGCCGGCACCCTCGCACTCGATCTCTTCCGGCCCGGTACACAGACAGCGGCACGCACCTGGGCCAAGAGTGGCGGCTCGCCGGTGACGGAAGCCGATATCGGCGTCGACACCTTCCTGCGGATACGTCTCTCGTCACTGCTGCCGGAAGCCGCCTGGCTCTCGGAGGAGACTGTCGACGATGCGCAGCGCCTGACGCATCGCTTCGTCTGGGTCGTCGATCCCATCGACGGCACCCGCGCCTATATGAGCGGCTCGCCCGACTGGGCGGTCTGCGTCGCGCTGCTGGATGAGGGGGCGCCGGTCCTCGGCATCGTCCATGCCCCCGCCTGCGATGCTACCTACACGGCCGTGCGTGGCGCGGGCGCCAGGCGCAGCGGCGAAGCCATCCGCACGTCACTGGCAGACAGTCTCGCCGGCGCGAAGATCGCCGGCCCCAAGCCCATGCTCGATGCGCTGGCTCAATCCGAGGATTTCGAGGCCGCGGGCAAAATTCCCTCGCTCGCGCTCAGGCTGACGCGGATCGCGGACGGCACGATCGATGCCGGGCTGATCTCGCCCGACGCGCGCGACTGGGACCTGGCGGCCGCGGATCTGGTTCTGAGCGAAGCCGGCGGACAGTTGAGCGATGCGGCTGGACGATCCGTCGCCTATAACCGCCCCAACCCCGTTCACGGGATGTTGATCGCCAGCAACGGTGCGCTCGTGAACCCGCTGCTGCACGCGGTCGAGCGATTGCGCGACGGACGGACGCAGCCCGCCTGACGTTTTTTTTGGAAGCTAGCCGCCCGGCCGGCTCGCATGCGCGGCCCGGATGGCTTATTGGGGCGGCGCATGCCCCGCAGGAGATATCGATGAGCGTGGAACCGGATCAGAAGCAGCTTCTCCATCTCGTTTTCGGCGGCGAACTGGACTCGCTCGACAGCATCACCTTCAAGGATCTGGCGAAGCTCGACATCGTCGGGGTCTTCCCGAACTACGCCAGTGCGCATATGGCCTGGAAGGCCAAGGCCCAGCAGACCGTCGATCAGGCGCAGACGCGCTATTTCATCGTGCATCTCCACCGTCTTCTCGACCCGGAAGCAGCCAAGGGCTGAGCCAGCGCAAATTTTCGGCATCAAGCAGATGGGCTTTTCCATCCTCAAGACGCGCGTGGCGCAGGAAACGCTCGGCCGATTGCTGGCCGGCTATCTGCGCCTCGTGCAGCGCACCAACAAGATCGTCTTCGAACCGGCTGATGTCTACGATCACGTCCGGCCGGAGCTGCCGCTCATTTTCGCGATGTGGCACGGTCAGCACATCATGATCCCCTTCGCGCGGCCGGACTGGATGCCGGCCTGCTCGCTGGTCTCGCGCCATGGCGACGGCGGCTTCAACGCGGTGGCGCTGCGCGAACTCGGGATCGGAGCAATCCGAGGCTCCGGCGCACGGCCGGGGCACAAGGTCCGCGAGAAGGGCGGGGCCCCCGCCTTCCTCGCCATGCTGCGCCGGCTCGCCGCCGGGGAGACGATGGTGCTGACCGCCGACATACCGAAACGCGCCCGCGTCGTCGGCCCGGGCATCATTACCCTGGCGCGCGCCTCCGGCCGGCCGATCCGCGCGGTCGCCGTCGTCACCAGCCGCCGTATCGACTTCAACAGCTGGGACCGTGCCTCGATCGGGCTGCCCTTCGGACGCTGTGCCATCGTTGTCGGCGAGCCGATCCTGGTCGCGCGCGACGCCGATGAGGCGACGCAGGAGGAGGCGCGCCTCGCACTGCAGGCGAGCCTGGACGACGTCCACGCCCGCGGCTACGCGCTCGTCGGCAGCCGCGATCCGGGCGCCGGGCTGCGCGAGCAACACCGAACGGCCGGAGCGCCGGCATGAGCGGCAAGGGCGCGATCTTCAGGGCATATCGCTACACGACCGCGCTCCTCGAACCGGCCGCAGCGGCACTTCTGCTCATGCGCCAGCGCCGCGGCAAGGAAGACCCCGAGCGGATTTCGGAGCGACGCGGCTATCCCAGCGTAAAGCGGCCGAACAAGCCGCTGGTCTGGCTGCATGGCGCCAGCGTCGGCGAGACGGTGACGCTGCTGCCGCTGATCGCAAAGCTCCAGAAGCGCGGCCTCGCCGTGCTGGTCACCTCGGGCACGGTCACCTCGGCCAAGCTTCTGGCTGCGCGGCTGCCAGCGGGCGTCATCCATCAATATCTGCCGCTCGACGTGCCGCGCTACATGCGCCGTTTCATGGATCACTGGCGGCCCGAGCTCTGCCTGATCTGCGAATCCGAAATCTGGCCCAACCTGCTGATCGAGGCGCATCGCCGTTCGATCCCGGTGGTCATGGTCAACGGGCGCATGTCCGAGCGCTCCTTCGCGCGCTGGTACAAGATGCCGAAGACCTCGCGCTTCCTGCTCTCATGCTTCGAGGCCTGCCTTGCGCAGTCGCAGGCCGACGCGGAGCGCCTCGCCCAGCTCGGCGCGCCGCGCGTCAGCGTCGCCGGCAACCTGAAATTCGACGTGCCTGCCCCGCCTGCCGAGCCGGGCATGCTCGCCATCCTCGATGGCATGACCACCGGCCGGCCGGTCTGGATCGCCGCCAGCACGCATCCCGGCGAGGACGAGCTGGTGCTGGCCGCCCATCTCGCCATCAAGGCCTACTTGCCGAAGCTCCTGACCATCATCGCGCCGCGCCACCCGCAGCGCGGCCCGGACATCGAGGCGCTGGCCCAAGCTAATGACGTTGCCGTCTCGCGCCGGGCCGCCGGCGAGAATCCGGAACGCGACGTCGACCTCTATGTAGCCGACACCGTCAACGAGCTCGGGCTGTTCTACCGGCTGTCGCAGGTCGCTTTCCTCGGCGGCTCGCTGGTCGAGGGCATCGGTGGGCATAATCCGATCGAGCCTGCCAAGCTCGGCTGCGCGCTGCTGCACGGCCCCTATGTCCACAACAATGCCGAGATCTTCGCGGCCTTCGACCAGGATGGCGGCTCGCGCTCCGTCCCCGACGCGCAGACACTCGCCGGAGCGGTGCATCGCTGGCTGAGCGATCCGGCGAGCGCCCGGCAGGCCGCGCGGGCGGCGGCGCAGACGGCGAGCCAGCTCGGCGGCGCCCTCAACCGCACGCTCCACGCCATCGAGCCGTTGCTGATGCGCGCCGCGCTCGAGCAACGCGAGCCTATGGTCTGATGCCAAGGTCACGATCATTTCGGATCGAAGCGACCCGAAATCATCATGATCGATTCTAAGACTTCGGAGCGGGGCTTCGTGCGAAAAACCGGTTCCCACTTCTTCGCACCCGGCTCCAGCGCGCCGCGCTTCTGGTGGCAGACGCGCCCGACGCTCGCGGCCACGCTGCTTCGGCCGATCGRCTGGCTTTACGGCAGAATCACCCTGCGGCGCATGCGCCAACCCGGCGCCGAACTGCCTGTTCCCGTCATCTGCATCGGAAACTTCGTCGCCGGCGGTGCCGGCAAGACGCCGACGGCGATCGCCGTCGCGGACATGCTGGTGCGGTGCGGCGAGAAACCCTTCGTGCTGATGCGCGGCTATGGCGGCCGGCTTGCCGGCCCCGTCGAGGTCGACCCAACCGGGCACGCCGCTGCCGATGTCGGCGACGAACCGGTATTGATGGCGCGCCATGTCCGCACCGTCATCGCCCGCGACAGGCTTGCCGGGGCGCGGCTGGCCCACGGGCTTGGCGCCAGCGTCATCGTCATGGATGACGGGTTGCAGAATCCCGCGCTCGCGAAGCGGTTGAGGCTGGCCGTGGTCGACGGGGCAAGCGGCGTAGGTAACGGGCTCTGCTTGCCGGCCGGCCCCTTGCGGGCTCCGCTTGCGGAGCAGATCGGCAAGGTCGACGCCGTGATCGTTGTCGGCGAAGGCGAGGCAGGTCAGCGCGTGGCAACCGCCGTGCGTTCTCAAGGGCGTCCCGTCATCGACGCGCGACTGGAGCCGCTTGCCAGCGCGGCGCAGCAGCTGAAAGAGCGGGAGGTTCTGGCGCTTTCCGGAATCGGGAGGCCCGAGAAATTCGCCGCGACGTTGCGCGAGATCGGCGCCACCATTGTCGCCGAGCGCGCCTTCGGCGATCACCATCCCTATACGGATTGCGATGTCGCTGAAGTCATCGCCGAGGCCAAGACGCGCGGCGCGTTGATCGCGACGACCGAGAAGGACTGGACCAAGCTCGCCGCCCTCTGGCCCAATGCAGAAGCGGACCGGCTCGTCGTGCTGCCCGTCCGGCTGACCTTCGCCGAACAAGCGCCGATCGAAAGCCTGYTCGTAGAGGCGACTAAGCGCGCCCGGCCCGGCGCAGCCTGAGCATCACGGCTTCCGGTGTAGAATATGCTTCCTGCCATTCGATCGACCAATAGCGCAGATCCTCCAGCCGGATCGGCACCGAGGTCACCGCGCAGCGCACGAAGGCGCCTGGCTTCAGCACGCGGAACTCGCCGGGGCCGTAATCGATGACCGCCTCGGGGCCGCTCGGAGGGAGACGCTCGCTGATGTTCATCAAATTCGCATCAAATCATTGATCGGGAAACGGAAAGCCGGAATACTCCGCCGCTTGTGATAACCCTCTGGTCGACGATGTCCAGTCTCCAGCGCCTCGCGGCGTGCCTGATGAGCCTTGCACTGCTTGCAGCCCCGGCCGCCCTGGCGGCGGGCTATGAGCGCGTGTCGATTCCGATGGACGGAGGCCATCTCGCCGGCGTTTTCTACCGCCCGGCAGGCCCTGGCCCGTTCCCGGCTGTCGTCGCCCTGCATGGTTGCGGCGGTCTGTGGCGCGAGCAAGGCCAATTGTCGGTTCGCCACACGGATTGGGGCGAGAGGCTCGCCGCCGCCGGCTTTGCTGTGCTGATGCCCGACAGCTACGGCTCACGCGGTCTCGGCTCGCAATGCGGTGTCAAGGATCTGACGGTGCGTGCAGGGCGCGAGCGCGTGGCCGATGCCACCGCCGCTCGGGTCTGGCTGCAACAGCGCAGCGACATCAAGCCGGGCATGATCTCGCTCCTCGGCTGGTCGGGTGGCGGCTCGACCGTGCTGGCGGCGATCCGCATGGAACGTGCTCCCGCTGACGGTAAACCCGACTTCAAGCGCGCCGTCGCCTTCTACCCGGCCTGCCGGCTGCAATCGGAATCCCCGAGCTTCTCGGCCCGTCTGCCTCTGCTGATCCTGATGGGGGACGCCGACGACTGGACCCCGGCGGCGCCCTGCGGCTACCTTGCCAAGGCGGCGCAGGCGCGCGGCGAGCATGTCGGCATCGTGCTCTACCCCGGCGCGCTGCATGATTTCGATCATCCGCGTCTCGAGGTCCGGGAACGCGAGAACATCGCCTATTCCGCGAGCGGCACCGGCAAGGTCACCGTCGGCACCAATATGGCCGCCCGCGAAGATGCGCTGAAGCGCGTCAACGGCTTCCTCAACACGCCCTGATCGTCAGAACAGATCGCCTTGCGTGCCGGACGCCGGCCCCTTGCGGGCCGGACGCGGCGCCGTCGGCTTAGCCCCGCCGGACCCGCCCCCGGAAACGGTGACGCCGAAGCTGCCATCTGCGAGCTGGACCGAGAGAGCCTGCCCGGGCTGGGCCGCTCCGACACTGCGCACCAGCGCGCCGGCCTCGTCGCGGACCAGGGCGTAACCGCGCGACAGCACCGCCTCGGGGCCGAGCGAGCGGATCAGCGCCCAGAGCGAGGCGAGCCTGTCAGTGCGCCGATGCAGCGCCTGCCCGAAGGCGCGCTCGGCGCGCTCCGCCAGAACCGTACCGCGGTCACGGCGCTGGACCAGGCTCTGGCCGAAGGCATTGCGCGCTCGCTCTTCCAGTGTCGCCAGCCGGTCGCGGGCATGGGCGATACGTGTTCGCTCCTTCTCCAGTGCGTTCGTTCGGGCGTTTGCGAGGACACGTGCGAAACCTGCGAGTTCAGCCCTCAGACTGGCAAGCGCTACGCGTGGAGAGCGTGCCGTCAGCCGGCGCGACAGATCCTGCAGCACCAACTCATGCGCGCGAGCATTGCGGGCGAGCGCAGGCGCCAGCCGCGTCGCGGCGAGGTCGAGCCGCTGGCGCGGACCGGACAAGACCGCCTCAGGCCCCGGCAGCGCGCGGGCGAGCGCCCTGAGGTCGCTGCGGCGGCGATCCGACAGGCGGCGCATCGCCCCGGCATGGCGACGCGACAGATCGGAGACGAAGCTCATCAGCTCGGCCCGCACCGGCACGACTTTCTCGGCCGCCCCGGTCGGCGTCGGCGCGCGCAAATCCGCGGCGTGGTCGATCAGCGTCCAGTCGGTCTCGTGGCCGACGGCCGAAACGAGCGGAATCTCGGAAGCCGCCGCCGCACGGACCACGGCCTCTTCATTGAAGCTCATCAGGTCTTCGAGCGAGCCGCCGCCGCGCGCGACGATGATGACGTCCGGCCGCGGGATGCGCCCGCCCTGCGCCAGCGCGTTGAAGCCGGCGATGGCGTTGGCGACCTCAGTGGCGCTGGTTTCGCCCTGCACCCTCACCGGCCAGACCAGGACGTGGCGGGGGAAGCGGTCCTCCAGCCGGTGCAGGATGTCGCGGATGACGGCCCCCGTCGGAGAGGTCACGACGCCGATGACCGCGGGCAGATAGGGGATGAGCTGCTTGCGCTCCTCGGCGAAGAGCCCCTCGGCGGCCAGCCGCTTGCGCCGCTCCTCGAGCAACGCCATCAGCGCGCCGGCACCAGCCAGCTCCAGCGAATCGATGACGATCTGGTAGCTCGACTTGCCGGCGAAGGTGGTGATCTTGCCGGTGGCGATGACCTCAAGGCCTTCCTGCGGCCGCGTCTTCAGACGGCCGAACACGCCCTTCCAGATCACCGCATCGATCTTGGCGTTGGTATCCTTCAGCGAGAAATAGACATGGCCGGAGGCGACCGGGCCGCGATAGCCGGAAATCTCGCCGCGCACGCGCACGAAGCCGAATGAATCCTCGATGGTGCGCTTCAGCGCGCCGGAGAGGTCCGAGACGGACCATTCGGGGGCATTGTCGGTCGGCAGAGACGATTCGCGATCCATGGCCGGACCATAGCGGGACGGGCGAAGCAGCAGAAGCGTTGCCCGCGCGCCGCGGGGCAGCTATTGCGCCCATGACGATTTCACCCCGCCTCGTGCGGGTTATCCCGGGCGGCCGCAGGTCGACCCGGGATCCATGCCCGAACTTTCATCGGAAGCACTCAGGCATGGATCCCGGATCTCCGCTTCGCTCCGCCCGGGATGACGGCAAACGAGGCGAATGACGGAGGCGGCGATGAAGATTCTTCTGATCGGTTCGGGCGGACGGGAGCATGCGCTCGCCTGGGCGATTTCGGCCTCGCCCCTCTGCGACACGCTCTTCATCGCGCCGGGCAATCCCGGCACGGCGCAATGCGGCGAGAACGTCGCGGTCGATGTCGCCGACCATGCCGCCGTCGTCGCCTTCTGCCGGCTGCAGGGGATCGACCTCGTCGTGGTCGGACCGGAAGGGCCGCTGGTCGCCGGGATCGCCGACGATCTCCGGCAGGCCGGCATCAAGGTTTTCGGCCCGTCGAAGGCCGCCGCGCAGCTCGAAGGCTCGAAGGGTTTCACCAAGGAACTCTGCGCCGAATTCGACATCCCGACCGCCGGCTTCGGCCGCTTCAGCGACGCTGCCTCCGCCAGGGCCTATGTCGCGGACAAGGGCGCGCCGATCGTGATCAAGGCCGACGGGCTCGCCGCCGGCAAGGGCGTGATCATGGCCGAGACGCTGGACGAGGCGAACGAGGCCATCGAAATGATGTTCGCAGGCGGGCTCGGCAGCGCCGGCGCCGAGGTCGTGATCGAGGAATGGATGATCGGCGAGGAAGCGAGCTTCTTCGCGCTCTGCGACGGTGCGCATGCGCTGGCGCTCGCCTCGGCGCAGGACCACAAGCGCGTCGGCGACGGCGATACCGGCCCGAACACCGGCGGCATGGGCGCCTATTCGCCAGCGCCCGTGATGACGCCCGCGCTGGAAGAGCGGGTCATGGCCGAGATCATCAGGCCGACGCTCGCCGGCATGGCCAAGCGCGGCACGCCGTTCCAGGGCGTGCTCTTCGCCGGGCTGATGATCACGGCGCAGGGGCCGAAGCTGATCGAATACAATACCCGCTTCGGCGACCCCGAATGCGAGGTGCTGATGCCGCGCCTCAAGAGCGACATCGTGCCGGCGCTGCTCGCAGCCTGCGACGGCATACTCGACACTGTCGACCTGCGCTGGCGTGACGAGGCGGCCCTGACCGTCGTGCTCGCGGCCAGGGGATATCCCGCCAAGCCGGAGACCGGCAGCGTCATCCGCAGCCTCGAAGAGGCAGAGGCGCTGGACGAGGTGCTCGTCTTCCATGCCGGCACGAAGCTGGCGAATGGCGAGCTCATCGCCAATGGTGGGCGCGTGCTCAACGTCGTCGCGCTCGGCAAGAACGTCGGCGAGGCGCAGGCGCGCGCTTATGCGGCGGTCGACAGGATCGACTGGCCTGAGGGCTTCTGCCGTCGCGACATCGGCTGGCAGGCGGTGAAGCGCGAGCAAGGCTGACAGGACGCCGTGGCCGGAGCTATGCTTGCGGCCATGGCGAACATCGACTCCCTCTTCCCCGGCTTCAAGGCTCATTGGATCGATGGGCCCATCGGCAAGATCTTCGCGCGCGTCGGCGGCGAAGGGCCGCCGCTGGTGCTGATCCACGGCTTTCCGCAGACCCATGCCGAGTGGCACAGGATGGCGCCGGAGCTGGCCAAGACCCACACCGTCGTCTGCCCCGATCTACGCGGCTATGGCTGGTCGGCTGCGCCGCATGGCGACGGCGGCAAGGAGATCTACACCAAGCGCGGCATGGGCGAGGACATTGTCGCCGTGATGCAGGCGCTCGGCCATCTGCGTTTCGACGTGATCGGCCACGACCGCGGCGCGCGGGTCGCTTATCGGCTGGCGCTCGACCACCCCGGCCGTGTCGAGCGGCTGGCGCTGCTCGACATCCTGCCGACCGTCTCAATGTGGGAAGGCATGAACGCGGCCCGCGCCATGCAGGTCTATCACTGGACCTTCCTGGCCCAGCCAGAGCCGATCCCTGAGAACCTGCTCAAGGCCGATCCCGTCGGCTGGCTCGACAGCACCATCGCGAGCTGGAGCAGGGCGAAGAACCTCGATCTGTTCGACCCGCTGGCCATTCGATCGTACGCGGAGTCGTTCAGCGATCCGTCGCGCACCCATGCCGCCTGCGAGGATTATCGCGCCGGCGCCACCACCGACGTCGAGCACGACAGGGCCGACCTCGCTGCGGGCAAGCGCATCCTCTGCCCGACGCTGGTTCTCTGGGGCGAAGCCGGCATCCCGGCCAAGGGCGCGAGCCCGCTCGAAATCTGGCGGAAGACCTTCGCGCCGCAGGCAGAAGGCCAGGCGATCGACAGCGGGCACTTCCTGCCGGAGGAGAACCCGCAGGCCACGCTCGCGGTGCTGAAGCCCTTCCTGGCGCAGGCCGTCGCCTGAGCCGGCGCGGGCCTCTTCGAAAGGGACGTCATTGCGAGCCCAGCGAAGCAATCCCGGGGGACCTGGTTGAACGCTTCATCCAGCCCCCCTGGATTGCTTCGTCGCTTCGCGCCTCGCAATGACGATGACGGTCCGTCGTGTTCATGGGTCCCGGGCTCAGGGCGGTGGCCTGCACCGGAATGACGATGGGGATGTCGCCAGATATGAAGTCAGCCCCGAAGCCAGAACGCAGGCCGGGCAGCACGCCCGAGATCGCGCTCGTCCTGGGCGCCGGCGGGGCACGGGGCCTGAGCCACATCGCGGTGCTGGAGGCCTTTGACGAGCTCGGCCTGAAGCCCGCGCAGATATCCGGCTGCTCGATAGGTGCCATCGTCGGCGCTGCCTACGCCGCCGGGCTCTCCGGCCGCGATCTGCGCGAGCATGCGCTGCAGAGCTTCCGTGACCGGGCCCGCGTGATCGGGAAGCTGCTCGATGCCCGGGTCGGCAAGCTCGCCGATCTCGTGCGCGGCCTCGGCAACCCCGTCCTGATCGATGGCGAACGGCTGCTCGACCTCTTCTGGCCGGAGGCGGTGCCCGATCGCTTCGAAGAGCTGGCGATCCCGTTCACCGCCGTAGCGGCTGATTACCACCGCCACGCGGAGGTCGTACTGAGCGACGGGCCGCTGACGCCGGCCGTTGCTGCCTCGCTCGCCATTCCCGGGCTGGTGCGGCCGGTCGCGCTCGGCGGGCGCGTGCTGATCGACGGCGGCGCCATCGATCCCCTGCCCTATCGGGCGTTGCTCGCGCCCGGCCGCATCGTCGTGGCCGTCGATGTCAGCGCTCCCACGACCGCGTCGAGCGACACGCGCATTCCCGGCGCGATGGAGGCGATCGTCGGCGCCTCGCAGATCCTGACCCGCACGCTGGTCCAGCGCATGGTCGAGCAGCAGCCGCCCGACATCCTGATCCGGGCCGGTGCCGACCGCATCGGCGGGCTCGACTTCTTCAAGGCGAAGGCGATCCTCGCGGCGGCGGAGCCGATCAAGGACGAGGTCAAGCGAGCGCTGGCGCGGGCTCTCGAAGCGCGGGACTGACCGGCTCCGGCTCATCGCAGCGGAAGCCGGGGAGCGCGGCCGCGAGCATCGCCCTGCCCTCCTCGGTCAGGACAACCGCACGGCTGTCCTTGCGGCGGCGGACCCAGTCCATCTCGAAGCAGCGGCAGGCCAGCGCCGCAGCGAGATGGCCGGCGAGGTGCGGCCGGCGCTCGCTCCAGTCGAGGCAGGGCCGCAGCGCCGCACGGCGGCTCCGGCCGCTCGCATCCGGATCGACGCCGAGGGCCGAGAAAATCGCCTTGCCCGACGGCGTCAGCGCATAGCCGCCCTCGCTGACGGCGAGATGGCGGCCGGCCATCAGCGCGTCGTGTATGCCGATGCCGAGCCGTCCGGCAAAATGGTCGTAGCAGGTGCGGGCCTGGCTCAGCTCCGCACCGACGCGCGAGGGCAAGCGCCGGCTCGTCCCGTCCAGGCCGGCCAGAACCATCAGACCTTCCAGCGCCGCTGCCACTTCAGATCCGGCGAGCCGGTAGTAGCGGTGGCGCCCCTGCACGGCGACCGCGATCAACCCGCCCTGCATCAGTTTGGCGAGGTGGCCGCTCGCCGTCTGCGGTGCGACGCCGGCAATCCAGGCCAGTTCCTTGGCCGTCAATGCACGGCCGTCCATCAGCGCGTGCAGCATGTTGGCACGGGCCGGGTCGCCCATCAGATGGGCGATCTCCGCGAGATAGGGGCCGGAATAGCGACTTGGCGTGCTCATGGCGCCATGATGCGCCATCGCCGCCGCGCCGCAAGCAGGAACACTACGGCGCCGGCCGTAGCATCGGGCGGCGACAGCCGCCGCGGGCGATGCCACAAGCGGGGCATGGACAACACAACTCTCCTCCTCTTCGTCACCGCGACCTTCGTGCTCGCCGGCTTCGTCAAGGGCGTGATCGGGCTGGGGTTGCCGACGATCGCTGTCGGCATCCTCGGCGTGGTGATGGCGCCGGCGCAGGCGGCGGCGCTGCTGGTGGTGCCCAACCTCGTCACCAATGGCTGGCAGCTCACGACCGGCCCTAAGCTCGGCGCAACGCTCCGGCGGCTCGCGCCAATGCTGGCCGCCATCTGCATCGGCACCTGGGCCGGCGCCGGGCTGCTGCAGCAGGAAAAGGACGGCACCGCCACGCTCTGGCTCGGCCTTGCGCTCGTGCTCTACGCGCTCGTCGGCCTGAAGGCGGCGAAGCTGCGCGTGCCACCGGCCTGGGAAGGCTGGCTCGGCCCCGTCATCGGGTTGACGACCGGTGTCGTCACCGCTGCGACCGGCGTCTTCGTGCTGCCGGCCGTGCCCTATCTGCAGACACTCGGCTTCGACAAGGACGAACTGGTGCAGGCGCTCGGCATCTCCTTCATCGTCTCGACACTGGCGCTTTCCCTCGGACTGATCGGAGCCGGGGCGCTCAACGGCGCTGCCGCCTGGCAATCCTTCCTTGCCCTCGTTCCGGCGCTGGCCGGCATGAGCGCCGGACAGTTCATCCGCAGCCGCATCTCACCGGCCACGTTCAAGGTCTGCTTCTTTGCCGGCCTGCTGGCGCTCGGCACCTATTTGTGCTGGCGCAGCCTTGCATAACGGCCCGCATCTTGCTTAAGGACGCGGGGGGGCACATCGCCGGTCTAAACCAAGCGCTAACCATAGGCGCGCAGTTTCGACCGGCCGCAACAGGAGCGCCTGCATGGATGCCTTCACCATGGTCATCATGGCCTGCGTCACCGGCGAGGTACATTGCGCCACCAGCCGGATCAGCGAGATGGAGTTCACCTCCGCCCAAGCCTGCGAAGCGCGGATCGACGACATCACCCGCTCGATGACCAAGGAATTCAGCAAGCGCCCGGAATTCAAGGGCCGGCAGGTGACCTATGACGTCTCCTGCATGGATCGCGCGCAGCTCGCGCAGAAATTCGGCATCGACTCGTCGGATACCTGATCGTCCCCTCCACCGTCATTCGGTACAAGCCCCGCAAGCGGCGCCGATCCGGAATCCCGCTCTATGATGGATTCCGGATCTGCGCTTCGGTCAGCCCGGAATGACGGCCTGAGAAGGGCTGCCTACCGCCGCTCGCGGAAGAAATCCCGCAGCAGCGCCGCAGCCTCGGTCTCGCGCAACCCGCCATAGACCTCCGGCACATGGTGGCAGGTCGGGCTCTCATAGAGCCTGACGCCATTCTCGACGGCGCCGCCCTTCGGGTCGGCCGCGCCGAAATAGAGCCTCCTGATCCGGGAAAACGAGATCGCCGCCGCGCACATCGGGCAGGGTTCGAGCGTGACATAGAGATCGCAGCCGATCAGCCGCTCGCTGCCGAGCGCCTCGCAGGCGAGCCTGAGTGCCATCATCTCGGCGTGCGCAGTCGGATCCTTCAGCTCGAGCGTGCGGTTGCCGGCACTGGCGAGGACCGCGCCGTCCCGCACCACCACCGCACCGACGGGCACCTCCCCGCGCTGCGCGGCGGCCTTCGCCTCGTCGAAGGCCAGCGCCATGGCGTCGAGCGCGGAGGATGATTGCGGTTTCGACATCATAAACCCCAGTTTTGGCGCTCGCAGCGAGGGAAAGCCTCTGCTACAAGCGCCGGTCATAGCGAATAAGCGAGCCAGGCCTTTCCCGCAAAGCGGTTGTGCTCGGCCGGCTCAGGAGCAACCATGAAAGACGACGACAACAACAGAGGCCGCGGCCCGCGCAAGGGCGGTGGCGCCGGCGGCCGTGGCCCCGGTTCCGGCGGTAAAGGCTTCGGTGGCAAGAGCTTCGGCAGCCGCTCAGGCGGCGAAAGCCGTGGACCCGCACGCGATGGCGAGCGCAAGCCGTTCCGCAGCCGCTCGTCCAGCGACGACCGGCCGCCCCGCGACGGCGAGCACAAGCCCTTCCGCGGCCATTCGACCGGCGACGAACGTCCCACCCGGCGCTTCGAGCGGCCAGCCGGCAGCGAGGGCGACGCCCCGCGCCCGCGCCGCTTCGACGGTGACAGGCCGGCCCGCTTCAAGGCCGAAGGCGAAGGCCGCGGCTTCCGTGAACGCTCCGGCGAGGAGCGCCCGCGCCGTCCGGCACGCACCGGCGATCGCCCCTTTGCCGGCCGCGACCGTCCGCAGGGCGATCGGCCGCCGCGCGGCGAGGGCCGCGATGGCGAAAGGCGCTTTTCGCGCCCGCGCGCGCCGCGCTTCGAAGGGCATGAGGACCGTCCGCGCCGCCCGCGCGAGGACGCGCCCGAGCGCAAGCTGATCACGGCGGAGGAGCCGGAGCGGATCGCCAAGGTGATGGCGCGCGCCGGCGTCGCCTCGCGCCGCGACAGCGAGGCGATGATCGCGGAAGGCCGCGTCAGCGTGAACGGCTCCGTGCTGGAAAGCCCGGCCTTCGACGTGAAGCCGACGGATGTCGTGCTGATCGACGGCGAGCCGCTGCCGGCCCGCGAACGCACCCGGCTGTGGCTCTACCACAAGCCCCGCGGCGTGGTGACGACCAATTTCGACCCGGAAGGCCGGCCGACCGTCTTCGACGTGCTGCCGGAAGACCTGCCGCGCGTGCTGACCATCGGCCGGCTCGACATCAACACCGAAGGCCTGCTGCTCCTGACCAATGACGGCGGGCTGGCGCGGGTGCTGGAGCTGCCGGAGACCGGCTGGCTGAGGCGCTACCGCGTGCGCGCCTTCGGCGAGGTGACGCAGGACGTGCTCGACACCGTCAAGGACGGCGTCACCATCGACGGCATCCAGTACGGGCCGGTGATCGCCCGCTTCGAGCGCCAGCAGGGTTTCAACACCTGGCTGACGGTCGACCTGCGCGAAGGCAAGAACCGCGAGGTCAAGACCGTGCTCGAGCATCTCGGGCTGACGGTGAACCGGCTGATCCGCATCTCCTTCGGCCCGTTCCAGCTCGGAGAACTCGAAGAGGGCGAGGCCGACGAGATCCGCTCGCGCGTGCTGCAGGACCAGCTCGGCACCGAACTCGCCAGCAAGGCCGGCGCCGATTTCGAATCGCCGCGCCGCGATGCCCTGCCCGCAGCGCCGCGCCCTGCCCCCGCTGGCGACGATCGCCCGCGCCGACGCCGCGACGCCGCCGAGGATCCGCACGAGGCGCGCCGCGATGCGGTGCGCGAATTGCGCGGCGACAAGCCCTGGACCCGCACGGTCTGGCGGGATGCCGAGACCGAGCCGCAGCGCGAACGCAAGACCCCGCCGCGCCGCGGCGCCGATCCGAAGCTGGAGCGGCTGCAGCGCGAAGCGTCCGGCGACATCAAGCGCCGCCGCGACACGCCGATCTCCGACCCCAAGGGCCGGCGCGTGCTGGTCGAGCGCGTCAGCGCACCCGTTTCGGAAGAGCACGCCGCTCCTGCGCGCGACAGCAAGCGTCGTCCCGACCGCAAGCCGCGCCACGAACGAGGCGGCGACGAGGCTCGTGCCCCCCGCGCCTTCGGCCGCCCCAGCGGCGGCGAACGGCCGGCGCGGCGCCCGCGCGAGGATGCCGGTGGCCGCGATCGTGCCGATGAGCGGCCCTGGCAGGATCGCGCGCCGCGTGGCGAACGCCCCGACCGCGCCCCTCGAGACGGGGCGGAGCGCCCCGCCCGGCGCTTCAGCGAGCGACCGGCAGAGGACAGGCCGCGCGGCCGCAGCTTCGGTGACCGGCCGGAAGGCAAGGGGTTCGGGGCCAAGAACTTCGGCGCTCGCTCCTCGGAGCGGCCGGCTGGCGGCGGGCGCCCCTTCGGCGGCAAGCCGGGCGGAGGACGTCCCTTCGGCGGCAAACCCGGTGGACGGCCGGGCGGCGGCAAGGGTCCGCGCCCCGGCGGCGGCGGCCCGCGCGGCGGTAATCGCGGCTAAGCGATGCGGATCGTCGGCGGACGCCTGGGCGGCCGGCCTCTGGCCGGCCCAAAGCCGGGGATCGGCAGCATCCGGCCGACCTCGGACCGCCTGCGCGAATCCCTGTTCAATGTGCTCGCCCATGCCTATGGCGACGCGGTGGAGGGCGCGCGCGTGCTCGACCTGTTCGCCGGCACGGGCGCGCTTGGCTTCGAGGCGCTGTCGCGCGGAGCCGGCTTCGCGCTTCTGGTCGATGACGGCACCGAGGCGCGCGGCATCATCCGCGAGAACCAGATGGCGCTCGGGCTCGCCGGCTTCAGCCGCATCTTCCGCCGCGATGCGACGAAGCTCGGGGCGATCGCCGGCATGGCGCCGTTCGGCCTCGTCTTCTGCGACCCGCCCTATCGCAAGGCGCTGGGCGAGAAGGCGCTGGTCTCAGCCCGCGAGGGCGGCTGGCTGGAGCCGGAAGCCCTGATCGTACTGGAAGAGGCAGCGGATGCCGAGATCAGCCTGCCTGATGGATTCGAGGAACTGGAGCGGCGGAGCTATGGCGAGACTCTCGTGATCCTGCTGCGGAACTCATAGGTCATAGGTCGTCGCTAATAGGCCGGCGACAGCGAACTTATCCCCAGCTCCTGTTCCGCGCTTAATCTCCGCATCCGCCGCGGAGACCAAGCGCCGGATGCCAATCCTAAGATCCATCGAACCTAACGGGCGCGCCCTGGCGGCGCGCCGCCATGCCGTCGCCTGCCACATCGCCGGTGAGCGCATGATGCGCACCCTTGCGCGCCTGCAGGCGCTCGTCGAGAAGGGCGGCTTCAATTCGGACCAGCCACGCGTGCCGGCGGGCAGCCCGGAGGGAGGGCAATGGGCCGGTGGCGAGGGCTCCGGCCAAAGCCGGCAGCCGGGCGTCGGCGACAATGGCGGCCCGGCGCTCGACCCCATAAAGGACCCACCCCAAGACCGACAGTCGAAGATCAGGGCCGCGAAGGCGCTGGCAAAGGCGATCGCACGCCAAGTGCTGAGAAGGGCTGGCCCGATCGGCGCCGTCGTCACGGCGATCGAGGTCGGGCACTGGCTTTACACGGAATGGCCCTCGATCCGATCGTATCAGGACGAGCCGAGGTCGCTCATGGAGCTTCAGGAGCAGGCCGGCAGGAGGCGGCCGGGTTATGACGACCATCATATCGTCGAGCGAGGAGCCGGATCGCGCGAAGGCTTTCCGGGCTCCACCATCGACGGCGTGGACAACATCGTCAGCATTCCGCGATACAAGCATCATGAGATCACGGGATGGTATAATCGCCCGAACCCGGAATTCGCCATGCAATCGCCCCGCGAGTACCTTCGCGGCCGGGATTGGTCAGAACATGTACGGATGGGCCATCGAGCGTTGCGACAGAGCGGAGTGCTCAAATGATCGGCCGTAATCTCAGCTCCCTGTCGACCGCAGATATCGTCAAAGATTTCGAGCGGCGTTGCATCGAACAGTACGACGCGATGGAGGGCAATGAAAACACCCGCGCCAATCGGCTGGTTTGGCAGGTTCACGCGCTGGAAATGGAACTCAAATCTCGTGCCGGCGATCAGAGACGCGTCCTGATGAAACTGTTTGGACATCCCAACATGCAGGTCCGCCTAGCTGCCGCTCGTGCCAATCTGGCGGTAGATTGTGTCGCTGCGCGGCGCGAGCTTCAGGCCATCGTCGACGAGCAATGGTATCCGCAAGCGGCAGAAGCGAGCATGGCATTGGAGAGCCTCGATTCCGGCTTCTACCGGCCGACCTGACCCCTCACCGCCGCCCGAACAGCCGCTCGATATCGCTGAGCTTCAGCTCGACATAGGTCGGCCGGCCGTGGTTGCACTGGCCGGAATTGGGCGTGACCTCCATCTCGCGAAGCAGCGCGTCCATCTCCTCGGGGCGCATGCGCCGGCCGGCGCGGACGGAGTTGTGGCAGGCCATCGTCGCCAGCACATGGTCGAGCCGGCGCTCAAGCGAGCCGGCCGTGCCGTGCTCGGCCAGCGCATCGGCGACATCGCGGACGAGGCGCTGGAGATTGCCGCCGGCGAGCTGGCTGGGGGCCTCGCGCACCAGCACTGCGCCCAGCCCAAAGGACTCCAGGACGAGGCCGAGGCTTTCGAGCTCGCTACCGGCCGCGATCAGGCGGTCGGCATCGACAGGATCGAGCTCGACCACCTCGGGCAGCAGCAGGGGCTGGCGGGCGATGCCGTTGCGGGCGCGCTCGGCCTTCAGCCGCTCATAGACCAGCCGCTCATGGGCGGCGTGCTGGTCGACGATGACGACGCCCTCACGCGTCTGCGCGACGATGTAGGTCTCATGGACCTGGGCGCGGGCGGCGCCGAGCGGCCGGTCGAGCGCGTCTGCCGAAGGCTCGGCGAGATGGGCGCGGGCATCGGCGGAAGGCGCCGCGAAATCGGAGAAGCCGGGTTGAGGGGCGCTCGCGGAAACCGGGGCAGGCGCGCTCCAGTTCGATGTCGCAGGAAAGGCCGGGCGCGGGATCGCATTCCCGCTACCGCCCATCGAGAGCACGGCGCGGAAGGCGTCGAGCGTGCGGGCGCCGCCCGTCGTGGTCGCGCGGTGTCCGGCGGCAGCGAGCGCCGCCTTCAGCCCGGAGACAACGAGGCCGCGCACCAGGGCGGGGTCGCGGAAGCGCACCTCGCTCTTGGCGGGGTGGACGTTGACGTCGACCGAGCGCGGGTCGCAGCCGACATCGAGGAAGAGCACCGGATGGCGATCGGAGGGCACGACGTCGGCATAGGCACCGCGCACCGCCGAGAGCAGCAGCTTGTCGCGGACCGGGCGGCCGTTGACCGCAAGATGCACGCCGGCCGAGGTGCCGCGATGGAAGGTCGGCAAACCGGAAAAGCCGAAGATGCGGAAGCCTTCGCGCTCGGCCTCGATCTTCAGTGCGTTCTCTGGGAAGTCGCGGCCAAGCGCCCGGCCGAGACGGCGCAGCAGGCCCTCTTCCCCGATCGGCTCGCCCGGCCAGTCAAAGGCGCTGACATGCTCGCCTTCCAGCGAGAAGCGGATTTCGGGATGGGCGATGGCGAGGCGCCGCAGCATCTCGGAGACGGCCTGGGCCTCGGCCCGGTCGCTCTTCAGGAATTTGAGGCGGGCCGGGGTGAAGATGAAGAGGTCGCTGACCTCAATGCGGGTTCCGACGGCCGCGGCGACCGGGCGGACGACGCCCTTCTCGCCCGCCTCGACGACGAGGCCGGAGCCCTGGGATGCGTCATGCCGGCGTGTCGCGATCGAGAGCCGCGCCACCGAGCCGATCGAGGGCAACGCCTCGCCGCGGAAGCCCAGCGTCCCGATCGCGAAGAGGTCCCCGTCCGGCAGCTTCGAGGTGGCGTGGCGCTCGACGGCGAGCTCGAGGTCCTGCGGCGTCATGCCGGCGCCGTCATCGACGACACGGATCAATTCGCGCCCGCCGCCGGTGATGGTGACCGCGACCGAGCGCGCGCCGGCGTCGATCGCGTTCTCGACCAGTTCCTTCACGGCCGCAGCCGGCCGCTCGATCACCTCGCCTGCGGCGATGCGGTCGACCAGGACGGGATCGAGGCGGCGGACGGTCATGGGCTCAACATGTTCTCTTGGTCGCGAGCACCGCGCCCGTCATTCCCGGGCGGCGCAAAGCACAGACCCGAGAATCTCGATCAAGAGATGCTCGGGCCGAGCCCGAGCATAACGTGCCCTGCCGGCAAACCCCGATTCGCTCAGCTGCGCCCTTCGGCAAGATAGCGCTTGGCGAGGAGCTTCGCCTCCTCCACCGCCGGCTGGTCGAAGGGATCCACACCCATCGCGTAGCCGGTGAGAATCGTCTCCAGCATGAAATGCATCAGCATCTCGCCATGGCTGGTCTCGTCGATCCGCTCGACGTGGAAGCGGCGGACAGCACAGCCGTTCTTGGCGAAGGTGTCGATCATGGCGATGCCTTGCGCCGCAACCATGTCGCCGATCGTCTTGCCGGCGAAATCGGCCTGCCCGATCTTCTCCGCCAGAGCCGCGTCGATCTGCGGCCCCTTGCCCTTCACGCCGGTGGTGATCACGGTGAAGAACTTGTCCTTAGGCCCGGCGAGATAGAGTTGCTGCTGCGAGTGCTGGTCGACGGGGCCGAGCGCGCCGACCGGCTGCGTCCCCTGCCCGTCCTTGCCGAGGCTCTCGGCCCAGAGCTGCATCCACCAGCGGGTGAGCAGCGCGAGCTTGTCGGCATAGGGCATCAGCACGGCGATATTCTTGCCCGATCGCATTGCGGCGAGATGCAGCGCAGCGCCGACCGCCGAGGGCGTCTCGCGGACGTCCTTGCCGGCGAAGAGCGGCGCCACCGCCCGCGCTGCGCCCAGCCGCAGCGCTTCGATGTCGAGGCCGAGCACGGCGGCCGGCAACAGGCCGCAATTGGTCAGGACCGAGTAACGACCGCCGACATCGGTGTGGTGTTCGAGGAAGGGCGTGCCGAAGGGCTCGAGCAACGCGCGCAGCGGATGCAGCTTGCCGGGCTTGCCCGGCTCGGAGAGCCCCTGGAAATGTTCGCCAATCTGCTGATCGGTGAGATGCGCGCCCCGCAGCGCCTCGATCGCGGCGATCGACTGCAGGAGGGTCTCGCCGGTGCCGCCGGATTTCGAGATCGCGACGAACTTGGTCGTCTTGAGCGGCAACCTGGCGAGCAGCGCCGCATAGGTGGCCGGGTCGAGATTGTCGATGAAATGGACGCGCGGGCCGTGCGCGAACTGCGAGAGGCCGGCGATGCCGTAGCCGGTGAGTTGAGCGAGCGTCTGGCCGCCGAGGCTGGAGCCGCCGGTACCGAGCACCAGGACATCGGTGGTGCCGCCAGCCTTCAACCGGTCGGAGGCAACCTTCACGGGGCCGAGGTCGGCGGTGTCGCTCGGCAGCTTCAGCAGCGGCAGCGAACCGTCCTTCGCCTGCCCCTGCAGCTTCGCCAACGCGGGCTTGAGATCGGCCAGCGCCGTCTCGAAGGCCGCGTCGGGAATGCCTCCCTTGCCGACCTTGGATTCGAGCGCGAGATCGAAGCTTTGCTGAAGCATGAAGACTACCCGTATCGACAAAGAGACGAAGGCTATTTCAGACCAGCCCGACCGGCTTGCCAACCGCCTGAACGAGCAGGTCGGGGTTGCCGAAGAGGCGCTGCGCGACGCGCTTGACGTCATCGAGCGTCACGGCCGCGAAGAGACCGTTGCGGCTGGCGAGGAAGTCCGGCGTGTCGCCGCGCAGCGCAAGAGCCAGCAATTCCCCGGCGATCTTCGGCGAGGTGTCGAAGCGCAGCGGATAAGAGCCGATGATATAGCGCTTGGCTTCCTCGACCTCATGCTCGGTCGGCCCGTCATGGGCGAGCTTCAGCATCTCCTCGCGGATCACCTTCATCGATTCGGCAGCGCGGTCGTTGCGGGTGGCGGTGCCGCCGACCAGCATGGCGCTCTCGCGCAGCGGCATCAGGCTGGAGGACACGCCATAGGCAAGGCCACGCTTCTCGCGCACTTCCATGAAGAGCCGCGAGGTGAAGGCCGAGCCGCCGAGGATATGGTTCAGCACGCTCGCGGGGATGAAGTCCGGATCATGCCACATCAGCCCCGGTCCGACGAAGCGCAGTACGGTCTGCGGCACGTCGAGATCTATGACATGGGTCTGGCCGAGCCCCTGGATCGGCAACGGCTGAGACGGGCGCGGGCGGGACACGCCCTGTGGCAGCGCACCGAACAACAGATCAAGGCGCCCTGCGAGTTCCGCCGCGGTGATGTCGCCGACCACGACGACCTTGAGGCCGCCGCGATCGAGCAATGCCGGCGTCAACGCCTTCAGCGCCGGAGCCGCGAGCTTCGAGACGCTGTCGACATCGCCCTTCTCGGGCCGGCCATAGGCATGGCCGGGGAAAGCCGCGGCGAAAAGCGCGTTGCGGCACATGACTTCGGGGTTCTTCGCTTGGCGCTGCAGCCCGGCGATGATCTGGGCCTGGACACGCACGACCGCGTCGGCATCGAAGCGCGGCTTGTTCAGCGCCAACGCCAGCAGCTCGAAGGCGGTGTCGCGATGGGTCGACAAGGTCTGGATATGGCCGTGGAAGTCGTCGCGGCGGGCTTCGAAGCCGAGGCTGATCGCATGATCGGCCAGCTTGCCCTGAAAAGCTTCGGCATCGAGATCGCCAGCGCCTTCGTCGAGCAGCCCCGAGATCAGATAGGCGCTGCCGGCCGCGTTTTCCGGATCACGGCTGGCGCCGCCGTCGAAGGCGAAATCGACCGCGATCAGCGGCAGGCTGTGCTCCTCGACGAGCCAGGCCTCGATGCCGCCCGGCGAGCGGACGCTCTGGACCGCGATGGCGGGGCCGGCCGTGTTGAGCTTGGGTGTCGGAATCGGCGCGTTCATGTCGCTTCCTGTCGGCGGAGCATGGCGTCCGCCCGTTCGGTGAGACGGCAAGTGTCAGGCGGGCAGCAGCAGGCCGGTGACGCTGCGATCAGGCTTCAGATAGCGGCGTGCTGCTTCGACCACCGCATCGCGGCCGACGGCCTCGATGCGCTGCGGCCAGGCGAGCACGTCTGCGACCGTCTCGCCGACGGCGAGCGCCGAGCCGAAGATGCGGGCCAGCGAAGCCTGATTGTCGCGGGCGAAGACCGTCTCGGCGACGAGCCGCGTGCGGGCCCGCGCCAGCTCCAACTCGGTCGGCCCCTCGGCCAGGAAGCTGGCGAGCACGGCGTCGAGCCCCGCCTCCATCGCCGCCATCTCGACACCGGGGCGCGGGCTGGCCGAGAGCTGGAAGGCGGCGCGGTCCACCATCGAGCCCATGAAATAGGCGCTGGCGCCGGCGGCGAGCTCGTCCTCGACACAGAGCTTGCGATAGAGCCGCGAGGTCGTGCCGCCGCCGAGGATCTCGGCGACGAGTTCGAGCGCCAGAACCTCTTCGCGATCTCCGGTCGTATAGGTCGGGGTCAGCCAGCCGCGGCGCAGCGAAGGCTGCTGCACGCGCGGGTCGTTCAGCGCAACCCGGCGCGAGGCGCGCGGCTCAGGCTCGATCGGGCGGCTGCGGACGGGTGGCGCGCCGCGGGCCGCGATCTTGCCATAGCTCTCCTCGGCGAGACGGCGCACCTCGGCGGCATCGGTATCGCCGGCCACAACGAGGATCGCGTTCTCGGGCGTGTAGAAGCGCTGATAGTAGGCGAAGGCGTCGTCGCGGCTCAGGCGCTCGATCTCGTGCTCCCAGCCGATGATCGGGGTGCCATAGGGGTGGTGGAAGAACAGCGAAGCGGAGAATTCCTCGCCGAGCTGGGCAGCCGGATCGGAATCGACGCGCATGCGCCGCTCCTCCAGCACCACGTCGCGCTCCGGTCCGACCACGCTCTCGTCGAAGGAGAGGCCGGTCATCCGGTCAGCTTCGTAATCCATCATCGCGCGCAGATGCTCTTTCGGCACGCGCTGGAAATAGGCGGTGTAGTCGTAGGAGGTGAAGGCGTTCTCCTGCCCGCCGTAACCGGCGACGATCTTCGAGAACTCGCCCGCCGGCCAGCGCTCGGTGCCCTTGAACATCAGATGCTCGAGGAAATGCGCGATGCCCGATTTTCCGGCCGGGTCATCGGCGGAACCGTTGCGATACCAGACCATATGGGTGACGACCGGCGCCCGATGGTCCTTCACGACGACGACGTCGAGGCCATTGTCGAGGCGGAAGGCTTCGACGGGGTCAGCCAGACCGGGCTGGCGCGCATGGATGTTCACCTGACGCGATCTCCTGCTCAGACACAAAGGGGCGGGCACGATGCGCCCGCCCCGAAAGAGAACTTGGTCAGCCGAGCCCGCTTCGGCAAGTGGCTTACCTCGGCCGATCTTGCAGATCAGCCTAGTCAGGCCTGACCAGCATCACCGGCCCCTGGCCCGTCGCGAACTCGCGCTGGCCGACAGCCTGCTTGTCCTCGACCGGGCCACCGCGCCCCGGGCCGATCGCAGCCGTGTCAGCCGGGCGGCGATAGCCGGTCGGCGGCTCGGTCAGCAGGCGGCGCTGCGGCTCGACGCCATAGGCCAGCGACTCTTCGGCGGCCTGACTGCGGCGAGAAGCGAGTTCGCGGCCGATGCGGATCGGCTGGATCTGGTTGTTGTAGTTGCCGTGTTCCTCGACGATTGTCGGCGCCTGTTCCGTGCGCGAAGTGCGGCCGCGACGCAGCTCTTCCTGCGACAGGACCGGGTTGTTGCGCGCTCTTTCCGACAGCGCATAGGGCGGACGATTGGCCTCGTCCTTGCGGCGCTGCACATCCGGATCGTTCGGCCAGGCGGCACTGCGAGCGCTCGCCGGATCCTGCGGGCGCGGCAGCGCCGAATTCGGCGGCACTACCAGCGGCGCACGCTCGCGATAATCGATGTCGTCGCCGGCCCCCTTGCCGCCGAAGGTGCCTTCGAGCAGGTTCTTGAACAGCATGCCCTCCTGCGCGAAGGCAGGCTGGGCCGCCAGCACGAGCCCGCCGGCGAGCAGCAGATGCGACACGCGGATGCGTTGCGCCATATCAAATCTCCCTTTGGACAATCTCGCATTCGCCTCAAGCATGGACGAGCGGCGAAAGGATGGCGAGACCGTCACTCAGCTGTCTTTTCCCCAGCCGGTCGGAATGACTCATACAGGAGCCCGACCACACCGACAACGATCGCGACATCGGCGATGTTGAAGATGTACCAGCTGAAGCTACCCCAATGGAAGTGAACGAAGTCCACCACCGCGCCGTAGACGGCGCGGTCGACGCCGTTGCCGAGCGCACCGCCGATGATCAGCGCGAGACTCAACACCGTCAGCGCACCCTCGCTGCGCCACATCCAGCGCCAGAGCCAGACGGCCGCGACGAAGGAGATGACGACCAGAAACCAGCGGCCGAGATCCGTGCCCTGCTGGAACAGGCCATAGGAAATGCCCCGGTTCCAGGCGAGCACGATCGTCAGGAAAGGCGCGAGATCGAACGGGCCGTTCTCGGCCAGCCCGACACCATAGAGCAGCCAGCATTTCAGGAGCTGATCCGAGACGAAGACGATCAGGACCGTGGCGAGGCCAAGGCGGCGGGCAGGCGTCATCAGGCGGACACCCCCAGCTCCTTCAGCGCCTTGGCATCGCGCGGCGTCACCTCCGGATAGGCGGCATCGGCCGTCTTGGGATCGAAATACTTCCAGGAACGAGCGCATTTGATGCCGGCGGCGCGATTCGACACCACCGCGACGCCCGGAACCTCGGCGAGGCGGAAGGCCTCGGCCGGCCCCTCCCCGTTCGTGATGCGGATATCGGAGGTGATGCTGATCTCGGCGAGGTCGACGCCGGAGAGAGCGGCATAGAGATCCGCATCGGAAACGAAGACCTGCGGCGCAGCCTCCAGCGAGGAGCCGATGCGCTTGGCGGCACGCTCCAGCTCCAGCGCGCCGGTGACGACGCGGCGCACGCGGCGGATCTTGCCCCAGCGCTCCGCCAGCTCGGGATTGAGCCAGCTCTCGGGCGCCTCGGCGAAGCGCTCCAGATGCACCGAGCCTTCGCCCGCCTTCTCCGCGGGATAGCGTTCGAGCCAGGCCTCTTCGGCGGTGAAGACCAGGATCGGCGCGAGCCAGGTCGTCAGGCAGCGGAAGAGGTGATCGACCACCGTCAGCGCGCTGCGGCGGACATGGCTCGAGGTCGGATCGCAGTAGAGCGCATCCTTGCGCACGTCGAAATAGAAGGCCGAGAGCTCTGTGTTCATGAACTGCGACAGCAGGAACACCACCTTCTTGTAGTCGTAGGTGCGATAGGCTTCCTCGACCTGCGGCCCGAGCTCGGCGAGGCGATGGAGCATCAGCCGCTCGAGCTCCGGCATGGTCTGCGGCTCCAGGACGCGGCTTTCCTCGCTGAAATGGGCGAGCGTGCCGAGCATCCAGCGCATGGTGTTGCGCAGCTTGCGATAGGTCTCGACGAAGGTCTTCAGGATCTCCTTGCCGATGCGCAGATCGTCGGAATAATCCGCCGCCGCGACCCACAGGCGCAGGATGTCGGCACCGGAATCCTTGATGATGTCCTGCGGCGCGGTGACGTTGCCCTTCGATTTCGACATCTTCTCGCCCTTCTCGTCCAGGCAGAAGCCATGGGTGAGGACGACGTCGAACGGCGCGCGGCCGCGCGTGCCGCAGCTTTCCAACAGGCTCGAATGGAACCAGCCGCGATGCTGGTCCGAGCCTTCGAGATACATCACCTTGTCGCGGCCGCCATCGACGACGCGATGCGTCTTGAGGTCGGCGCGCTTTTCCAGGGTGAAGGCGTGGGTGGAGCCGGAATCGAACCAGACATCGAGCACGTCGGTGACGCGCTCGTATTTCGCCGGGTCATAGCCGAACGGCTTCAGGAAGCGGGCGCCGTCGGTGTCGGTGAACCAGGCGTCGGCGCCTTCGGCCTCGAAGGCCTCCGCGATCGCGGCGTTGACGGCGGGATCGACGAGGACCTCCTTCGTCTCCTTCTCGACGAAGACGGTGATCGGCACACCCCAGGCGCGCTGGCGCGAAACCACCCAGTCCGGGCGGTTGGCGATCATGCCGGTGATGCGGTTCTCGCCCACCGCCGGCACCCACTCCGTCTGCTTGATGGCCTTCAGCGCGCGGTTGCGCAGCGTATCGGTGTTGCCGCCGGCGACGGGCTTGGGATCGGCCGCATCCGGCGCGCCACCCTCGCCGATCGGCTTGTCCATGGCGATGAACCATTGCGGCGTGTTGCGGAAGATGACCGGCTTCTTCGAGCGCCAGCTATGCGGATACTGATGCTTCAGCCGCCCGCGCGCGATGATGTTGCCTGCCTCGACCAGCGCCTTGATGACGACGTCGTTGGCGTTGCCCTTGTCGCCCTTGTCGGTGATGACCTGTGCGCCCTCGAAGCCCGGCGCCTCCTTGGTGAAGCGACCATCGGCATCGACGGTGTAGGGGATGCGCGTCTCGATGCCGCGCTCGGCCAGCATGCGGCCGTTCGCCATCCAGATATCGAAGTCCTCGCGGCCATGGCTCGGCGCGGTGTGGACGAAGCCGGTGCCGGCATCGTCGGTGACGTGGTCGCCGTCGAGGAGGGGCACGTCGAAGTCATAGCCCTTGCCGCGCAGGGGATGGGCGGCGATGAGCGCGGCAAGCTGCTCGGCCGGAACATCCGCGACCAGCTCGAAGGCTTCGACCTTGGCGGCCTTGAAGACGCTCTCGGCGAGGTTCTTGGCGAGGATATAGGTCGCGCCCACCTTGGCCCAGTTGTTCTCGGGCGCCGCCGTGACGCGGTAGAGGCCATAGGTGATCTTGTTATGGAAGGAGATCGCGCGGTTGCCCGGGATCGTCCAGGGCGTGGTCGTCCAGATGACGATCGACGCGCCTGCGAGCGCAGCAGGCGCATTCAGCACCGGGAACGGCACATAGATCGTGTCGCTCGTATGCTCCTCGTACTCGACCTCGGCCTCGGCGAGCGCTGTCTTCTCGACCACCGACCACATCACCGGCTTGGAGCCGCGATAGAGCTGGCCGGTCTCGGCGAACTTCATGATCTCGCGAGCGATCTGCGCCTCGGCCGGATAGGCCATCGTCAGATAGGGATCGTCCCAGTCGCCCTCGACGCCGAGGCGCTTGAACTCCTTGCGCTGGATATCGACCCAGTGCTCGGCGAAGGCGCGGCATTCCTTGCGGAACTCGACGACATCAACGTCGTCCTTGTTCAGCCCCTTGGCGCGGTACTGCTCCTCGATCTTCCATTCGATCGGCAGGCCGTGGCAGTCCCAGCCCGGCACATAATTGGAATCGTAGCCGAGCATCTGCTGCGAGCGCGTGACGAGGTCCTTGAGCACCTTGTTCAGCGCGTGGCCGATATGGATGTTGCCGTTGGCATAGGGCGGCCCGTCATGCAGGACGAAACGGTCCCGGCCCTGGCCTGCCTCGCGCAGCTTGCGGTAGAGGTCGATCTCAGCCCAGCGGGCGAGCAGCTCCGGCTCGCGCTGCGGCAGGCCCGCACGCATCGGGAACTCGGTCTGGGGCAGGAAGAGCGTCTGCGAATAATCGATGCCGTCACCTGCAGTCTGGGCGGCTTTGGCGTTGTTGGTCTTGTCGGTCATCTTCCGGCTCGGACAGTCGGGACGGCGGGCCATTCGGCGAGCCCAAGCGCGTCCACTCATGAAACGGGAAAAGCGGTCTTCAACCCGGACTGCGCAAGCGCCCACGCCTGTCTAGCGCGAGGCGGCAGCCGGGCCCGTAATTCGCCGGGAAAGATCGATCAGCATGGCGCGTTCAGCGGGCATGGAGGGCTTCTAGCAGGCGTGGCTCACGGAAGGAAGGGCGGCGCGTCGAAAGCGGGGGTCCTGGCCAGAATGTCGCGCGCGCGGGCGCTGTCGGCATCCATCTGCGTGATCAGAGCCTTGAGCGAGTCGAATTTCTCCTCGCCACGCAGCCAGTCGACGAAGGCCACGTCGACGCGCTTGCCGTAGAGATCGCCGGAAAAATCGAAGACGAAGGTCTCCAGCCGTGGTGCGCCGTCATCGAAAGTCGGGCGGCGGCCGAAGCTCGCGACGCCGTCGTGCCAGACGCCGTCGATCCTCATCCGCACCGCATAGATGCCGTGCCGCAGCTTGCAGTCGCGGGCGAGCTGCATATTGGCGGTGGGATAGCCGAGGTCTCGGCCACGCTTGTCGCCATGGGCGACGAGGCCGCGCACGAACCAGGGCCGCCCGAGGAACGCCGCGGCACGGGCAACATCGCCTTCTTCCAGCGCTGCGCGGATCAGCGTCGACGACACGGCCTCGCCCTGCCAGGCGAAGGGAGGCACGACGCGGACCGGGACGCCGGCCGTCAGGCAGTGAGCCTGCAACATCTCCGGCGAGCCGGTGCGGCCCTTGCCGAAATGGAAATCATAGCCGCAGACAAGGCCGGCAGCGCCGAGCCGGCTGACGAGCAGGTCGTCGACGAAATGCTCGGCCGTGATCGCTGCAATCTCGCGGTCGAAGGGCAGGACGAAGACCCGAGCCAGGCCCGCATCGGCCAGCAATTCGAGCTTGATCTGCGGAGGCGTCAGCCGGAAGACGGGTTCCTCGGGGCGGAAGACGCTGCGCGGATGCGGCTCGAAGGTGAAGGCGGCCGGCACCGTACCGAGATCGCGCGCCATGGCACCGGCCATGCGGGCGAGTTCGGCGTGGCCGCGGTGGACACCGTCGAAATTGCCGAGCGCGAGGACGGCGCCGCGCAGGCCGTCGGGAATGGGCTTGTCGAGGTCGAGGACCACGGCCGCCGGCTCGGAGCGCAACGGCGCATCGGCTGGGGAAGACATCGATGAGAAACGTCCGTCTGCCCGTGAAAGCCGGGCGATGGTCGTCTTTGCGGCGAAGCCCGGCAGGGCGTCAAGGCCGCCCCCCTCCGAACCTCTCAGGATTTGGGCTTCGGCGGCATCGCCACCCAGGCCTCGCCCTCCATCACCGCCTTGCCGTCGACGAGGCACTCGCAGAACAAGCGTGCCCGGCGGCGCTCGGCGACGAGTTCGACGACCTCGACCCGAGCCGTGACGACATCGCCGATCTTGACCGGGGCCAGAAAGGTCAGCGTCTGCGAGAGATACACAGCACCGGGACCGGGCAGGCGCGTGCCGAGCAGGGCGGAAACCAGGCTTGCCGTCAGCATGCCGTGAGCAATGCGCTGGCCGAACCTGGTGCCGGCGGCGAAATGGTCGCAGAGATGGATGGGGTTGGCATCCCCCGAAAGCTCGGCGAAGAGTGCGACATCGCGCTCCATCACGGTCCGCATCAAGCTCTCGGACTGGCCGATCGCCAGATCCTCGAAAGCGTGAACGGTGTAGAGTGTGCCGGGCCTCGGCTGAACGGTCATTGATCTCTCGTGGCTTGCAGGCGCACCCCAGCCCCTGTGCTCGATTGGCTTCATCATCTCGCAACTGCAAAATAACAGCAATTGGACTTTGGTGCGGAGCACCACCCTGCCCCACAGTCACTCGGCGATCGGATTAACCGCTTCGCAACACGCCGTCGGTATCACCGAATGCGAGTGGAGACCGCCTCGAACGGGCGGCGCGGTGTCGGTATGTTCCGACGCCACAACTGCCCTGCCTGGAGCATCGCAATGGCCCTCGATCCGTCCATGCCGATCCTCGTGGTCGACGATTACCAAACGATGATCCGCATCATCCGCAACCTGCTGAAACAGCTTGGCTTCGAGAACGTCGACGATGCCTCGGACGGCTCGGCCGCGATCGCGAAGATGCGCGACAAGAAATATGGCCTCGTGATCTCCGACTGGAACATGGAGCCGATGAGCGGCTTCGAGCTGCTGCAGAAGGTGCGGGAAGAGACCACGCTCTCCGAGACGCCCTTCATCATCGTCACGGCCGAGTCGAGAACCGAGAACGTCATCGCGGCCAAGAAGGCCGGCGTCAGCAACTACATCGTGAAGCCGTTCAACGCGCAGATGCTGAAGACCAAGATCGAATCGGTGTGCGTCGCCGCCTGACGCATCGGACCGACAAGTAGCATCCACTTTCCGGAGACATCCGGCGCGGCAGTGGAGAGCTAGATCACCCTCACCAGACCAGATGCGGCATGGCATAGGCGGGGCGATGCGCCTGCCGGCCGAACCAGCCGTGACGCTCCTCCCAAGACGCCTCCATCAGATCCTGGGCATGGATACCTGCGAGCACCATGATGCCGGCGGCGCCGAAGCCTGAGGCGCCGGCGATATCGGTGCGGATGGCATCGCCCACCGCGCAGATCCTGTCCCGGGCGATCGCCGCTCCGCGCTTCTCCTCGGCTGCGGCCAAAGCCGCCTCATAGATCGGCCCGTGGGGCTTGCCGGCATAGACCACCTGCCCACCGATCTCCTCATAGGCCAACGCGACCGAACCGGCACAGGGAATGATGCGCCCGCCGCGCTCGACGACGAGATCGGGATTGGCACAGATCAGCGGCAATCCGCGTGCGGCGAATCCGGCCAGCAGCTCGGCATAGGTCGCCGCCGTGTCGTTCTCGTCGTCGAACAGCCCGGTGCAGAGCACATAGGCGGCTTCCGCCGGGGCGGTTTCCCGGACATCGAGACCGGCGATCAGCGGCAGGTCCCGATCGGGACCGAGCCGATACATCGGCTCGCCGGCGCGCGCGCGGATCAGGGAGCGGCAAACATCGCCGGAGGTGACGATCGCATCCCAGGCTTCGCGCGGCACGCCGAAACCGTCGAGCTGATCGATGATGACATCGCTCGGACGCGGCGCGTTGGTCACGAGAACGACGCTGATCCCGCGCTCGCGCATACGCATCAAAGCCACGAGCGCGTCGCGATAGGCGGCGACGCCGTTATGAACCACGCCCCAGACATCGCAGAGGCAGAGATCGAAGCGGTCAGCGACCTCGGAGAAGCCCGAAAGCGGGATGGTGGAAGCGATCCCCAATGGCGACACTGTCTCGATCTCCGGCGGCTAGAGGAGGCATCCACGCCTCACCGAAGCTGGTCTAGACGGGATTCGCCGGGAGCGGAACCGGATGTTGCACCGCGGCGCGCATCAGGCGCTGGCCCGGCGCAGCACCGAGCGGAACGGCAGCCGTTCGGGCCGGCTTTCTGCGGGCGCTGCGGCCGGAACGGAAGGCAGCCCGGCAACCGCGGCCGGGCGCACGACGTCGTTGGCGGCTCCAGGCTGCGGAACCTGCGGAGCCGAGACGGCAGGAGAAGGCGCAGGAGCCGCCTCCGGTTCCGCAAAGACTTCGGGCTTGACCGGGCGCGGCGGGGAGAACGCCTGGCCCTGCCCCATCGTGACGCCGAGCTCGATCATATCTGCAGCCAGCGGATTGTCCTCGACATGCTCGGCGACAAGCGTGATCGACGCTCTGCCCAGCATCGCCGCAAGATCGCCAGCTGCGATATCGCTGACGACCTTGCCCTCGGCATGGTCCCGCAGCAGCGTCGCCGGAGCCTTGATATACCGCATCCCGCGGTCGAACAGGGCGCGCGGATCGAGCCGCAGGTCGACGACATGATCGAGCGCGAACCGCACGCCATTCGCCGACATCGCGCCGAGCAGGCCGAGGCTCGTCGGATCGAGGCTTCGGAAGACGGTCTGAGGCATCTCGATGACGAGATGCCCGGTGTGCTCGCGATATTTGTCGAGGATGCGCGTCAGTGCCGCCAGGGCACGTGACGAGCCCCAGGTCGCTGCGCTGAAATTGCAGGAGACGAAGATGCCTCCATCCTTCGAGGCGAGATGGCGGGCGATCGCCAGGGCCCGTGTCAGGACAAGCGCGTCGAGCGTCGGCCCGAAGCCGCGGGTCTCGACGGTGTCGAGGAACTCGTGCGGCAGGAGCAGGGTGTTCTCATCGAGTCGCAGACGCGCCAACGCTTCGTAGCCTTGCGTGCGGCGCTGCGGCAGCGACACGACCGGCTGAAGATGGACTTCGATACGCCCTTCGCTGAGCGCCCGGCCGATGAGCGCGGCGCGCTCGGCCTCGGCCTCTTCCTGCGCCGCCTTGGCGGCGGCGGCACGCTCGGCGGCCTGCTGCTCGGCGCGGGCGCGTCGCACCGCCTCTTGATCGAGAACCACTTCGGGAATGGAGGGTGCGGGAAGCGCCGGCGCGGCAGCCGCCGGTTCGGGCAGCCGCGCCAAGACCGCTTCATGGTCGGAGAGCGTCGTGGCTACCTGATGGATCAGATCGCCGAGCAAGCCAACCTCGGCGGTGAGTTCATGAATTGCGGCCCGAGCCGGCGCGGCATCGACATCCCGCATGGGCATCTGCTCGACCCGCTGCGACAATGCGTCGAGCCGGATCGCGTTGGTGGCCAACCTGACCTTGACCTCTCCGAGTCCGGCCAGCGCCTGCTCGTGCCTGGCAAGACCGCGACGCTCGAACGTCCGCATCGCGACCAATACGCCGGCGCCGGAGGCAAGCAGTCCCAGCGCCGTCCCCAGCCCGCCGGGCAAGAGAATCGTCAGGACCGCGCCAGCGGAAAGCCCGGTGATGGCACCGGCGAGAGGAGGCAGGGCTTTCAGGCGCAAAGGGGCCACGGCAGCGTTCGCGCTAGAAGGGTTGATCGGAAATTGGGAACGAATCAGAACGTTAAGCGGCAGATTACCCGTGCGCGCCGCGTTATGCGAGCAACCTTGTCCGCGCCCCATCACCACGTTCCGCAGAATGGCGCGAAGCTGAAGGCGTAGCGATGCGCGGGGCGATCTCAGGACTTGTCGAGACCGAGCGGCGCCAGAATCTGGTTCGCCACCTCGTCGGCGAAGCCCTTCCGGGCCAGATATGCACGCGGATCCTTCTTGAAGAGCGGCGCCTTGTCCCCAAGCTGCGCGATGGCTTTCGCCTGGGTCGCCGTATCGTCATCCGACGCAGCGCTGAGTGCCTGGGCCAGGAGGCCGAAGGGGCTCGTATCGGCTCCCAGCATGGCGGCATAGGTCTCCGAAACCCGCTTGGCGCCGATCAGATAGGCCCCGAGAAAAGCATAGAAGTCATAGCGCGGCGGGCGACCGACACTGAGCGCTGCCGCGCGCTCGAGCATCGGCAAGCCCTCTATCGACCGGCCGCGCCGAACATAGAGCGCGCCGAGATCTGCCATGATGTCCGGATCATAGGGATTGCGCGTCAGAGCCTCCCGCCCCTTCTGAAGCGCTTCCTCGGTCGATCCGCGCAGGAACAGGACTTTCATCATGGCCTGATAGGCCCGCGCACCTGATGGAGCCAGGCGAATAGCCGTCAAAGCCGCAGCGAGGGCGCGATCGAGCGGCGACTTGTCCCTTTGGGCGCTCCCCTTGGGAACGAGGTCGTCCGGATTGAAGCCCGATCCGTATTCTCCGAGCGTCATGATGGCGAGATGAGCCCATGCGGGATAGAAGCTCGGGTCCTGCTCGATCAGCCTTTCAAGACAAGACCGGGCGAGGACATGGTCCTCCGGCACCATGGTTCGACGCGCATCGAAAGCCTGCAGGATGCAACGAACCGCCGATGATGGCTGCGATTGGCGTGCGTCGGCCGGGATGATGCCGAACGGCTCCGTCAGCCTCGTCGCCAGGCTGCGCGCCATCTCGGCAAGCTCGGACTCCTGCAGGAGTTCGAGCGATGGCCGGCCGGAGGACGCCGTCCAGACGATGCGCCCGTCCCGAACGGAACGCAGGCGCCCCAGCCCCTCCACGCCGCTGTCCACGGTCTGGACGTTCATCTCGAAAACATAATCGACGTCCCCGACCGCCGCGGTTCCCGGCGGCGGGGCCTTGATCGTCACGAGATCGTCGAAACGGGCCATGGCATCGACAAGCAGGTCGGAAAACCGGTGCAGGATGCCCGCCAGCTTGGGATCCGATGGCACCACTGGAATCGTGATGGCTACACGGACGAGCTGGAGAGGAGCTACGATTCCCTGCTGCGCACCCGCAGCCTGTTCGCTTCCGGTTGTCCTGGCCGAACTGAGCTCGGTCGGCGTGTCACCCGGCGCCAGGTACCACCAGCCGAGCGCGAGAAGCCCCAGCGCGAGGGCCACAGCCGTGACCACGGACCACCGCCGCGTGGCGGCGCGATCGGCGGCCTTTGCGACCGGGAGCGCCTCCACCGCTGTGGAATCATCGCGAACCGCGAGGAGCGGGGTCGGTTCCCACGTAATCTCCGCATCCGGGTCGACGACCTCGAAGACGGGAACATACCCGCCAACGGGCATCGAGATCACGACCGGGTCGCCCTGTCCCTCCCCGGCATAGTACTGTGTCAGGGCACGCCTGAGCCGCCCCGCCTCGACCCGAACGATCGGGTCGATCTGCGGGTTGAAATCGGCTGGCCGCCCCAGGCCTTCAACCGCGATGGTGTAACCCTTCAGTTCGGCCGCGCGCCCCTCGATCGTGCGCTCGACGATGAAGCTCAGGAAGGCCGAAAGCTGAGGCGCGGCGCGAAAGGCATCGGAAGCGAGGACTCGGGCCAACTCCGCACGAAGGATCGCCGCGGCCCGTTCGTCCAGCCGTCCAGGATCACTATCGCCTTCCGTCATCGGGGTCCGTTCGTGTGTGCCCCAAGCGGGGAGATTACGCCATCGGCGACCTAACGTCACCTACGACCTTCGCTCCGGCCGTCATCCGTTGGGCGCAGCCATGGCGTGCCATCATGGCGATTTACAGTCCGCTTTCGCCTGCTAGGTTCAACCAAGGTTAATCCACAGGGGCCTTCGATGACTTCCGCATCTTCCGCCATCGGCACGCCAAACGACCTCGAAGCCTACTGGATGCCGTTCACGGCCAATCGGTCGTTCAAGAAGAACCCCCGCATGGTCTCCCGCGCCGAGGGCATGTTCTATTACACGCCCGAGAACAAGCCGGTGATGGACGGCACGGCCGGTCTCTGGTGCTGCAATGCCGGCCACGCCCGCGAGCCGATCATCCAGGCGATCCAGGCGCAGGCGCGCGATCTCGACTACGCTCCCTCCTTCCAGTACGGCCATCCCAAGGTCTTCGCCGCCGCCGCGCGCATCGCGGCGCTGGCGCCGGGCGACCTCGACCACGTCTTCTTCGCCGGCTCGGGCTCGGAGGCCGCCGACTCGGCCCTCAAGATCGCCCTCGCCTACTGGAACGTCTCGGGCAAGGCGGCCAAGACCCGGCTGATCGGCCGCGAGCGCGGCTATCACGGCGTCGGCTTCGGCGGCATCTCCGTCGGCGGCATGTCGAACAACCGCAAATTCTTCGGCTCGCTGCTCACCGGCGTCGACCATCTCGCCCATACCTATGACCGCGAGAAGCAGGCCTTCAGCAAGGGCGAGCCGGAATACGGCGCGCATTTCGCCGATGATCTCGAGCGGATCGTGGCGCTGCACGACGCCTCGACCATCGCCGCCGTGATCGTCGAGCCGATGGCGGGCTCCACCGGCGCGCTGCCGCCGCCGAAGGGCTATCTCAAGCGCCTGCGCGAGATCTGCGACAAGCACGGCATCCTGCTGATCTTCGACGAGGTCATCACCGGCTTCGGCCGCCTCGGCTTCGCCTTCGCCGCCGAGCGCTACGGCGTCATTCCGGACATGATCACCTTCGCCAAGGGCGTGACCTCCGGCACGGTGCCGATGGGAGGCGTGATCGTGCGCAAGCACATCTACGATGCCTTCATGGGCGGGCCGGACAACGTCATCGAGCTGTTCCATGGCTACACCTATTCGGGCCATCCGCTGGCGGCCGCGGCGGCGCTCGCCTCGCTCGACATCTACCGTGACGAGGGCCTGTTCGAACGTGCCCGCGCCATGGAAGGCGCCTGGGCCGATGCGGTGATGAGCCTGAAGGGCGAGCCCAACGTCGTCGACATCCGCACGCTCGGCCTCGTCGGGGCGATCGATCTCGCGCCACGTGCCGAAGGCGTGGGCAAGCGCGGCTACGAGGCGATCGAGCGCGGCTTCCACGAGGAGGGGCTGATGATCCGCACCGCCGCCGACACCATCGCCTTCTCGCCGCCGCTGATCATCACCGAGTCCCAGGTCGAGGAGCTGATCGGCAAGCTGCGCCGGGTGATCCGGGCCGTGGCAGGCTGAGATCGCCCCCCGTCATTGCGAGCGTAGCGAAGCAATCCAGGGGCGGCAGGGCTCGACGCTTCACTTGGCCCTGCCAAGCCGCCGCGTTCGTCATGGTGAAGCTGCAAGCGCGGGGCGCAGAGAATGAGGGAGCCCGTCGTCTACATGATGGCGAGCGGGCGCAACGGCACGCTTTATGTCGGCGTGACCTCAAATATCAGGGAGCGTGCGTGGCAACACAGGACCGGGCTCGTTCCCGGCTTCACCAAGCGATATGGCTGCCGGTTCCTGGTCTGGTACGAGCTTCATGATCGGATGAATGAGGCAATCACGCGCGAAAAGCGGATCAAGGCCGGCTCTCGGATCAAGAAACTGGCATTGATCGAGTCGATGAATGCAGGTTGGCGTGACCTCTACGAGGATTTCGCTCCTTGAGCCGCGCTGCGGTCGGAGGCGATAGCGCCCTACCTCCCCTGGATTGCTTCGCTTTGCTCGCAATGACGGAAAGCCGCAACCCTGACGAATTCACCCCCGCCGCAGCTTGTTGTAGCGCGCGATCAGCCTGTCGCGCTTGAGGCGCGACAGGCGATCGATCCAGAAGATGCCGTCGAGTTGGTCGATCTCGTGCTGATGGCACACGGCCAGCAGGCCGCCCGCCTCCTCGATCTGCTCCGCCCCCTCCAGATCCCGGTAGCGCACCCGCACCTGGGCATGGCGCTCCAGCTCATCGGTCACGCCCGGCATCGAGACGCTGCCTTCGACATGGCGGATGGTCTCGCGCGAGACGCCGTCCAGCTCTGGATTGACATAGGTCCGGACGTCGCCCGGCGTCAGCTCGAGCACTACCAGCCTCGACAGCACACCAACATGCGGCGCCGTGATGCCGATGCCGGGCGCCGCCCGCATCGTGTCGAGCAGATCCGTAGCAAGCTCCCGCAGATCGGCATCGAAGCGCGTGACCGCCGTGGCGGCCACGCGCAGGCGCGGATCGGGAAAACTCAGGATCGGGCGGGTGGGCATGGCTGTCCGCCCGCTCAGGCCGCCTTCTTCTCCGTCGTGCCGTAAAAGCTCTCACCGGTCTTGGCCATGCGCTTCAGCAGCCGGTTCGGCTTGAAGCGTTCGCCATGGGCCTTCGCCAACTTCTCGCAAAGCTTCACGAAGGCGGCCGCGCCCATATTGTCGATGTAGGAGAGCGTGCCGCCGGAGAAGGGCGCGAAGCCGAAGCCGATGATCGAGCCGACATCGGCCTCGCGCGGATCGGTGACGACGCCTTCCTCATAGGTCCGCGCGGCTTCGAGCGCCTGCGTCACCAGCAGCCGGTGCTTCAGCTCCTCCATGTCGACGCTGTCGGGATCGAGCTGCTTGCCGACGAGATCGGCGAGGCCCGGCCAGAGCCGCTTCGGCCCGGCTTCCGGATAGTCGTAGAAGCCCTTGCGGTTCTTGCGGCCGAGACGCCCGTGCTTCTCCACCATGTCAGAGAGCAGCTTCTCCTGCGCCGGATCGACGGCAGCGTCGCCGAGCTGGGCCTTCGTCGCCTTCAGCACCTTCCAGGCGAGATCGACCGCGACCTCGTCATTGAGCGAGAGCGGGCCGACCGGCATGCCGGCCTGCTTGCCGGCAGCCTCGATCATCGCCGGCGGCACGCCTTCCATCAGCATGAGATGGCCTTCGCGGATATAGTTGCCCACGCAGCGATTGGCGTAGAAGCCACGGGTGTCGTTGACCACGATCGGCGTCTTCCTGATGGCGCGGACATAGTCCAGCGCCATGGCGAGCGCCTTCTTGCCGGTCTTCTTGGCCATGATGACCTCGACCAGCAGCATCTTCTCGACCGGCGAGAAGAAATGAATGCCGATGAAGTTCTTCGGCCGCTGGCTGTTCTCGGCGAGGCCGGTGATCGGCAGCGTCGAGGTGTTCGAGCCGAAGATGGTGCGCGGGCCGACCACGGCCTCGACCTCGGCGATCACCGCGGCCTTGACCTTCGGGTCCTCGAAGACGGCCTCGACGATCAGGTCGCAGCCCTTGAGGTCGGCAAAATCGGCGGATGCTTTGATGCGGCCGAGCAGCGCGTCGCGATCGGCAGTCTTGGCGCGGCCCTTCATGATCTGGTCGGAGACCAGCTTGTGGGAATAGGCCTTGCCCTTCTCGGCCGCCTCGATGTCCTTGTCGATCAGCACGACCTCGAGGCCCGCCTGCGCCGTGACATAGGCGATGCCGGCGCCCATGAAGCCCGCGCCGATGACGCCGACCTTCTTGAGCTTGGAGGGCGGCACGTCGGCCGGGCGGCGGGCGCCCTTGTTGAGCTCCTGCATCGAGACGAAGAGCGAGCGGATCATCGAGGCCGCCTCCTTCGTCCGGAGGATCTTGGCGAAGTAGCGGCTCTCGACCTTGAGCGCGAGGTCGATCGGGAGCTGCAGGCCTTCATAAACCGCCGAGAGGATGGCACGGGCGGCCGGGTAGTTGTCGTTGGTCTCGCGGCGATAGATCGCATTGGCCGGCGGCCAGATTTGCATGCCGGCCGGCGAGTGCACCTTGTTGGAGGGCAGCTTGAAGCCCTTCTGGTCCCAGGGCTGCGTCGCCTGCGGATTGGCCTTGAGCCAGTCCTTGGCGTTCTGGACGATGTCGGCGCGGGCTGCGACCGCGTGGACGAGGCCGGAATTGCGCGCCGGGAGCGCCTTCACCTGCTCGCCCTTGAACATCATCTGCAGAGCGTCGCCGGTCTGCATCAGGCGGGCCACGCGCTGGGTGCCACCGGCGCCTGGAAACAGACCGACCTTGATCTCGGGCAGGCCGACGCGGGTCGAGGCATCATCCGAGACGACGCGATACTGGCAGGCGAGCGAGAGCTCGAAGGCTCCGCCGAGGCAGACACCATGGATCGCGGCGGCGAAGGGTTTCCCGCAGGTCTCAAGCTTGCGGTAGAGCAGCGAGAGCTTGCGGCTCTCGTCGAAGAAGCTCTGCATCGCGACGGCCTCGCCCTTCTCCTTGGCGAGCTTCACATAGAGATCGCGCAGGCCCTGGAGCATGGTGAGGTCGGCGCCGCCGGAGAAGCTCTCCTTGCCCGAGGTGATGACGCAGCCCTTGATGGCTTCGTCGGATGCGACCTTGTCGACGATCTGGTTCAGCTCCTCCATCACCGCGGGGGTGATGACGTTCATCGAGCGGCCGGGCATGTCCCAGGTCGCAACGGCGATGCCGTCGGAGTCGGTCTCGAAGCGGAAATTGGTGAGGTTCATGATGTCTCTCCCTGCCCTTCCGCTCAGACGCGCTCGATGATGGTGGCGACGCCCATGCCGACGGCGACACAGAGCGTCACCAGAGCGGTCTGCTTGTTCGTCCGCTCCAGCTCGTCGAGCACGGTGCCGAGCACCATCGCGCCGGTCGCGCCGAGCGGATGGCCCATGGCGATGGCGCCGCCGTTGACGTTCAGGATCTCGTCGTCGATGTCGAGCGCCTGCTGATAGCGCAGCACCACCGAGGAGAAGGCCTCGTTCAGCTCGAATAGGTCGATGTCCTTCTTGGACATACCGGCCTTCTTCAGGACGAGCTGGGTGACGTCGACCGGGCCGGTCAGCATCAGTGCGAGATCGGAGCCGACCGTGGCGAAGGCCTTGATGCGGGCGCGCGGCTTCAGCCCGGCGGCCTTGCCGGCCCGCTTCGAGCCGACGAGGACCGCGGCGGCTCCGTCGACGATCCCGGAGGAATTGCCGGCATGGTGGACGTGGTTGATGAACTCGACATCGGGATGCGCGGCGGTCGCCACCGCATCGAAGCCCCCCATCTCGCCCATCTGGACGAAGGAGGCCTTGAGCGCGGCGAGCGCCTGCATGTCGGTGCCGGGGCGGATGGTCTCGTCATGGTCGAGGATGGTGAGGCCGTTGACGTCGGTGACCGGGATCACCGAATTCTTGAAGCGGCCTTCCTTCCAGGCGCGGGCGGCGCGCTGGTGCGAGCGCACGGCGAAGGCGTCGACATCGTCCCGCGAGAAGCCRTATTTCGTCGCGATCAGGTCGGCCGAGACGCCCTGCGGCATGAAATAGGTGTCGATGGCGACGCTGGGGTCGACCGCGATACCGAAGCCCGAGGCGCCCATGCCGATGCGCGACATCGACTCGACGCCGCCGCCGATCGCCATTTCCTTCTGGCCCGACATGACCTGCGCGGCGGCGAGGTTCACCGCGTCGAGGCCGGAGGCGCAGAAGCGGTTGATCTGCACGCCCGGCACTTCCTTGCCGTAGCCGGCCTTTAGCGCGACGGTGCGGGCGATGTCGGCGCCGGCCTCGCCCACCGGATCGACGCAGCCCATCACCACGTCCTCGACGAGGAGCGGATCGAGATTGTTGCGGTCCTTGATGGCACGCAGCGCCTGCGTGCCGAGCTCGATCGCCGTGACCTCGTGGAGCGAGCCGTCCGCCTTCCCCTTGCCGCGCGGCGTGCGGACGTGGTCGTAGATGAATGCGTCTGCCATTTGGTGGCCTCCCGGGGCGCCGTCGGCCGGCGCGTTCTGGTGCCGGACGTCATGGTCGGGCTTGCCCCGACCATCTCGTCATCCAGCGGGTTCTGCAAGAGATGCCCGGGTCAAGCCCGGGCATGACGGTCAAACCCGTCAGAACTGCTCAGGCGCCAGCGCCATGGTCGTGTCGGCCCCGGCGGTGATCCGCGCCAGATGCGCGGCGGTCTCCGGCAAGGTGCGCTCCATGAAGAAGCGAGCGGTGACGAGCTTGGCGCTCATACGCTCGGTCGCGCCGTTGGGGTCGGCCTTGAGCTTCTCCAGCGCCGCCTTGGCGATCTTCGCCCACATGTAACCGAGCGAGACCAGTCCGAGCAGATGCATGAAGTCGTTCGCGCCGGCGCCGGCATTGTCGGGCTTGGCGAGCGCGTTATTCATGAACCACATCGCCGCCTGCTGGAGATGGCCCAGCGAAACCTGGAGAGGGCCAAGCAAGGGCTTCAGCGCCTCGTCGTCGGCATTCTCCTTCAGGAAGCCGCCGACCTCGTTGAAGAAGGCCATGATGCCACGGCCGCCGTCGCGGCCGAGCTTGCGGCCGACGAGATCCATCGCCTGCACGCCGTTGGCGCCCTCGTAGATCATGGCGATGCGGGCATCGCGCACGAACTGCTCGACGCCGGTTTCGGCGATGTAGCCGTGGCCACCGAACATCTGCTGCGCCTTCACGGCATTGTCGAAACCGATATCGGTGAGCACGCCCTTGAGCACCGGCGTCATCAATCCGAGCTGGTCGTCGGCAGCCTGACGCTCGGCCGCATCGCCCGAGCGATGGGCGATATCGGATTGCAGCGCATTCCAGAGCACGAAGGCGCGCGCGGCCTCATTGAAGGCCTTGATCGACATCAGCGTGCGACGCACGTCGGGATGGACGATGATCGGGTCGGCCGGTCCCGCGATATTCTTGGGGCCGGTGAGCGAGCGGCCCTGCAGGCGCTCCTTGGCATAGACGACGGCGTTCTGATAGGCGACCTCGGACTGGGCGAGCCCCTGGATGGCGACGCCGAGACGGGCCTCGTTCATCATCACGAACATGGCGTTGAGGCCCTTGTTCTCGGCCCCGACCAGCCAGCCCTGCGCGCCGTCATAGTTCATGACGCAGGTCGAATTGCCGTGGATGCCCATCTTGTGCTCGATCGAGCCGCAGGAGACGCCGTTATTGGCGCCGACAGAGCCGTCCGCGCCGACCTTGTTGCGCGGCACGACGAAGAGCGAGATGCCCTTGGTGCCGGCCGGAGCCCCCTCGATGCGGGCGAGCACGAGGTGGATGATGTTCTCGGTGATGTCCTGCTCGCCGGCCGAGATGAAGATCTTGGTGCCGGAGATGGCGTAGGAGCCGTCGCCATTCGGCACGGCCTTGGTCTTGAGCAGGCCGAGATCGGTGCCGCAATGCGGCTCCGTCAGGTTCATCGTACCCGACCATTTGCCCTCGATCATCTTGGGCAGGTAGGCATGCTTCTGTTCGTCCGAGCCATGGACGTAGAGCGCGGCGATCGCGCCCATGGTCAGCCCCGGATACATGGCGAAGGCCATGTTCGCGGAGGAGGCATATTCGTTCATCACGGCGCCGAGCGTGTAGGGCAAGCCCTGCCCGCCATATTCCGGATCCATGGCAAGGCCGATCCAGCCGCCGCCGGCATAGGCCTCATAGGCTTCCTTGAAGCCCTTCGGCGTCGTGACGCTGCCATCGGAATGGCGCGTGCAGCCCTCCTGATCACCGGAGTGGTTGATCGGCTGGAGCACTTCCTCGCAAAGCTTCGCGCCCTCGCCGAGCACGGCCTCGATCACGTCCGCGCTCGCATCGGCGAAGCCCGGCAGGTTGTTGTAGCGCTCGATGTTGAAGACGTCGTTGAGCAGGAAAAGCGTATCGTCGACGGGCGCCTTGTAGACCGGCATGTGGTCCTCCCTCTCGTCGCGGGCCGCTCGCCTCTGTCGGGAGCGCCTCAATATAGTTCACATATAAACAATCTCGTTCGACTTGCAACGGGTACACCGGCATTTTGTCAGCCTGCGGACGGGCGCTGTCCATGCGACAACAAAAAACCCCGGCAAAGCCGGGGTTTCATGAAGGTCGATGCGGGAGCAATCAGGCTTTGGGCAACCGCGCCAGCGAGGCCTCGAGCTCGGTGATCGCACCCTCGATCTCGGCGCGCTGGCTGCGCAGCAGATCGAGCTGTTCTACGATCTGGTCGCGGCTGAGCTGCAGCCCGCCGACATTGGCGGCCTTGTCGCCAGCGCCCTTCTTGTCCTCGTTGGCGAGCATCGCGCGGATCTCGACCAGCGTGAAGCCAAGCTGCTTGCCCTTGAGGATCAGCGCCAGACGGGCCCGATCACGGGCCGAATAGACACGCGCCATACCCGAGCGCGTGGGCGCGATCAGGCCGCGCGACTCGTAGAAGCGAAGGGTGCGCAGTGTTACGCCGAAATCGCGGGCGAGATCGCTGATGGTGTATTCGCCGGCCTCATCAGCTTGGGTAGGCGTCGCGGAGCGGGCTTCATGACTCGAAGAACCCGCCATAGCCAGATTTTGGCGTGACATGGAGGTTTCGTTCCTTGCGGTGATCGAATCGCTGCCCGTAAGGCAGCATCGATCGGGATACCTCCTCATAGGGAAGGCGCTATCGTTGCGTCAGGTAATACGTCCCCTTGCCGGGGTAAGTTACCGTTACATCAGCGCCGCCAAAGGCTTCCCAAGCCCCATTCGGAAAAAATTAACGGTCTCGGAGCCGTTTCTTAACCCGCTGTTTACCATGCCGGCCAAATGTCGGGAACGCGCATCGGCATCGTCAACGTTGTCTTCACGACTGCCAAGGTTCGCGCGGAGGTCGGCGGCATCAGGGGGCCGCGTCCTCCGGGAGACAAGCCCCGTAGGCGAGCGAGAACATGGCCACCAGCTTGCCCTGGAGCGTCAAAGGCGTCGATCCCCGGACGCGCGACGCGGCAAAGGCAGCAGCTCGCCGCGCCGGCATGACGCTCGGCGAATGGCTCGACCACAAGATCCGCGACGAGAGCGAGGCACCCGCCCCGGCTGACGCGATGCCCGAGCAGCTCGACATCGCAGCCTTGTCGGAACGGCTGGCACGTATCTCCCAAGCCCAGACGGATACGGCCTCGCGCAGGCCCGACCCCGCCCCGTCACGTTCAGAACTCCACGCTTTCATCGGCCAGGCCGCGAACATCGAGCGCCTGACCCGCGATGCCAACAGCCGTACCGCCGGCGCGCTCGATTCCATCACGCGCTGGATCGAGAAGACCGAGGATCGCCTGTCATCGAGCGAGCGCGGCGCCGCCGAGCGGCAGGAGCGCGCGACCAACGTCATCGCCGAAGCGATCAAGACGATGGGCGAACGCATCGCCGAGATCGAGCGCCGCAGCCATGAGGCCCAGAATCGGCCGGAGCCGTCGCCGCRCCTCGCCTTCAGCCGCGACGGACTTGAGGCGGCCGTCACCAACATCCGCACACGCCAGCGCGTTCTCGACAACGAAGAGATCATTCCTTCCCCTTCGCGGGCGGCCAACGTCACGCCGGAGCGCATTTCGGCACTGCGCGAGGATCTGCGCGAGCTTGGCTCGCGGCTGTCTTCGGAGGGCCGGCGCGCTGGGCAGCGCCCTGCAGCGCCGCAGCCACGCCAGCCTGACACCAGCGCGATCGAGACCAAGATCGCTGCCCTGGCCGAGCGCCTCGACCGCTTCGACCGGCGCGACCAGTTCGAGCCGCTGCTGAAGCCGTTGACACGGATCGAGGCCGAGGTTTCCCGGCTATCGCAGGATCGGGCCGGCGACAGCTACCAGCGCTTCCAGCACGAGATCGCGCATCTGGCCGCCAAGGTCGACGCACTGGCGGCGCGCGGAAATGAAACGGCCAATCTCGACCCGGTCCTGCGCGACATCGCCGAGCTGCGGAGCCTGATCCCTTCCAGCGGACAGGATCACCGGCTCGATGATCTCGCCCAGCAGGTCGCTTCGCTGGGCTTCGAGATCGGCCGGCTGCGCGAAACCCAGCCGGACCTGCGGGAGATGCGTAATCTCTCGGCCGCGATCGAGGATGTCCGCAGCGCGGTCCTGACCAGCCGCCCGCAGGATTTCGACACCGCTCCCCTGGCCTCGCTCGCAACCCAGATCGACCTGCTGTCGCGCAAATTCGACGATGTCACCGCGCAGCGGCATGACAACCATCTCGATGACCGCATCGACGCGCTGCAGCACCGGATCGAGCTGCTCGCCGAACAGGGGCCGTCCGCCGTCACCCGCCAGATCGAAGCGCTGGCCGGCCGGATCGAGAGCCTGGCAGCATCGAGCCAGCTCAGCCGCATGGTCGGCACCGGCGAGTCCGCCGCCTCGGTCGATCTCAGCCCGATCGAACAGATGCTGCGTCATCTCGCCGACAAGATCGACGAGGCCGGCGCCCCCGGCGCAGGCGCGGAATCCTTCGAGGCGCTGGAACAGCAGATTTCGGGCATCGCCTCCCGGCTCGACGAGGCGGCGGCGACCCGCTCGGCCGAGAACGGCATCGAGCGCACGCTGCAGGATCTGGTCGTCCATCTGCGCTCGATGCGCGAGGAGACGGCGGCCGAACGCGCGGCCCTCGTCCAGGCGGCCAGCACCTCGGCGCCGGGCAAGAGCATTGCCGAGCTGTCGAGCCTCGTCACCGGCATGCGCGACACCCATGTCTCGTCGGAGCGCCTGACCCAGGACGCGCTGGGCGCAGTCCATCTGTCGCTCGAGGCGATCATGACGCGGCTCGCGGGCCTTGAATCCGAGCTGCAGGGCGAGCGCCGGAACGCGCCGCAGCGTCCGGCCGCTGCCGCCCGTAGCGAGGAGCCCGCAGTCCGTGCGCCCGCCTTCGCTGCTCGCGATCACGCCGGCCCGGCGGTCAGCGCAGCTGCTCAAGATCGCTTCGGTGCGCCCACCGCCCCGGTCCGGAGCGAAGCGGCTCCCGCGCTGCCGAACACGGCCTTCGACTTGCCGCTGGAGCCGGGGTCGGGCCGCCCGCGGCCTGAAAGCGCCGCCAACGCCGGGCAGGACGCCCAATCGGTGCGGCAGAGCCTGATCGCTGCCGCCCGGCGCTCGGCCAAGGCCGCCAGCGAAGCCGCCGCGAGCGCTCCCGCAGCAGCCTCCGAGCCCGCTGCGAAGAGCTCCGGCAAGCTCAAGGAGATCCTCGAGAAGCGCAAGCGCCCGCTGCTGCTCGGCCTCGCCGCGCTGATCCTGGCCATGGGCACGGCCCATGTCGTCACCGGCGTGGTGCGCGGCGACGGGACCAAGACCGCAAGCACCACGGCGCGTAGCCTGATCGCCCAGCCGGAAGCCCCGGCCGAGGGCGTGCAGGCCCCGGCCAAGGACCCCGGTCCGGCCAGGGACCCTGCAGCCGCCAAGGACCAGTCCTCGGCGCTCTCGCCTGCACCGCTGGCGGCGCCCGCCAGCCTGATTACGGGCCAGGCTGTGCCGGATCAGCCTGCCGCCGTGCCGCCGCCCCTCGTGGCACCGGCGCCAGCCGCGGCGCAGGCGGAAGCCTCCGCGGCCGTCGCGCCCGAGTCTGTTCAGAGCGTCACCGGGGTTGGCGATCTGCCGACCGGCTTCGGCAGCGCCGGACTGCGCAAGGCCGCCTTCGACGGCGATGCCCGCGCGGTCTACGAATTGGCAAGCAAAGCCGCCGACGGCCCGGCCGCGCAGCGCGACGCCAAGCTCGCCCTGCGCCTGTTCGAACGCGCCGCCGTCGCGGGGCTCCCACCCGCCCAGTTCCGTGTCGGCAACATGTTCGAGAAGGGTATCGGCACGCAGCGCGATCTCTCCCTCGCCCGCATCTGGTACCAGCGCGCAGCCGAGCGCGGCAACGCCAAGGCGATGCACAACCTCGCCGTGCTGCATGCCGAGGGCGTCTCCGGCAAGCCGGACTATGCCATTGCGACGGAGTGGTTCCGGCGCGCCGCCGAACTCGGCGTGCGCGACAGCCAATACAACCTCGCGGTCCTGCTCGGCCGCGGCCTCGGTGCGCCGACCGACCTCGCCCAGTCCTTCGTCTGGTTCTCGGTTGCAGCGAATCAGGGCGACGAGGACGCCGCCCGCAAGCGCGACGAGGTTGCCCAGCGCCTGAAGCCGGAAGAGCTCGCCGCCGCCAAGACGACCGCCGCGAACTGGAAGCCCAAGACGCTGGACACGATCGCCAACGAGGTCACCCCGCCGGCCAAGGGCTGGGACGCGGGCCCGACCGCGGCGGCGGCGACCAAGCCCGCCAGGCCCGCGCGCAGCTGAGTCAACCGCCGCGGCGTCATGCTTTCGACGTGTTGACGCGGCAAGGAAAACGATAGTCCTTTAAGACGGGCCGGTAACGGCCCGTCTTCCATTTCAGCAACAACTCTTAACCTGGACGGTTCAGTCTGGGACAAATCGGTGCAAGCAACGGCTATGCACCCGCCTGCGAGGGGTAGTAGTGCAGATTTACCTGCCGATCGCCGAGCTTCCGATCAGCGTGCTGATGGTGCTTGGCCTGAGCGGCGCGGTCGGTTTCATCTCCGGCCTGTTCGGCGTCGGCGGCGGCTTCCTGCTCACCCCCCTCCTGATCTTCCTCGACATCCCGCCTGCGGTGGCGGTCGCAACCGTGGCGGCGCAGGTCGCCGGCTCGTCGATGACCGGCGTGCTGACCTATTTCCGGCGCAGGGCCCTCGATCTCAAGCTTGGCGGCGTCCTGGTCAGCGGCGGCATCGTCGGCACGGTGCTCGGCGTCTTGTTCTTCAACACCATGCGCCGGCTCGGCCAGCTCGAGCTCGTCATCACGCTCTCCTATGTGACACTGTTCTCGATCATCGGCGGGCTGATGCTCTACGACGCGCTGCGCGCGATGCTGCGCGTGCGCGCCGGCAAGCCGGCACGGCTGAAGCGGCGCGGCGGCATGCATCCCTGGTGGATGGGCCTGCCCTTCCGTCAGCGCTTCTATCGCTCCGGCCTCTATTGCAGCGTGCTGCCGATCGCCCTGCTCGCCATCGTCATAGGCTTCATCGGCGCCGTTCTCGGCGTCGGCGGCGGCTTCATCCTGGTGCCGGGGCTGATCTACTTCTTCCGGATTCCACCGGCCGTGGTGGTCGGCACCTCGCTCTTCCAGATTCTGGTGACGATGACGGGCGCGACAATTCTGCACGCGGTCACCAACCAGTCGGTCGATCTCATCCTCGCCACGCTGCTGCTGGTCGGCGGCGTCATCGGCGCGCAGTTCGGCGGCCGGGCGGCGCGCAACCTCAACGTCGAATCCTTCCGGCTGCTGCTGGCGCTGCTGATCCTCTCGGTCGGCCTGCGCTTCGCCATCGAGCTCTTCATTCCGCCGACCGAACGCTTCTCTGTGGTCGTGCCGGAGAGCGCGCGATGATGCGGTTCCTCGCCTTCTTCGCCGCCCTGTGGATCGGCCTCGCCACGGGGACGGCCCGGGCCGAGACGCTGATCGCGGCGATGTCGAGCCACCAGATCCAGATCACCTCGAACTACACCGGCAGCCAGCTGACGGTCTTCGGCCTGGTCGAGCGCGACGGCCGCACGGTCGCGCGCGGCGATCCCTATGACATCATCGTCACCGTCCGCGGCCCCCGGCGCATGCTGCTGGTCCGTGAGAAGGAGCGCCTCGGTCCGATCTGGATCAACCGGTCGCAGCGCCGCTTCCCGGACAATCCGGTCTTCCTGCACGTCGCCAGCAACAGGCCGATCTCGGAGATGATGAGCCCCGAAACGGCGCGGCGCGGCCGCATCGGCCTCGCCAATGCCGAGCTGCCGCAGGGAAATTGGGTCGATCTCGACCCGAACTCCATCCGCTTCCGCGAAAGCCTGGTGCGGATCATGCAGGCCAAGGATCTCTACGGCTACGAGGAGCGCGGCGTCACCTTCCTGTCGAACAGCCTGTTCAGCGCGCCGATCGACATCGCCGCCACGGCGCCGACCGGCTCCTACAGCGTCGACATCGTGCTCTATTCCGGCGGGGTCCCTCTGGCGCGCCAGCAGACCAATTTCGAGGTGATCAAGACCGGCATCGAGCAGCGGCTCGCCTCCGCCGCCTATGACTGGTCGTTTCTGTACGGTCTCGCGACCGTGCTGCTGGCGCTCTTCCTCGGCTGGGGGGCGAGCGTGATCTTCCGGCGCGACTGAGACGCCCCGTCGAGCTCAGCCCAGCAAGCCGGCATAGGGCAGGAAGGGTACGGTGCTGCCCTCCTCCAGCTGCTCCAGTTCCTCAGCCAGTACGACGAGCCCATCCGATTGCGCGAGCGAGGCGAGCGACGCCGCCCCCTCGCCGGGATGCTTGCGCGCGATTACGGCACCATCGTCCCGCCGTTCGAGCGTAACGCGCAGGAACTCCCTGCGCCCGGCCTTTTTCCGATGATGGAAGCCGGCCTTGGCGGGGAAGACAACCGGTGCTTCGGCCGTCGCCCCGGCAAGGCGCGCCAGCAGCGGCCAAGCGACGAACACAAACCCGACGAAAACCGCGACCGGATTGCCCGGCAAGCCGATGAAGGGCGTGCCGGCCGCCTCGCCGATCGCGATCGGCTTGCCCGGCTTGATCGCGACGCGCCAGAGGTCGAGCGAACCGCAGGCCGAGAGCGCAGCCTTGACGTGATCCGCGTCCCCCACGGAGACACCGCCCGAGGTGACGATGAGGTCGCAGGCGCCGGCGGCCTCGCGCAGATGCCGCTCCAGATCAGTGGGTTCATCACGCAGAATGCCGAGATCGACGACGTCGGCGCCGGCCCGCGCCAACAGGGCACGCAGCATCGCCCGGTTGGCATCGTAGATCGCCGCCGGTTTCAGGGGGCGCCCCGGCTCGGTCAGTTCGTCGCCCGTCGAGAACAGCGCAACGCGCGGACGATGCCTGACCCGGACCCGCTCCAGCCCCAGGGCGGCGAGCAGCCCGAGATCCCGCGGCCGCAGGCGCCGGCCCGCTGGAAGAACCTCCTGACCGCGGGCGACATCCTCCCCCGCCCGGCGCAGATTGGCGCCAAGCCTCGACTGGGACGGCAGGATGACCTCGTCGCCACTCAGCGTGACATCCTCCTGCATCACCACCGTGTCGGCCCCGTCGGGCACAGGAGCGCCGGTGAAGATGCGCCAGGCACCGCGCCCGAGCGTACCGACCGGATCGCCAGCCGCCGTTCGGCCGAGGACCGGCAGGCGGGTCTCGGCACCGGGCCGGAGATCGGCGAAGCGGACGGCATAACCATCGACGGCGGAATTCGCGAAGGGCGGCAAATCAACGCGTGCGACCACGGCCTCCGCCAGCACACGCCCATCCGCCTCGACGAGCGGCAGTTCAAGCACACCCGGCACCGGCGCGACGCGGGCAGCCGCGCGGGCTCCCGCTTCGTCGAGGGAGATCAGCCCGATATCCGTCCCGGCTCCGCCCGGCCTACCCGTCACGGCACTCGTCCTTTCCGGACCTGCGCCCGCATCGCCGCCCCTGGCGCGCTCCGCTGCACCTTCATCCTCGCCGGAACGAGGCCGGTCAAGCATGCGGCATGGCGCGCGGTTGCTCCCACCCGAGCAGCCGTCCTATGAAGCAGCGACGACAACGGCCCGGTGGGCGCGAGACCATGGACACCATTCCGCTCGATCTGCGCGGCCTGAAATGCCCTCTTCCGGTGCTGCGCGTGCGCAAGGCTCTGAGCGCGGTGCAGGCCGGCACGCTGCTCGTCGTGCAATGCACCGACCCGATGGCGGCGATCGACCTGCCCAACCTCGCACGCGAAACCGGCGACGTCATCGAGCGGCAAGGGGATGCGGACGGCGCCATCGTCTTCCATATCCGCAAGGCGGCCTGACGGCCGCGCCAGCGAACGGAGTTCAACGACGTGACCGTCTCCCAAGCCGATGTCCTGCGCGCTCTCGAACTGGTGAAATTGCCGGCGAGCGGGCAATCGCTCGCCGCCTCCGGCCGCATCGGCGATATCCTGGTCGATGGCGGCAAGGTGATCTTCGCGATCGGCATCGACCCGACCGAGGCCACCGCGATGGAGCCGGTGCGCAAGGCTGCGGAAAGCGCCGTCGGCGGCCTGCCAGGCGTGACGCAGGTGCTCGTCGGGCTGACTGCCGACAAGGCGCCGCCCTCGGCCGGCATGCAGGCCCGCCAGCAGGCGCAGCGACCCGGCCCCGGCGGCGCACCCAAGCCCAGCGGCGTGCCGGGCGTTAAGCAGATCATCGCTGTCGCCAGCGGCAAGGGCGGCGTCGGGAAATCGACCACCGCGGCCAATCTCGCCGTGGCGCTCTCGACGCTCGGCCTCAAGGTCGGCGTGCTCGATTCCGACATTTACGGCCCGTCCATGCCGAAGATCTTCGGCATCACCGGCAAGCCGCAGATCGTCTCGGGGCGGACTCTGGCGCCGATGGAGGCCTATGGGCTCAAGGTGATGTCGATCGGCTTCCTCGTCGACGAGGAGACGCCGATGATCTGGCGCGGGCCGATGGTGATCTCGGCGATCACGCAGATGCTGCGCGAGGTCGCCTGGGGCGAGCTCGACGTCCTCGTCGTCGACATGCCGCCCGGCACCGGCGATGCGCAGCTCACCATGGCGCAGCAGGTGCCGCTTGCCGGCGCCGTCATCGTCTCGACGCCGCAGGACCTCGCTTTGCTCGATGCGCGCCGCGGCGTCGCCATGTTCAGGAAGGTCGCGGTGCCGATCCTCGGCCTCGTCGAGAACATGAGCTATTTCATCTGTCCGGAATGCGGGCATCAATCCGACATCTTCGCCCATGGCGGGGCGCGGCACGAGGCTGAGCGGCTGCATATCCCCTTCCTCGGCGAGATCCCCCTGGCCATGCCGATCCGCGAAACCTCGGACGGAGGCCGGCCGATCGTCGCCAGCGATCCGCAGAGCCCGCATGCCAAGGCCTATGTCGCGCTGGCGCGGCAGGTTCAGGCCGGCCTCGGCGGAGCCTCCAGAGCAGCGCCGCGCATCGTCATCGAGTAACAAGATCGGCCCGAGACGCCCATACGCTCGCGCTTGACAGCACATTACGCATGTTCTCTTTTTGTTCTTTTGCATAAGGAGAAATGGCGATGGCTGTTCAGCGTGCCCGGCATATCGGCATTGGCATCGATCGCCCGGTGGAGCAGGTTTATGCCTTCCTGGCCGAGCCGGAGAACTTCCCGCAATGGACGGAGGGACTCGGCCACAGCTTCGTCCATGTCGAAGGCATGACCTGGCGCGCCGAAACCCCGATGGGATCGATGCGCATCCTGTTCAGCGAGCCGAACCGTCACGGCGTGCTCGACCATGCGGTGATCTCCGAACACGGCCCGGCCATGCACAATCCGATGCGTGTGGTGCCCAATGACGACGGCGCCGAGGTCGTCTTCACGCTGTTTCAGCGCGACGGCATGTCCGACGACGAGATGGCGGCCGATGCGGGCATGGTGGCGCGGGATCTCGCGGCGCTGAAGGCCTTGCTGGAACGCTGACGGCCGCCGCGATGGCTAGGCCGATAATCCGGCGAGACGCTGCGCCTCGCCTAGGTCGTTCGGCGTGTTGACGTTGAAGAAGGGATCGACAGGTTCCGCAGCCCATTCCGCGACGGCGACGCCATGCTCCTGCGTCCAACGGCTGATCTTCCGCTCGCCGGCTGCCAGTGCCTGCCGCAAATCCTGCCGCAGCGAGACCGGCCAGAGGCCGATGGCATGATGCGCCTGCCGGGCCGAGGCGGCGCAGGCCAACGGAAGCTGGGCCGCGATCCGCGCTTCATGCAGACGCTGGACGAGATCGTTCGGAATGAAGGGCGTATCGGCCGGGACGCTCAGCAGCCATGCCGTTTCCGGCCGGTGCTCGGCCAGCCAATCAAGCCCGGCGAGGATGCCGGCAAGCGGACCGGCGAAGTCCGGCACCGTATCGGCGACAACCGGCAACCCGAAGAGTGCAAAGCGCGCCGGATCGCCATTGGCGTTGAGGACAAGGCCGTCGCACTGCTCGCGAAGCCGCTCGATCACATGGGCGAGGATCGGTCTACCGGCGAGCTGCTTGAGCGGCTTGTCGCCGCCGCCCATGCGACGGGCGAGGCCGCCCGCAAGAACGAGGCCGAGCGTTGGAGGCGGCATCGCGACCCTCATGCCAGCGAGCCGAGAAGCTGTGTCACGGCAGCGTCAGGCCGCAAGCCGGGTCGCCTCACCGACCCAGCGCTCCACCGCCGCCATGTGGGCGTCCAGTTCAACCCACTCGTCTCCGGCGAAATCGCGCCAGGCCGGCAGGAAATCACGGCGCACCGCGATCAGCACGGGCAGGCCCGCCATCACGGTATTCGCGATCTCCTCGCGCAGCCCCTCGCCCAGAGCCTCCTGCTTGCCAAACTTGTTGACCATGACGAGATCGACGCGCTCTGCCAGCGCACCGGCGAAAACCGCCGCGGCCGCGGCGAGGCCGGCTGCATCGAGATGGCAGCCCGCGGCACCCGCGCCGAGATCCTGGCTGATCGGGAAGCGATGGCCGCTGCCGAGATCTTCCAGCGACATCGCCATGCAGCGATCGTCGCAGGCGGCATCATTATGCTGAACCACGCCGCCAAGCCGGAGGCCGCGCCGCTTCAACTGCGTGGCCACGCCCTGCATGAAGGCGTCGATCGGGAAACCGCTCGTATAGGGAATGGCAGCCAGCATGGTCATGCGGGATTCCTCTCACGAACGCTCCCCTCGCGCCAGAGGCACCGGCAGCGCAGGTTTATTCTCCGCATGAGAGATGCCGCGACAGTGTTGCGCCGCACCTACAGTCGTGCGCCCGTACTCTCGCTAGGGTGGCATCGGTTCGTTTCGGGCAACCGGGCGGGCCGCCGCCCGTTACCCCGCCGGAACGCATGATCCGCCACAACGCTCAAGCTCCGCTCGACCCGGCCACCGATGCCGCGCTGCTGCTGCGGCGCATCGGCTTCGGCACGCTCGCGCTCGTCCTGCCGCTGGCCGCATTGGTCTCACGCCGCGCCGCGGTCGTCCTCGTGCCGATCGGCATCGCATTGCTGATCATTGCGATGCTGATCGAGGAACCCGCCAAATTCGTCGGCTCCCTCAAGGAGTCCGTTTTCAGCCGACCGGGACTGATCCTGCTCGGCCTCGTCGCCTGGGCGCTGCTCTCGCTGGTCTGGAGCCCCTTCCCCACATCGGCCGCCGAAAAGGCCGGAAACCTGATGCTCGCCGTCGTGCTCGGCTTCGCCGGCCTGTCGGCACTTCCGGAGCGGATGCGCTCCTCGAATCTCAACCTTTCCCCCCTCGGCACCGGCACCGCCGGTATGTTCGCGCTCGGACTGATCATCATCGCGGCCCTGCGGCACGCGGAAACACCGCCCGGCGCTGTCGAGCGCGGCGTCTCGATCATCCTGATCACCGCCTGGCCGGCTCTCGCCTGGCTCCTCTCGCGCGAGCGCGGGATGAGCGCCCTCGGGCTCGCCCTCGTCGTGGCACTGCTGGCACTGACGCGGTTCGACGACGGCGAAACCGTCGCGATGCTCTTTGGCGCAGTCGCCTTCGGCGCCGTCACCGCCAGCCGCCAGCGCGCTGCGCAGGTGATCGCCACCATCGTCGCCGGGCTGATGCTGTTCGCCCCCGTCCTGCCCTTCCTGCTCGCGCCGTTGGTTTCGGCGTTGCCGGACAGCGCCGACGATTTCGCGCAGATGCTCTCGATCTGGGCCGACGTCATTCGGCAGTCGCCGATCGAACTCGTCACCGGGCACGGGCTCGACACCGTGGTTCGCGACCAACTCAGGGGCATGTTGCCGCAGCCGGCGCCCGCCACTCTGCTGTTCGAGACCTGGTACGAGCTGGGTCTCGTCGGCGCCGCCGCCGCTGCCGCTTGCCTGTATTTCGCCATCCGCGCCGCCGGCCGCATGCCGGGCGCGCTCGCGGCCGGCGGCGTCGGCGCCTTCACCACCGCTTTCGCGCTCGCGGTTTTCGGCTTCGCGCCACTGCTGCCGTGGTGGCTGATGACGTTGACCGCCGTGGTGCTCCTGTTCGGCGCCATCGCCCGCGGCCAGTACCGCACCGACAGGCCCGCCGTGCCGCTGCCGATGCGCTCGACCGGCCGCTCGCGCCCCAAGGCGGGCGAGCCGCCGGCGGACTGACGTCTCCCCCGTGCCGGATATCGGCGAGGAGGCGTAGCGCGCCTCCCCGGTGCTTGACGGCCTTGCGCCTGACGCGCTCTCGTGCGGCCTAGAAGCCCGCCGCGCAGCGGGCAGAGGACAGAAGGCACCCATGCCGTTCGACGTCACCCTTACCGATATCCAGGCCGCAGCCGGGCGCATCGCCGGCAAGGTCCGCCGCACGCCGACCTATTACAGCGCCGGCCTGTCCGAGCGGTTGGGGGTCGAGACCTGGGTGAAGCTCGAAGGCCTGCAGCTCGGCGGCTCCTTCAAGGTGCGCGGCTGCTTCAACAAGCTGATGGGCCTGAGCGAAGCCGAATTGAAGCGCGGCGTCGTCACCGTCTCTGGCGGGAATCATGCCATCGCGGTATCGCTCGTCGCCCGCGCCATGGGTGCCCGCGCCCTCGTCCTGATGCCCAAGGCGACGCCCGCGCTCAATATCCATCTGACGCAGCAGGCGGGTGGAGAGGTCGAACTCTGCGACGATTCGATCGCCGCCTTTGCCAAGGCCGAGGACTATGCCGCGCAGGGAATGGTCCATGTCCATTCCTATGACGACCCGGCGATCATTGCCGGCCATGGTACGCTCGGCCTGGAACTCGCCGCCGATGCCGGAGGGCGGCTCGACCATGTCTTCATCTCGATCGGGGGCGGCGGCTTCTCGGCCGGGGTCGGCGCGGCGCTGAAGGGGCTCGACCCAGCCGTGCGGCTGCACGGCGTCGAGACCGAGGGCGCAACGACGATGACGCAGGCGCTTGCGGCCGGCCAGCCGGTTCCGATCCGCCCCACCTCGATCGCGCGCACGCTGGGCGCGCCCTTCGCGACGGAGCGCACCATCGCGGCTGCCCGGCAGTTCCTTGAGGAAATCCTCGTGGTGCCGGATGCGGAGGCCGTTCGCGAACTGGTCTGGGTGCTGCAGAACGAGCGCGTGCTGGTGGAGCCCGCCGCGGCCTGCGTGGTCGCGGCTGCCATGACGCGCAGGGAGGCCTTCGGGTCCGGCGAACGCGTCTGCCTCGTGCTCTGCGGATCGAACGTGGCTCTGGACGACATCGCCCGCTGGCGCGGCGAATTCGCGATCTAGCCTCGGCGACGGCGCGGCTCTAGAAACCGCGCATGAGCGACCATTCCGTTCCGACACTGCGGACCCAACGCCTTACATTGCGGCCGATGGCGAAGTCGGATTTTCCCGCCTATGCCGCGTTTCTGGCGTCGCCTCGCTCGACGGGAGTGGGCGGCCCCTATTCGACGCGGCAGGCCTGGGGGATCTTCTGCCACGACATCGCCTGCTGGCCGCTGTTCGGGCACGGCGCGCTGATGATCGAGCTTCAGTCGACCGGTGCCTGCATCGGGCAGGTCGGCATCAATGACGGCCCGCTCTTCCCCGAGAAGGAACTCGGCTGGCTGCTCTATGACGGCCAGGAGGGCCATGGCTATGCCAGCGAGGCTGCCCGTGCCTTGCGGGATTGGGCGACACGGAACCTGAAGCTTTCCAGCTTGGTGAGCTATGTGGCGCCGGGCAACACCGCATCGATCGCGGTGGCGGAACGCCTCGGAGCGGTGTGCGATACGCGCGCCGATAGACCCGATCCGAACGATCTGGTCTATCGGCATCCGCTCAACATCACCGCCCGCTGAGGGCGACGGAAGGCTCGATCAGTTGCTGTTACGCGCTAGCCTGGCATAGCGGCTGCGCTTGCTGGCATAAGCGTAGCGGCTGCGCTTTTGGCCGTACCAGGAGATCTCGCGCTCGCCCACGTCGGCATGAACGAGGCCGTTCGAATAGGTGCCGACGCCGCCGACATTGGCGAGCGCACGCGCGGCGGCCGCAGCCTTGCGCGGCGAGGCCGCCAGCGGCCGGAAGTCGACCGCCTTGCCGCTGTAGTGCTGCGAGTGCCGCGCATGGCGGCCGCCGCAGGTCGAGGTGATCTGGATCGGACCGATCTTGGCGACGAGTTCGGCGATCATCGCCTTCGTCTCGGACTTCAGGCAGCCCAGGCCTTTGACCTGCGGCTGAAAGGAGATTTTCTCAGGAGCGATGTCAGCCAGAGCGACTGAAGGCAAGAAACCAAAAACAAACGCAAGCAACGACAAGCGACGCATCATCTACCAGACATGTAAGGGGAAACGAAAAGGATCAGGCCAGATATTCTCGATGGCCTGAGCGAAGGACGCCTCCGCTATTCGTCAAGGAAGGCCAAATCATGGCTGCGGCCTTTCCGGACTATTTCACAGACGTAATCCAGATCGCTCACTGCCTTTGGTCAAGGCGGCGTTCATCTTCCCGGCCTGCCCGCCATTCCGCCAAAGCCAACCCCCTGCGCGCTGCCGGCTTGGACAGGTGGGCCGGGGCTGGGCTAGCGTGCCGTACGGCACCCGCTTTCTGCGCGGTCGCCCCATGTCATCTCAGAGGATACGATGCCCAAAACCGACCTCATCGCGGCGCTGACCCCCGAAATCACCGCGATCCGCCGCGACATCCATCGCCACCCCGAACTGATGTACGACGTTCACCGGACCGCGGGTCTCGTGGCCGAAAAGCTCAGGGAATGGGGCGTCGACGAGGTGGTGACGGGCATCGGCCAGACCGGCGTCGTCGGCATCATCAAGGGCAAGGGCCAGGATTCCGGCAAGGTGATCGCCATGCGCGCCGACATGGACGCGCTGCCGATCCATGAGGAGACCAATCTCGAACATCGCTCGACCATTCCCGGCAAGATGCACGCCTGCGGCCATGACGGCCACACCGCCATGCTGCTGGGCGCCGCGAAGTATCTGACCCAGACCCGCGACTTCGACGGCACCGCCGTGCTGATCTTCCAGCCCGCCGAAGAAGGTGGCGCCGGCGCCAAGGCGATGATCGATGACGGACTCATCACCCGCTTCGGCATCCAGGAAGTCTACGGCATGCACAACAAGCCGGGCATCCCGGTCGGCCGCTTCGAGATCGCCAAGGGGCCGGCCATGGCCGCCGCCGACCGCATCCACATCAAGATCGAAGGCAAGGGCGGACATGCGGCGGCGCCGCACAACGTCAACGACCCGATCGTCGCCTCCTGCGCGCTGGTCAGCGCTCTGCAGACTGTCGCCTCGCGCAATGCCGACCCGCTCGAGTCGATCGTCGTCTCCGTGACCGCACTCAATGCCGGCGAGGCCTTCAACGTCATTCCGCAGACCGCGGAGATCAAGGGCTCTGTCCGCACGCTGACGCCGAAGATTCGCGAGCTTGCGCAGAAGCGCATCACTGAGATCGTCGACGGCGTGATGAAGGCCTTCGGCATGAAGTACGAGCTGGAATACCATCTCGGCTATCCCGTCACCTTCAACCATGCCGGCCAGACCGACTTCGTCACCAGCGTGACCAAGGAAATCTTCGGCTCGGAAGCGATCAAGACCGATATCCCGCCAACCATGGGCTCGGAAGACTTCTCCTATATGCTGGAGGAGCGCCCGGGCGCCTTTATCAACATCGGCAACGGCGACTCGGCGGGCCTGCATCATCCGGCCTATGAGTTCAACGACGCGGCGATCCCCGTCGGCGTGAACTACTGGACGAGCCTCATCGAGATCGCCATGCCGCCGCGCGCGGCCTGACGACCACGCGATGAGCGACATCGATTGCCTGGTGATCGGGGCCGGCGTCGTCGGCCTCGCGGTAGCCCGCGAACTGGCGCTCGCCGGGCGCGAGGTCGTCATCGCCGAAGCGGCCGAAGGCATCGGCACCCAGACCTCGGCGCGCAACTCCGAGGTCATCCACGCCGGGATCTACTATCCGCCCGGCTCGCTGAAGGCGCGCGTCTGCGTCGAAGGCCGCAAGAAGCTCTACCGCTATCTGGAAGGGCGCGGCCTGCCGCACAAGGCCTGCGGCAAGCTGATCGTCGCCACCTCCGAAGCACAGAAACCGGCGCTGGAAACGATCATGGCCCGCGCCCAGGCCTCGGGCGTCGACTCGCTGCGCTGGCTCTCCGGCGCCGAGGCGAAGGCGATGGAGCCGGAGGTGCGCTGCGAGATCGCCCTTCTCTCGCCCGAGACCGGAGTGGTCGACAGCCATGCACTGATGCTCTCGCTGCTTGGCGAGTGCGAGGCGGCCGGCGGTTCGCTCGCGCTCAACACGCCGATCACCGGCTGGCGGCACGGGGCGGACGGGTTCAGCGTCGATTTCGGCGGCGCCGATCCTGCGACCTACACTGTCCGCACGGTGGTCAATTCGGCCGGGCACGGTGCGCCAAGGCTGCTCGGCCTGCTCGCGGACTTCCCCGCCGAGCATGTGCCGGTGCAGCACTACGCGAAGGGCAACTATTTCGCCCTGACCGGCAAACAGCCCTTCAGCCACCTCGTCTATCCGGTACCGGAAGCCGCTGGCCTCGGTATCCACGCCACGATCGACATGGGCGGGCGCGTCAAATTCGGGCCCGATGTCGAATGGGTTGAAAGCGATCAGGATCTGGTCGTCGATCCGGCGCGCGCGGAGAAGTTCTACGCCGCGATCCGAACCTACTGGCCAGCCCTTCCTGACGGTGCACTGGTCGCCGACTACGCCGGCATCCGGCCGAAGCTGCACGGTCCGACCGAGCCGATGCCGGACTTCCGTATCGACGGGCCGGAAGTCCATGGCGTCGCCGAGCTGGTCAATCTGCTCGGCATCGAAAGTCCGGGCCTGACGAGCTCGCTCGCGATCGCGGAGATGGTGCGGGAGAAACTGGCGTAGGGCGCGTCATGCTCGGGCTTGCCCCGAGCATCTCATGCCGAAAGAGGCTGCGGCGCCGTATCCTGCCAGAGATTCTCGGGCCTGCGCTTCGCTCCGCCCGAGAATGACGCACGGCCTACGCGCGTGAGGCGAAGTCAGGCACGCGCCTTCAGGAAGGCTTCCTTCGCCTCGCGCGCCAGCGTGGTGATGCGGTTCCAGTCGCCGGCCGCAATCGCGTCGGCCGGAACGAGCCAGGAGCCGCCGACGCAGATCACCTGCGGCAAGGCGAGGTAGTCGCCGAGGTTCTTCAGGCCGACGCCGCCGGTGGGGCAGAAGCTCATCTGCGGGAACGGACCGGAGAGCGCCTTCAGCGCCGGCGGCCCGCCCGCCTGCTCGGCGGGGAAGAACTTGGCGGTGTTGCGCCCGGCCGCGACGGCCCGCATGCAGTCCGACGCCGTGGCAACGCCCGGCAACCAGGGCAGGCCCGCCTTGCGCAGCGCCTCATCGACGCTCTCGCTGAAACCGGGGCTGACCACGGCCTGGGCGCCTGCGTCCTTGACCTGCGCGACCTGAGCGGGCGTAACCACCGTACCGGCCACGGGGAGCGCCTTCGGCACTGATTTCGCGATGGCTGCGAGCGCTTCCATCGCAGCCGGGCGGCGCAGTGTGACCTCGACGACATCAACACCGCCAGCGACGAGCGCATGGGCGAGATCGACCGCGCGCGAGGCATCCTCGATCACGACGACGGGGATCACGCCGCAGCTCTTCAGCCGGGCAATCGCGACAGTCTCGTCCATGGCCTCATCTTTCAAACGATTTGAACGGATAACCGGGCTCTACTCCTTAGCCCAGTAGACGTCGAGCCCCTGCTCCCGGCGGAGCAGCATATCGACCGGCAGCGGCGTCTCGCGGGCGGCTGCCTCTTTCAGGACCGCCTCCTTCGCGCCGCCTGAGACGAGCAGGCTCGCCCAGCCCGCATCGCGCAGGCGCACCGGCGAAAGCGACAGTCGTGGCGGCAGGCCCGGCGGCTGGGCCACGACGATGCCGCTGTCCGGCACCGTATCGAAGGTGGTTTCAGCGCCGGGGAAGAGCGAGGCAATGTGCCCATCCGCTCCCATGCCGCTGACCAGCAGATCGAGCGGCGGAAGCGCTGCCAGCTCCGCGCACAGCAGGGCCGCGGCCGCCTCGATGTCGCTGCCATGACCGTGGAAGGACAGGAAATCGGCACGCCCCTCCGCGAGCGGCGCGAATTGCGCGCGGATCATGCGCTCGTTCGAAGCGCTGTCGTCGGCCGCGACGAAACGTTCGTCCGTCGGCAGCAGCGTAACCTTCTCCCATGGTAGATCGCGCTGACCGAGCGCTGTGAGAAAGCGCGCCGGCGTCGTGCCGCCGGGCACGGCCAGCAGCGCCCTGCCCTTCTCGGCGAGCAGTTCCGTCAGCCGCAGCGCGACGGTCTCGGCCAAGGCCTCCGAGGCATCGGCCAGTGTGGCGAAGCGGTGCCAGGCGAGCGGGCCGGCCGGCATCAGACGAAATCCGGATCGGCCCAGGAGCGGCCGTCGCGCTCGATCAGGCCGATCGCCTGTGACGGTCCCCAGGAGCCGGCGGCGTAGCGATGGGGATGCGGATAGTAGTCCTGCCAGCCGGATATGATCGGATCGACCCAGCCCCAGGCCTGCTCGACCTCGTCGCGATGCATGAACAGCGTCTGGTCGCCGCGGATCACATCGGTCAGCAGGCGCTCATAGGCGTCCGGCGTGCGCTCGTCGAAGGCGGTCGAATAGCGCAGATCGAGCTGGCGCGGCACGATCTTGAGCCGGCCGGAGCCCGGCACCTTCATCATCAGCTGGAGCTGGACGCCGTCGTTCGGCTGCAGGCGGATGAAGAGGCGGTTGGCGTCGAGCCGGTCGCAGGTGCCGTTGCCGAAGATCGAATGCGGCACCGGCTTGAAGGTGACGGCGATCTCGGAATAGCGCTGCGCCATGCGCTTGCCGGTGCGCAGATAGATCGGCACACCGGCCCAGCGCCAGTTGTCGACCTCGCAACGGATGGCGACGAAGGTCTCGGTGTTCGAGCCATGGCCGAGTTCCTCGGCATAACCGCGAACGCGCTGGCCGTCGATCTGGCCCGGCCCGTACTGGCCGCGCACAGTGTAGCGCTGCACGTCGGGGCCGACGATGGGGCGCAGCGCCTTCAACACCTTGATCTTCTCCTCCCGAACCGCGCCGGCCTCGAGCATGTTCGGCGGCTCGATGGCGAAGAGGGTGAGCAGCTGCATGAGATGGTTCTGCACCATGTCGCGCATATGCCCGGCCTTGTCGTAATAGCCGGCACGACTTTCGAGGCCGACCGTCTCGGCGACGGTGATCTGGACATGGTCGATGTCACGACTCGACCATGACCGTTCGAACAGCGTGTTGGCGAAGCGCAGGACGAGCAGGTTCTGCACCGTCTCCTTGCCGAGATAATGGTCGATCCGGTAGGTGCGGCTCTCGGGCAGGATGCGCGCGACGGCATCGTTGATCTGCTGCGCCGAAGCGAGATCGCGGCCGAGCGGCTTCTCCAGGATGACGCGCGAGGTCGGCGTCAGAATATCCGCCTTGGCCAGGTTCTCGCAGATCGGGATGAAGAGGTCGGGCGGGGTCGAGAGATAGAAGGAGCGGACGCGCTCGCTCTCGCCCAGGGCCTGCTTCAGCGCCTTGTAGGTCTCGGGCTGGACCGCATCGAGCATCACCATCGTCAGGCGCCGCAGGAAGGGCTCGACCTGATCCTTCGGGATGCCCTCCTCATCCAGGCGCCTGGCGATCTGCTTCGGCAGCCCCTCGACATCCTCCTCCTTGCGGACGACGGCGAGGATGCGGCTTTCCTCCGGCAGGACACCATCGCGGTTACGCTGGGCGAGCGCCGGGAAGAGCTTGCGCAGGGCAAGATCGCCGCCGGCTCCAAAGATCACCAGATCGAAGGGCGGAACCGGCGTCCGCTCGGGGGCAGTCTCGGGTCGAAGCGCGTTGTCGACGATAGCGTCCATGGGACTGAAACTCCGTAAGGCGGTGCCGGTTTCAAACGACCGGCGTGAGCCCTGCCGCCCGGCCGAGGTTCGGCCGGACGCGCAGCTTTTAGCGCAAGGCTACGACCAGAGTGAGACGGTTTTGCCGCGCTGCAAAGAGGGAACGGCGCAGGGCCGCTACCCCTACCGCTCAGCCCGCGCGCCGGAAGCCCGCGCTCGCCGCCAGCAATTGCTGCGCATAGACCGTCTGTGGCTGGCGCGCCGCCAGCGTTTCGACGGTCATTTCCTCGACGGCACGGCCGAACTGCATGACGAGCAGCCGCTCGCACATATGCCCGACCACGGCGAGGTCATGGCTGACGAGGATATAGGTCAGCTTCCGCTCCTGCCTGAGCGCTGCGAGCAGGTTCAGCACCTCCGCCTGGATCGAGACGTCGAGCGCCGAAGTTGGCTCGTCGAGCAGCAGAATCGAGGGTTCGAGCACGAGGGCGCGTGCGATGGCGACGCGCTGGCGCTGGCCGCCCGAGAGCTGATGCGGATAGCGGAAGCGGAAGGAGGCGGGCAGGCCGACATCGGAGAGGGCCTTGCCGATGCGCGCTTCGGCATCACGGGCACCGTGGATCGCCAACGGCTCCGCAAGGGTGTCATCCACGGTCTTCTTGGGGTGAAGCGAGCCGTAGGGGTCCTGAAAGACCATCTGGACATTGCGGTAGAAGGCCTTGTCCCGGACCTTGGGCTGCACGGCACCCTCGATGGAGACGGCACCGCTCCAGTCGCGGTTGAGGCCGGAGAGCACGCGCAGCACGGTCGACTTGCCGGAGCCCGACTCGCCTACGAGGCCGTAGCTCTCGCCCTTGCGCACCTCGAAGGAGAGATCCTTCACGACATGGGAGTCGCCGAAGGACACGTTGAGCTTGTCGACGGAGATCGCAGCGTTCGTCATGCCAGCCAGGCCGGGTCGCGGTTGAGGGTGGAGAGCTTCGCCCGGGGATGGTCGAGGTCCGGAAGGCATTCGAGCAGGCCGAGCGTATAGGGATGGCGGCGGCTGCGCGCGGAGGGGTCGGCGAGCTCGGCCGCCGGCAACGTCTCCATCACCTTGCCGCCGTACATGACGATGACGCGGTCGCAGAAGGACTGCACCAGATGCAGGTCGTGGCTGATGAAGATCAGCCCCATGCCGCGCTCGGTGACGAGATCGTCGAGGATCTTCAGGATCTGCAGCTGGACGGTGACGTCGAGCGCCGAGGTCGGCTCGTCGGCGATCAGGATCTCGGGCTCGGCGATCAGCATCATCGCGATCATGACGCGCTGGCCCATGCCGCCCGAGACCTCGTGCGGATAGAGGTCGTAGACGCGGGCGGGATCGCGGATCTGCACCGCTTCCAGCATGGAGAGGCTGCGCTCGCGCGCCTCACGGGTACCGGCCTTGCGGTGGATGCGATAAGCCTCGGCGATCTGGCTGCCGACCGTCTCGACCGGGTTCAGCGAGAACTTCGGATCCTGCATCACCATGGAGATGTGGCGGCCACGCAGCTTGCGCCGCACGCCCTTGTCCATCGTCGTCAGGTCCTGGCCGCGGAAGCGCATGCCATCGGCGCTGACGACGCCGGGATGCGGGATCAGGTCGAGGATGGCACGGCCGGTCATCGACTTGCCGGAGCCGGACTCGCCGACGATGCCCAGGCGCTCCCGCCCCAGCGTGAAGGACAGGCCCCGCACGGCGCGCACGATGCCGGTCGGGGTGTGGAAATCGACCTTGAGATTGTCGACCTCGAGAAGAGGCTGCTCGGCTTTATTCGTAAAGGCCTGCATCGCCTCACCTCGCATCCATGACGTCACGCAGCCCATCGCCGAGCAGGTTGAAGCCGAGCGCGACGACGCAGATGGCGAGGCCCGGGAAGGTCGCGACCCACCACTGGTCGAAGATCTGCTCGCGCCCGGCCGAGATCATCGCACCCCATTCCGGCATCGGCGGCTGCGCGCCGAGGCCGAGGAAGCCGAGGCCCGCGGCGGTCAGGATGATGCCGGCCATGTCGAAGGTGGTGCGCACGATCAGCGAGGGCATGCACATCGGCACGACGTGCTTCCAGATGATGCGGGCGCGCGAGGCACCCTGCAGGCGCATCGCCTCGATGTAATCCTGGTTGCGGATCACCATGGTCTCGGCGCGGGCGACGCGGGCATAGGGCGGCCAGGTCGTGATCGCGATGGCGATGATGGCGTTGACGATGCCCGGCCCCAGCGCAGCGACGAAGGCCAGCGCCAGCACGAGGCGCGGGAAGGCGAGGAAGACGTCGGTGATGCGCATCAGGAGCCGGTCGACCCAGCCGCCGAAATAGCCGGAGACCGCGCCGATCAGCAGGCCGAAGGGGCCGACGGTCACCACGACCAACAGCACGATGACCAGCGTGATGCGCGTACCGTAGACGATGCGGCTGAAGATGTCGCGCCCGAGCGCGTCGGTGCCGAACCAGTTGGTTGCCGACGGCGGCAGCAGCCGCTTGTCGAGCGCCTGCGCAAGCGGGTCGAACGGCGCGATCAGCGGCGCGAAGGCGGCGACCAGCAGCAGCAGGACGATGATGGCGAGGCCCGCCACCGCCATCGGATTGCGCCTGAAGGCGAGCCATTGCCGGTAAAGCTGGCCGAGGCGGGCCTGGCGGCGCGATGCCGGGGAATCGCTGATCAGCCAGGCATGCAGGCCGGCGGAGGAGGTGTCACTCATGTCCGCCTCCTCAGCGCACGCGCGGATCGGCCAGCCGGCCGATGATGTCGGTCAGCAGGTTAACCGCGATGAAGACGACGCCGACCACCAGCGTGCCGCCGAGCACGGCGTTCATGTCGGCGTTGAGCAGCGCGTTCGTGAGATAGCGGCCGAGCCCCGGCCAGGCGAAGATCGTCTCGGTCAACACCGAGCCTTCGAGCAGATGCATGTAGGAGAGCGCGATCACGGTGAAGAGCGGCACCGCGGCGTTGCGCAGGGCGTGGCGCCAGATGACGGCGGTTTCCGAGACGCCCTTCACGCGGGCCGCGATGACGTATTGCTGCTGCAGCTCGCTGATCATGAAGCTGCGCGTCATGCGGCTTATATAGGCGACGGAAAGCAGACCGAGGACCAGCGCCGGCAGGATGAGATGCGAGAAGGCGTCCCAGAACGCCTCCCATTCGCCTTCTAGCGCGGCGTCCAGCATGATGATGCCGGTGCGGGTGGTGACGATGTCCTGCCAGACCACCGAGATGCGCCCCGGCCCGGAAACCCAGCCCAGCTTGGCGTAGAACAGCAGCAGCGCCATGAGGCCGATCCAGAAGACCGGCACGGAATAGCCGACGAGGCCGACAACGCGGGCGACCTGATCCTGCCAGCGGCCCTGATTGACGGCGGCGAGGATGCCGAGCGGAACGCCGATCAGGACGCCGATCAGCGTGCCCAGCGTTGCGAGCTCGAGCGTCGCCGGAAAGACGCGCTTGATGTCTTCGGTGACCGGGTTCGAGGTCAGCACGGAGGTGCCAAGATTCCCGGTGAAGACCTTGCCGATATAGATCGCGAATTGCTGCCAGAGCGGCTTGTCGAGGCCGAGCTCGATGCGCGCCGCTTCATAGGTCTCGGGACGGGCATTGTCGCCAACGACGGCGAGCACCGGATCGATCGGAATGACCCGGGCGATGAAGAAGGTGACGAGCAGCAGGCCGAACATGGTGATCACCACGGTCGTCAGCTCGCGCGAGAGGGCGCGGCCCCAGCGACCGAGCCTCCCCGGCGATGCGCTCTTGCGCGCAGGCGCTTGCATCACGGCCGTCATGACTCGCCTCCGTTTCTGATCGACATGGGCAAGGATGTCTCCTGCCTGGGCGCCGGTTGCGCCGGGGCGTACTCTGCGGCAACGCAAAGACCCGCCCGAGGCCGGGGGCCGGGGCGGGTCTCCTGCGTCACGAACCTCAGTTCTTGACGATGGTCGCGTAGCGGTTGGTGTCCGAGCTCGGTCCGATGACCCAGCCATTCACGTTCTTGCGCTCGGCCGAGACCTCGATCTGCTGGAACATGATGACGAAGGGCGAGATCTTCTGATGCTCGCGCTGCAGCGTCTCATAGGTCGCCTTGCGTTTGGCGGCGTCGGCTTCCAGCACCGCGCCCTGCGTGACCTTGGTCATTGCCGGGATATCCCAGGCATTGCGCCAGGCCAGCGTCTTCGACTTCGCATCCTCGCCATTGTCCTCGTTGATGGCGAAGGTTTCGGCATTGGTGTGCGGGTCGAGATAGTCCGGGCCCCACTGGCCGATATAGATGTCGTGGGTGCGGGCGCGGTACTTGGTCAGGGTCTGCTTGCCGTCGCCCGGGATGATCTCGAGCTTGACGCCAGCCTGGGCCCAGGTTGCCTGGATCGCCTGGGCGATATCGGTGATCGGCGCAACCGAACGGGTGTCCATGGTGACGGTGAAGCCGTTGGCGAGGCCTGCCTTGGCGAGCAGTTCCTTCGCCTTGGCTACGTTGAGCTGGTAGGGCTTGTCCGAGATCGCGCCGAGGAAACCCTGCGGCAGGAAGGATTCATGGCCCTTGTAGGTGCCTTCGAGGATGTTCTTCTCGATCGAGGCGTAATCGACCAGCAGCTTCAGCGCTTCCCGCACCTCGGGCTTGGCGAGGTTCGGGTTCTTCTGGTTCAGGCCGAGATAGAGGATGTAGCCCTTGTCGCCCTGGACGATCTTGATCGCGTCGTTGCCCTTGACCGCCGCGAGCTGATCCTTGGAGAGGTTGCGCGCGATATCGGCGTCGCCCTTCTCGACGAGGAGACGCTGCGAGGCCGGCTCGGCGACATGGCGCACGACGACGCGCTTGCTCTTCGGCGCGCCCTTGTACCAGCTCTCATTCGCGTCGAGCGTGTACTGCTCGTTCGGGCGGTAGGCACGGACCTTGTAGGCACCGGAGCCGGCGGAATTGAGCTTCAGCCAGGCATTGCCCCAGTCGCCGTCCTTCTCATTCGCCTTGACCAGCTTGGAATCGACGATCGAAGCGACGCCGGAGGTCAGGCAGTTGTAGAAGAAGGTCGGCGCGAAGGGCTTGGAGACAGTGATCTGGACGGTGTTCTCGTCGACAGCCTTGACCTTCTCGAGCACGTTCTCGGCGACGAAACCGAACTGGCGCAGGATGAAGCCCGGCGACTTGTTCAGCGTCACCGCACGCTGGATCGAGTAGACCACGTCGGCAGCGGTCAGCGGGTTGCCGGAGTGGAACTTGACGCCTTTGCGCAGCTTGAAGGTGTAGGTCAGGCTGTCGGGGCTGACGGTCCAGCTCTCGGCGAGATCCGGCACCAGCGCGTTGTTGTTGGCGATATCGACGTTGATCAGCTTGTCGTAGACGTTCGCGACAACCTCGACACCCGAGAATTCGAAAGCCTCGGCCGGGTCGAGCGTGATGATGTCGTCGATCTGCTTGGCCATGACGATCGTATCCTTCGGCGTCTGCGCGAAGGCGACCGTTGTCGACATCAGGGCTGCAAAGGCCGAAGCCGCCATCAACTTGGCTACGTGACGCATCGAATTCCCCATTGTTCGTGTCTCTGGAGCCATCGATGGCCCCTTGCGCGCTATCTGCAACCAGTCCGGCGCGGCTGTCCAGCCGACCGCAGGCCATCCGCACGCCATTATGCACATCTCTTGGGCAGAGGTTCTGCGGCCTGCCGCCACCCTGCCCACCGGCCGCCTTGCGCGCGCGTGCCGGCTCGCTAACCTGACCCGGTGGGCGGATTCCGCCTTTGCCAGCGTCACGGGGAGCCGAACCTTGGCCATCATCGCCGCGCTGAACCACGTCACCCACTATTCCTATGATCGCCCGGTCACGCTCGGGCCGCAGATCATCCGCCTGCGGCCTGCGCCGCATTGCCGGGCGGCGATCAACAGCTATTCGCTGAAGGTGACGCCGGCCCAGCATTTCGTGAACTGGCAGCAGGACCCGGCCGGCAACTGGCTGGCGCGCTTCGTCTTCCCCGAGCCCGTCAGGGAATTCCGCATCGAGGTCGATGTCGTCACCGAGCTGTCGGTGATCAATCCCTTCGACTTCTTCGTCGAAGCGGAGGCCGAGATCTTTCCCTTCGCCTACACGCCGGAGCAGCGCGCCGAGCTCGCACCCTATCTGGTGACGGAGCCGGCCGGGCCGCTGCTCGAAGCCTTCCTCGCGGAGCTGCCGAAGGAGCCGGTCAACACCGTCAACTTCATCGTCGACATCAACGCCCGCCTGCAGCAACGCATCGCCTATGGCATCCGCATGGAGCCCGGCGTGCAGGAGCCGGAGCATACGCTCTCGATCGGGTCCGGCTCCTGCCGCGACACGAGCTGGCTGCTGGTCCAGGCGCTCCGGCATCTCGGCCTCGCCGCGCGCTTCGTCTCCGGCTACCTGGTCCAGATGAAGGCCGACGTCGACCCGCTGGAGGGCCCCCGCGGCACCGACAAGGATTTCACCGACCTTCACGCCTGGGCCGAGGTCTATATTCCCGGCGCAGGCTGGGTTGGTCTCGACCCGACCTCCGGGCTTCTCACCGGAGAGGGCCACCTGCCGCTGGCGGCGACGGCGCATTATCGCTCGGCCGCGCCGGTCTCGGGTGTGGCGAGCTATGCCGAGACGACTTTCGACTTCCAGATGAGCGTGACGCGGGTGCACGAGGTGCCGCGCATCACCCTGCCCTTCTCGGATGAATCCTGGCAGGCGCTCGATGCGCTCGGCGACAAGGTCGAGGCCGATCTGCAGGCGCAGGACGTGCGGCTCACCATGGGCGGCGAGCCGACCTTCGTCTCGATCGACGACCAGACAGGCGCGGAATGGAACATTGCCGCCGTCGGACCGACCAAGCGCGAGCGCGCCGACGTGCTGATCCGGCGCCTGCGCGAACGCTTCGCGCCGGGCGGAATGCTGCATTACGGGCAGGGCAAATGGTATCCTGGCGAGAGCCTGCCGCGCTGGGCCTTTGCTCTCTACTGGCGCCGGGATGGGCAACCGATCTGGCGCAATCCCGACCTGATCGCGCGCGAGCCCGGCGCCAGGACCGGCGGCGACCGCGAGCTCGAAGCCGGCGCCACCGTCCAGGATGCCGAGGCGTTGGCGAGGGAGCTTTCGGACAATCTCGGCCTCGGCGCCGACTACGTTATCCCGGCCTATGAGGACACCGGTCACTGGCTGCTGAAAGAGGCGCAGCTTCCCGACAACGTCGACCCGCTCGATTCCCGCCTCTCCGATCCCGAGGAGCGGGCGCGGATGGCGCAGGTCTTCCAGCTCGGTCTCGGCCATCCCCGCGGCTTCGTCATCCCCGTGCAGCGCTGGCAGGCGGCGGCCAACGACCGGCGCTGGCGCTCGGAGAAATGGCGGTTGCGGCGCGGCAAGTTGTTCCTCGTTCCCGGCGATTCACCGGTCGGCTACCGATTACCGCTCGGTTCCCTTCCCGACATACCGAAGGCCGAATACCCGCATATCCATCCGCAGGATCCGATGGAGCCGCGCGGGCCGCTGCCGCCGGCCGGCGTCACGCAGGCCGCGCCGGCGCCGGGCGCCGGAAGCCCACCGGCGCCGGCGGCCCCGACCAGCTTCGGAGCGCCGCCGCAGATGTCCGTCCAGGTCGATCCCGGCGTGGCAGGTACAGCCCAGCAGCGCACCGAGCAGGAGATCGGCGGCGAGCATGTGCGCACGGCGCTCAGCCTCGAAATCCGCGACAATGTGCTCTGCGTCTTCCTGCCGCCGGTCGAGCGGCTGGAGGATTACCTCGATCTTGTCGCCTCAATCGAAGCTGCCGCCGAAGAGACGGGCCTGCCCGTCCATATCGAGGGCTATGCGCCGCCCGTCGATCCGCGGCTCAGCGTCATCAAGGTCACGCCCGACCCCGGCGTGATCGAGGTCAACATCCATCCCGCGGCCGATTGGCGCGAGGCAGTGGCGATCACGCAGGGCGTCTACGAGGAGGCGAGACAGGCCCGGCTCTGCGCCGAGAAATTCATGGTCGACGGACGCCATACCGGCACAGGCGGCGGCAACCATGTGGTGCTCGGCGGCGTGACGCCTGCGGATTCGCCCTTCCTGCGCCGGCCGGACTTGTTGAAGAGCATCGTGCTCTACTGGAACAGGCACCCGTCCCTGTCCTACCTGTTCTCCGGGCTGTTCATCGGCCCGACCAGTCAGGCGCCGCGCATCGACGAAGCCCGGCAGGACCAGCTCTACGAGCTGGAGATCGCACTGGCGCAGGTGCCGAAACCGGACGAAGCGCCGATTCCGCTCTGGCTGGTCGATAGGCTGTTCCGCAACCTGCTGGTCGATGTCTCCGGCAACACGCACCGCACCGAGATCTGTATCGACAAGCTCTATTCGCCGGATGGGCCGACCGGACGGCTCGGGCTGCTGGAGTTCCGCGGCTTCGAGATGCCGCCGGATTCGCGGATGTCGCTGGCGCAGCAATTGCTGCTGAGGGCGCTGATCGCGTGGTTCTGGCGCGAGCCGCAGGCAGGCAAGCTGGTGCGCTGGGGCACCGCCCTGCACGACCGCTTCATGCTGCCGGAACTGGTCTGGCAGGATTTTCGCGAGGTGCTCGCCGACCTCCAACGCGCTGGCTATGCCTTCGATCCGGTCTGGTTCGAGGCGCAGGCGGAGTTCCGTTTCCCCTTCTTCGGCAAGGTCGCGCATGGCGGCGTCGAGATCGAGATCCGGCAGGCGCTGGAGCCCTGGCATGTGCTCGGCGAGGAGGGGGCGATCGGCGGCACGGTGCGCTACGTCGATTCCTCGGTGGAACGTCTGCAGGTCAAGGCGAAGGGCTTCGTTCCCGGCCGCCACCTGATCACCTGCAACGGCAGGCGGCTGCCCATGACACAGACGGGCACCTCCGGCGAAGCGATCGCGGCCGTGCGCTTCAAGGCCTGGCAGCCGTCTTCCGGCCTCCATCCGACGATTCCGGTCCATGCGCCGCTGACCTTCGATATCGTCGACCTCTGGTCCGGCCGCTCGCTCGGCGGCTGCGTCTACCACGTCGCCCATCCCGGCGGTCGCAATTACGAGACACCCCCGGTCAATTCCTATGAAGCGGAAGCAAGACGGCTCGCGCGTTTCGAAGCGATCGGTCATAGTCCGGGCGCTCTGGCGATTCCGCCGGAAGAGCGCAGCGCCGAATTTCCGCTCACGCTGGATCTGAGGCGCCAAGCCGGGGTCTGACAAGGCGAATGGCAGTGCAAGGCCGCACCCGATCGGGACGCAGCAGGGCAGACCGACGCGCCGCGCTGCTCGCCGGCTATCGCCCCCTGCCCGGGGCCTTCGACGAGTTCATCGACGAGGCCGGCGAAGTCAGGCCCCATTGGGAGCCGTTCCTGTCGGAATGGTGCGCGCTGACGCCGGGCGAGCTCTCGCAGCGCTTCGGGCTGGCCGACCGGCATGTTCGGGACACCGGCGTGTCCTATCGCGTCCATGGCGACATCGATGCCAACGATCCGGGCTTCGGCGAGCGCTCCTGGCCACTGTCGCATGTGCCGCTCGTCATTCCCGAGGCGGAATGGCAGGTGATCGCGGCCGGCGTCACGCAGCGCGCCGAGATCCTGTCGACGTTGCTCGACGACATCTACGGACCGGGCGAGCTGATCGCCAAGGGGCTTCTCCCGGCCGCGGTCGTCGCCGGCAGCCCCGACTACCTGCGCCCGCTCCATGGCGCGCCGGGCGGGGGCACGCTCCAGCTCTACGCTGCCGATCTCGGCCGCGGCCCGGATGGGCGCTGGTGGGTGCTGCAGGATCGGACCCAGGCGCCGTCCGGCACCGGCTACGCGCTGGAGAACCGGCTGGCGCTCGCCCGCGCCTTCCCGGACATGTTCCGCAGCATGAACATCGAACGGCTCGCGGCCTTCTTCCAGAGCTTCCGCGCCGGGCTCGTGGCGCGCTCCAAGCGGGTCGAGCCGCGCATCTGCCTGCTCACCCCCGGCCCGCTCAACGAGAGCTATTTCGAGCAGGCCTATCTCGCGCGCTATCTCGGCTTCCTGCTGGTCGAGGGCGGCGACCTGCTGATGCGGGAGGGCCGCGTCCATGTTCGCACCATCGCCGGCCTCAAGCGCGCCGATGTGATCTGGCGGCGGATCGACGGCGACTTCACAGACCCGCTCGAACTCAATGCGGGCTCGGCGCTGGGCGTGGCCGGGCTGGTCGAGGCTGTCCGCCAAGGCCATGTCCATGTCGCCAATGGTCTCGGCTCCGGCGTGGTCGAGGCCCGCGCTCTGATGGGTTTCATGCCGGCTTTGGCCGAGCAGCTCACCGGCGAGGAACTGATCCTGCCGAACGTCGCGACCTGGTGGTGCGGCCAGCAGCCGGAGCGCGAGGTCGTCCTCGACCGGCTCGAGGAGATGAGCGTGGCGCCGGCCTTCCGCAGCGCCGGCGGCGGGCTGGACACGGCACCGATCGTGGCTGGCGAACTACCTCCGGCCGAGCGGGAGGCGCTACGTCGGCGCATCGAGGCGCGCGGCATGGACTATGTCGGGCAGGAAGTGGTGCGGCTCTCGACCATGCCGGTCTTCCAGAACGGGCGTCTTGAACCGCATCCGATGACGCTGCGCGTCTTCGCCGCGGCGACACCCGACGGCTGGGCGGTGATGCCCGGCGGCTTCTGCCGCATCTCCGACGAGCCCGACGCACGCGCGGTCAGCCTGCGCAACGGGGTGCGCTCCAGCGATGTCTGGATTACCTCGGAGGAGCCGGTTGCCCAGCTCAGCCTGCTGCCGACGCCGGACCGCACCAGCATCCGGCGCGTGACCGGCACGCTGCCGAGCCGCGCCGCCGACAATTTGTTCTGGCTCGGCCGCTATCTGGAGCGCGGCGAGGCGACGCTGCGGCTGGTACGGGCCCTGCTCGGCCGGCTGATCGATCCGGACCCAGCGCCGGGACACGGCGACACGCTCCGCCAGCTCGCGGGCATGCTTGTCGCCTGGGGGGCCGCCCCCGGCGGCACCGGGCACAAGGATCCGGCGGCGCAGGCGCGCGCCGCGCTCTTCAGCCTGGACGATTACGGTTCTGCGGCCGCCTCGATCCGGGAGGCCCGACGCACGGCTTCGGTGATCCGCGAGCGCCTTTCGGTCGATGCCTGGCGCCTGTTCAGCGACCTGCAGCGCCAGCTGGTACCTGAGGAAGGGCGCAAGCCGAGCGAAGGCGAGACCTACGAAAGCGCCGACCGGGCGCTGAAGACGCTCGCCGCCTTCTCGGGCCTGAGCCAGGAAAACATGGTCCGCGGCGCGGGCTGGCGCTTCCTCGACATCGGCCGGCGCCTGGAGCGCGGCGTCGCGACCTGCCGCTTCGCCCGGCAATTCGCCGACAGTCACGCCTCCGGCGACAGCCTCGACGCCCTGCTCGACCTGACGGATTCGCAGATCACCTACCGCTCGCGCTACCTGCTCGGCGCCAGCCTGCAGCCGGTGCTCGATCTGGTGATGCTCGATCCCTACAATCCCCGCTCGGTCGCCTTCCAGATCGAACGGCTCGACGCCGAGATCGCCGCCCTGCCCGCGCTCTCCGACGACGGCATGCTGGAAGCGCCGCGCCGGCTGGTGTTGCGGCTGGCCGCCGATTGCCGCACGACCGAGGCCAGCCGGCTCGACCGCACCAGCATCCTGCTGTTCGAGCAATTGCTGATGGGCGTCTCCAGCGCGATCGCCGACCGCTATTTTCTCCAGAACAGCGGCCCGGAAGGCTCGCGGATGACGGGCATCGCGTGATCTACGAACTGCGCCATGTCACCACCTATGGCTATAGCCGGCAGGTGCCTTTCTCCCGCTGCATCCTGCGGCTCCTGCCGCATGACGGCCCCGGCCAGATCGTGCGCAAGGCCGAGCTCTCGATCTCGCCGCGGCCGGCCGAGCGCGGCGACGGCATCTGCTTCTTCGGCAACCGGATGACCACGATCACGATCACCAAGCCGCATCGCGAGCTGAAGGTGGAGATGCGGGCCCGGATCGAGGTGCACCGGCAGACCCCGCCCCATGCCGGCCTGACCCGGAACTGGGAGGAGGTCGCACAGCTCGCGCTGGCGTCGAACAGCCTTGCCCCGGATTCACCAGCGCATCACCTCTATCCGAGCCGGCTCGTCCCCCCCGTCGCGGCCGTTATCGCCTATGCGGCCGAAAGCTTCGGCGCGAGGCGACCGGTGCTCGAAGCGGCCAGCGAGCTGATGGCGCGCATCCGGCGCGACTTCACCTATGATCCGGAGGCGACTGAGGTCACCACGCCCATCGCCGAGGCCTTCGCCCAGCGCCACGGCGTCTGCCAGGACTTCGCCCATATCATGATCGGTGGTTTGCGGGGCCTCGGGCTGCCGGCCGCCTATGTCAGCGGCTATATCCGCACCATCCCGCCGCCCGGCGAGAAGCGTCTCGAAGGCTCCGACGCCAGCCATGCCTGGGTCCTGGTCTGGTGCGGCCCGGAAACCGGCTGGGTCGGGCTTGACCCGACCAACGACCTGATCGTTGCCGACGACCATATCGTCACCGCCATCGGGCGCGATTACGCCGACGTGTCCCCGCTCGACGGCGTGGTGATCGGCCCCGGCACGCAGAAGATCAGTGTCGCGGTGGACGTCATCCCGGTCGGCTGAGCCTTTCAGGCAGCCTGAGCGGCCGATCGAGGTTGCGGCGCATGGGCGTGCGCCTCGCCCCAGGCCTTCAGCGCCAGAATGACCGGTTCCAGCGTGCGGCCCTTGGCCGAGAGGCTGTATTCGACGCGCGGCGGCACTTCCGGGTAGACCACACGGACGATCAGCCCGTCCGCCTCCAGCTCGCGCAGCTGCGTGGTCAGCATGCGCTGGGTCACACCCGGAACCCGTCGACGGATCTCGTTGAAGCGCAGCGTTCCGCCCATCAGATGATAGAGCGCGATGCCTTTCCATTTGCCGCCGATCAGCCCCAGCGTCGCTTCGACCGGGCAAGCGGCGGAGCAATAGGGCTCCTTGAAACGCGGCGGCATTACAGTACCCTTTTCGACACTATAGGCTGAAATTGTGCGTTCTTGCGCCAATCGACAGTTATCCGCATCTCGACTCCATCGCAATGCAGGAGAGACGCCATGCGCGCCGTCGGATATCGCCAGTCACTGCCCATCGCAGCCGAAACCAGCCTGATCGACATCGATCTGCCCGAGCCCGTCGCGACCGGGCGCGACCTGCTGGTCGAGGTCAAGGCCATCTCGGTCAATCCGGTCGACACCAAGATCCGGGTGCGTAGCCAGCCGGCGGAAGGCCAGACGAGCGTGCTCGGCTGGGACGCGGCGGGCATCGTCAAGGCGGTGGGGCCGGAGGTGACCGGCTTCAAGCCGGGCGATGCCGTGTTCTATGCCGGGGCGATCGACCGGCCGGGCTCGAATGCGGAATTCCATCTCGTCGACGAGCGTATCGTTGGGCCCAAGCCGAGGAGCCTCGGCTTCGCCGAAGCCGCCGCCCTGCCGCTGACCGCGATCACCGCCTGGGAAATGCTGTTCGACCGGCTCGACATCCGCAAGCCCGTGCCCGGCGCGGCGCATGCCCTGCTCATCATCGGCGGCGCGGGCGGCGTCGGCTCGATCGCGATCCAGCTCGCGCGCCAGCTCAGCGATGTCACGGTGATCGCCACCGCCTCACGGCCTGAAACCCGCGCCTGGGCGCAGGAACTCGGCGCGCATCATGTGATCGACCATACCAAGCCGTTGCCGGCGCAGGTCGCGGCGCTCGGCATCGGCGCGCCGGCCTTCGTTTTCTCGACGACGCATAGCGACACTCATCTGGAGGGTATCGTCGAACTGATGGCGCCACAGGGGCGGTTCGGCCTGATCGACGATCCGAAGACGCTCGATGCCAATCCGCTGAAGCGCAAGAGCCTGTCGCTGCACTGGGAGCTGATGTTCACGCGCTCGCTGTTCAAGACCGCGGACATGGGCGAGCAGGGCAAGCTGCTGGCGGAGGTCTCGCGGCTTGTCGATGCCGGCCAGATCCGCACGACGCTGGCCGAGCATTTTGGCACGATCAACGCGAGCAATCTCAAGCGGGCGCATGCCCTGATCGAAAGCAACCGCGCCAAAGGCAAGATCGTCCTGGAAGGCTTCTGAACGACGAGGGCCGCGCCTTCTGGCGCGGCCCTCAAATCTTCATCGGTTCCGAGGCGATCAGGCCAGCGTATAGGCGGTCTTGACGGTTGTGTAGAACTCCTTGGCGTAGGCGCCCTGTTCGCGCGGGCCGTAGCTGGAGCCTTTCCGGCCGCCGAAGGGCACGTGATAATCGACGCCCGCCGTCGGCAGGTTGACCATCACCATGCCGGCCTCGCTGTTGCGCTTGAAATGCGTGGCGTGCTTCAGCGAGGTCGTGCAGATGCCCGACGAAAGGCCGAACTCGGTGTCGTTGGCGAGGCTGAGCGCTTCCTCGTAGTCCTTGACGCGGACGATGTTGGCGACCGGGCCGAAGACCTCCTCGCGCGAGATGCGCATGGCGTTGGTGGTCTCGGTGAACAGCGCCGGGGCGAGGTAGAAGCCGGGGGTGTCGCGCTTCAGCAGCTCGCCGCCGAAGACCAGCTTGCCGCCCTCGTCCTTGGCGATCTGGATRTATTTCAGGTCCTGGTCGAGCTGGCTCTGGTCGACGACCGGGCCGATATGGGTGCCGGCCTTCAGCGCGTCGTCGACGACGACGCTCTTGAGGCGCTCGATGCAGGCCTCGACGAACCTGTCRTGGATGCCGGCCTGGACGATCAGGCGCGAGGACGCCGTGCAGCGCTGGCCGGTCGAGAAGAAGGCGCCGTTGACCGCGACCTCGACGGCAACCTTGAGGTCGGCGTCATCGAGCACGACGAGCGGGTTCTTGCCGCCCATCTCGAGCTGGACCTTCTTCATCGGGTTGGAGGCGATGCAGGCGGCCGCGACCTTGCGGCCGGTCGCGACCGAGCCGGTGAAGGAGATGGCGGTGACGTCCYTGTGCTCGAGCAGCGCCTGGCCGACGACCGAGCCGCGGCCCATCACGAGGTTGAGCGCGCCCTTGGGCAGGCCGGCGCGCTGGAGGATGTCGACCAGCGCCCAGGCSGAGCCGGGCACGAGGTCGGCCGGCTTSAGGACGACGCAGTTGCCCCAGGCGAGCGCCGGGGCGATCTTCCAGGCCGGGATCGCGATCGGGAAGTTCCAGGGCGTGATCATGCCGATGATGCCGAGCGGCTCGCGCGTCACCTCGACGCCGACGCCGGGGCGCACCGAGGGGATCATCTCGCCGCCCAGCCGCAGGCATTCGCCGGCGAAGAAGGCGAAGACCTGGCCGGCGCGGGTCGCCTCGCCGATGCCYTCSGCSAGCGTCTTGCCCTCYTCGCGCGAGAGCAGGCGGCCGAGCTCGTCCTTGCGGGCGAGGATCTCGTCCGAGGCCTTCTTCAGGATGTCGTAGCGCTCCTGCGGCGTCGTRCGGCTCCAGGCCGGRAACGCGGCCTTGGCGGCGGCCACGGCGCTGTTGAGGTCCTCGACCGAGCCCTGGACGTATTCGCCGACCACGTCGTTGGTGTTGGAGGGATTGATGTTGCGCGAGGCATTGGCCCCGCCGGCCCACTCGCCGGCGATCAGGTTCTTGAAG